>NZ_BAER01000039.1 GCF_000315055.1 Paraglaciecola polaris LMG 21857 | reverse complement strand
CCTGAGTCTGCTTTTTTTATGTTATTTGGCCCATCATAAATGATCCGCCTTTAACCCATCGACTAATTAAGTTGTGCCGTTAAGCCTTGGTTGATATCAGTAACGTCGTCAACGGATAACGTACCTGCAGCTAACTTAAGGTTAAGTACGCTAATGACATAGCCGTAACGGGCGCTTGATAGATTACGACGGGCATCAAACAAGTTACGGGTACTGTTTAGCACATCAACTATGGTACGTGTACCGACATCGAAACCGGCTTCAGTGGCTTTTAACGCACTTTGCGCTGAAATCACCGCCTGTTCAAAGGCTTTAATACGTGAGATTGACGCTTTCACATCGTTATAGTTAGAACGAATACTACGAATAACGGAACGATGAATACGTTCACGATCTTCGCTGGTGGCAACAAATCTATGTTTCGCAGACTCAACGCTGGCTGATACGCGACCGCCTGTATATAGAGGTACGTCAACAGACAACTGTACGCCGTAGGTGTTAAAACGATCATTTCCGCCAGCACCAGGGTTAATAGCAAAGCCGTCAGTATCGTTACTGTTGGCACTGGCGCCTAAGCTAACAGTTGGATAATGACCGGCGCGGGCACTTTTAATATCAAATTTTGCGATATCCACACTGGCGTTTGATACCAATAACTGCAAGTTGCGTTCTTCGGCCATTTTCAGCCAATCATTTACGTTAGCCGGCGTCGGTAAACTGGCCGAGAACTGCTCAGTGTTAAGCACGTTTAAATCTGGGTAATAAATACCCGTGATTTCACGAAGGGCTTCAAGGTTGGTTTCCACTGCGTTTTCAGCACTGATTTCTGCAGCGACGGATGTATCGTATTGTGCTTGTGCTTCATGTACATCAGTAATGGCGGTTAAACCCACTTCAAAACGTTGCTTGGTTTGCTCAAGTTGACGGGCGATAGCGCGTTTCTCGGCGCGAGCAAAGGCCAAATCGTCTTGTGCTTGTAAGGTGTCGAAGTAGGCGCTAACAGTACGTAAAATCAAATTCTGCATGGTCAAGGCAAGGTTGGCATCAGATTGACTGGCAACCAATTCGGCGCGGTCTAAGCCAACCCAAAGCGAACGATCGTATATGGTTTGTGATAGATTTAGGGTCGCATCATTGGTAGAGCGATCTAAATCGCCGTACGTTTCTGCCGCTTCTAACGTCAGGGATATTTGCGGCAACAAACCAGCCCGGCTGATGTCGATATCAGAAAAAGCCGCTTCTCTGCTGGCTTGTGATTGCAATGTAGCGGGATCGTTTTGCAATGCTTGCTGATATACGCCTAATAGGTCATCAGCGAATGCGTGAGACGATACGCCAAAGCTAATCAATAGCGAAAGAAGTGTTTTTTTCATGTGGGTTCCTTGATGAATTTTGCTTGTGGCAGCGATACTGTTATTTTTATGTTCTATATATGTCGAGTATAAAGAGGCTAAAGTTTAAAGACATTAAGTGCGAACACGAAACATCTAGACGTAAAACTAGGTCCTCAAGTGTAACAGAATATTATACTAGCCATCGACTGGTAAATGTTGCTTCACTATATGCTACTAGAGTTCAAATATTAAAGAGGGATTATGTCCAAAATTCAGCAGTTTTCTCACAAAGATGTCGAAGTTACCTGCAAAGAACCGCTTTATGAAGGTTTTTTTAAGATGGTGAAATACCATTTTAAGCACAGATTATTCAAAGGCGGTTGGAGCGAAACCGTTGAGCGAGAAATATTTGAACGGGGTCATGCCGTTGCGGTATTGCCTTACGATCCCATATTAAAAGAATTCGTCATGATTGAGCAAATTCGCATTGGCGCATTAGCCACCTCGAATTCACCATGGTTGTTAGAGATTGTGGCTGGTATCATCGACCCTGGAGAGACTGGGGAAGATGTATGTTACCGAGAAGCGCAAGAAGAAGCGGGCGTGACAATCACGGATCTTAAAAAAGCCATTAGTTATTTAGCCAGTCCAGGCGGTACGACCGAGCGATTACATATCTATGTGGCGCAAGTTGATGCGAGTCAAGCGAAAGGCGTGCATGGCTTGGATGACGAAAGTGAAGATATCTTGGTACACCGAGTACCAGAAGATCAAGCGATAGAGTGGATTAATCAAGGAAAGATCGATAATGCAGCCACACTGATTGCGCTGCAATGGTTTGCTATGAATAAACAACGAGTACTTGATGACTGGAAACAATGAATACAATTTAAAACGTAAATATGTACCGCACCTGCCGAGCATTCAGCGGGTGTGCGCGTTAAACTATGTACGCTTAATTAAATTATTACCAGATTGCGATACCGAAGATCTTGAGTATCAATTTAAGGTTAATAACACCCTTAATTACAGTATTAAAATCCTTGAGTGCAGTCGTTACACTAGCACTGTGGCAATGTCTCAGGAGTCTATTGTAGGACCTGATTACATGCGACCAGTGGTGCGTATACGTCTGTACCACGATGCTCAACTCGCTGAGGTTATCGAATCTCAGCATATTGGGGCGCTAAAGCCGAGTTATGAATACCCCAATATAAAAATGTACCAAAAAAATGAAAAAGAAATGGTCAACCTATTTCTGAGTGAATGGTTATTATTTTGCTCTAAATACAAAGATCAACTTTACGCAACGAGCGTATAGTCGCCGTGAGGTATGTGTGAGTTTTCAGATTGCGCAAATTTCAGATTGTCATCTGTTCGCAGATAAACACGAAATCAGTTATCAGGGCATTAATCCTTATGTGAGCCTTGAGGCTGTATTGGCAAAGGTTGCGCAAAATGGTCCGGATTTGGTAATAGTCAGTGGCGATGTTAGCGCTGATGAAAGCTTAACCAGCTATCAACACTTTTCCCATTTGTGGAGCCAAAGTGAGATATCGGCACCTTTACTCGTTATACCTGGCAATCACGATGATCTGGCCAGTTTAGATAAAGAGTTAAACGCATCTGCAGGTTGGCCTGTGTCACGAAGTGCTGGGGTATATTGGCGAATTCATGCCTTAAACACAAAGGCGCAAGGTACTGCTGGAGCAATATCAACCAACCAGCTTGATTATATAAACCAGCAAGTCAGCATGAACCCAGAAGCGCACCATTTACTGGTGGTGCATCATCACCCCTTTGCGTGTGGTGGTTGGATGGATAACCATCCTTGGCACAACAGTGACACATTTGTCGCCCAAGTGAGCAAACATCAGCAAATTAAAGCTGTCATTTACGGGCATATACATCACGCTAGTCATCGCCAGCATGAACATTGCTGGTACTTGTCAGCACCCTCTACGTGTTGGCAATGGGCGATAAGTGCCCAGTTTTCAACCAGCGAAGAAGCACCTGGTTATCGTGTCATCAGCCTGAATAATAATGGCCTAGTCGACAGTCATATCATCAGAATTTAACGGAATATTCATGACGTATAACAAACGTGAAAAAGTGATTATATATTTGCACGGCTTTCTAAGCTCGCCTCAGTCAGTGAAAGCCCAGCAAACTAAGGCGTTTGTGGATGAATACTATCCAGACTTAATATTCTATATTCCGCAACTGGATAATCACCCAAAGCCCGCCGCGAAGATGCTGGACGAATTGGTAGCGCAGCACCCAAATTCGAAACTGGGATTTATTGGCAGCTCAATGGGAGGCTATTTTTCCAGTTATTTGCTTGAACGATATGGTGGCAAAGCGGTGTTGATAAATCCTGCGGTGCAGCCATACAATTTATTAACCGATTATTTAGGTGAGCACGTTAATCCTTATACCGAGCAGAAATTTAGTTTGCGCGAATCTCATACTCACGACCTGAAGACGTTCGATACCCCCACGTTAGCCCAACCGCAAAATTATTGGGTTTTATTGCAAACGGAAGACGAAACTCTAGACTATCGACTTGCTGAGCAAAAATATTTGGGGGCGAAGGTGACCATAGAGCAGGGTGGGGATCATAGCTTTCAGGGATATGAGCGGTTCTTGACAGATATTTTTCAGTTTCTGCTGCAAGACTAAATGAAGCTTGGTATAACATGAACGCAACGACTCGAGCATATCGTCAGGTAATTTTCGTTAACGACCCACAACTACAATAAGAACTATGTCTAATCAATATAACGCAGATGCAATTGAAGTTTTAAATGGCCTTGACCCGGTCAAACGTCGCCCAGGTATGTACACAGATACCACAAGGCCCAACCACCTTAGCCAAGAAGTCATCGATAACAGTGTGGATGAAGCACTCGGCGGGTTTGCAAGTTCGATAAAAGTTGTTTTACATGCTGATCAATCATTAGAAGTGACGGACGATGGGCGTGGTATGCCAGTGGATATCCATGCTGAGGAAGGCATATCTGGCGTCGAATTAATCATGACCAAATTGCATGCCGGGGGGAAATTCTCCAACAAAAACTATCAATTTTCTGGTGGTTTGCATGGAGTGGGCATCTCTGTGGTCAATGCGCTCTCAAAGCGGGTTGAAGTCAGTATTCGTCGTGACGGGAGTGTGTATCAAATCGCTTTCGAAAATGGTGACAAGGTTGAAGATCTTAAAGTCATCGATACCTGTGGTAAACGTAATACAGGTACGCGAGTGCATTTTTGGCCGGATCCTCAGTATTTTGATTCAAGCAAATTTTCAGTGACTAAATTATTGCATGTGCTGCGTGCAAAAGCGGTGTTATGCCCTGGATTACGCATTCGTTTTGACGACAAAGTCAGCAAAGAAAGTCATGAATGGTATTTTGAAGACGGTTTAAAAGACTACTTGTATCAATCTGTTGGCGAAAGTATGACGTTGCCAGTTGAAGCGCCGTTTGTTGGTGCTGTGAGCGGCAACACGGAAGCGGTGGACTGGGCGGTTATTTGGTTGCCTGAAGGCGGTGAAATGATCACCGAGAGTTACGTTAACCTTATTCCTACGGCTCAGGGCGGAACCCACGTCAATGGCTTACGCCAAGGCTTGTTGGAGGCGATGCGTGAGTTTTGCGAATTCCGCAACTTATTACCCCGTGGTATTAAGTTAACCCCAGAAGATATTTGGGATCGCTGTAGCTATGTGCTGTCAACTAAGATGCAAGACCCACAATTTGCTGGACAAATTAAAGAACGCTTATCATCACGACAGGCCGCAGCCTTCGTATCTGGGATTGTTAAAGACGCGTTTAGTTTATGGCTGAATCAACATACAGCTATTGCCGAGCAATTGGCTGAAATGTGTATCAGCAATGCCCAGACACGGTTACGTCAAAGCAAAAAAGTCGCGCGTAAAAAAGTCACTCAAGGTCCAGCTTTACCTGGGAAATTAACCGATTGTTCGACACAAGATACCGGGCGTTCCGAATTATTTTTGGTGGAAGGGGACTCTGCAGGTGGCTCCGCCAAGCAAGCACGAGACCGTGAGTTTCAAGCCATCATGCCTTTGCGAGGTAAAATTTTAAACAGCTGGGAGGTTGACTCATCACAAGTACTGGCTTCTCAGGAAATCCACGATATATCTGTAGCCCTTGGGATCGACCCAGATTCTGATGATTTAAGTGGATTGCGTTACAATAAAGTGTGTATTCTCGCAGATGCTGACTCTGATGGATTACATATAGCCACCTTGTTATGTGCTTTATTCGTTAGGCACTTTAGGGCGTTAGTCGACAATGGACATGCCTATGTGGCTATGCCGCCTTTATTTCGCATCGATATTGGTAAAGAGGTTTTTTACGCTTTAGACGAGGGGGAAAAACAAGGGATTTTAGATCGCATCGCCGCGGAGAAAAAACGCGGTAAAGTGAACGTGCAGCGCTTCAAAGGCTTGGGTGAGATGAACCCACTGCAATTACGCGAAACCACAATGGATCCGAATACACGACGTTTGGTTCAACTGACCATAGAAGATCCCGTCGACATGATGGAAACCATGGATATGTTGCTAGCAAAAAAACGTGCTGGTGATCGTAAGTCATGGTTAGAAAGCAAAGGTAATATGGCGGACGTATAGTTCGCTTTGCAATATTCACTCTTTTAGTATGCAAGGACTCAGTTTGCTGCGTTTTTTCAAAGTTTTCGTTATTTTATTGTTGATCGTGGTTGGTTTGGCTGCGGTATTGTTTATTGCCAGCGTAGAAGATAAACCCCTCGTTGTATCGGCGAGCGCGACTCAGGTTGATGATGCTGACTCGGTAAAAGAGTTAATTGAGCAAATACAGCAAAGTGTTAAGGACCGCACTTTGGATCAGCAAATACCTTTGAGTGAAAACCAGCTTAATAGTTTGGTTGGTTTTCTACAGCGCGCCAAAGAGCAGTTTCAAGGACAGGTCAATATCACCCCAGTAGCAAGCAGTATTTCGGCTAGCTATCAACTGCCACGTAATCCCATTGGTCGTTATATTAATTTTAGCGCGCTAATTCTCCCCGGGACTGGATTACAGTTATCAGAAGTGCGCTTAGGTAGCATTGTGCTGCCAGGTAAAGAGACATTGGCAACATTAGTGTGGTTAGCAGATGGGTGGACAGACAGCACGATAGCCAGTCAATTTGTGCAACAAATTGACAGTATACGTATGTTTCAAGGCAGTATGGTCATTGCCATGCGCCCTTTAGATGCATTTTTACGTAATCTAAAAGATCTTAAGCGAGATATCAGTGTCGACACGGATTTAAGTTTGGCTACGGCACATTATTTGCGTTTTTTAGCAAATTTAGATGTGGGTAAACGGCCGTCTTCCCAGTCTTTGGCGCGTTATATTCAGCCCTTGTTTGTTGAGGCAATGAGTCGTTCAGCGGCGGATACCGCTGGTGAAGAAAACGAAGCGGCAATTATGGCGATAGCGACCTATGCGGGTCACCACAGATTTGCCAATTTTGTTGGTAATGTGCAGCCTCAGCCAAAACGCATCGCCGCGCCACGTATTATGCCGACATTAATGGGGCGTTCTGATTTAAGCCAACATTTTATATTTTCTGCCGCGATAAAAGTCTTGTCTGAGCAGGGCTTAACGGCTGCTATCGGAGAATTTAAAGAGTTGATGGACCGAGGCGAGGGAGGCAGCGGTTATAGCTTTATCGATTTAGCCGCTGATCATGCTGGGGTCAATTTTGCCCAAGTGGCCACAGATGAAAAGCGTGCGTTCGCCTTACAGCGACTGTTAGCTGCTAGTAGCAGTGAAAGTCCGTTTTTTCCGGATACCGCAGGTTTGCCTGAGAACCTAAATAAAGCCGCATTTACAGAGCGTTTTAAACAAGTTGATAGCCCTGAATATAAGACGTTGTTAGCGGAGATCGACCGGCGGATAGGGTTATTGCCTGTCAGTCAATTAACACAGACTCAATAAGATAAGCACCAATTGACCTTACTGCGCATTACAGCAAGGCGCTGCTAATGCCCTGTTGTATTGGAGAACAGGTTTATCACGATAACGCCGGCCAAAATAAGCAACATACCGATAATAGCAGGTGTGTCCGGTAAGGTTTTGGACATCACCGCAGCTATGGTGGCGATCAGTACGATCCCCATGCCCGCCCAAATGGCATAGGCAATGCCCACAGGAATGGTTTTAAGCACCAGAGACAAAAAGTAAAAGGCCGTAGCATAGCCGATAACACATAAGGTGCTAGCGAAGGCATGATTAAATCCGTCTGATGCTTTTAATGCCAGTGTGCCAATGACTTCGGCAATAATTGCTGCGCTGAGATACCAATACCCCATCGTGTTCTTCCTTATAAAATCAATCGAGCCATATAACCAATGAGCGTTGATAAACCTGTGCCTAACGTGGGCACTAGTCTTTAACGCTGAATTGAAACTGATTGAGAGTCGTGAGCAATAACTCGATTTTCTTTACCACGCTGGGCAAGGCTTGTTTTTGCTGCTCTGTGTCCAGTTGACTCAAATTAGCGATATCTTGGGCGAGTTCTTCCACGTAGGGTTTGAAGAAACGTCCAGTGGCAGTAAAGCCAGAATCCTCGGGGAAAATAGCTTGGAACTTGCCTTTTCCAGAGCTTTGTAGTTTGGCAATAATATCATCCGCATCAATTGATTTGCGGTATATGAGTTGGGCGTGTTCGGTCAGTTTTTCAATAATTGTTTGCATAGTTCATACTTAATCAGTTGAAAGGTTAAAGATTTGCGCGTAACGGTCGATAATAGCGAAGAGCGGGCGATTCTGCCTGCTTTTCAACTTTGCTACAAGCAATAGGGGTTCTGGTATGGAAATTCAAGGAGGCGCTGCCTCTGGATCATCCGGTGCGACGCTTGAGATCAAATCGTTACAGATGGCTAAATCCCAGCAGGAACGAGATGGACAAGCGACGCTTCAGCTGCTGGAGTCAGCAGCTGACGTACCATCATCTTCATCAAGTCCAAATTTAGGTTCCGTGGTCAACACGTTCGCCTAATTAGGGATGAAGATTTAAATCAATTGGCGTTTTACCGGGTTGGCCGCCTATCTCACGCACGAGTTTCGGTACCAAGAAACCCGGTAAACGTCTTATCATTTCAGCCATTATTGTTTTGGCTATCTTATCGTCTAAGTCGAAATGTTGGGCGCCTTGTACTTTGTCCATCACATGTAAATAATAGGGTAATACGCCCGCTTCGAATAATGTTTCACTTAACGCCACTTGTATGTCTGCATGGTCATTTATGTCTTTGAGTAATACACCTTGATTTAATAGCGTTACCCCAGCGTTTGTAAGTTGCTTCAACACGTCGCGCAGCGACTGATCAATTTCTTGCCCATGATTAATATGCAACACCATAACGGGTTTTAGCCGAGTTTGGGTGAACCACTCAATTAGCTGGGGCGTGATGCGTGATGGTATAACCACAGGCAAGCGAGTGTGGATCCGAATTCGTTTGACGTGAGGAATGAGGGAAATTTCTTCCGTTAACCAGGCGAGAAAGTCGTCTTTCGCCATTAATGGGTCGCCGCCTGAGTAGATGACCTCGTTTATATTTGTATCGTTTCGTATGTAATTTAAGGTTTCTTGCCACTCGTGTTTATTTAAATGGTTGTCTGCGTAGGGGAAATGACGACGAAAACAGTAGCGGCAATTGATGGCACAGCCGCCTCTAACGAGCAACAATACGCGACTTTGGTACTTGTGTAGTACACCAGGTTTGTCATTATCTTGCTCTTTTAACGGATCAAGCAAATAATTCGGGTCGTGTAAAAATTCTTTTTTACTGGGAAATACTTGACGGAAAAGGGCGTCGTTTGCATCCCCTTTTTTCATGCGTGCGGCAAAAGGTAACGGTACACGCATAGGAAATAAGCGCCGTGCAGCGATATCGTCTTTAAATAACTGAGGGTCTAACTTTAAGTAAGTTAACAGCTCAAGAGGATCTGAAAACGCACTTGAAAGGACTTTTTGCCAGTTATTCTCTACAGCAATGAGTTTTTTAGGTATTATTTGTGTCAACTAGATACTCTACACAGTTAATTGATTACGAGGAAGCATGGCTAATATCAGCACTAATGAGTTTAAAGCGGGCGTTAAAATTATGCTCGACGGCGAACCTTGCAACATTCTTGAAAACGAATATGTTAAACCTGGTAAAG
The DNA here is from genome assembly GCF_000315055.1 of Paraglaciecola polaris LMG 21857. GTDB lineage: Bacteria > Pseudomonadota > Gammaproteobacteria > Enterobacterales > Alteromonadaceae > Paraglaciecola > Paraglaciecola polaris. The sequence continues at coordinate 42,266 of NZ_BAER01000039.1, read as the reverse complement.
GCCAAGCCTTTAACCGCGTTAAGTTAAAAAAACTTATCTCGGGTAAAAGCCTAGAGAAAACCTTTAAATCAGGTGAGTCTTTCGAAGGTGCAGATGTCATGGATGTCGAGCTGTCATATTTATATACCGACGGTGAATTCTGGCATTTTATGAATAATGAGTCGTTTGAGCAAATCGCCGCAGACGAAAAAGCTGTTGGCGATAACGTTAAATGGCTAGTCGAAAACGATAGCTGCACCATTACATTGTGGAATGGTACACCGATTGTGGTTAGCCCTCCTAACTTTGTTGAATTAGAAATTACTGAAACAGACCCTGGCCTGAAAGGTGATACCGCAGGTACTGGCGGCAAACCAGCCACATTGAGCACAGGTGCGGTTGTTCGCGTGCCTTTGTTCGTGCAAACAGGCGAAGTAGTTAAAGTCGATACACGCAGCGGTGAATATGCCTCTCGCGCTCAGAAGTAAATAATATAAATTTGTTGAAGGCCTGCATTACTGTAGGCCTTTTTTATGTCTGTAGTCTAGGGATCATCAATGAAGTATGCCTCAAAAGTAGCTTGGCAGCCTACGGCTGATATCCAATCTTTGCGTCAGCGCGCGGGTATTATCGCCGTTATTAGACAGTTTTTTGCACAACGCAACGTGCTAGAAGTAGAAACGCCGAGCTTGAGCAACGCGACTGTGAGTGACGTGCACATGCGTGTCTTCGATACTCAATTTAGTGATCCTATGTCGCCTGAGCAAAGAACCTTTTATCTACAAACGTCACCTGAGTACGCAATGAAACGGTTGTTATGTGCGGGCAGTGGGGCGATTTATCAAATGGCGAAGGCATTTCGTAATGAAGAGGCAGGTAAACACCATAATCCAGAATTTACCATGTTGGAATGGTACCGACCTGGTTTCGATCATGTGAAATTAATGGATGAAGTCGATGCGTTAGTTAAACAGGTAATCGGCTGTCAGCCGGCGGAGCGAATGAGCTATCAGCAAGCGTGTTTGTCGCATCTGTCAATAGATCCATTAAGCGCATCGTTAGGTGAACTACAAAAACGAGGTTGTGAATTAGGCTATGAACACATTTGTCGAGACGAGCAAGACAAGGATACGATCCTACAGTTGCTATTCAGTCATGAAGTCGAGCCGTTCATTGCCAATGAACGTCCGTGCTTTATTTATGAATTTCCCGCTAGTCAGGCCGCGTTAGCGAAAATAAAGGTAAATGATGCGCGTGTGGCTGAGCGCTTCGAGCTGTATTACAAAGGAATTGAGTTGGCCAATGGCTTTCATGAACTGAGCAATGTGGCCGAGCAGCGGCAAAGGTTTGATGCTGACAATGCCCAGCGCCGCGCCAGCGGTTTGCCGCACATTACCACTGATGAATTGTTTTTAGCTGCCCTTGACGCGGGGTTGCCTGATTGCGCAGGTGTGGCCGTAGGTATCGATAGATTGGTGATGCTGGCGCTTAATAAAATTGAAATCAGAGAAGTCATTGCATTTAATTACCACAATGCATAATTTTTGTGGCCTTCACCTAGTTGTAAACGACATATTTCGACTATAGTTATTTAAAGGAAGCCGTATAGACGTAGAATCGAATTCGCATGCAGATAGTACCAAGACCCCCCTCACACCAAGCTTTAGCTTATCAACAAGCCTCAATTGAAAATAATTTAACCTTAGTCTGGTATTTTTCTATTGTGGCGTTAATTGGCTTTGGTGTGCATTTACTGCATCATCTGCGCTTAGGCACCGGAGCATTTAGCGAACCAATGCTGCCTTATTTGGTGGTGTATTTAAGCAATGTCATCTATGCATTCCTTAATTTTTTACTTCTACCTTCTGCCCGCGCTGCGTCTAAGGTTTCTTGGCACGTGACCTTGCTGGAGTTGTTATATCCGGCTTTTTTAGCTTTCATGGCAACCGTGCTGTCAATTTATACCAGCATTCAAGGGCATGGACCCGTGCCTTTTATCATGGGCATGATGGTGATTGCTATGTTAGTGCAGGGGCACTTACCATTTTTGTTTATATTATTATTATTTTGTTGGCTGTTTGTCAGTGCTGGTTTGTTGTTTATGTTGCCTATTGGAGAGGCTTCTTCACCCATTTTGACCTGTTTTACCACTATGCTTATTGCCCTGTTTATTGCTCGATTAGCTGAACGTTCCCGGGTAACCCAATTTGAAGTTCTGCAAGAGCTGCATGAAAAAAACCGTTTATTAGAAGAATTAGCGGTGCAAGATCCGCTGACAAAATTAAATAACAGACGTTATTTCACCAATAAACTGGAAATGGAAACGGCGCGTAGCTTGCGTTATCACCATCCTCTTAGCTTGTTGATTGTCGATGTGGATGACTTTAAAAAGATAAACGATAGTGACGGACACTTAGTTGGGGATGAAGTATTAATAGAGATAGCGGCGTTAGTTAATCAACAGATGCGTTCTGAGGATATTGTTTGCCGATACGGTGGTGATGAGTTTGTCATATTATTAGTGGAAGCCGGTACCGAGCAATCAAAGGATATTGCAAATCGAATTTGTGATTCAATCAACCAGCATAATTTTGCTAGAGCAAGCCATAAAGTCACGGTTAGCATCGGCTATGCACAATATGTGGGCCAATCTTTGGGGGATTTCATGCAGCAAGCCGATAGAATGATGTATACCTCTAAAAAGCGTGGCAAAAATCAGGTGGCCTTTTTCGGTTATGATGTTGGGTCAGAAACAGCAAAATAGAGAATTTGATTCTCGTTAAGTAAGTACCTAACATAAGCAGTGTTTTTTACCACGTAAGATTACCCATGCCGTCAGCCCTTAGTGCGCAAGAACAAGAATGGATCACGCTTCAAAATCAGTATGATAGCTACGAAAAACTGGCTTGTGCCATTAAACTCGTCTGCATTAGTGTTGTCGCTTTTATGCTGTTGTTGCATGCGTCTAGTTTGTTAGTCGCCGCAATTATCGCTGTTTTTTGGCTGCAAGAGGCGGTTTGGAAAACCTTTCAAGGGCGTATTGAAGCGCGTTTATTGATCCTTGAAGCAACATTCTCAAGTGACGGTTCCTTTCCCCAACAAGATGTATCCCCGATGCAATTTAATCTGCAATGGGCAGCAACACGCCCAGGCATTTTGGGACTTGTGGCGGAATACGGAAAATCTGCATTGAGACCCACAGTGGCATTGCACTATGTCTTGTTGTTGTTGGTTGTCATGGCAGCTTATTTGCAACTCTTTACGGCCAGTATTTAACGTGTCCCTTCATTTTTCTGGTATACAAACCGCTAGATTGCGTTTTAGATTGTTAAACGATGCGGACGCAGAGTTTATTCTACGTTTGTTAAATGAGCCTGGTTGGTTGCAATATATTGGGGATCGCGGTGTGCACACCCTGGACGACGCGAAAAATTATATTTACTCGGGGCCGCTTAGCATGATTAGAGCCCATGGCTTCGGTCTATACTTGGTTGAACGAAAGGAAGATAAGGTCCCAGTGGGGATCTGTGGATTGTTACAGCGAACGATGCTAACAGTGCCGGATCTTGGTTTTGCTTATTGCACCGAGTTTTATCGCCAAGGAATAGCATTTGAAGCCGGTGACGCAATGTTGACTTATGCGAAAAATATACTCGGATTAAGCAAAGTTGCTGCGCTAACTGCTTTGGATAACGAGCCTTCAATGGCGTTGCTTAAAAAGCTTGGCTTCGAGTTTGAGCGAAAAATATCGTTAAGTGAACAAACGGAAGCCAGCAACTTATTTAGCAAAATATTATGAGCGATTAAACGGGCGGTAATACGCTGACGCGCTTAATGATAACCGGTTCTACGGGTACATCTGCCCAGCCCCACGTCGTATCGTAGTCTGTTTCTACTTGTGATATCGCATCAAGTACTTCTGTACCTTCAACAACGTAACCGAACACCGTATATCCCCAGTCACGGCCCGGATCCAAACTGACGTTGTCATTCATATTAAAAAAGAACTGACGATTTGACGAATGAGGATCTTTCTGACGTGCCATGGCCACGGTATACATTTCGTTTTTTAAGCCATTACCTGATTCGTTAATGATATCTGGGAAGGACGGTTTTTCCGCGAAATCCACATCATACCCGCCTCCCTGTACAATAAAATCAGCCACTACTCGATGGAATATAGTGTCTTCATAACTACGTTTGTCTACATAACGTAGGAAGTTGTTAACGGCAATCGGCGCACGGGAGCGGTCTAACTCAAGGGTAACGTCACCCATCGAGGTGACTATTTTCACTCTGGGGTAAAAGTTATCGGCTTGAATTTGGCTGCCGTCATCTTTTTGTTTCGCCAATACTGGGGCACTAATAAGAAAAATACTAATAAATAAGGCACGTAACATTATAAGCTCCTGACTACTTCTTGATAGCGGATAAAATACTGAATTTTCGATCACTTGCAAGTACCTTGTAATGACCGAATAGTCGTTTAATCGTTTGCGGATAATCTAAATGTCGATTGCCAACGACTCGTAGTTCACCGCCATGCTTGAGAATACGTTTGCTGTCGCGGAACATTTGTAGGGCAATATGATCCGTTATGGTGTTTTGTTGATGAAAAGGGGGATTACACAGTACTATGTCGACGTGCTTGTCATTCGAGTCATTATCTAGATTAGCTTGACCATATTCATCTAAACAGTTGCTTACGATAAATTCACATTGCGCCAGTTTATCCGGCATATTTTGCTCAATATTGAGTTTTGTTGAGGCAATCGCCATAAAAGACTCATCAACAAAAACTAGGTGTGCCTCTGGAGATTGATGGAGAACATGCAGTCCTAATACGCCATTTCCGCAGCCTAAATCGACCACGCATTTATGGTTAGCGTCAGGTAAATTATCCAATAACACGCGGGCACCTATGTCTAATTGCTGTCGTGAAAATACATTAGCAAGGTTATGCATAGTGAATTGAGGATTGTCTGTTTTCCATTTTGTCGGGTAGGGGCTAATACTACTTTTTAGCCCATCATATTGGCAGAATATTAGACGCGCTTTTTTCTTCGCCAGAGAAGTCGTAGTCATACCTAAGTGCTTTTCAAATAACGCTAATGTAGACTTTTGAATGGCATTAGCCTTGCCTGATGCAATGATTTTTGTTTGTGGCGTAATGCACTTTTGTAAATCAATCAGTTGCTGTTCTAACAAGGCTAACGTCTTGGGAAGTTTAATGAGCACCAGATCCAGTTTCACATCAGGCTGATGCAAACTGTTGCGCATCTTAATCTTGTCATTGCTGATATTATTACGTTCAAGGTTCAGCGTTAGTGCTTTATGAGCAACATAGGAGTCACTTATCCATAGCGGTGAATAAGCAGAAAACCATACACCTAGGGCACCAAAGTCGTCGTTATATATGGATATATTCAGCTTCAGTCGTGCTGCCGTATTTTGTTCTACGTATTCAATCAAATATTCGTCCGCGGCGTCCCATGCTTGCCAACTGACATGTTGATTTTCGACTGGATAACGCAATAATTGATATGTATGGTCTAAAAGCGTGAGTTCAGTTTTCATTAAATTCTTAATATATTGGTGTTAGCTTGCAACAATCTAGTTTATTCCCTTCGGCAGTGTCGACCGAACCTGAGATTTTACCTTTACCAGGCGGCGATTTTCGTTATTTCCGCCACTTTTTGTCTAGTCAAGAAGCAGACTATTATTCTGCGCGTTTGCTTACTTCTTTAGCTTGGCGGCAGGATCATATCAAAATGTACGGTAAACAGGTTAAAATCCCGCGTTTACAAGCTTGGTATGGTGACGCCGATGCACTTTATCAGTACTCAGGACTTAATTTGCAGCCCTATCCATGGAGTGAGGAGTTGGCTGAGTTGCGAGTACGCTGTGAAACTGTGAGCAAAACACGTTTTAATTCGGTGCTGGCTAATTGTTATCGAGATGGACAAGACAGTATGGCTTGGCACAGTGATGACGAGCCAGAATTGGGTCGCTATCCGTTAATCGCGTCCTTAAGTCTGGGACAGGTACGTAATTTTGATTTAAAGCATCGGGTAAGCGGGGAGCGACATAGGTTACCCTTAGAGCATGGTAGTTTGCTGATTATGGCTGGCAGATCTCAAGAATTCTGGCTACATAGCTTAGCGAAGACCAAAAAGTCGCTTGCACAGCGGATTAACCTAACCTTTCGGTTAGTGTCGCCAAACCCACAAGGCTAAACGGTTTTAGGTACCCTTAATTGAAAAAAATGAATTAGGAAAAAATATGACTGTACAACAAATAATCGAACAGAAATTACAGGCTGGCTTTTCGCCTTCACATTTGGATGTGAGTAACGAGAGTTTCATGCACAACGTACCTGAAGGTTCTGAAAGCCACTTTAAAGTGGTTATTGTCAGTGATGAATTTGCCACCAAGCGTTTAATTGGCCGTCATCGCGCAGTGAATGCAGTGTTAGCGGATGAGCTCGCAAATCATATTCACGCGTTAGCTATCCATACTTACACAGAGCAAGAGTGGACTAAACTGCAAGAACAATCTCCAGATTCGCCTAATTGTATGGGGGGGTCTAAGTTATAGTTTCGGGTGTATGCCACAAAAATGACGGATAATAGATGTATGGGCACCCTGCGGTACCCGACAAACCATTATGAGGTCCATAAAAATGCAGAAGGTTAATCCACTAAATTTACTGCTAGCTATTTTTTTCCCACCACTTGGTGCATTGTTGCAAGTTGGTCTCAGCGCTCACTTTTTTCTCAATATATTGTTAACCTTGTGCGGTGTATTGCCTGGGGTCATTCACGCTGTATGGCTTGTTTTAAAAAATAAATAATGGAACTAAGGTGCCAAACGATCTGCTCAGAGTTGTTTAATTGCTGTGGGCAATTACAATGTACATCGCTTTTTTTATAGGAAAAAATGAATATGGTTATCAAGCCAAAGATCCGTGGCTTTATTTGTACAAATGCTCACCCTGACGGTTGTGCCGCAAGTGTTGCGCAGCAAATTGAATATGTAACGTCTCACGGTGATTTAGGTGTAGGCCCTAAAAACGTGCTGGTGATTGGTTCATCAACGGGCTACGGCTTAGCATCACGCATCGTTTCTGCCTTTGGGTATGGGGCGAATACGTTAGGTGTGTGTTTTGAAAAGGCGCCAAGCGAACGTAAAACGGCAACCGCTGGCTGGTATAATACTGCCGCGTTTCATAAACAAGCTAAGGCTAAAGGCTTGTTTGCCGAGACGATTAATGGCGACGCATTTTCCAATGAAATTAAAGCCCAAGCTATTGAAACCATTAAGCGTGAAATGGGACAGGTTGATTTGGTGATTTACAGTTTGGCATCACCAAGACGAACAGATCCTGAAACAGGCGAAGTTTATAAATCTACGTTAAAGCCAGTGGGGCAGGCGTATACCACTAAAACGTATGATACGGATAAAGATCGTATCCATGATATTTCTCTCGAGCCTGCAAATGATGATGAAATTGCACAAACCATCAAAGTCATGGGTGGCGAGGATTGGGAACTGTGGTTAGCAGCCTTGGCAGATGCAGATTTACTCGCCGATGGCTGTAAAACGACTGCCTATACCTATATTGGTAAAGTGCTCACGTGGCCTATTTATGGTCAGGCAACGATAGGTAAAGCGAAAGAAGATCTCGATCGCGCGGCAGCGGCCATCGTTAGTAAAAACAAGGCTAAACACGTTGAAGCCTATGTTTCTTCATTAAAAGCATTGGTCACCCAGGCGAGTTCTGCGATTCCAGTTATGCCCTTATATATTTCACTTATTTATAAAGTGATGAAGGAGGAAGGCACGCATGAAGGTTGTATTGAGCAAATTAAAGGCTTATTTACACAACGTCTGTTCGCAGAATCCCCTGAATTGGATGAAATGGGTCGTTTACGCATGGACGGAAAAGAAACCAACGATGATACACAGGCAAAAATAAAGGTCTTGTGGGATCAGGTTACTCAAGAAAATTTCCATGAGCTAAGTGATTATGCCGGTTATCACCATGAGTTTTTGAAACTCTTTGGTTTTGATATTGAAGGTGTGGATTACGACACAGAGCAAAATACGTTAGCCGACTGGAAATAATTTTCCTGCTCGCTTTACCCGTTAAGAAACCGCCTTTAGTAGGCGGTTTTTTGTATCCAAGGAATAGATGCAAATAAGAGCTATTCGCATGCACTGCGGCGCTGAATGTAAATGAATTGTTGCTTTTATCCTCTCTTGGGACAAGATGCGGATAATGTCGATAAAATACACTAAAAAAATTGTGCTTAGGCACATTTGGCATGGCAGAACAGGTTCGGATAATGTTAAAATTCCGGAGTTAGATTAAGTGGAAAGTTCATGTCTGTTTAATTTCTTCTAACGAATACGAAAAAATACTGCGGCTGATTAAAAATTATGAAGTGACAAAGTCACGGGTTTAGTTAGGCGATTACATTTACAAAATAACATCAATAATACTCATCACGAATAGGTTTTTTGTCAGCAAGTCATGTTGATTGATGGCATGTAGCTCAAAGGCTAACCGTGATGTGTATTGACTTTAGAGTAGTGCTATTGCGTATGATTAAAATCAAGAAAGGGTTAGATCTTCCGATTTCGGGAGCGCCAGAACAACAAATTCATGACGGCCCAGCGATTACTAAGGTTGCTGTGTTAGGTGAAGAGTACATTGGTATGCGTCCAACTATGCATGTGCAGGTTGGTGATAAAGTTCAGAGCGGCCAGATGCTGTTCGAAGACAAAAAGAATCTGGGCGTGAAATTTACTGCTCCTGCTTCTGGTACTGTCGTCGAAGTTAACCGTGGGGCAAAACGTGTTTTGCAATCCGTGGTTATTCAGGTGGAAGGCGATGACGCAGTGGTTTTCGACAAATACGCCGAATCCGAGCTGTCATCTATAGCGGCTGACAAAGTGCAACATAATTTGGTTGAATCTGGATTATGGACCGCCTTGCGTACACGCCCTTATAGCAAAATCCCTGCATTGGATAGCAAGCCTCATTCAATTTTCGTTAACGCAATGGATACTAATCCACTTGCTGGCGACCCAGCGGTCATTATCGCTCAACGCAGTGCTGATTTTATCAATGGTTTACGCGTTGTTTCGTGTTTGACCGAAGGTAAAGTGTTTGTTAGCAAAGCGCCGGGTGCAAATGTTGCCGTGGGCGACGTCAAAGTTGATGTAAACGAATTTGATGGTCCTCACCCTGCTGGCTTAGTCGGCACCCATATTCATCATTTGGATACGGTTGGTGTTGGCAAAAAGGTTTGGCATGTTGGCTATCAAGATGTGATTGCTATCGGTGCATTATTTACCACTGGCACCCTTAACAACGAGCGCGTTGTTTCGTTAGCAGGTCCAGCGGTTAAAAATCCTCGTCTTATTAAAACGGTACTCGGTGCCAATATGAGTGAGATCATCTCAGGTGAAGCGACTGATGGCGAAGTACGTGCTATTTCAGGGTCTGTTTTACAAGGGAACAATGCTCATGGTGTTCACGGCTATCTTGGCCGTTATCATGTGCAAGTTTCGCTTATTAATGAAGGCCGTGAAAAAGAATTCCTAGGTTGGATCAAGCCAGGTGCTAATCAGCACTCAGTGACACGTGCCTACCTAGCGCACTTTAGTCCAAAGAAATTGTTCAGCATGACCACAACCACTAATGGTTCAGATCGTTCTATGGTGCCAATTGGTAACTACGAGCGTGTTATGCCGTTAGACATTTTACCAACCTTGTTGTTGCGTGATTTGATTTCTGGTGACACCGATAGCGCTCAAACATTAGGTTGTTTGGAGTTAGACGAAGAAGATTTAGCGCTTTGTACCTATGTTTGCCCTGGTAAATATAACTACGGGCCGATCTTGCGCGAGAGTCTAGACAAGATTGAGAAAGAGGGTTAACTCATGGGTTTAAAAGCATATTTAGAGAAAATTGAACCTAACTTTGAAGCAGGCGGTAAATACGAAAAATGGTATGCGCTTTATGAAGCAGCAGCGACTATTTTTTATACCCCAGGCAAAGTTAATAAAACCGGTACGCACGTACGTGACAGTATTGATTTAAAACGTATTATGATTTTGGTTTGGGCCGCAACGTTCCCAGCTATGTTCTACGGTATGTACAACATAGGCCAACAGGCGCATAGCGTTATTCTTAACGCAGGCGCATCGATGCCTGATATGTGGCAAGCAACCTTGTTTACTGCATTAGGTGGCCAAATTGGTCTTGAGTCTACAGGCGGATTGGCTATGTTCCTTTATGGGGCATGTTTCTTCATACCTATTTACGCCGTGACATTCATTGTCGGTGGTTTTTGGGAAGTACTCTTTGCTTCAGTGCGTAAGCACGAAGTGAATGAAGGTTTCTTCGTAACCTCTGTTCTGTTTGCATTGACCTTACCTGCGACTATTCCTTTATGGCAAGTGGCACTAGGTATTACCTTCGGTGTCGTTATTGCCAAAGAAGTCTTTGGTGGTACTGGACGTAACTTCCTGAACCCGGCTCTTTCTGGTCGAGCATTCTTGTACTTCGCTTACCCTGCGCAAATTTCAGGTGACGCAATCTGGACTGCGGCTGACGGTTTCTCTGGCGCAACTTGGTTAAGTCAAGCTGCTGCGGGTAACGTGAGCGATTGGAGCTTAAACGCTGATTGGTGGGATGCTTTCTTCGGTAACATTCAAGGCTCTGTCGGTGAAGTATCGACCCTAGCCATCTTGTTAGGTGGGCTCTTCATTATTTATATGCGTATTGCTTCATGGCGTATCGTGTTAGGTGTTTTGCTAGGCGGCGCGGTATTCAGTACCTTGCTTAACGTCATTGGCAGTGATACTAACGCAATGTTTGCTATGCCTTGGTACTGGCATGTGGTTACTGGGGGATTTGCCTTTGGTATGTTCTTTATGGCGACAGATCCTGTATCGGCATCGTTCACTAATAGCGCAAAATGGGCTTACGGTTTCTTAATTGGCTTGATGTGTGTTTTGATTCGCGTGCTAAACCCTGCTTTCCCCGAAGGTATGATGTTGGCAATCTTGTTTGCGAATTTATGGGCTCCACTATTCGATTATTTCGTCGCTCAAAGCAATATTAAACGGAGGATGGCACGTGTCGGCTAAAAAAGAAACTTTAGGCAAAACGGTCGGCGTTGTTATCGCCGTGTGTTTAGTTTGCTCGGTTATCGTATCAACGGCGGCCGTAAGTCTTCGCTCTCAGCAAGAAGCAAACGCTAAGCTAGATAAGCAAACCAATATCTTAGAATCAGCTGGTTTACTTGAAGCTGGTCAAAGCAAAGCTCAAATCGCGGCTACATACGCAGATCGCGTACAAGAGAAGTTCGTAGATTTGGCGACGGGCCAGTATGTTGAGAAAGACGCTGGTTACGATATGTATAAAGCAGCACGTAATCCGGATGAAAGTATCAAGCCTGTGCCTGATACTGCAGGTATTTTACGTCGCCCTAACGTAGCAAGTGTATATTTAATTTCCAACCCAGCCGGTGAAGTGACGCGTATTGTGTTACCTATTAACGGCAGTGGTTTATGGAACTTAATGTATGCCATGTTAGCTGTTGACTCTGACGGTAACACCGTTCGTGAGCTGGTTTATTACGATCAAAAAGAAACTCCTGGTCTTGGCGGTGAAGTTCAGAATCCTGAATGGAAAGCAAAGTGGGACGGTAAGAAATTGTATAAGAATGGCGAAGTGGCTATCGACGTGACTAAGGGAGCGAAAGCTAATGACCCTTATGAAGTGGATGCTTTGTCAGGTGCGACGCTAACCAGTAACGGCGTGCAAAATACACTTGATTATTGGCTGGGTGAGAATGGCTTTGGCCCTTACCTTAAAAACCAACCATGGAAATCGTGAGAGACTAGATAATGGCTGATACTAAAGAAATGAAGAAGGTATTGTTTGGGCCAATCCTAGACAATAACCCAATTGCACTGCAAATCCTGGGCGTATGTTCAGCGTTGGCAGTAACCACCAAGTTAGAAACGGCATTAGTAATGTCACTTGCTCTTACCGCGGTAACGGCATTCTCTAACTTGTTTATCTCTATGATCCGTTCACAAATACCATCTTCAGTACGTATTATCGTACAGATGACGATTATCGCGTCATTGGTAATCGTGGTGGATCAAATCCTTAAGGCTTATTCTTACGAGATATCCAAACAGCTCTCGGTATTTGTTGGTTTGATTATCACCAACTGTATCGTAATGGGCCGAGCGGAAGCCTTCGCTATGAAGAGCCCACCTTTTATCAGCTTCCTTGACGGGATTGGTAACGGTTTAGGCTACTCATTTGTATTGATTGTGATTGGTACAATTAAAGAGTTATTTGGTTTCGGTACTATTCTTGGTTTCGAAATTCTGCCTCTTATCCAAAATGGCGGTTGGTATCAAGGTAATGGTCTATTGATTTTACCTTTCAGCTCGTTCTTCTTAATCGGTGGTTTAATTTGGTTCATCAGAACGATTAAACCTGAACAAGTAGAGCCTAAGGAGTAATTTCATGGAACATTATATTAGTTTATTTATTCGTTCTATCTTCCTAGAGAACATGGCGTTGTTCTACTTCCTAGGTATGTGTACTTTCTTGGCGGTATCAAAGAAAGTGAAAACGGCTATGGGTCTAGGTGTTGCGGTTATCGTGGTATTAACGATTTCTGTACCGGTTAACCAACTTGTTTATGCCAATATTCTTGCCCCAGGTGCACTTGGCTGGGCTGGTTTCCCTGATACCGATTTAAGCTTCTTAAGCTTTTTGACCTTTATCGGTGTCATTGCTGCTTTGGTTCAAATTCTTGAAATGACCTTAGATAAGTTCTTCCCTGCGCTGTATAACGCGTTAGGTATTTTCTTACCTTTGATCACCGTTAACTGTGCGATTTTTGGCGGCGTTGCTTTTGCCATTCAACGTGATTACACCTTCACCGAAAGTATTTTCTACGGTGCGGGTAGTGGTGCAGGTTGGGCCTTGGCGATTACATTGCTGGCGGCAGTGCGTGAGAAACTTAAGTATGCAGATATGCCTGAAGGCGTGCGTGGTTTAGGTTCCGTATTTATGATTGCAGGATTAATGGCATTGGGCTTCCAGTCATTTTCCGGCGTATCAATTTAATCGAAACCGAATAGGAGTATTTAGATGTTAGACATTTATCTTGGCGTAGGTATGTTTATTGCCATCGTTCTAGCTTTGGTTTTGATCATTATGTTTGCCAAATCCAAGTTAGTGCCAGAAGGCGAAGTGACCATTTCTATTAATGGCGACCCGGACAAAGCAATTACTGCTCAACCAGGTGACAAGTTGTTAGGAGCCTTAGCAAATTCAGGCATTTTCGTATCATCAGCTTGTGGTGGTGGTGGCTCATGTGGTCAGTGTCGTGTTGACATTAAAGCCGGCGGTGGTGAAATCTTACCGACCGAGCTTGATCACATCAGTAAACGTGAAGCGAAAGAAGGTTGCCGTTTGTCATGTCAGGTTTCTATTAAACAAGACATGGATATTGAGCTTCCGGAAGAAATTTTCGGGATCAAAAAATGGGATTGTGAAGTTATTTCTAACGATAACAAAGCGACCTTCATTAAAGAGCTTAAGCTTAAAATTCCCAATGGTGAAAGTGTACCTTTCCGTGCCGGCGGTTATATTCAAATTGAAGCACCAGCGCATCATGTAAAATACAAAGACTTCGATGTACCTGAAGAATATCGTGGTGACTGGGAACGCTTCGGTTTCTTTGATATTGAGTCAAAAGTGGACGACGAAACTATTCGTGCCTATTCCATGGCTAACTACCCGGAAGAAGAAGGTATTATCATGTTGAACGTGCGCGTGGCTTCGCCGCCGCCGAACAACTTGTCTTTACCTGCAGGTAAGATGTCTTCGTACATATGGAGCTTAAAAGAAGGCGATAAAGCGACGATTTCTGGACCTTTTGGTGAATTCTTCGCTAAGAAAACAGAAGCTGAGATGGTCTTTATCGGTGGTGGGGCTGGTATGGCACCAATGCGCTCGCATATCTTTGATCAACTTCGACGTCTTAAAACGGATCGTAAAATTTCTTTCTGGTACGGCGCTCGTTCGTTACGTGAAATGTTCTATGTAGAAGATTTCGATATGTTGCAGTCTGAAAATGAAAACTTTAAGTGGCATGTTGCTTTGTCTGATCCCCAACCAGAAGATAACTGGGAAGGTATGACAGGTTTCATTCACCAAGTATTGTTGCAAAACTACTTGAAAGAGCACCCAGCTCCAGAAGATTGTGAGTTTTACATGTGTGGTCCTCCTATGATGAATGCTGCTGTTATCAGTATGCTGAAAGACTTAGGTGTTGAAGATGAAAACATCATGCTTGATGACTTCGGTGGCTAATTGAGTTGCTTTAGATAGTGATCTAAACCGAGTTGACAAGATATGTAAATAAGGGACTTCGGTCCCTTTTTTATTTAGGTAATCCCATGAATACGAATGAAGTTACCATGACAAGACTTATCAGTTTTGTCGTCTTTTTATTGATTATTGTTAGTTGTACTCAGGCGCCCATCGAAACCCATTTGACGGGTCATACCATGGGCACAACCTATAACGTTAAGTTTGTGAATACAGACAATGTAGACGAGCAACAATTGCACGACAATATTGATGCTGCATTGGTTAAGGTAAATAAATTGATGTCGACTTATGACCCTGAATCAGAGTTGTCACGCTTTAACCAATGGAACAGCAATGAGCCGTTCCCTTTATCGCCAGAAACGCTCACTGTGTTGCGAGAAGCCAAGCGTTTAGGCACATTAAGCCATGGGGTGTTAGATGTAACTGTGGGTCCTTTAGTTAACCTCTGGGGCTTTGGACCAGACGCGAAACCTGAAAAGCGTCCTTCAGCACAAGTTGTCACCCAAGTGAAAGCTCGTACCGGTTTGGCAAAGCTGCATTTATTGGACAATGGCGCGCAAAAAACTGAAAGTGATTTATACGTGGACCTGTCTACTATCGCGAAGGGTTACGGTGTTGATGTTGTAGCTGAGCTACTTGATGCTAATGATATCCATGATTACCTAGTGGAAATAGGCGGTGAAATGCGTGTGGCGGGTAATAAAGCCAGCGGCACACCATGGCGCATAGCCGTTGAGAAACCTGTATCAATGGAGCGGGCGGTACAAGAAATTATATCTATCGGCACGAATGCTATTGCTACGTCGGGTGATTACCGTAACTACTTTGAAGAAGATGGTGTGCGTTATTCACACTTAATCGATCCACGCACAGGCGCACCTATTATCCACAATTTGGTCGCCGTCACTGTGGTGCATCCTTCTTCGATGACAGCGGATGGTTTGGCCACGGCTTTAATCGTCATGGGGAAGGATGAAGCCCTTAACGTAGCGTTACATAATGATTTAGCGGTATTGATGATCACGCGAGAAAATGGCGAGTTTAAAGAGTATACTACGCCGCAATTCGAACCTTACATCAATCAAAAATAACTGATTAGAGGTGATATTTTGAGTACATTTATTTTAGCGTTTGTGTTTTTTTTAGTGGTGGCGGTAGCCATGTCTTTAGGTTTCATCGTTCAGCGTAAAGCGATTGCTGGCAGTTGCGGTGGCTTGGGGGCTTTGGGCATTGATAAAGCCTGTGATTGCCCTGAACCATGTGATCGTAAAAAAGCACGTTTAGAGCGTGAAGAAGCTCGCCAAGTGAAGCTCAATGAATGGAAGCAGAACCAAATACTGTAAGCGTATTTGGGTGTTAATGGTTCGCCAGTGATATTTACATTGACTCTGGCGAATAATAACGCAAAATAACTGTTTTTAAATACAGTTGTTTGTGAGATGCGTAAGATCATACACATCGATATGGACTGTTACTATGCGGCAGTCGAAATGCGTGATAATCCTCAGTATCGCGTAGTGCCGCTGGCTATCGGCGGAAGTGCAGATAGCCGTGGTGTTATCTCAACTTGTAATTATATTGCCCGTAAATATGGCGTTCGTTCTGCAATGGCGACAGCGTACGCCCGCAAACTCTGCCCTGACTTGGTACTCGTTCCTGGTCGCATGGCTCTCTATAGCGAAATATCACAGCAAATCCGCAAAATATTCCTCCGATACACGGATAAAATTGAACCGCTTTCCCTCGATGAAGCCTACTTAGATGTGTCAGACAGCGATTTATTTTCTGGCAGTGCGACTCTTATTGCACAAGATATTAGGCGCGCCATATTCGAGGAGACTCAGCTTACCGCTTCGGCTGGGGTGGCGCCTTGTAAGTTCGTCGCAAAAATTGCCAGTGATGAGAATAAGCCCAATGGGATTTGTGTTATCACACCAGACACGCAAGATGATTTCGTAAAGAAACTGCCCCTAGGTAAAATACCGGGAGTGGGGAAAGTGACACTGCAAAAGCTGAATAATATGGGGCTGTTCACTTGCCAAGATGTGCGAGATTACCCACTGGATACCTTTGTTAAATCTTTCGGAAAATTCGGACCCGTTATTTGGGACCGAAGCCACGGTATAGATGAGCGTGAGTTAAGTATCAGCCGTAAACGCAAGTCTGTAGGAGTCGAGCGTACTTTAGCTCAAGACATCACCACAGATGAGCAATGCATGGACATGTTAGAGAGTTTATACCCCATGTTGCTGGCTCGATTGGAAAAAGTGAGTCCTCAACTTGCGATTCAAAGTCAGGGCGTGAAATTAAAGTTTAATGACTTCCAACAAACGACTGTAGAACACAGGCAAAGCATATTAAATAGAGATTATTTTAAAGCACTTTTGAGCGAAGCGTTAGAGCGCCGTGGCAGTAGAGGGATACGTCTAGTCGGTTTGTCAGTAGGCTTGCCTAATAGTGCTGATATACAGCAACTGGTGTTTGATTTCGAGCATCTTGGTTAAGTTAATATTCCCCTTCAACTTTTTTGTCATCTTAGTTCCAAATCATAAGCTAGGGTCTTTTATCTTTATTACACCGCGTCCGATGCAAGGGTATACTTAATCAACTGAGTTTTTCCACTAAGGTTAAATATGCATATTGAAATAGGAAAATATCGTCATTACAAAGGCAATGAATATGAAGTCGTAGGTGTGGCTAAACATTCAGAAGATGAATCAGAGTTGGTGGTCTATCGGCCCATGTATGGAGAGCGCGGTTTGTGGGTACGCCCTCTGTCCATGTTTATTGAATCTGTTGTGGTTGATGGTCAATCTGTGCCGCGGTTTAAATTCCTAGGCAATTAATTACCGTTGCATACTAATCAAGTGAACTGAAGACGACTAGCCTCGTTCATGTATAAACAATAAATAACAGCGGGAAACATGATGATCAAAATGAAAGTAAACAGGGTCGCTTTAGCGCTTGCGACATTATCGATATTTGGCTCCGCAGGAGTCAATGCTGCAGATGATAAATTTGATGACGTGAAGATCAGCACGCAAGCCGTCAGCGGCTCAACCTATATGCTCACAGGTGCTGGGGGGAATATAGGTGTATCAGCAGGCGATGACGGTATTTTGATCATTGATGATCAATTTGCCCCGCTTGCCGAAAAAATTGCTTCTGCGATTGGCGATATCGCTAAACAACCGATGAAATACGTGATTAATACGCACTATCATGGTGACCATACCGGTTCAAATGCCTATTTTAAAGAGGTACATAACACCACTATATTTGCCCATGACAATGTTCGTAAACGCTTAGAAGCAAACGACGATCACGAACATGAAGCGTTACCCGTTGTGACCTACGAGCAAGGGCTGTCCTTTCATTTTAATGACGATACCATCCGCGTTATGTATTTACCCGCTGGCCACACAGACAGCGATAGTGTCGTGCGATTTGAGAAGGCAAACGTATTGCACGCTGGAGATTTGTTCTTTCAAGGACACTTTCCTTATATTGATTTAGCAGGCGGCGGAACGGTGAAAGGTTACATTGCGAACGTGACTAAGTTAATCGAGTTGACTGACGATGAAACAAAGATCATTCCGGGTCACGGAGAGTTGGCTAACAAACAAGACTATCAAGCCGCATTGACTATGATACAACAGACTTCGCAGTATGTAGCCCAGAAAAAAGCCCAAGGGGTCAGTCTAGAAACCCTCGTAGAGCAAGGTTTAGGAGCCCAATGGCAAGCCTGGGCATGGAATTTTATTACTGAAGAGAAGTGGATAACCACCCTCTATAACGGCCAGTAATCAGTAAGATTAACTTCTCGCCTCAACCCCTTGGTTAGAGGCGGATATTGGTAAAATTAAGGGTTGTCACGCAACGGGTTAATTTACTGCTTTGTCGAAGCGCTTTATCCCGCCCACCCAAGTTTCAAGTACCTTAGTTTTCCAAATGTTTTGGGGGTTAATGGTGAATATATCTTGGTCTACTAAGATAAAGTCTGCCCATTTCCCTTCACTCAAGGTGCCGATTATTTTCTCCTGATGAGCGGCGTAAGCGGCATTTAAGGTAAAGGCCTTAAATGCTTGCTCAATACTGACGGCTTCGTCTTTTATCCAACCTTCATCAGGCTGGTTCTGTCGGCTCTGCCGGGTCACTGCGGCGTGTAAGCCGAAAAAAGGATTGGCTAGTTCAACGGGAAAGTCTGAACCAAAAGCCACCATAGAGCCTTGCTTTTCGAAAGTCTGCCAAGCGTATGCACCTTTCAGCCTTTCTTTACCAATACGCTCTTGTGCCATATTCATATCGCTTGTGGCGTGCGTAGGCTGCATAGAAGGAATAATACCTAAGGTCTTGAATCTAGGTATGTCTGATACATCAATTACCTGAGCGTGTTCCACACGATTGCGCAGAGACTGACCCTTGATACGTGTAAAGGTGTCTTCAAATTGATCTAGCGCTAATCGGTTGCCTCTATCACCAATTTCGTGAATATTTAACTGAAAACCACTGCCGATGATTAAATCAAAAAGCGGCTTAAGCTGTTTCTGCGGGGTTAACAGTAACCCTGTATTATGAGGTTCATCTGAATAGGGACTAAGCATGGCAGCGCCGCGACTACCTAATGCGCCATCGCCGTACACCTTAACGCTACGAATGGCTAAATAATCGTACTGGTCGAAAACGGGACCCTGCTCAAGCATCTTGACTAGCTTTGCGTCAGTCGCCGCAATCATGGCGTAAATACGCATGTCTAAACTCATTTCCTGACTGCGCTTAATGTAATATTCATATTCAGCATAGCCGACGCCAGCGTCATGAACGCTGGTAATGCCTAATGATAGTAGGTGCTTACTTGCGGCATCGAGTTCGGCCTTCAGTGCTTGTTCACTGTCTTGTGGCAGCTTTTCGGTTAGCATGTTCATGGCATTGTCAATTAAGATACCTGAAGGGTTACCATTTTTGTCGCGGAGTATTTGACCACCCGGTGGATCTAGAGAATCCCTAGTTACCCCTGCCATTTCTAGTGCCTTACTATTGGCCCAGCCAGCGTGACCGTCGACTCTGGTTATCCATACGGGTCGGTCTTGAATATATTCATCTAGCATTGCGGCGTTAGGAAACTGCTTACCTGGCCACAACACTTGGTTCCAGCCCCGACCGAGTATCCAGTCAAGACTGGGATTTTGTTGTGCATAATCACGCACTTTTTCGGCTGAAGCTTTAGCGCTGGCAATATCTCTTACATCCACTTCTAATAGGGTTTCTCCCAAGCCTAGGACATGCCCATGTGCATCTATTAGCCCAGGCATTAGTATCTGTTGTTTGCCGTCAATAAAAGTAGCAGCTGGATATTGGGCACTGATATCTTGATTGCCAATGGCGAGCACTTTGCCACCGTCAAAGACTAAATCAGTAAAGGTTGTAAGCTTGCCGACTTGATTTAAGGTATAACCTTGAACATTCCCTATATGGGTGGGGGCAGCCAGCGCAGCATAGCTACAAATAATAAGGGCGAGGGTGATAATGCATTTCATCGTGTAATCCTTGTGTAGGCTCGAAACGTGTTCTAAGCACGTTTTTAATCGACCAAAAAGAGGTAACTAAAAGTTGCCCTAAAAGTGTTCACTATGCAAACCTTGTTTTTATAACCTTATAGACATAAAAAAGCCCCGCTTGCGTTAGCAGGCGGGGCTTTTAAAACTAGCGGTAATTAGTGCTTACTTCTTAGCGTTACGCTCTTTAGCATCAGCAATTACTTTTTCAGCTACGTTGTTAGGACAAGGTGAGTAGTGTGAGAACTCCATAGAGAACTGACCACGACCTGAAGTCATTGTACGTAGTGAACCGATATAACCAAACATTTCTGAAAGAGGGATATCAGCTTTAACACGAACACCCGTCACGCCGGCTTCTTGATCTTTGATCATGCCGCGACGACGGTTCAAGTCACCAATAACATCACCAACATGGTCGTCTGGCGTGAACACGTCAACTTTCATGATTGGTTCAATCAACTGGGGACCCGCTTTAGGGATCGATTGACGGAATGCACCTTTAGCAGCGATTTCAAATGCAATCGCTGATGAATCCACTGCGTGGAATCCACCGTCATAAAGCTCAACTTCAACGTCTAGTACTGGGAAGCCAGCTAGAACACCTGTGCCCATCATGCTATTGAAACCTTTTTCAATCGCAGGGAAGAATTCTTTAGGAACGTTACCGCCCACAACCACTGAATTGAAAGTGAAACCCGTGTTAGGTTCACCAGGCTTGATACGATAATCGATTTTACCGTATTGACCAGAACCACCAGATTGTTTCTTATGGGTATAAGAATCATCAACTTCTTGAGTGATGGTTTCACGATAAGCAACTTGAGGCTCACCTACGATCAAATCAACGCCATAACTACGCTTAAGGATATCAACTTTAATATCTAAGTGAAGTTCACCCATACCAGATAGGATTGTTTCACCTGAATCTTGGTCAGTTTCAACACGGAACGTAGGATCTTCAGCAACCATTTTACCGATAGCAATACCCATTTTCTCAGTTGAACCTTTATCTTTTGGTGTAACAGAGATAGAGATTACTGGCTCAGGGAATACCATTGCTTCCAAGATGATTGGATCTTTTGGATCACATAATGTGTGGCCAGTTTGCACGTTAGTTTTCATACCAACGATAGCAATGATATCTCCGGCTTGAGCTGAAGTAAGCTCGTTACGGTCATCTGCTTGCATTTCACACATACGGCCAACACGCTCAGTTTTACCTGTTGCGGCATTCAGTATGGTGTCGCCTTTCTTAAGCGTACCTGAGTAGATACGTACGAAAGTAAGTGAACCAAAACGGTCATCGGTGATTTTAAAGGCTAATGCTTTAAAGCTTTCTTTTGCATCAACAATTGCAAACTTACCAGTTGGTTCACCTTCTTCATCTGTTAGAGGTTGAGGATCAACATCTGTAGGACAAGGTAAATAGTCAACTACGGCATCAAGGATTAATTGCATACCTTTATTTTTAAAAGCAGAACCACAGTAAGTAGGGAAGAAGTCCATAGTACGTGTACCTTTACGGATACAACGTTTGATGTCTTCAACAGAAGGCTCTTCGCCGTCCATATAAGCCATCATTAGGTCATCGTCTTGCTCAACAGCAGTTTCGACCAACATTTCACGGTATTCTTCTACTTTATCAACCATGTCAGCAGGAACATCTGTGATTTCGTAGTTTTCTGGAAGACCGGTGTCATCCCATACGTAGGCTTTACGCGTAAGTAGATCAACTACACCAATAAAATCATCTTCTATACCAATAGGTAAAACCATGATTAGTGGGTTAGCACCAAGTACTTTTTTGGTTTGCGCGACAACGCGGTAGAAATCAGCACCCATACGGTCTAATTTGTTTACGAAGATAATACGTGCAACTTCTGAGTCATTCGCATAACGCCAGTTAGTTTCTGATTGAGGTTCAACCCCACCAGAGCCACAGAATACGCCGATGCCGCCATCAAGAACTTTAAGTGAACGGTAAACTTCTACGGTGAAGTCAACGTGCCCAGGAGTATCGATAACGTTAAAACGGTGGTCTTTCCAAAAACAACTAACAGCGGCTGACTGGATAGTAATACCGCGCTCAGCTTCTTGTTCCATAAAGTCAGTGGTAGATTCACCATCATGTACTTCACCGGTTTTGTGTATCTGACCGGTAAGCTTCAAAATTCGTTCTGTTGTGGTAGTTTTACCCGCATCAACGTGGGCGAAAATACCGATGTTTCTGTAATGTGATAAGTCTGTCATTGCTTCAACTTCAGTCTGAGTAAAAATTGCGCGGGATTATACAAGATATTTCCGCAGGATGCCGATTTTCTTTTAGATAAATCAAAATATTCACACTTTTGTACGGATTTAGTGTGATCTTTTATAAGAACTCGCGGATTTTACATGGTTTAGCACGGTGAATAAAGCGGTGTTTTGTTTATTTAATAGGCAAGTGACGCGTGGCGATGAGGGGCCTTTTAAATGGGCTTAAATACGCTGTTATTTAACTGAAATTTACTCGGTATAATTATGTTTTTAGCGGTTTGACATAGGCATGACCCTATTTCTGCCGAGGGATTTTGCTTTGTATAATAACTGATCTGCGGCTTCAATAAGCGCCAATGGATTCATGCCTTTTTGTATCTCGGCGACCCCAAATGATGCGCTAATGCCTCCTAACACTTGGGAGGTGCGTTTATCCCTTACGCCAATTTTTTCAATTGACCTGCGCATGGTTTCGGCGATTTGACGAGCCATATCAAGTTTACAGTTCGGAACTATGATAGCAAATTCTTCACCGCCGAAGCGAAACGCTTGTGCGCCGTTGCGGCAGGATGCTTGTAGCTTTTTGGCGCTGGCTTTTAAGATTAAATCACCCATTACGTGACCATGGGTATCGTTGATTATTTTGAAATTATCCAAGTCCGCCAGTATCAAGCACATATTGGGACGCATGGCTTGAGTCGCGAGTTCTTCATCAAAGTATCGTCTATTACATAAGCCAGTTAAGGCATCATACAACGCAGCTTGTTGGCTTTGCTCAAGTTGATCTTTCAAACGACTAATTTCGCGCTCAGCGTCCATCAGAGCGGTGCTGAACGATAATGTACTGCCGCGGATCTGCTTGGTTTGCGTGACTAAAGAACGCACCAAACTCATGACTTCCTCCATACTGAGCCCTTCTCGCTCGACCTTGGCTAAGTCATCCATGCAGGTGTCCATGGTACTTTTAAATGAGCGGGTTTCATTGCGTGTGTCTTTCACTGATTGGGACAACTCAACTATCATGCTCTCAATGGATTGCCGCAGCTCCCATACGTCCACTTCCTGGTCATCGGCAGCGTGTTTGCGATATAACGCTTTCGTTTTTGATTTTGATAAGGGTAGGTTGTGTTGGATTGCTTGGTCGAGGATCTCATTCAGCGAGGCCGACTCGTTGCTGACATAGGTGTACCAAAGCGCATAGTTGATGGGTACTGCAGGGATTTTATGTTTGAGCAAAAGTGGAATAGTTTTTTTCAGTTGCTTAAAAGAGTTCTCTAAATCGTTGTTAGACACACATTTCGCTCAGGCAATCAGTTATTTTTTAAGCTTACCAGACTAATATGTTTCGTCCAGAACTAGTCTTTACTGTCTTGTTAAAGGGCCATATTAAAGCAGCGGCTGTATATTCAGTCCGCTGCATGATGTATTGCTATTGGTACGTTAATGTACCCAGTGATGTTTCTCGGCTTTGAGCTGCACACTTTGCGCTGTGGCCTGAGGCATGAATAACTGATTGTTGTTTTCGAAGAAAAAAGCAGGGCGTTTTGTTTTTGAGCCAACTTCATTCATAGTTGCAGCATCATATATGCGACCATTGATGACGGTATAGCTGACGTATTCGCTGCGACGAATATCTGTTAGTACATCACCATCGACTATCATCATATCCGCCAGTTTGCCCACTTCTATGCTGCCTACCTGCTTACCCATTCCTAGGTGAGTCGCGCCATCAATGGTGCCACCTCGTAAGGCTTCCCAAGGAGTAAAACCGCCTTGTGTCATTAACCATAACTCCCAATGAGCAGCCAGACCTTCACGCTGACCGTGAGCGCCTATGTGTACACTGACGCCTTTGTCACGTAGCGTTTTTGCGTACTGTGCAACGTATACATGGTTGTACTGATTGTCAGGCGCGGTGGGGCGACGAATGGCTCGCTCGTCCAGTAAAAAGCTAGGGGTGTAGCGCAGTAAACGCTCGTTTTTCCATACTTCAGTACGATCATACCAGTACTCCTCGCCCATTAAGCCACCATAAGAGACCACGAAGGTTGGGGTATAGCCAAATTCCGTCTGGGCCCAAAGTGCAGTGAGATCTTGATAACCTTTAGCAATAGGCAGTGAATGTTCTAATCCAGTGTGCCCATCAACCAACATGGAAATATTCTGTTGATACTTACCTCCGCCTTCAGGCACTACCATTAGATTTAGCTCTCGAGCCGCTGCCAAAATTTGTTGGCGCTGGTCGCGACGAGGTTGATTGTAACTTTTCACCGAAATAGCCCCTGCGTCTTTTAGGCGCGTAAGGTGGGTAAGTGCGTCATCGTAATTATTAATGATCGCTTTATAACCCAAGGCTTCGGCACCATAAATAATTGTGCCTGTTGAATAGGTACGGGGAGCAACACGCTTGCCTGCTTTTTGTAATTCAGCAGCGGCGAATATTTCCGAGGTGTCGTTCGATGGGTCGTGAATGGTTGTCACGCCAAATGCTAGCGCAGAGTACATGTTCCAGTTTTGCTCGGGAATGATTTCGTTGCTACCTTGTGCGCCGTGGGCATGGGCATCAATTAAGCCGGGCAATATGGTTTTACCACGGGTGTCAATGACTTGTGCACCTTCGGGGATCTTAATTTCAGAACGTTGACCTAGTTCAACGATTTTATTGTCTTTGATAATGACCACCGCATCTGTAATCACTTCTTGCTGATTATCCGCATCGCGCATGGTGACTAAGGTACCGCCAACCAACGCTTTAAAACCTGAGGGTTTATCGGTCTTTTGCTCGAATGACAAAGGAATACCTTCAGTGACGGGCTCTGGCAATGTTTCAGAGGCCCCAGGCACAAACGCGAAGGCATCTTTCAATTCACGTTCGTAGTAAGTCGCTGCGTGATACCAGCTCAACGCTTGGCTGTCGCTACGCCAAGTCAGATACTCGCCTGCTCTATCAGAAAGCTGCTTAATGGGTATGGTTGTACTGGCAGGACCGATATCTTGACGTTTACCTATTTCGGTAAAGGGCGCGACATAGGCTTTATATTGATAAACAAAGGCAATCCATTTTTTATCTGGGGATAAACGATATTCGGCGATTTTGTCGCCGCCATATAAATGCTCACGTTCATCTTCACCGTTTAAATCCACACTGACAAGCTGCTGTTCGGGGTAATCAGAGCCGGAAACGGATTGAGTGATATATACGCGGCTATTATCACCTGCGAAATGCGGGGCACTACCGCTTTTGGCCACGCGTTTATGTTTCTCGCCTTTTACGTTGACGATATAGATACCAGGCTCAACAGAATATTCAGGGGGTAATAAGTAACCGCCGGTTTTTTTGTTATAGGTGATGAGCTTGTCGTCGGTGGAGAAGCTGGGCTCAATATAATGCCCTGGCTGATTGGTCAGTATTTTTTCAGAACGTCCAGTGGCGGATACAGTGCGCACGCTACCTAACGTTTTATCGTTCCAAGTGGTAAAGACGATTTTTTTGCCATCATGAGAGAAACGAGGGTAATACTCATCATGTTCGTTCTGTTTAGTTAAACGCTTAGTGTTGCCACTTTTGATGTCTTTTATATATAGCTTGCCCAGAGCCTGAAAAATAATGTTTTTCCCATCGGGAGATTTTTGCGCCCAGCGCGTCATTTTGATGTCAAAAGTATCAGGGGCAACGTCAACGTCAACGTCAAATCTTAGGGCATCGGCATATTGCACCTTTGCTTTTACATGCACTGGGATATTTTTAAGGGACTGGGTTTTCACCTCAAGAGAGTGAAATTTACCTCCGGTCCAAAAAACAATATTTTTCGAATTCGGCGTCCAGTCAAAGTAAGGGAAATACCCTTCTGAGCCGAAACCTTCTTGCATGTCTCGCTCAAGATCGAAATAAAGTGGCGTTTCGATACCCGTTGCAATATTTTTGCTAAACAAGACTGTTTTCTCTTTTACTCGGCGAATAAACGCTATGTGTTTGCCATCGGGCGAGGGGGTAGGAACAACCGCACCACCAGTACCACTGATGTATTGTTCTTCTTCACCTGTGGTTAGGTCGTAACGAGTAATGGCAAATATGGCTTTGAGGGGATCTCGGTTATAATCAAATACGCTACCCGCAGAAACATCTTGGGTGTAATACAGGTATTTTCCGTCAGGGGAGAAGGCTGGGTCTGCGATATTTTTTTGATCTGAATTTCCATTTACCCGTTTCTTAATTACCATTCCGTCGCCACCAGAGTGGTGATATAACCAGATTTCACCAGCGGGAATACTGCGACTGGACATGATCCCCTTGTTTGCTGCTATATATTGGCCGTCAGGGCTCCATTTAGGCGAATGTATTAAATTGTTCTTTTCTTTCGTGACCTGGGCCAATTCACTGCCGTCGTTATTCATCACCCATACATTAGATATACCATCTCTATCAGAGATAAAAGCGATTTTTTTGCCATCAGGGCTAAAGGTTGGCTGAATGTTCCAGGCAAAATCTTGTGTTAAAGGCAGTGCATCGCCACCGTTAATCGATGTGATATAGATGTCCCCCAACATATCAAAAACCAATTGCTCACCCGAAGGGGAAACATCAAGGCTTGACCAAGTGGTCTCGTCGGTATCTATACTAATTTCATGTAAATCAAAAGGCGGATTAAGTACGTCCCACTCGGGTTCTTTATTTTCTTTTTCACGTTCGGTGGTCAGTTTATTTGTTTGGGTTTCGCTGCGACTAAGCAGGTCACCACTGAAACTCAGCATTGCACCGAGCAATGCCCAGTTAACGACGTTTTTATACATAGTATTTCCCTGAAAAATTAATTTTATATCAATACATTTGGTGTAACGCAGCGGGAATATACAAAAGTTAATTTGTGAAGACTATTTTCCCTGTCAACTATTTCCCGAACGTATGGCGTACTTTTGTGAACTTAAATTCACACACTCTAGCGAGCGTAAGCTAAACGCCAGCTAACATTTGGATTTGAGCAATATCTGTGTCGCCTTTAATCACCTTCAGAATGCCATCTTGAATCAAGGTGCGCATGCCATCGCTCATAGCCTGTGCCTTTAACTGGCTAACGGAGGCGTTTTTATATACCAATGAACGCAGGGTATGAGTCATATTGAGTAATTCATGCACCCCTGTTCGACCTTTATAGCCTGTGTTGCCGCAGGCGTCACAGCCCTTGGGTTTATGCAGCATGAGTGGGGTTGCGAGTGTAAGCTCCGGTAAGTAGTCTTCGCCATATTGGCGCTTGATAAACGCTAAGTCAGTATCTGTAGCGGGCGAGGCTTCTTTACAACGTTGGCAAAGCGTGCGCACTAAACGCTGTGCAAGAATACCGATACATGCATCAGAGAAGTTGACGGGATCTATGCCCAAATCAAGTAAACGTGTGATTGTTTCTGGCGCTGAGTTGGTGTGCAAGGTTGAAAAGACTAGGTGGCCTGTCAGAGAAGCCTCAACACCTGCATGGGCTGTTTCTTTGTCGCGCATTTCCCCAATTAAAATGATATCTGGATCCGCACGCAAAAAAGCGCGTAATGCACTCGCAAAGGTAAAGCCGATACGAGGACTCACTTGTACCTGTTGTAATCCAGCCTGAGTTATTTCTACTGGATCCTCAGCTGTCCATATTTTTTTATCCGGGGTGTTAATGTGGCCTAATACCGCGTGCAGCGTTGTGGTCTTTCCTGAACCAGTTGGCCCTACAACCAATAAAATCCCATGGGGCTTTTCAATCATTTTTAAAATGCTTTGATGGTTGGCTGGAGATAGGTTCATCTTTTCCATGGGGAGCGCCCCGCCTGTGGCAAGGATCCGCATGACCACACCTTCACCGGCTACCGTCGGGATCGTTGCCACGCGCACTTCAATTATTTGGCCAGATAATTTAAACGCCAATTTACCGTCTTGCGGCAAGCGTTTCTCGGCGATGTTGAGGTTAGACATAATCTTAATGCGCGCGATAACGGCATTATGATGGGAGGCGGGGATTTGGGTGATATCTCGGCACACACCATCGATACGCATCCTTACTCGTGTGGGCGCAT
The DNA here is from genome assembly GCF_000315055.1 of Paraglaciecola polaris LMG 21857. GTDB lineage: Bacteria > Pseudomonadota > Gammaproteobacteria > Enterobacterales > Alteromonadaceae > Paraglaciecola > Paraglaciecola polaris. The sequence goes on along the minus strand of NZ_BAER01000039.1, from coordinate 13,982 downwards.
TTTTCTCTGCATCTATATGTATATCTGAGGCATCAAGTCGCTTAGCGTCGTGTAAGATGCGACTGACCAAACGCACCACCGCAGGTGCATCGTCTGACATATCATCTATTTGCTCGTCAGCTTCCTGGCCACTTGTTCCAATCTCATCCAAGATCTCGTCCATGGCGCCAGGCCCTGAACCACCGCCATTGGCTTCCCCTAAATACTGTAAAATAGTATTGGGTAAAGCGACGGATATTCCGTAACTGTCTATTCCTAGTGCACTCTCGATTTCCATCAGCAAATTGGCATTGCTTGGCTGTGCCATAAGGACAATAGGCTTTTCTGTCGCATCTGTGATGACGGCGACAAAGTTACGCTTTAAATAAGATAGGTTGAGTTTGCTATCACTCTGATAAAGATGAAAGCGATCGGGCTTGTAACCCATATAGGGAACTTGATAATGCACAGACAAGGCGATACCCATTTCATCTTCCGGTATACGCTTCTCAGTCATTATACGCTGAACAAGTTGGACATGGTCAGGGTTTGATTGAACAAACTTGTCTAAGGTTGTTTCGTCGATGACTTTTCTGTGCACGAGATAATCAAAAGGTTGGCTGGTACCACCCAACTCATAGCGGAACTTGTTACCTAGCGCTTGGGCTACTTTGTCTGCCAGTGCTAAATCGGCGGATTGGAATACGCCGTCCTTTTTATTAATGATTTGCATAATGCCCATTAATACCCCGGCATTTAAGATGGGGATGCAAATCAAATTTTGAGTTTTGAATGTAGAGCTTTTATCGAATTTATCGGCAAACTTTAGTCGCGGATGAATAGCTGATAACTCTGTGCTGCTGTATGGATCATTAATAATAAGTGGGATTTGACTCAATGCCACATAGCCTGCGATAGACTGAGGGCTTATGGGGACTTTAATTTCCTGGACTTCACTCCCCGTTTTAAATCGAGCCACAAGATCTTGATGCTGCATTCTGCGCTGGAATATACTCATGCGCTGGGCTTTGAATAAGGATAGCAACAAGGGTTCAAGCGCATCGTAGGCACTCAATAAAGAAGGCGCATTTGCCAATAGATGCTTAAGTTCTTGTAAAGCGGATTGATGTTCCATGGAAGTCTGCATATTTGTTGTTTTTTGTTATAGCAACACTATAGCCGAGGGAATAGGTGGATAAAACCGTTTTGCATCACGTTGAGTTAGCTGACGTATCGTGTCGCGCGCGAGATATGCAGCTAATTGTAATTAATCCGCAATTGGTTGTTGCAAAAGTAAGCGGTACAGGTATAATTCGCGCCCACTTGTCCAGAAGGACAATGGTTTTTGACTTAGGCTTCGGCTAAACGTCATTAAATACAGGACCCTAATTTTGGGTTAGCAGTTTTCATTCATCCCCCTACCTATAATAGAAAAGGTAGTCGAGGATGGTTTTTTTTGTTCTTTCGATTGGAGCTTAATCGATGCCAAATCAAAGAATTCGTATTCGTTTGAAAGCGTTTGATCACAAGTTGATCGATCAGTCTACGGCTGAAATCGTTGAAACAGCGAAGCGTACCGGTGCTCAGGTTAGTGGACCTATTCCTCTACCTACCCGTAAAGAGCGTTATACAATACTTACTTCACCTCACGTAAACAAAGATGCGCGTGATCAGTATGAAATTCGTACACATAAGCGTTTGGTGGATATCATCGAGCCTACTGATAAAACAGTAGACGCCTTGATGAGATTGGACTTGGCTGCCGGTGTTGATGTTCAAATCAGCCTGGGCTAACAAGAGAGGGTTTTAACAATGGCGATTGGTCTTATCGGTCGTAAAGTTGGTATGACACGTATCTTCACTGAAGACGGCGTATCAATACCAGTGACTGTTATAGAAGCCACCCCGAACCGTGTTACTCAGTTACGTACTGACGAAACCGACGGGTATACAGCGCTTCAAGTAACCGCTGGCGACAAAAAAGCGAACCGCGTAAATAAAGCAGCAGCAGGTCATTTTGCTAAAGCTGGCGTGGAAGCAGGTCGTGGTTTATGGGAATTCCGTTTAGACGGCAACGAAGGCGAAGGCATAGAAGTGGGCAGTGAAATCACTGTTGAAATCTTTGCTGACACCAAAATGGTTGACGTTGCAGGAACTTCTAAAGGTAAAGGTTTCCAAGGTGCTATTAAGCGCTGGAACTTTAGCCACCAACGTAACACACATGGTAACTCATTGTCTCACCGTGCTCCTGGTTCAATTGGCCAAAACCAATCACCAGGTAAAGTCTTCAAAGGCAAAAAAATGGCCGGTCAGATGGGAAATAAACGTGTGACAGTTCAGTCTTTGGATGTAGTACGTGTTGACGCAGAGAACAATCTTCTTCTAGTAAGAGGCAATGTTCCTGGAGCGCCAGGTGGCGACGTCATCATCAAAGCTGCAGTTAAAGCGTAACGTCTGGGGAGTTAAGTGATGGAATTAGTATTGAAAGATGCGCAAAGCGCTCTTGAAGTATCCGAAGCAACCTTTGGACGTGAATTTAACGAAGCACTAGTACATCAAGTAGTAGTTGCCTTCGGTGCTGGTGCCCGTCAGGGTTCTAAAGCACAAAAAACACGCTCTGAAGTTCGTGGTGGTGGTGCCAAACCTTGGCGTCAAAAAGGAACAGGTCGTGCCCGTGCTGGTACTATCCGTAGTCCTATCTGGCGTTCTGGTGGTGTAACATTCGCTGCTAAGCCACAGGATCACAGCCAAAAGGTTAACAAGAAGATGTACCGTGGTGCGATACAAAGCATCCTATCTGAATTGGTACGTCAAGAACGTTTAATCGTGGTTGAAAAGTTTTCAGTTGAAGCGCCTAAAACGAAAGAATTAATTTCTAAGTTAAATGAGCTTGAGCTAAGTGATGTGCTAATCGTAACGTCTGAAGTTGATGAGAACTTGTTCTTAGCAGCTCGCAACTTGTATAAAGTTGACGTACGTGACGTACAAGGCATTGACCCAGTCAGCCTGATCGCATTCGAAAAAGTGTTGATAACTGCTGATGCAGTGAAAGCATTAGAGGAGGCGTTAGCATGATTAACGAAGAACGTCTTTTAAAAGTGGTTTTAGCACCACATGTTTCTGAAAAAGCAACGCTTGCAGCTGAAGTTAACAACACTGTTGTTTTCAAAGTGCTTAAAGATGCGAACAAAGAAGAAATCAAAGCGGCAGTTGAAAAATTGTTCGAAGTTGAAGTTAATTCTGTTCGTACCGTAAACGTTAAGGGTAAAACCAAGCGTCACGGTTCATCTTTCGGCAAGCGTAAAGACTGGAAAAAAGCGTACGTTGTGCTTAAAGAAGGTCAAGACATCGACTTTGCTGGCAGCGAAGGCTAAGAAGGGGACTAGACATGCCATTATTGAAAGCTAAGCCGACTTCTGCTGGTCGTCGTCACGTAGTTCAGGTTGTTAACCCTGATCTACACAAAGGCGCTCCTTATGCACCTTTGCTTGAAAAGAACAGCAAATCTGGTGGCCGTAATAATAACGGACGTATTACCGTACGTCACGTTGGTGGTGGCCACAAGCAACACTATCGTATTATAGATTTTAAACGCAACAAAGACGGCATTCCAGCTAAAATTGAGCGTTTAGAATATGATCCGAACCGTTCTGCAAACATCTGTTTGGTGTTGTACGCAGATGGTGAGCGTCGCTATATTTTGGCTCCTAAGGGTGCTAAAGCGGGTGATCAGATTCAATCTGGTTCAGACGCTGCGATCAAAGCAGGTAACTCTTTGCCAATGCGTAACATTCCAGTAGGTACAACTGTACACGCTATTGAGATGAAGCCTGGTAAAGGTGCACAAATTGCTCGTTCTGCTGGTCAGTACGCTCAAATCCTAGCGCGCGCCGAAGGTTATGTAACCCTTCGTCTACGTTCTGGTGAAGTTCGTCGAGTATTAGCAGACTGCCGTGCCACTATTGGCGAAATCGGCAATGCAGAACACATGCTACGTTCACTTGGTAAAGCCGGTGCAAACCGTTGGCGCGGTATCCGCCCAACAGTTCGTGGTGTTGCCATGAACCCGGTAGATCACCCACATGGTGGTGGTGAAGGACGCACATCAGGCGGCCGTCACCCAGTTTCACCTTGGGGTGTTCCAACTAAGGGTAAGAAAACCCGTAGTAACAAGCGTACCGATAAACTTATCGTACGTCGTCGTAATAAGTAACAGCGAGGATTCACCATGCCACGTTCTCTCAAGAAAGGTCCATTTATTGACCTCCACTTGCTGAAGAAGGTTGAGGCTGCAGTGGAAAAGAACGACAAGAAACCAATCAAAACTTGGTCTCGTCGTTCTATGATCATCCCAGATATGATTGGGTTGACCATTGCGGTCCATAACGGTCGCCAGCACGTTCCAGTTTTCGTCAGTGACGAAATGGTCGGCCATAAGTTGGGCGAATTTGCGCCAACGCGTACTTACCGCGGCCATGTCGCGGATAAGAAAGCTAAGAGATAGGGGATAAAATATGGAAGCATTAGCTACACATCGCCATGCCCGTACCTCGGCTCAAAAGGCACGCTTGGTTGCAGATCAAATTCGCGGTTTACATGTTGAAAAAGCACTTGAGCTTTTGGCTTATAGCCCGAAGAAAAGTGCCGGTCTAATCAAAAAAGTATTAGAATCAGCAATTGCGAACGCCGAACATAACGAAGGCGCAGACATCGATGAATTGACTGTCGCAAAAGTTTTCGTTGATGAAGGCCCAACAATGAAGCGTATCAAGCCAAGAGCCAAAGGCCGTGCTGATCGTATATTTAAGCGTAGCAGTCACATCACCGTTGTTGTGGCTGATAACTAGGAGAAGATAATGGGACAGAAGGTACATCCTACAGGCATACGCCTGGGTATCAGCAAACCATGGACATCTACCTGGTACGCTAATACTGCAGATTATGCAGATAACTTGTTTAATGATCATCAGGTACGTCAGTATCTGACTAAGGCACTTAAAACTGCTTCTCTTTCTAAGATCGTTATTGAACGTCCAGCGAAAAGCATCCGTGTGACTATTCACACTGCTCGCCCTGGCGTTGTAATCGGTAAGAAAGGTGAAGACGTTGAAAAGCTACGTAAGCATGTATCTAAGTTGGCCGGCGTGCCTGCTCAGATTAACATCGCTGAAGTACGCAAGCCTGAATTAGACGGTCAACTAGTTGCTGACAGCATTGCTAGTCAGTTAGAGCGTCGTGTAATGTTCCGTCGTGCTATGAAGCGCGCAGTACAAAACGCGATGAGAATTGGTGCCAAGGGTATTAAAGTTCAAGTAAGTGGCCGTTTAGGCGGTGCTGAGATTGCGCGTGCCGAGTGGTATCGTGAAGGTCGTGTTCCATTACACACTTTCCGTGCTGACATCGACTATGCAACATCAGAAGCTAACACAACTTACGGTATCATTGGCGTGAAGGTCTGGATCTTCAAAGGTGAAGTATTAGGCGGATTGCCTCTTACCCAAGAGCAACCAGCTCAGCCTAAGAAGAAAGGCCGTTCACCTAAGCGTGAGGGCTAATTATGTTACAACCTAAACGTATGAAGTTCCGTAAAATGCACAAAGGTCGTAACCGTGGCTATGCCGCTGGTGACAGTGTGAGTTTTGGAACGTTCGGACTAAAATCCGTTGGCCGTGGTCGTATGACTGCACGCCAAATCGAAGCAGCTCGTCGTGCTATGACACGTGCCGTTAAGCGTCAAGGTAAAATTTGGATTCGAGTTTTCCCTGACAAGCCAATTACTGAGAAGCCTCTTGAAGTGCGTCAAGGTAAAGGTAAAGGTAACGTTGAATACTGGGTTTGCCAAATTCAACCAGGTCGTGTTTTATATGAAATGGAAGGTGTTCCAGAATCAGTAGCTCGCGAAGCGTTTGAATTGGCCGCGTCAAAACTGCCGTTTAAAACCACCTTTGTAACTCGGACGGTGATGTAATGAAAGCCACAGAACTGAAAGATAAAAGCGTAGAAGAATTGAACACTGAGCTACTTAATTTGCTTCGTGAACAATTCAACCTACGTATGCAAGCGAGTACTGGTCAGCTTGAAAAAACTGACCAAATTCGTAAAGTACGTCGCAGTATTGCGCGTGTTAAAACCATTCTGACTCAAAAGGCTGCTGCATAATGACTGAACAATCAAGTCGTACAGTACAAGGTCGTGTGGTCAGCAACAAAATGGATAAAACCATTACTGTTGCGGTAGAGCGTAAAGTGAAACACCCTATTTATGGTAAGTTCATTAAACGTACTACTAAGCTACACGCTCATGACGAGACTAACCAATGTAACGAAGGTGACGTAGTAACAGTACGTGAATGTCGTCCTCTGTCTAAATCCAAAAACTGGATGTTGGTCAATATCGTTACTAAAGCTTAATAAGTTTTAGATACTATGCTAAAAGGCGCGCCTCGTAAGAGTCGCGCCTTTTTTGTATGTGAGCAGTAATTTTTAAGCGAACGTCCTTTTCCTAGTGAAGTTAGACGCATTAGTTAGTGGGTTCGGTAATCACCTGATTTATAGCGTTTTCAAGAATGATTGCATCAACAACGCTTGACGTAGTCCTGATCCTTGGTCCCTGTGATAATAGCGCTGCGTTGAATGATTTTGATGACGCTTGCACAGGGCATTCTCCCGTTTGCATGTAATTAAGTGCTGCACTGAGCATTCCCTCATTAGCACTGCCTAGCTCATGGCTAAAATCATCTTCTACCAAACAACCTTGAACATCCGCTTCAAATATTGGGGTAAGCGTGGGGCTAAACCCATCCGCGTATTCACCAAAGCCTTTTTGATTACTGCCTTGAAACTGTATTGTGAAGTACGTTGTGCCGCAGTTATCCTGCGGATAAAAGCCATAGGGCTTACCGCATGTCGTATCACCCATCAGCACCACTTCAATATCTATTCCTCTAAGGCCATTAATCAGCGCTTCGCTGGCTGAGCAGGTTGCACCGCTCGTGAGTACATATACTGTATTTAAGCCCAAGCTAGGCAATGCGTTTGAGGTAAATAAACCTTGGTCATAATCTATTTCACGCCCATAAAAGGGCGTTGCTTGAATGCGTCTTCCTGTGATGGGATCAAAAGTAGCGTGTTTATCATTGAACTTGAGTTCATCAAAGGTAAGGCCATCTGTTTGCTGCTGTCCTGATACCATAAACGCAAGTTGTGATGCCATAGAGAGCAAACCGCCACCGTTGTAGCGCATGTCAAGCACCAAAGCTTGCACATTGTTTTGACTAAATAGATTGAACGCTGAAATTAACTGGCTTTGAGCGCTCTGAATATGACTATTAAATTGGACGTAGCCTACTGTCCCTATATTCGTTGATAAAAGCGTTGAGTTTCGCACCGGAGAGAGGCGGACATTGCTTGGTGATAGCTGATAACTGCGTTGCTCACCATTTTGCTTTTGAATGGTGAAGTTAACATTTTGCCCTGTGCTGGTCGGAAACAAGGCTTGGTTGATGGCATCAACTTCATTAGCATCTTCGGTGCTGATAAAGTCGATAGCGTCTATCGCTATTAACTCGTCTCCCCGTTCAATTCCTGCCAACTCAGCAGGGGAGCCTGGCTCGGTATAGCGAACGATTATTTTTCTAGGAACAGTGGCTTGCACGAACTGCCAGCTAAGACCATAACCAAATGTGAGACCGCTTTGCGTGCGTGTTAGGTATTCCTCAGTTCCTTGCGAAAAATGGAAGTTGTCTTTGAATGAACCCGAATCAGTTCGAAAATCGGTTTTTAATTGAGCGAAGTAACTCAATACTGAAAAGTTAGACGGATCGTTATCGTCGATTTCGTCATACCAAAGATAAGTGTTATTCGTCCATGAGCGGAGCCAAAGCTTTTCGTCCTGTACATTACCAACGACATCCGAGAAAGCGTCACCTGTTACGCTGCTTACTCCGTTTCGAGGGACGGCGCAGCTATCTTTAAATAACGACTCATCTTCGAATACGCCTCTAACCCAGCGTTCATTCGTTTGTGGTGTTGGCACTACAGGTGGGTCTACAGAGTTATTGCTGTTGCTGCCACCGCCACAGGCTGACAAAAGAAGTAGTGCTGAACTTGAAAAGGTTAATGTGAAACAGCATTTTAAATTACACATACGACTCACTTGCTAAAATGTTAATGGTATTACGCAGTAATTATTAACTTGGGGCAAATTTATTTGCTTTTTTTATACAGGGTTTTATCGAGCGAAAATCAGAAATCGCTCTGTGTAACAAGCAGACCTTGATGTGTCGGTTTTTCTTGCACTATTGTCGAATAACCTAAAGTTCAATGTTATAAATTTATGCCTAAGGCTAAGATTTTACGATATTTTTAGCCTAAATGAAGACTCACTATGCGCAGATCGTTCAGAGCCAGCCTACTCACGGTAGCTTTCGTTGCTTTTCAAGCTTACGGCGCGACGCCCTCTACTACTAATACCTTGCCAGACGAAGTTTTTTCCGGTGAACAGGTATGTTTTGCGGCTGATTTTAGCAATGCAGGGACAACGGGTTTTGGCCCGTATTTACGGGCTTTTATTGATCCAGACCTCACTCTTGATTCTGTGACTGCATTCGGAAGTAGTGTAACTGTCACCACTGTCGGCACCTTTGCCGCATCACCAAACAATACCCTTGCCGACCCAAAGAGCGAAACAGAGGTGACAGGAACACAAGGTGATACGTTAGTCGTATTCTCATTACCCGCAGGCTCTGTGGTAGCGGGTGGCCCAGCACTCACCAGTGAGATCTGTATAACAGCAAACGGCAGTGCCGACATTGGTGTGCCGTTATCACTTGCATTGCAACCTGTGTATGAATTTGGCGATTCGGCGACAGGTGACAATGGCCCAATTGAAGGAACCAGTGTTAGCGCAGACATAACGCCTACAGTGGTTAACTATGCAGTGACTAATAACGCATCTGAGTCGGAGCGTGTGCCTGGCGCTGGCTTTGAAGTGTCCTTTAATCATGTGATCGATGTGGCGGATGGTAAAACCTTAACCTCGCCGCAAATAGTTGATAATTTAAGCAGCTCATCCGCCTTTGTTGCATCGGCTACGTTTAATGGTGGCAATGGTTGTGCAATCAGCAGCGAGCCTGCAGCTGATGAAGTTAATGGTCAGGTGCAAGGCAGCTGTACTAATATTGCAGGTAGTGCCTCACAAACCGATGCAACACTTAATTATTCTGTTTATGTGGGTGATGTGTTAAACGGTGCGACTTGTGCCGTGTTACCTATTACCCATTCCAGCACCTTTGATAGTGAGTTTCCTGCAGGCTCTTCGTTAGCACAATCTTCACAGGACAGCAGTTTTACCGCTAAACATTTAGCCATACAACAAAGTCACTCTAAAGAAATTCTTGTGCCAGGCGACACCTTTACCGTTACCAACCGCATTCAGCTATCAGACTACGAAACGGCTAATGCGCTTATCGTAACCGATGTACTAGATGACGGTCTACGCTTTACTAGTCACAACTCAATGACCATAGGTGTAGATGTTGTTATAGAGCCAAATGTGGTTGCGAACGGGGACGGTACCACAACGGTTGTTTATGATGTTCATGCCGTCGCGGGTAACTTAGCCGCGGGCACGGAAGTGACAATTGTTTACACAGTGACGGTGGAGCAAACATATACGTCAACCGGTGATCCTGTATTGGCAAATGACAATCTAGCAACGAATACCAGTGCTGAATATGGCTTAGTGGCAGGGGCTGCTTCTTGTACTGATGGTTCGACAGACTCAGTCATCGTGGAAAACATCACAAGTTCGAAAATCATTGTTAACCCCGTCACAGAATATGCACCTCAATCAAACGTAACATTTAGGCTATCAATGGAAATCCCGTCTGGGGATACCAGCGCCATAGTGTTTGAAGATTATTTCCCACTGCCTATTTTCGATGTTAATGATCTTAATTTGGCTTTTGGAACCGACATTGTGTTGTCGCCCACGGATACGGCGAATTTAACACCGAGTAGCATTACGAGGGATGTAGGCTCTAATGTGTTGCGCATTGAGTGGCCAAACCTCACAAGTACCGAAACCAAAATTATCGCAGTCGATGTCACGGTGACGGTGTCCGATGAACCTTTTGCTGATGGACTAGAATTAACTAACTTGTTTCAGGGCGCTACGAGTAGCACCCAGAATGGACAAGCCGTGAGCCTTAAAGGCAGCTCGTTAACTGTTCGCGCCCCTGAATTATCTGTGGTATTCGAAGATGACATTGTGGATGACATTGTGGATGCAGGCGATGTCATTAGCTACACCCTGACTATTACCAATGATGGCGGTGCACCAGCTTACGATGTGACCGCATCTTCCCCTGCAGCGACAGGGCTTGATAATGCGGTGCTGACCGAAGTAACTATTGATGGCAGTACTATTACAGCTTATACCGGCACTTTAGCAGGCGGTGATTTTAAACTAGATAATCCTTTGCCGGCCGGCAGTGTTGTAGTGATCGCCTACACACGCACGGTTTCTGCTGATGTCACTCCTCGTCAAGAAATTGAGTCGGTTACCAACACAGTATGGGCGAGCAACACAGATGCAACGGCATTCCCAACCGAGGTGGCTACAACAGAATTGGTGGTTGATGGACCAGAGATTACCACCACTATCGCGTCAATTTCTCCTAACGGAGACGGTAGTAATTTTGTAGTCGGCGATACTGTTACCTATGTTACTAGTGTGACATTGCCAGAGGGCGAAACACCCGATTTAACGTTAGCACTAAAATTACCCGCGGGCCTTTCTTATGTGGTGCTTAGCGTCAGTGTAGATGACAGTGGATTTGGCGGCACTGTTGATACAACACCGACTGCAACGACCTCAGGCACTGTTGCTACTCGTCAAACTATCAATATCGCTTTTGATGACTCAGCAACGACCGTTGTGAACGAAGATAATGATGACAACAATAATACCTTTACATTTACCGTACAGGCCTTAGTAGAAGATGATGCCGCGAATAGCGCGACTTCAGAAGGGCAAAACAAGCGAATAAATAGTAGCTTAAACTACACGGGCAAAACCGGCAGTAACGTTACTTCTGCGGTTGCTAGAGATTTCACTGAACATGTTTTAGTGACAACAACGTCAGCCAGTCCTTCTAGTAATCTGCAGGCCGGCGACATAGTCACCACGACTGTGAGCGTCGAGAATACAGGTACTGCACCTGCCTATGATGTGGTCGTATCTAGCGCGCTGAATTCGGATATTTTTGATTTAGCTTCTGCTGTACAAAGTACAACCGAACCGGGTTATACCTATGCTTACTCAAGCCCGAACGTCACCTATTCTTTAGATTCAGGCAGCTTAGCCGCCGGCGATAGTGTTACTTTTACCTACACAGCAGTAGTAAAAGATGATGTACAAAGTGGCGCGACTTATAGCATAAATGCATCGGCTACTGGGGATAGTCAAGACGGCACCACAGCCGTCGAACGAGACAGTTCAAACGCAAACAGTACCAATGTGAATACGGCTAACCCAACCGCTGATTCAATTACTCTTATTGATTCTAGTGAAGCATGGACGGCAGACTCAGGCACAGTGGAATTCGCTGTAGGTGAAATTGCAACGTACGAGTTTGAGGTCACGTTACCTGAAGGGGTAACCAATGAAACGGGCAGTAACTCCATAATTGAAGTGACTTTGCCTGTCGGATTTCAATATGTGACTAATAGTGCTCTTATTAGAGGGGAATTTGACACTAGCCTAACAGGTGCAACAAGCGGAGTACTTGGAGCCTCAAACACCTCATATGCTGCGACTTTCAATAATCAGGTTTTAGCGTTTGATCTCGGTGATGTAACAAATGCCGACGATGATGCCAACGACGAAAAAATCATTGTTACTTTTGAGGCTTTAGTACTTAACACCACAGATAATAATCGTTCTGAAAGTAAAACCTTAACGGGCCGAGTCCATTACGATAACCAGGCAGATGCTGCCCAAGCGGACTCAACTCAAGCTGCTTCAAAGGTTGCACTGCCTAATATAACCCTCGCTAATGTAGCCATGCCCGATAGCGTTGATGGCGGTGATACGGTGACTTATACCTTAACGGCCACTAACACAGACGGTGCTAATGTGACTCGCGGCTGGGAGTGGTTAATAGAAGACACGCTACCAGCACGATTGGGATCTCCGGCTATCAGTAGTGCAACCCTATCTCGCGGCGATGTTGATATCGCAGCATGTGCGAGTTTCAGCGGAAGTGCTCTTACATTTGATAGTAGCTGTTTGGCAGCGTCAGAACGTTACATCGCACCAGGTGAGTCAGTTGAGGTGGTTTTTACCGCTCAAGTGGATCCCGCTATCGGTTTTGAAGAAGAAGTGACTAACACCGCGACGGCAAGTGTGACAAGTTTACCAAGTAACAATGGTACCGCAGATGCGACACCTGGCAATGCAGGAACCGATACCGGCGAGCGAAATGGCACACAAACCGACAATGACTTAGGTCAGGCGGTAAATAATTTAACTGCAATGGCCAGTGAAGTCATTACTGCTGGTAAGCCCACTGTGTCTTTGGTGACGTCCAGCGAAAATGCTCATATTGGTGAGACCGTTACCATGACGGCAACCTTTAGTATTCCTACTGGTACTACCGATAATTTCGAGTACTCATTAAGCCTACCAAGCGGCTTAATCTACAGTGGAACGCCAATTAATGTGACGCTTCCAGTTAATGATTTTGGGACCTCTAATTCGCCAAATACCTCTCCTGATACGTCAACCAATCCATTGTTGTTAGATTTTGGCACTATTACTAACAGTGCAACTACAGCACAAGTGATCACCATAGAAATTGATGTTGTTGTTGATAACATATTGGCTAATCAAAACGGGACCACGCTAGAAGCTGAGGCTGAATTGGGTTACGACGGTGCAAGTATGCCGCTTCCAAATAATGTCGAAACGGTAACCGTTATTGAAGCGAACTTAGATATTCAACAAACTATTACCGCTGGTGCAACAGGCAGTGATGCGGGAGATACGATTTCTTATCAGACTATCATCACCAATACTTCTTCTGATGCCACAGCATACTCAGTGGATTTGGCAAGTTTGATTGATGCGGGTTTACTGGGTTCGCCAGACGGCACCGGTAGCGGCAGTGCTTTCAGTAATATCGTGCTAACTAACACTTCAGATCTGGTTGTGCTTGAATCTGGTAACACGCCCGTTACTGATAGTAACTTTACCCAAGTAACGACTAATGCCAACGGAGATACGTTGCAGTTGGCCACGGTCGACTTCCCACCAAGCGGTGTTATAACACTGACCTACGATGTTGTGGTGAGCAATAGTGCCAATGCAGGTGATGTATTAGCCAATGATTTCACTGCTACGTATGCAAGCCAACCAAATGGACAAGGTCGCGATGGCTCTACTGCTAGTAGTGACGATGATGACAACGCACTGCTTAATAATTACAACGAAATAGCCAGCAGTGATCTCACACTATCTAATACGTTAGCGGTGCAATCTTCACTTAATTCTGCACATGTGACGAACGATGTGACTATTGGCGATACGGTGACTATCGATTTGCGCGTTGATGTAGTGGAAGGAGACATAGCCAACCTCATCATCAGCAATGAGTTACCTGACAATTTGCGTTTCGAGTCTAGCTCGATTAGTGCTGGCAGCCATTTAACTTTTACCGGCGATGTGAACGGTACAGCAGATGGTAACAACCTTGTGACGATCGATTTAGGCACGGTGAGTAACATCGCTGATGCAGATAATACTAATGACAGTTTTGTAGTTAGCGTTGTGGCGACCGTTATTGATGATCCAAGTAATGTTCAAGGTACTACGTTGCAAAATGCAGTGAACGTTACAGGCGGCGGTGCGTCAGCAGGTCCTAATACCTTAGATATTGATATTGTTGAGCCAGCCTTAGTGGTAGAGCTCGAATCGAATCGTGATTCGGTAACCCTTGGTGC
>NZ_BAER01000040.1 GCF_000315055.1 Paraglaciecola polaris LMG 21857 | reverse complement strand
CTATCGTGATGGTACAGTGAAATACAATGCATGGGTTGCTGGTGGCTATAAACAGCCAGCGCCCGCTTCATTACCCTTTCCTAATATTTGCATTGGTATGAAATGCGAAGCCAAAACACGCTCAGGCGCACCGTGTAAGAATAGTGGCACTGATTGGGGCAATGGTCGCTGTAAATACCATGGAGGCGCTAGCACAGGCCCAGTGACGCCAGACGGTAAGAAACGAGTATCAATGAATAGCCAATCAAACAAAGTCCATGAAGCCCTAACAAAACCCTAAGGTAAAGATTGAGCTTAGAACACCTCAAAACGAAGCCTATTTCGTTAGATAACAATATGCATCGAAACCAAAGCCCATGTATGGTTGAGCATTGTTATTCTTGAGATTTGTAAAAGGAGAGAAACATTTTGTCGATTCAAGCTGATGAACCAATCATAAACACTGATAGTAATCTAGATGACCTAGGCGATGACTTTATGTGCATCATGAGAAGTGACAACTCCACCATCGTCAGTAGCAATGGGGTGATTGTAACTGGCACACCTTTAGATAAAGCACCTGCTGCAGAACAGAAAGCAAAGGTACTTTAGAGCAACCTTAATCAGTACGGGTAATTCGCATCGCAGAGCTTGTCTGGTTACAAATCATTTTACCCTCAAGTTGTTGTTTAGTTATTCTTGCTCAGACACGATAAAAATAATTGGGTCCCTCTACGCAATACCTATACGGGTACTTCGCATCACAAAGAACGCAGTGTGTATGCATGTTAGAAACCGATTTTTTGTTTTCTTTGAAATGGCGTAAGTAGTTTAAAGGCAAGATGATACGTGTTGATCACAGGCAAGACATATAACAACCGAAGTAACCTGTGCATGACAATAGTTGTTTATCGCTTGGCTAATAGGAGGGGCACCCTAAATCGCTAGGGCTAATTTATGCAGTACCGTCGCCTAAGCTCTTTTTGCATACCCGCAACTTAAAAAAGTTTTCTGGTCAGATGAGTTTACTGTTTTAGGTAATCACGTTACCAGCTTTAGTAACATCCTTTGTAACAACCTCGACGAACGATATTTAATTTATCTATAAATATCAACACAATAAGCCAATAAAATGATTCCGCCTCCGGCACCATTATAAAGTCAGACCTGGCAAGTGATTGCCGGGATTGAACTTAAAATTGGTAACCAACACCTTTCAGAATAAATCTCGATTTTTAAAAAACGCTTTGAACATCACACTTTCTTCGTAAACGACACAACTTTGTTACCTAGCATATTATAATTGTCCATTGTTGTTTTGAAGCTTTTATAGCCAGCCGTTTTACTCGCTTGATGTTTGTCCTCACATTCAGTTACTGATTTATTTTCTTCTATATCTTTCAGCAGAGTCATTTTCCAATCCATTCTTTAAAGCTTTATCTCTGGCACGTGCCCAAGCACTCTTAAATGACTCTGCGCCTCTTTCTGAGCGACCCTTATT
>NZ_BAER01000041.1 GCF_000315055.1 Paraglaciecola polaris LMG 21857 | reverse complement strand
ACCGTAGTCAGTGCATATGTTGATTTAGGTGGTATAAATCCTTTTGGTCATGCCTGAAAATGTGAGTTTGCGTTTCAATGTGGATAACCTTTTTGATAAAGAAGTGTTGTCATTCGCTTTTGTCGACTCGGCGTTTTATCGTCCACTTAGTCCGCGTAATTTCCAAGCTTCCTTAACGGTGGCGTTTTAAATAATATGGGAAAACATATGTATAAACTGAATAACAAGTTCGCCTCTGTTGCTCTGGGGTTATTAGTCTGGCAGTCAGCTAGTGCGGTTACTTTAGAAGAAGCAACCAGCATACAGCGGGAGCTTGTCACCCTGGACTCGCACCTAGATACACCTGCAAATTTAGTCGTGCCTGGCTTTGATATTTTAGAACGTCATTCTTATGGTCACGATTTTTCACAGGTCGATGTACCTCGCATGCAAGAGGGGGCATTAGATGGTGGTTTTTGGGCTATTTACAGCCCTCAAGGTCCATTGACTAAAGAAGGTTACGAGCAAAGCCGTGATACAGCGTTATTACGGGCATTAGCTATTCGCACTATGGTTACCGCGCATCCAGACGTGTTTACCTTTGCCACTGAAGCAAGCGAAGCGAGTGAGATAAAAAAGAGCGCTAAACACATCGTCTATATGAGTATGGAAAACGCATATCCACTGGGTACGGATATCAGCTTACTTGATACCTTCTATAAGTTTGGTTTACGCATGGTGGGACCAGTGCATTTTAAAAATAACCAGTTTGGTGATAGTTCAACGGATCCTGATGGCACTAAGTGGGACGGTTTATCCCCTTTAGGTGAAAAACTCGTCGTTGAGGCGAATCGGCTCGGTATTGTATTAGACGGTTCACATGCTCATGATGAAACGGTCAAAGGCATGATCCGCCTGTCGAAAACGCCTATTATTCTGTCTCACACGGGCAGTAAAGCCATCTATGACCACCCGCGTAATGTTGATGATGCACTGCTTAAAACGCTCGCTGCCTCCGGTGGGGTGATTCAAATGAATGCGTACAGCGAATATCTCGCAGCGTTGCCTGCTGATCCTGAGCGTAAAGAGGCCTTTAAAGGCTTAATGGCGCTGGTGAAAAACGGTAGCGAGCGGGAAATTATTTTACAGAAGCGTCGTGAGATTGAACATGAGCATCCAGGGGTAAAAGCCTCTTTCGATGTGTATATGCAACACTTTTTACACGTCTTGAACGTGGTTGGGCCTGAGCATGTGGGTATTGGTGCGGATTGGGATGGCGGCGGTGGGGTCGATGGTATGATGGATGTGGTTAATTTGCCGATGATCACCCAGCGATTATTAGATGAGGGCTACAGTAAAAAAGATTTAGCGAATATCTGGGCAGGTAACGCATTACGGGTGTTACAACAAGCGCAGGACTACGCGGTTAGCTTAAAAGCGAAGCAATAAATTTAAATCTGCGTAATGAATAAACACTCGCCCTTGTGTGTACATAGGGCGAGTGCGTGAAAATTGCGCATATCGCTTAACCGCAACAATTAGAAATAAACAGCATAGGAAACGTTCAAAAAATCCACCCCTGGATTGCGGTCGTTTAAACCACCGTTTGAATAGTGCATATAACGTAGTGCTATGGACTGATTCATGTTGTCTCCAAAGTCAGTGGCTAGGCCAAAGCGGTCTTCAAATTGGTAATGCGAACCAATATCTTTACCTGCAAAACGGGTGTCATCGACTAGGGATACACCTATACCAAACTCCCATCTAAGAGGGTACTTATTGGCTATGGTGGCGAACTGCTTAGAAAATACCGGTGAAATGGCCATGGCATAATTGGTTTCGTGGCGATTTTGTGCGCCGACTTCCCAAAAATTAACACTGACTTCCCAGTACACATCTAAATTTCCCAACCATTTAATTTCAGTCAGTTGTGTGGCGTAAGGTCGATAGGCCAATCTGACCCCTTGTATGTCGTCCGACCCGAGCAGGTAATCGACGGCGATACCTTGTTTTGCCGCTTGTGCGGTTGGTGTAATAAAGTAGCTGCCCAACAGGGCAATAATAATCAATAAAGTGCGCATGTGTGTGTCTCTATAAGTGAATGTGCGGTTACTATACATGGACTCTTTTACTATTTATTGGCTTTATTTTGTCATTAAATAGACTTTACCGTTCGGTTGTATCGAACTGTTTGGTGTTTTAATAGCTTTTGCGATTTTAATAAACAAATAATTGTATTTTTGGTTATATTTGTTTACGCCCTAAACATTATCTTTACATTGCTGGTGAGGGCATGGTTTGGCGCTGTGCGTCGGCGTATTGATTTGTGGTTTTGGGTAGACGTGAATGTGTATGCGGCCTGATGGACTCGCTTGATAAACAGGAGGGGGTAGTTGATGAAACTCAGTAGTAGCGAACAGGAGAAAATGGCACTTGAACATCAGGCTGCAAAAATTTTTATGGCGGCTTATGAACATGATAGCGGGCTCGAAATTCGACATCTTTGGCACAATCGCCCGAGTAAGCCAGATGTATCATGCCGGCTAGAAGGTAAACGGCTAGATATGGAAATTGCGCATTTATACGGTACTGAGCTGGAAGCAAAACAGATCCTCGGACGTGATCTCAATGAAGGTACCTGTTTAGAGTTACGTAACCTCGATATCGTGACCCAACCTGACGAACGATTGCTAAAAGCGTTAAATCGCATACTTGCCAATAAATCTCAAAAGCAGTATCGCTCACAGCGAGTGTGGTTGGTTATTCGTAATGCGCATCCCGCATGGGACAGGGCACAAATCGAAGCTCTGCGCGATAAGATTGATGTGCCGCCGACTCATCCGTTTGAACAAATCTGGATGGTAGGTGATTGGGCAGGAGAAAGCGGTATCATTAAGCTGTTTCCCTGTGCTATACACTAATGTTTTTGCCTAATTTTGCAGCGTATTTCAATCCGTTTATGTTAGTTATCGTCGCTCGACAACTCATAGCCGAGCTCGCGCCATCTCAGTGTGCCTCCCGCTAGTGACGATACCTGTTTAAACCCCATATGTAACAATGATTCTGCCGCTAGTGCCGAGCGCGCCCCTGAACGGCAGTAAAGCAATATATTTTGCTGGGCTAGCCGCGCGGTAGGATCAGCTTTATTCGCACATATGGCCAAACCACTCAGTTTGGCTTCAAGCAGGCCACGAGGTATGAGGAGTGCCCCAGGCAGAACACCTGACTGGCATTCATCGGCTTCGCGTACATCGACTAATATAGGATATTTTTCCGGCATTTTTACGTATTCTTCGCACGTTACTTCTTTAATGGTCTGCCTGACTTGATCAATATACTGCGTATAATCTATTACTTTGTTTTGCATTGTCATTACCTCAATAAAATAAGTTCGCTAGCAGCCAAATAGCAACGACTACGATAAGAATGGAAAATCCACGTTTGAGTTTATGTTGATCAAGGCGTGAAGATATTGATTGCCCCGCCAAAACAGATGCAGCACCTACACCGGTCATCGTTAAAATAATCAGCCAGTTTAATTCAGGAGATTGTTCACTAAGCGCAATAGAGGCAAAAGCGGTGGCCGAGTTAATTACGATTAGAAGTAAACTATTTGATACCGCACTTTGCATATTTGCTCCGGCAAAAATAACCAGAGCAGGTACGATTAAGAAACCACCACCAACACCCACGACCCCGTGATAAGTCCCACCGTTGCTGCTGCACTTAGCAGCGCCCAACTACTTGGTGATTTACCAGGTACAGGCGGTTTATCGGCAAGCATTTTTAACGCAACAACAGCCATAATCGCAACAAGTAGGACAGTTTGACTGCCCGGCGGCATCCATATGCCTAGCCGCGCCCCTAACGCTGCAAATGGTAAACTCACAATGCCAAAACTGGTAATTATGCGTTTGTCCAGAGCGCCGTTTCGATAAGCTCTTATACTGCCGACAGCGGCAATCATACCGATTATAATCATTGAGCTGGTTATGGCACTTTTCTCATCCAGACCTAGGAATAGAGTTAGCGCGGGAACGGTTAATATCGAGCCACCGGCACCGAGCAGCCCTAAGCTAAGGCCAATTAAACCAGCGCTTACTAGCAACATTAGATACATAAACTTGTACATACTTTAATTAATATCGTATATTTGCAATATACGATATTTGTGTATTAATAAGCAAGGAGTTAATTATGGCAGTTCACGTTAAAGGTTTTTTTCATGAAGGCACGGGGACCATTAGTTACATAGTGGTAGATAGTGAATACAAGCATGCTGTCATAATTGACAGTGTGTTAGATTTCGACCTTTCATCAGGAGAGGTTGGTGCGCAGTTTGCAAATAAACAATTAGCCTTTTTACAAGATAACGAATTGCAGTTAGATTGGATTTTAGATACTCACGCCCATGCCGATCATCTAAGTGCCGCTAACTATTTACGCTCTAAAACATCAGTTCAAACGGTTATCGGTGAAGGAATTAAAGCTGTTGAAGGTCGTTTTGCAAACGTATTTAACCTTGGTGGACTGACAACTGATTTATATCAAGCATTTGACCGATTATTAAAAGAAGGGGAATCTTTGGCGTTTGGCTCAGCCTCATTAACGTGTATGAGCACACCGGGGCATACCAGTGATAGTTTAAGTTACATCATTGAAGATAATGTGTTTGTCGGAGATACCTTATTTATGCCCGACGGTGGAACCGCACGATGCGATTTTCCAGGGGGAGACGCAGGTTTATTGTGGGATAGCATCAGTCGTATTCATCAATTACCTGCACATTACAAAATTTGGGTCTGCCATGATTATCAGCCCCAAGGCCGCGAGTTGCGTTATCAGACGACAGTAGGTGAGAGTCGTTCGTCAAATATTCATGTAAACTCCCAAATGGACAAAGCGCAATATGTGGCATTACGAAACACTCGGGATAAAACCCTTGCGGTGCCCAAATTATTGTACCCCTCCTTGCAGGTGAACTTGCAATCAGGCGTATTACCAGAGCCTGAGAGTAACGGTATGCGGTATATTAAAATTCCGTTAACGGATAACACCCATTAACTGGTGGTTATAAAGGAAATTTACTGGGTGCTCTTTCTACTTTTTTGCCTATTTCCTCTAGCCGTTTAAGATTATTGGGGGTCATTTGGCGACGAGAAAGTTCTTTTAAAAATTGAGCCGTATTAAGGCTTTGATATTTTGCCTCACCTGATTCGACTAAGCTTTGCAGTAAATTTAAGCTAAAAGCGACCTCCCGAGGGAAGAGTAAATAGGCTTGATAAAAGTCTTGTGTGGCTTTTTGATAATCGTGTTTTACATAATGTTCTAAGCCGGTCTTGTTCAGACTCATGGCTTCAGGCCTGCGCTCGCCGATGGTCTCTTCGCGCTTCACCACTATCATATTGGCAACGGTTGCTTCGTTGCCATCTTCAATTTGTTCTAAACGTGCTTTACACATGGCCAGTATTTCACTGGCTTTTACGTCATTTCCAATACCTTTCCAAGCGGAAATTGCATCGGTCATTTGCATTATGTCACTGCTGTCCATGTCGTCCATGCCTTCTCGATGCAATATTTCTGATGCTTTGTCGAGGTTGCCAGCCATCACCGCTGCTGCGGCATATAAAAAATCCCTTTTGATTACCAGTTTCTGGTCGAGGTTCTTGCGCCCAGCAGAACCGATTAAAAATTTGGCTACTTGCAGGGTTTTGTCTCGTTCGTTGGCATTTTTCCCTTCTGCTTCTTGTAAATAGCAGCGCGCTAAATCGAGGGATAATTCGTCAAAACGTTCACGGATCCCACGATTTGACTCACGCTTTTTTTCAAGTAACTGAATGGCTTCGCTATTGCGTTCTTGTGCTTGAAATATATAGGCTTTCAAACGTGCGGCGGAAACGGACATTTCCCCCTCGCGAATATTGTTTATGTGATCTTCTGCTTGGGCATAATGATTGTTGCCGATACAAATACGCGCCAACCACTCTCTGGCCTTGTCACTGGTGAGTTGAGTGTTAGTCAGCTCCAACAACATATCTTCGCTTTGCTGTATTTGACCGTCTAAGTACAAACTTTGAATTAAACCCCATTTTGCCCAAATGATCTTGTCTGAGCCACGTAAAACATCGCTATATACGCTAGCTGCTTCTTTAAAGCGCTTAACTTTGATCAACAAACGGGCTTGTAACTTGACCATTTGGCTGCGCATGCGGGGGCGGCTGTTACGCTCAAGCATGTAATGTAAATGATCCAGAGCGGGAGTGAATTCGTCGTTGTCCATTAGTTTAAATACCGGCATAAGATAATGATGAAAATTCAGACAGGCTGAAATGTTCTTTTCTATGCTTCGAATGGTGTATGGCTTGATGACCAACGCGTCGGGGTGAACATCGACAATTTGCCCGACTATCATGGGTAGACGATCTGAGGTAATAAAGATAATGCTGGTGGAGTTCTTCAGTAAGCCTTGCTCTTGTAGCTCTTGTACCACTTCTACGCCATTCTTGTTCTGGCCTAAATGATAATCCATTAGCAACAAATCGACACGGCGCAGTTTGGCGTGAGCTTTTAATTCCCGGCCATTACTGAAGCAGCCTATTTCGCTAAAGCCCATTCCCATCAAATGGTTGCGTAAATTAATACGTGCCATGCCGTTATCTTCCACAATGGCAACTTTAATATTGCTAAGAGACATGGCTTACCTTAGTTAGTCGTGTGTATTTTTGTTTCATAATCAAAAGCATAGCAACTGAAAAATCGATAGTAATCATATTTTATTAGCACTGGGCATATAGGCTTAGTGTGCTGAAATCTAACAAACATGTATACAGAAGTTGTCACTTTGTAGAATAAATATTTGAACTAACGTTAACGTAAAGGTAAGTTGTTTGATAATCTTGCTAACACTTCGTTAACAGTTTTGGTTTGCCGTTAAAATCAAAGCACTTTTATTAGGGCTATTTATGCAACACGTACCTTTACTTATCAACGGTGAGTTTATTTCATCTGAGTCACAGCAATTTATCGACGTGACTAATCCTGCAAACAATACTGTCATCGCTAAAGCACCTGTGGCCAGCGATGCTGAAGTCGACGCGGCCGTCGCTAGTGCCAAAGAGGCTTTTATTACTTGGCGTGAAGTGCCTGTCTCTGAGCGCGCCCGAGTAATGATGCGGTATCAGCAATTACTTAAAGAACATCATGACGAAATTGCCACTATTTTAAGCAGTGAAACAGGGAAAACTCTGGCCGATGCTAAAGGTGATGTGTGGCGTGGTATAGAAGTGGTTGAGCAAGCCATGAACGTGCCGGCTATGATGATGGGGGAGACAGCTGAAAACGTCGCCCGGGGCATAGATACCTACAGTTATATTCAGCCTTTGGGTGTGTGTTTGGGTATCACCCCGTTTAATTTCCCGGCGATGATCCCCTTGTGGATGTTTCCTATGGCCGTGGCATGTGGCAATACGTTTATTCTCAAACCGTCTGAACAAGATCCGCTAACACCTACACGTTTGGCTGAACTGTTCATTGAAGCAGGTGCGCCCAAAGGCGTGTTAAATGTTATTCACGGTGGTAAAGATCAAGTCAATAAACTGCTTAATCATGACGATGTGCGCGCGGTGTCTTTTGTGGGTTCTGTCCCTGTGGGACAGCATGTATATAAAACGGCCACCGATAATATGAAGCGTGCTCAGTGCTTTGCGGGTGCTAAAAACCACTCCGTCATTATGCCTGATGCGAATAAGCAGCAAGTGCTAAATAATTTGGTCGGTGCGTCTGTGGGCGCAGCTGGTCAGCGATGTATGGCTATTTCGGTTGCTGTGTTCGTAGGTGATGCTGGAGAGTGGGTTGAAGAGCTCGCAACCATGATAGGTCAGGTAAAACCTGGTTTGTGGGATGATGAAGATGCTGCCTATGGGCCGCTTATCAGCCCGCAAGCTAAAGCCCGAGTGTTATCGCTTATTCAGCAAGGCAAAGATGAAGGGGCGACCTGCTTAGTCGATGGTAGTGATTTTACATTGAAAGGCTACGAAACAGGCAACTGGGTCGGACCGACTGTGTTTAGTGACGTCACCGAAGCGATGCAAATATATCAACAAGAAATATTCGGTCCTGTGCTGTGCTGTATGGTGGTCGATACCCTAGAAGAAGCGATTGCACTGGTAAACCGTAACCCATTTGGCAACGGTACTTCGATATTCACTGCCAGCGGCGCGGCTGCACGTAAATATCAGCATGAAATAGAAGTCGGTCAGGTGGGTATTAATGTGCCGATCCCTGTGCCATTGCCATTCTTCTCATTCACAGGGTGGAAAAATTCTTTCTACGGTGACTTACATGCCTATGGCAAACAAGCGGTTCGTTTTTATTCAGAAACCAAAACGGTGACGGCACGTTGGTTTGAAAACGACATACCAACTGGCCCTAATATGACCATCAACTTAAAGTAAGTGAGCGAACTATGAACTTTGATTTGACTGAAGACCAACAAGCTTTTGCCGATACGGCTCGCCAATTTGCCAAGCAGGCTTTGGCACCGAATGCCGCTAAGTGGGATAAAGAGCATCACTTTCCGAAAGATGTGATCCAGCAAGCTGGCGAACTCGGGTTTTGTGGCCTGTACACCAGTGAAGAAGACGGTGGCTTAGGCTTAAGCCGTTTAGACTCATCCATTATTTTTGAACAGCTTTCCATGGGCTGTACCGCGACTACTGCAATGATGACGATCCATAACATGGCGACCTGGATGATCGCCAAGTGGGGTAAACCGGAATTAAAAGCAAAATGGTGTCCTGATTTAGTCACTGGCAAGTTGCTGGCATCTTATTGCTTAACTGAGCCGGGATCGGGTTCCGACGCGGCGGCTTTGCGCACAAGTGCAAAAGTAGATGGCGACGAATACGTATTAAACGGTTCTAAGATGTTTATCTCTGGTGCCGGAGAAACCGAAGTGCTGGTGGTGATGGCACGCACGGGCGGAGATGGCCCTAAAGGGATTTCAGCGTTTTTAGTGCCAGCTGACGCACAAGGTGTGATTTACGGTAAAGCCGAAGAAAAAATGGGCTGGAACGCTCAGCCTACTCGTTTGATTACGTTCGATAATGTACGCATTTCGAAAATTAACTTACTCGGTGAAGAAGGCCAAGGTTTTAGTTTTGCGATGCAAGGTTTAGATGGTGGACGGGTAAATATAGCCACTTGTTCTATCGGTACCGCCCAGCAAGCGTTAAACACGGCCACTGCTTATATGAAAGAGCGTACCCAATTTGGCAAACCTTTGGCTGCTTTTCAAGCATTGCAATTCAAACTGGCTGATATGGCTACAGAACTTGTGGCTGCGCGACAAATGGTGCGCCTCGCGGCCTTTAAATTAGATAATCAAGATCCTGAACGCAGTGCTTATTGCGCCATGGCGAAGCGGTTTGCGACGGATATTGGATTTGAAGTGTGTAATCAAGCTTTACAAATTCACGGTGGTTACGGTTACATTCAAGAATATCCGTTAGAACGCCATGTTCGAGACGTGCGTGTTCATCAAATACTCGAAGGTACCAATGAAATTATGCGCATGATAGTCGGGCGACGTTTATTAGCTGACGATGCGGGTGATATTTTATAAGGTGTTTAGTCGCCAAACGATAGGAGAAGATTGTGTCTGATTGCGTTATTTTTCAAGAACGGACCACTAAAAATGGCATGAAGATAGGTCATGCAACCCTTAATCGACCGAGTGCGTTAAATGCACTGAATATGGACATGATCCAAGTCTTGATGCCACAGCTTTTAGCTTGGCAGCAAAGCGCTGATATTTGTATGGTGATCCTTGATGGTGCCGGCGAAAAAGGATTGTGCGCCGGGGGGGACGTTGTCGCTATGCATAACGCTATGGCGAGTAATCCTAAAACCATGCCCGCCTCATTACAGACCTTTTTTAGCGAGGAATATCAACTGGATTTCCTTATTCACACTTACGCTAAACCTTTTGTGGTGTGGGGAGCAGGAATTGTAATGGGTGGGGGTATGGGCTTGATGAACGGCGGGAGTCATCGAATTGTCACAGATACCTCGCGTTTGGCAATGCCAGAAATCAATATTGGTTTATACCCTGATGTAGGCGGAAGCTGGTTTCTAAACCACATGCCCCCAGGTTGTGGGGTGTTTTTAGGTATGACTGGGGCCAGTATGAATGCGGCGGATGCCCTATACGTTAATATGGCTGATTATTTCATTCCCAACGATTTAAAAAACCAGTGGTTAACCCGTCTTGAAGACTTGCCTTGGAGTCAAGATCGAGCTGCAAACGATGATCAATTAAGCGTACTTTGTGCGGATTTACATCAACAGCAGCAAGATCTACTGCCCCAGAGTAAGGTACAAGCACTACAAGATGACCTTAGTGCTCTTGCGAGTGAAACCACTGCTGCTGGGGTTGCGAAGCGGATACTGGCGTTAAACGCAGATGATGATAAATGGCTTGATAAAGCACAAAAGACCTTGCAAGCGGGCTCGCCTATCAGTGCAAGTTTGGTGTTCAAACAATTGCAAAATGGGCGCAATTTGACCTTGGCCCAATGCTTTGAGATGGAATTGATCATGTCATGTCGCTGCGGTGAATTTGGTGAGTTTCAAGAAGGCGTACGTGCCTTGCTGGTGGATAAAGATCATCAACCTAAATGGCGTTACGCGACAATTGATAGCGTGCCAAACGAAACCATGCAGTGGTTTTTTGATAGCCCTTGGCAAGACAATACGCATCCGCTTCGTCACTTAGGTAAGGAGTAAATCATGTCATTATTAAATTATACTATCGCGTTTATCGGCTTGGGCAATATGGGCGGGCCGATGGCCGCCAATCTGCTAAAAGCGCAAGCGAAGGTTAAGGTGTTTGACCTCGTCCCTGGTGCTGTCGCGGAGCTAAAGAGTCAAGGTGCCACGGCGGCAAACAGTGCTATTGATGCTGTGGATGGTGCGGATATTGTGATATCTATGCTGCCAGCAGGTAAGCATGTGCAAAGCCTATACTTAGGAGATAGTGAGCGCGCGACAGCAGGGCTTATGGATGTACTAGGGAAAAATACTCTGGTTATTGATTCGAGTACGATTGATGCCGCCACGTCAATCGCTGTGGGTACAGCGTTAAGTGAAAAAGGCATACGTTTTCTCGACGCGCCCGTTTCTGGTGGCACAGCAGGTGCTGCCGCAGGGACATTGACCTTTATCGTGGGTGGTGAAGAGGCGGCCTATCAAAGTGCTTTACCTGTGCTGCAAGCCATGGGAAAAAATATTTTTCATGCCGGCCAAAATGGCGCGGGACAGATCGCTAAAATTTGCAATAACATGCTGTTATCTGTGTTAATGCTCGGTACCTCAGAGGCCTTGCAAATGGCGATTGATAATGGACTTGACCCTAAGGTGATGTCAGACATTATGCTGCAAAGCTCAGGTAGAAACTGGACTTTGGAGTTATACAACCCATGCCCAGATGTGATGCCAAATGTGCCTTCATCGAATGACTATAAAGGTGGTTTTATGGTGGATTTGATGCGCAAAGACTTAGGTTTAGCCTTAGACACCGCACTGAAGAGTCATTCCAGTACCCCAATGGGAGCGATGGCGCAAAATTTGTACAATATGCACAGTATGCAGGGTAACGGTCAGCGAGATTTCTCCAGTATCTTTGAACTTTTCTCGGCGCAAAAACCTAAAATTTAGCCCGTTATGACGGAAAACGACCAGAAGGTGATGAAGGGCCAAAGCACATCACTTAGGATCCAAAGAATTCAATTATTGAAGATTAAGGAAGTACAATTATGCAGTTAACAGGTAGCGTTATCGCGATCACAGGAGCGGCGCAAGGTTTAGGCCGAGCCATGGCACAAGAATTTGCGCAACAAGGAGCAAGTGTTGCACTTATCGATATGCAACAGGAGCCGTTAGAGCAAGCTGCCAAAGAGCTGCGTAACCTAGGTATTAAAGCAGAATATTACGTAGTGAATGTCACTAACGAAGCTGAAGTAGAGGTAGCGTTTGCGGACATAGCTATGGAGTTTGGTCAATTAAACGGATTGATTAATAGTGCCGGTATCATGCGCGATGGCATGTTGCTTAAAGTCAAAGACGGCAAAGTCGTCAGTAAAATGTCAAAAGAGCAGTTTCAATCTGTACTCGATGTCAACGTCACCGGTACTTTTCTATGCGGCCGCGAAGCAGCCAAACAGATGATTGAAAGCAAAAGTGAGGGCGTGATCATCAATATTTCCTCTGTTTCTCGCGCTGGCAACATAGGGCAAACTAATTACTCAGCGTCTAAAGCGGCAGTGGCCACCATGACAGTATCTTGGGGTAAAGAGTTAGCTCGCTATGGTATTCGTACCGGTTGTATTGCACCAGGTTTGGTTGAAACTGCCATGGCGGCGCAAATGCGTCCCGAGATGCGTGAAGCATTTTTAAATACTGTACCTATGCGCCGCTTAGCAGAAGTTGAAGAATTGGCTCACACAGCGAAATACATCTTTGAAAATGACTACTTCACGGGACGTACGATAGAATTAGATGGTGGTACACGGGTCTAAGGTTTTCGTCCCATAAAAACGGTTCAAAAGTATCAAGTCCATGTGTATATCGCCATGGCGAAAATGGGGGCTCATTGCCCCCTATATATTAGTAGTTAAAATAGGTTTGCAATTGATATGGGGAACCGCCATACGCGTAGTCGGTAGCAATAAGGTTAATGACATCGCCTGCATCAACACCGCGCAAATACGTTTCAATAATCAATTCGCCACTTGATGCGTTATATATATAAATATCATAGTCGCCACTTTCCAATTCATATTGCTCGTTGCTCATATAACTCAGCTCCACCTGTGGAGTATATGAGTCAGGGTTACCACCATCACTGACGATGACTACCTCAATGGCGTTACTCTTTATATCGTCAATACTATGGTTTATAAGTAATTTAGCGTGGGTGCTAATGACACGTAGATCCTCTTCATTGTCATTTACTGTGATGCTCGAAGCGTTATCGCCTGAGGTGAGTACTAATAATCTGCTACTGGGCTGAAGGTCTAAGGTGAAGGTATCAATTTTTTCACTTGTCTCGTTGTCGACTAAATAAAAATATCGTGTATCTCCTTCGTCAAGATTATCAATATCGATATTAAACATATCCGATATGGCGCCGAATTCTAACGTGCTGGCTATTAATGTAGCATCGACATCTGTCCCAGTTAAATACACATCGAGGTAATTAGCGTTGGATATGCCGTGAGTAAAACGTACATTGGCAGACTGTGTTTCATTGGTAAGTAATCGAGCGCCATCTGTTTCAATTTGGACTATCGCGTTAACTAACTCATCTGAACCCGCAACAAGGTAACCGGTTAATGCAAAAATTGTGGCGTCCCCTGTTGAAATAGTAATGCTGTCGGTTGAAGCCAATATGGTGTCTGTACCTGACTCAGTCATTATGATCTTGTATACACCTTTCTCCACTTCGACTTCGTCGCTGTCATCACTGTATGCCAAAGTGACATCCGCTACTTTATTTAAAAGGTCTTCACCTTCTGCCAACAGGTACACATCAATATCAGTGTTTGAGTCAGCTAAGTTGGCGAACTGAATAATGGCATCATAGTCTTCATCGAAATCGTCATCGAATAAATCTGAAATATCAGTTTGAAATGTGATAGATGAGGGGGCGTCGGTATCGCCATACATGACGTATGTACTGATTTTGTTCTTTGATACGTTAACGCTGTCGCTACTGGTAAATTCGTCGTTCTGTGAATTTGGTAATATTTGATTGAACTCCAAGTCGTAACTTCCCTTACTGACATAATCAATCGCGCTGGCGTCACCGTACTCTAATTCATCTAACGGTTCGTCTTCGATTAATACTTCAATAGCGGGGGATTGCGGAACGAGATTGACGAACTGATAATATCCTTTAGCGTCAGAGTCACTGCTACTACTTAGATTGCATGCGGATAAACTCAATGTCATTAGGCTAATAATGATACTGGGGAATATTTTTTTAGTTTTTCTGTGAAACATAAATACTGGATTACTAAAATAGAATGAAAGTAGGCCTATTTTGACTGAAACTTGAAGAGAATGTTTGCTGGCTAGGGTAAAAGTTGTGTAAAAAACCGCAGCAGAAATATCGCACAAAAGAGCAAAGAATATTTGCTCTTTTGTCAGTACTACAAGGTTAACAATGAATTATAAAGGCTCACCAAAGCGAAATACTTGCCCTTCGCCGGGGAGCATCTTGTGCCAACGTTCATTGCCGGTGAGAGGCTCAGTGGCAATGACTGTCACTATGTCATTAGGTGTAGTTTCTGTCGAAAAATCGATATCAACATCGATATCAGACAGATGCGCTTTACCAAATGGCGCCCGGCGGGTGATCCATTGTAATTTAGTTGAACAAAAAGCAAGTAAGTACTCACCATCTGTTATGAGCATATTGAATACACCCAACTTATTGAGTTTTTTAGCTTCTTTTTGCAAAAAGTTAAAAGCAGAAATGCGTCTACTAGGACGATTGGGGAATCGGTTGTCCAGAGCACTCATTAAGTAACAGAAAGCACGCTCGCTGTCAGTGGTGCCGACGGGAGTGAACCTGTCTATGGGAAGATCAGCATAACCACTTAATTGGCCATTGTGGGCGTAAGTCCAATTTCTGCCCCATAACTCACGGCTGAAAGGGTGCGTATTTTCCATGCCGATGCGCCCTCGGTTTGCTTGACGAACATGGGCGATAACAGCATTACTTTTTATGGGGTAATCAGAAACCAATCGAGCGATTTCAGATTCATAACTGGGTTGAGGATCTTTGAAAATACACACGCCTTTTTGTTCATAAAAGGCCACGCCCCATCCATCTTTATGAGGGCCAACTCGACCGCCGCGTTCGCGCAGTCCTTTGAAACTAAAGCAAATATCGGTTGGCACGTTGGCCGACATTCCCAATAACTCACACATATTTTACCCCGCATATTGCTGATTTCACGATTATACCCTGATTGCCTTCTTAGATTGATGGGGAAACCTAAAAAAACTCAGTAATCCGATATTTTTCAATACAGTAATATTTTTGGCGGTGTAGGGCACTCAATTGCGCTTATGTGAGGTGAGAGTTAAATAACAGGAGTGTGACATGTCTTCATCAACGTACTTTCGTCAACGTTTTACCCTAGCCAGCCGTATTGTTTTAGCACTGTGTGTTCTATTGCCTTTTTACCCTGCAATTGCTCACAAGGATGCATGGCAATTTAGTCATACAGAGGCATCAGTACTGCTTTATTCCGCCCAGAATGAAGTAACAGAGCAGAACATATTAACTCAGTTGCCGACTAAGGCACGAGCATCGAAACCCATTAGTGATAAACAATCAGCTGCAAGATTATTGAGTGCCGATCAGCGTATAAACATGCGTTCAGCTGTTCAGAATTTGCCATTAGTTTGGCTTGGTAGTTGTATTTTTCTCGGCTTATTCGTGGTCTATCGTGCCCTTGAACGGCGTTATTTTCAGCAGTATTTTCGCCAACCTAAGCCACGTATTTGTATGAGCCAGCGTTATCACTTGTAAGTGATTGCAGTTATCGGAAAACGATTATTTAAAAAAATTGAAATAGTTTGGCGGTTTTCTCATGGGAAATACGCTTTATAAAAATGAGAAGAAGGGGGCGGTGCCGTAAGTCCTTTTTTTCTCAATCAAGAAGAGAAGATAAGTCGTATTTATGTTCACTGTGATTAGCGCAACATTCGCCACAAAGAAAAGAGACATAACGGTCTTCAATTAGCAGCTAGGTTGAGGTAATGAGCTGTTTGGAATAAGTGATACCTCGCCTTAAAAAGGACAGCAATCATGATAACTAAAATGGAAAAAATCCCCCTAAAAGAGCGCTATTTTAATCTTGTGGTTCAACATCCGAAATGGCTATTGATGATCGCATTGTCGGTGATTGTAGTCATGGGTGCTGGACTTAAAAATGTCAAAAAAGATCCATCCGTGGATGCTTTTGTTCCTAGCGACCATCCAGCTGCGTTAGCCAGAGACAGAGCGAGTGAGCTCTTTGGAATTGAAGATCCGATTGTACTGGGTATAGTCGCTGACAACGGTTACTCGGCGTTTACACCTGATGTTATGAATGCACTTAGGCTCATTCAAGGCAAAGTCCGAGAGCTGGACAACGTTAAGAAGAATGGCTTAATCAGCGTACTCACTGAAAGCGCAATGCGTGGTGAACAGGGGGATTTACTGGTTGAACCAATTATCACCAAGGGCGAGGTCACGGCTGACATGGCAGTTGGGGGGTTAGCCAGAGTGCGCAGTATGCCAATGATGAATGGCTTACTGGCATCAAAGAACGGTGACACAGTCACGTTAATTATACCGGTTAGTGATGCTAATCACGCGACACAGACGTATGAGCAAGTACTGGCTATCGGCAAAGCACATGTCCCAGCGAATGCACAAGTGCATGTCACAGGTGTGGCATCCATGAACGGCCGCTTAGCACAAATGGTGAATCAAGATACGCGTATTTTCATTCCAATGGCCATAGTTACCGCTTTATTGATCATTTACATCGCGCTGCGGGAATGGCGAGGTTTACCCGGTCCTTTACTGATCATTGGCGGATCTGCGGCGATGACGGTAGGT
Organism: Paraglaciecola polaris LMG 21857; assembly: GCF_000315055.1. Classification (GTDB taxonomy): domain Bacteria; phylum Pseudomonadota; class Gammaproteobacteria; order Enterobacterales; family Alteromonadaceae; genus Paraglaciecola; species Paraglaciecola polaris. Next base: position 58,337 of record NZ_BAER01000041.1, on the reverse strand, counting down.
TTAATGGGCTGGTTAGATGCGCGTTATTACCTCATTACCACTGCATTACCGGTCATTATTATGGCTATCTCTATTGCTGATAGCCTGCATGTTTCGACGATTTTTTTAGAAAAATGCCGTTTAAACCAAGGCAAAAGTAACACTGAGCTGTTACGCGAGACGTTAAACCAAACCTTCTTACCGGTAACATTAACCACACTTACCACAGTCGCAGGTTTTGTTGGTTTAGCTGTGGGTTCATCGATGCAGCCAATTGCGGAATTCGGCTGGTTCGCTGGGGTTGGCGTCATTGCCGCTTGGGGATTAAGTTTAAGTGCATTGCCGGCGGTGATTTTATTGACTAATTTTGGGGCCAAAGAGCAGCCGCAATTTGTCGAGGACAGCCCAGTCAATGCCTTGGTTTATCGTCTTACCCAAAATGCGTTTAATCATCCATGGACGACATCTTCAAGCTTGATACTGGTACTTACAATATTTAGCTATTTTGCAACCCAAGCGCGTTTTGATTATGAACGTCAACGCTATTTTCAGCCAGATGAAGAGGTCCGCATTGCAGATGTTACCTTGAACAAGCATTTGCAAGGACTTAACTTTTTGGATGTGGTGGTATCGGGGGAGCAAGAAGGTGATTTAATGACACCGAAAGCAATGCATGCCATTGCGGATTTGCAGCAACGTATCAAAATGCAGCCGTTAGTGGTGAAAAGCACCTCTATCACGGACTATTTGGCGCTCATGCATCATGTATTAACGGATGCGCCAACAGGTGAGTTGCCTAGGGCTAAAAATGCTCCGGCTCAATATATGTTCTTGTATGAAGCTGCGGGCAACCCTGGGGATTTTAAAGAAGAAATAGATTTCTCATATCAACATGCACTTATCCGCACCCAGCTCACCACGGATCGCTTTAGCGACGTAGATCCTGTCGTGTCGGAATTTGAAAGAATAGCTAAGCAATGGTCACAAGAGTCTGGGCTTGAAGCGAAAGTCAGTGGTCGGGTGGCAGTGAATTCAGGCTGGATGGCGTTACTTGAGTCTTCACACTTCACTGGGCTTGGGCTCGCGATTAGTTTTGTTTTCTGCTCAGCCGCGCTCGTGTTTCGTTCATTATGGCCAGCGTTATTGTGTTTGGTGCCTATTCTAACGGGCGTGCTTTTTACCTACGCCATGATGGGGTTGCTTAAAATTGATATCGCGCCTGCGACATCCATGACCGCTGCTATTTCGACCGGGTTAGGCGTGGATTTCGCAATCCATCTTATTTCGGGTGTTCGTCAGTCCTTACATAGCGGGTTAAGTCCCAGGGCAGCGTTTAGTGGGCACTATGTTGTTATTGCTCGAGCCTGTGTGTTCTCAGCGCTTGCTTTGGCTGTCGCATTGGCAATGATATGCCTGAGCTCTGCCCCGCCATTGCAATGGTTCGGTGCTTTGGTCGCGTCTGCTTCGATAGGCAGTTTAGTGGGCGCGATAGTTGTCATCCCCGCGTGTTATGCCTTGCTTGCGCCAACGCCTTATGTCATCAATCTAAGAGGAAGCGTGTAATGAAAACATTGACTACAAATAATAAGTCTAGACTTGTTAACATTTTGACAAGCTATGCTCCAATCGCTCGCTATCTACTGGTCATAGCTTTCATCGGCGCCTCACCTGCTGCGGTGCATGCCAATACAGTGTTAAGCGCACAGGATGTGGCGATTAACATCGTTAATCGCGCAGCTAATGAAGGCCGCGTTGGAAATATGCATTTTACCTTACACAATGATACGGGTGGGGTGAGACAACGTTCTGCTTTATTTGTGCACTTAGCTCGCCAAGGCAGTACAAAAATAGGGATCTATTTTACGGCTCCTGCAGCACTGCAAAACACCGGTTTTTTGAGTTATGACAACGTCTCGGGTAGTGATGAAAACTGGCTCTATTTACCTGCCACTGATCGGGTTCGTAAGTTACCTGCATCGAGTAAAGGCGATTACTTCATGGGTACTGACCTTACGTACGGTGATATTAAAGATAATTTTAAATTTGCGTTAGATGATTGGAATTTTAGCATGGGGGAGGCACTCGTTATTGAGCATAAAAGCTATTATAGGCTACAGGGAATTGCAATAAATAACGATAAAAAACAAGAGCTTGGATATTCTTCTTTTGTTGCTTTAGTTGACCCTTTGACGTTCTTTCCGATGAAAATTGAATATTCAGATACCGATGGCGTACCGCTCAAAATTATTTCAGTACAAGGCTTGGAATTGATCGCAGAAGCTTGGATCGCAACACATTTTGAGGTGACTAATTCTCAACTGGCGCACAAAACAGAGGTGATATTAAGCGAGGTGCAACATATCCCTGATTTACCCGAGGAGATTTTAACTGCTGATGAGTTGGGCTATGGGGTGCCAAGCATTGCTGGACGTTAGAGAGCATCGCTAGAGCATGTATTAAGGGCTTTGACGTTAGGGTATCCAAGTCGTGTTGGGCGGGTAAATACTGATTTACTGCAGGATAAAATATAAGGGGATCATTATGCGCAATATGTTGTTTACCTATCAATGGGCTTGTTACTGTTTGAGGGCTGTCAGCTTAGTGAGTTTATTTCTGTCATGGGGTATTTTGCCAGTGAACGCTGAGGTGAAACTGCAATCTGGGCGTTTATCATTGGAATATCGCAGCGGGGTCAATCTACAAAACGGGGATTTGGATCTATCACGAGTGACTTTGTCTTCAGCACATAAGTTTAGATTTTCTTCCCAGTGGAGTGGACAAATAGATACGCTGTCCCAGCTGGCGAGTGACAATACAGGTTTAGGCCGAGTTGATAATTTCGCTTCTCTTAATCGGCCAATTTTTGATAACAATAAAGCGCGGGTTGAGTTAGCTAGGGCATCCGTTATGTGGCGTAAGCGTGGGACGAGTGTTGTGATAGGGAAGCAAGTGACCCCTTGGGGAGTACTAGATGGAATACAGGTGACAGATCGTTTCGATCCTGTGCGTCGTCGAGACTTTGTACTGACGGATATGCGCCCTGAACGCATAGCGCGCTGGGGAGTGCGTTGGCGCACAAAAGTCGACGGGTGGCATATAGATACCTCCTTGGCCCTTGATGGCAGCACTTCACAGCAAGCTCGTATGGGTGATGCCTTCTTTCTAACCTCTACCCGCTTTACCGCAGGCTTAACCTTAGATGATGTAAATGTGTCAAATCAAGCTGGGGAGCAAGTTATTAAAAACAATTTTGAAATTGTCACCCCCGAGCGCAGCCATGCACTGGCACACAGCACAGCGGGGCTTAAAGTGGCGCATTCATTGGGTGATGGGGATGTATCACTGATGGTTTTTCGCGGGCCTGATGCGGATCCGGTTCTGGGATTGCACAGCATGCTTAAGGTCAATCAACCGATAAGGGTGAGCTTTGATTATCTGCGCCGTACCGTATTTGGGGCTACATATGATGTCACGCAAGGGGCCACGGTTTGGCGCCTAGAGTTAGCGTATATTCCTGACCAACCGTTAAATATATTAGCAAGCGTGCCGTTGGCGCAAGCGCGCGGTCAGCGAATTTTAACCGGAGTAGGAATGGATTGGCGAGCGCCAAATGACTGGTTTATTAACACACAGTTGGTGGTTGATTACATAGAAAAAGATAATTTGTCGTTAGTCCGGCCGCAAACCGATACCTTGTTAACGCTGCGTGCCCAGCGCAGTTTTTATAATGCTCGGCTAGTGTTTAAAAGCGAGTTATTGGCCAGCGTTAATCAAGGCGATGGTGCAATACGGCCAGCCTTCGCGTTTGACTGGAGCGATAGAATAAAGCTGCAAAGCGGAATCGACTGGCTGTTTGGCGATCCTAATGGCCAGTTTGGCCAGTTCAAAGATGCCTCACGCTGGTGGGCTTCATTTACCTATACGTTTTAACATGTGGTCATACACCCAAAATTACCTATCGAAATGCCTTGTAACTAGCGCGCTTTAACATCTAACGCAGCAAGGTTGTGGCGAATTTCAGAGGCCTGCACTTGGTTTCCCATGTCTTCGTAATGGCTTAATAGAGACGATAATATCCACGGCAGTTCGGGGTGGGGCATGCCTGAGTGCGCTTTTGATATCAGCATGGCGTGTCGCAAATTTTCCGCTCCCAACGCCCGCTCATCGATACGTAAATAAGCTTTCGCTAAACCAATATGGGCCTGATATGCCTCGACGTACTTAATGTGCAGATTATCCACACTCAGTAATTTATTTTGTAGCCGTTCTTTGTCGATACTTTTCTGGCGAGCATCCAATATATTTTGATACAGGATCAGTGCGTCTTGGGCTTGATTGTTTATCGTTAGAGCATCGGCCAGTATTTGTGCACCAAGCAAGGCTTTATAGTGGGATACTCCCCAAAGTTCGTTGGCATTAGTTAGGGTCCGCTGGGCTAATTGAACGGCTTGATTTGCCCGCTCTGTCCTGAGGTACAATTTGGCTAATGCAAACTCAGTTTCGTATCTCAAACCGTGTTCGTCACCGGTTACGGCGGGTAGGGCAAGTAATATTTCATTAAATAGCTGTTCCGCTGGCGGGTATTGACCAAGGCCTACGTATATCCGGCCCCTGCTTAATTTGGCATCCAGTGTATCTTGGTGATGCTCACCCAGTACTTGAGAAATACGTTTTAGGCGCTCGGTTGTGGGCGCTAATGCACGTTGATAAAACCCCATACGCTCCAGTACATAACTCACCCCGGCCAAGTTATATAAGGTTAATGGGTGATTCTCACCAAATGCTGCAGTACAAGCAGCTAAGCCTTGACTGAAATAGTGCTCGGCTTTTTGGTAATCCCCTAGGGCAAAATAGTCTGCTCCAAGACTGGTAATGGCAAGAACGGTGACTATATTACTTTCCCCCAAGGCTAATAGACTCTTGCGGTAGATTTCGTTGTGCAGGTCAATCGCAAGGAGGGAATGACCGGTGTCGTTATATAGGCCAGCGAGGTTAGACATCACACCTAGTGTATTTTCGCTTTTTTCACCAAAAAGGTGTTTGGCTAGCGAAACGGCTTCTTCAAGCACTGGGCGCTGGAGGTCAAACTTATCTGCCCGGTTGTAAGAATTAGCTAGGGCCCTTAGCACGCGGTATCGCTCGGTGTCATCGCCTTGTTGTTGCCTGTGTATGAGCAATGCCTTTTCCAGATGTGCAATGGCGGGAAGAATGACCCCAATTCTAAAATATATGTCGCCTATAGTACGACGTACTGCCGCCTCTACAAGCGGTTGTTCTTGCAGAGCGTGATCAGTGCCCTGATCTAAGTTTTCACTGGCTTTATCGAGGATTTCGCGCACGGTAATGACTTTTCCTTGGGCTTTATCAGGCTCGATGGCAAAAAACATATTGTGTAAAAAACCAGTAATAGCGACAGCTTTGCCTCGTTCTTGTTCAGCAATGTCGCGTTCAAGTGCAATACGCTGGGACTGCATTAATATCGCGGTACTACCGGTTGATACCGCGATTAAAAATAGCGCTGTTAAGGTACTGCTAAGGCGATTACGTCGAAAAAATTTCTTACCCCGGATATACCAAGCGTTGCGATGAGCCTCAATGGGCCAATGACCAAGGTAACGCTCTATGTCATTCGAAAATTGCCCAACGTCTTTATAACGCTGTGAAGCGCGGTTGTGCAAGGCTTTGAGTAAAATGGCATCTAAATCACCCGCAACATCTTTGGCCTGTATGGCCCAATGAGTGGTTTTATCCCTGGGTACAGGTGCTTTACTGTCTCGTAATATTAAGCTTGGTGGCTCGGGTGTGAACTTAACAATGGCATTGGTGATGTTGTTGTCCACATGCTCAAAAGGTAAGCGCGATGTGAGCAATTTATACAAAACGGCACCTAAAGAGTAAATGTCCGTGCGGGTGCTCAAGGTATCACCGCATATCTGTTCTGGACTCGAATAATGCAAGGTAAGTAAACGCGAAATATGGTCAGCGTCCTCTGATGTATTGGGGGCATCGAGTAGGGTCGATATGCCAAAGTCGAGTAATTTTGCTTCACCTTGGGGGCTGATTAAAATGTTTGAGGGTTTTAAATCACAGTGGATCACCAAGTGCTGATGAGCGTACTGCACGGCGTCACATACTTTTTGAAATAAGTGCAGGCGCTGGCGTAAATTAAGAGCATGTTGCTGGCAATATTCATCAATTGGTGTGCCTTCTATATATTCCATCACCAGATAAGGCTTGTTTGATGAGGTGGTACCACCGTCTAGCAAACGCGCAATATTCGCGTGTTCCAAATTAGCCAGTATCTGGCGTTCCGTTTTGAATCTGGCCGCTAATTCGGAGTTGGTTAAGATGTTGCGGCTTATTTTTATGGCCACTTGCTGTGTGTAATGTTCGTCAGCCCGTTCAGCTAGGTAAATATCCCCCATGCCGCCCTGACCTATCACGCCCGTAATGCGATAACGGTCAACGATGTCACCGATTTTCTGTTGAGGCTGACAAAGCACCGCATGGGCTGCGTGATCGATAATGGAATCTATTTCCTCACTCAAGGTGCTGTGTTTGATAAGGGTTTCAATTTCGTGACGTAGTGCTGGATCATTGTGACAGCTAATGTTGAGAAAAGCGGCTCTTTGGGTGTCCGATAACGTCACAGCCAGATGAAAAATCCGTTGCACTTCTTGCCAATCATCGTTCGTCATTTTGCTCTGTTCCTTTGGCGCACTTATATTAACTATATGTTATTTGTGCTTAAAAAATAGTCTATTATTATGATAGCGTTTACCGGAAAAATTTATTATTCGTGAGTGAATTATTAAGTTATGAAAAACGACACAAACATCACAGAGCTGCTACACGCTTGGCAGTCCGGTAGTGAGCAAGCATTTTCTGATTTAAGCGAGCAGGTCTATACCGAATTGCACAGACGAGCGCAAAAGCACATGTCACAAGAAAGGGCTGGCCATACTCTGCAAGCTACGGCATTGGTTAATGAAGTGTTCGTTGATTTGTTGAGCATACAATTAGATTTTTCTGACCGAGCGCATTTTTTTCGATTGGCCAGTACTATGATGCGACGTATTTTAGTCGATCATGCTAGGGCACAGTGCGCAGCGAAACGCGGTGCGGGTGCACGTCATGTGACGTTACTTGACTGGAAGGTCGCTAGCGGATTTCAGAGTCATGATGTTATCGAACTGGATGCCGCATTATCGGCACTGGCAAAACTAGATAAACGTAAAGCAGAGATCCTAGAATTACAGTTTTTTGCTGGCTCAAGTGTGCAAGACATAGCCCAGTTCTATGAGGTGTCGGCTAGGACCATTGAGCGCGATGGTCAATTTGGTAAGGCGTGGTTGCACCGTGAATTGAGCATGGCGAGCTAAATGCCGTATGTTAGGCACAAAAAATCCGCTCTAGGCGGATTTTTTGCTCTGGTGTGTAAAATTTATTTACCGTGCTGCGTGCTTATTAATGTGTGTTCACGCTGGCGATAACACTGTGTGTTTCGCCATACTTTCCGTTCGTTAGAAAGTTATTCATTTTTGCTGATTTATCACCATATTGCTCAATGAAAGCCACTATATTCTGGCCGTTACAGGTTACTTTATCCGTGACATAACGCTTGGTTAATTTGTTTTCTTTTAGTGCTTTATGCATTTTGAACACGTTTCCTGTTGTTGCCGTGATGCACAATTTGCTGCCAGCTTCATTATCGGCAGGAACGAGTTCAGTACCTGCGTGAGCAGCACCAAGAACAGCAAAAGAAAGGGCGGCAGCGGTGATGATTTTAGTCAATTTTTTCATGAGTGTTTTCCTATAAGCAATAAGTATTAACAGTGTGTCGTGTTGTTAATTATTTTATTGCAACTCAGATGCCATTTTTATTATTCTTACAAATCAATTAGATATGATAATTCAAGAATGTGGTGTTGTGAAATTAAAACGTTTTTTTATTAATTGACTAAAAAATGGTTTTTTTAACCAGAATGATTTGTATCGTTAAAGGTGACGCTTTAATCCGTAATGCGTCGAAAGGGAAATGGTGGAATTCGTCATTGGTTACAGGAAGCTGACCTAGCGACTTAGTATCATGGACGACAAATTGCCAAACCCTAAGCTTTAAAAATCAGCCTTGGTTTGCTATATTTTCGACGCTTTTTTTAAGCATCCCTTTAACTGCTCTGGATTTACGATCCAAATCGCAAGGAAAATACAATGCAAAACAAGACTTCTGCGCCTTTCGTAGTGTGCGCCCTATACAAATTTGTCACCCTTGAAAATTTTGAACAGATGCGTCAGCCGCTGCTTACGTTCATGCAGGATAATGCCATCAAAGGTACATTATTGCTGGCCGAAGAGGGGATTAATGGTACGGTTTCTGGTTCTCGTCAGGGGATTGATACACTATTGGCATACTTGAACAACGACCCACGTATTGCTCCCATCTCACACAAAGAATCGTTAGACGAAACTCAGCCTTTTCATCGCACTAAGGTAAAACTTAAAAAAGAAATCGTCACTATGGGGGTGGAAGGTATCGATCCCCTGCGCACTGTCGGTACCTATGTTAAACCGCAGGACTGGAACGCCCTCATCTCTGATCCTGAGGTGACGGTTATCGATACTCGCAACGATTACGAGATTGAAATTGGTACCTTTAAAAATGCTATTAACCCTAATACCGAGTCATTCCGTGAATTCCCTCAGTATGTGAAAGACAATCTCGCGCCGCGTAAAAATAAAAAGGTGGCCATGTTCTGTACCGGCGGTATTCGCTGTGAAAAGTCCACCGCTTATTTAAAGGAACAGGGCTTTGACGAGGTATATCACCTTGAAGGCGGGATCCTAAAGTATCTAGAAGAAGTACCGAAAACCGATACTTTATGGGAAGGGGACTGTTTTGTATTCGATAACCGGGTGGCGGTTAATCATGATTTACAAAAAAGTGAATACGAGCAATGTTATGCCTGTCGCTTACCCATTACTGAAGACGATAAAAAAAGCCCGATGTTTGAGGCGGGCGCGAGCTGCCCTAAGTGTCATGGTAGGCATAGCGAAGAACAAATGAAGCGTTTTCGAGAGCGTGAGAAACAAGTTAATTTGGCTAAGGATCGCAATGAAGCTCATGTGGGGGAAGATGCCACTAAGGCAATAAAATTACGCCGTCAAACAAAAGCCGCCCAGCGCCGAGCACAGCGCACCGCTGCTGGAAAAAGCAACGGTTAACGTCCGTAGGTAATGCACTTCTGCTCGCCAGCGTAGACATTCGGTGATATGAAAGGGTACACTCAAGTTAACTTAACTAATGTGAATTAAACATGGCAGATCAAGAGACGTTAGCGCCAGAAAAGGTCGCTGAAATTCGTAAAGAGTTCGATTATTTTGATACGGATAACAACGGTGAAATAGGATTAACAGAATTTATTGAGTTGTTAACCATAATATCACCCAAGACCAAGGCTAGCCACGTTGAGGAAGGCTTTGGTTTAATTGATAAAAATAATGATGGCTCTATCGATTTTGAAGAATTTTTAGAATGGTGGCAGCAATCTTGGTGGGAATACTAAACTCCACTGACCTTGTTCGAGATTCAAGAGATATTCGAATGTAAAAAGCCCAAGCAAATGCTTGGGCTTTTTGATTTTAGAGCATAGGATATATTTACAATTGCTTGAAGGTTAAGCCTGCGTTATCAACCAAACGTTTGATCAGTTTGTCACCCATTGCGGATGCTGGGGTTAATATGCCGCCTGGTGTATCACCAGCGTCTTTTATTAAGCACAGTGCGGCTTCGGTTATCATGCGTGATGTTGAGCCATAACCAGGGTCAAGGGTCGCACCTACGCTAACCGTTAAGTTTTGGCCTTCTTGATCGTTACCCACAAATAGTACTTCATAAAAGCCATTTTCACGCTCTTCTTTACTCGGCCCTTCGCCTGGTTTCGGGCCTCCATCCTTCATCATACCTTTGTCGCTCGCGACAGCGTTGGCGATGGCTTCACCTTTTTCTCCCAGGCCTGTCATCAGCATTTCATCGTATACAAAATCACTGCCGTACTGATGGCTGAGCAACAAATTACTGCGATGCACGTTGCGGGTGTTTATTGCCGCCATGATGAAAGGGGTAACCCAAGTATTTAACGATTCTTCAAAATACGGTTTATCACCTGCTGGTTGCTCAATACCCGCAAATCCGGGAGTTAACGAGAACGGATTAAGCAATAATTGGAATTGTTTTGGATCTTGCTTAGCCGCCGCTAGTGTGGCTTTTAAGCTTGCCGCCGTGCCCCCAGAGAACGTACCTTGCATCTTTTTAACGCGGCCTTTCACCCGATTAAAGGTATGACCAAATTTTTCTTTGGCAAGTTGCTGCAAGCGGTACACACCTAAATCAAACGGGATAGAGTCAAATCCGCAGGAGAACACAATGCGCGCACCGCTGGCTTTGGCTGCAGCTTCGTTGGCATCGATCATATGACGCATCCACACGGGTTCACCACATAAATCAACGTAATCAACACCAGACTGCGCACACATGGCCACTAATTCAGAACCATATAGTTGATATGGGCCTACCGTGGTGAGGATTAAACGAGTACTGTCGAGCATAGCTTGCATGGATGTGGCATCTTGTGCGTCAGCCACCACGAGTGGTGTATCTTTCGGAGCACCAATCTCATCTCGTACTTGGGCTAGTTTATCGGCGCTGCGTCCGGCCATTGCCCAAGTGAAACTACTGTCATCTTTATATTGCTTTACTAGGTATTCCGCTACTAAGCGGCCGGTGAAGCCCGATGCGCCGTAAACGATAATATCGAATTCTTTATTTTTGCTCATTACATAGTTCTCTTGTGAGTGCCGATAACTTTATAGTAAAACCTGTTTGCCTAACCTTCACTTTATTTGGTTGATGCTTAACTATAGGACCCGCGAATTAAGCAATCGGCTAGGTGCTGGTTTTATGCCAGTCATGGAAATATCTGTGAGTCGAATATCAGTTTGACTATGGCGAGCAATTAAGCCAGCCAATGAGTGGCTGGCTTATGATCGTTGACTCAGGTTAAGTGCAACGGATTGTGACGTTTAAAACTTATAGGTCGCTTGTGCATACACAAAGCGGCCTTGGGAGCTGTGCGTGCCGACGACGTGTCCCATGTAATCATGGTAGCTAAAAGGTGGCTCTTCATTTAACAAGTTGGTGGCGCCCAGTGTCAGGATCGTATTTTCGATGCCTGCATAATTGACCGTGGTGTCTACCGTAATCATTGAGTCAATATCAGGAAGAATGGTGCCGTCCGCTTGTATGCGAACCGACGCATCTTGCTCAAACTCTCCAATATAGTTGACGGCAACATTGGCACTCCAATCGTCTTTCACCCATGAGCCAGCTGTGGTCCAACGAATTTCAGGCTGTTCAAACTGACCTTCCTGTGTATCCACGCGCCCCCCGGTGCGTATGTCTTCGTAATTCAATACATAGTTCATAATGTAATTGAGTTTAAAGTCACCCATGGACGTTTCTGTCTTATAACCGAGATCAAGGTCAAGACCTGATGTTTTAATGTTACCTAGATTTTCAAATTGGTCGAAGATACGCACCACTTCACCTGGATCGCCAGCAATAGTTGACGGCAAGCGTTCGACCACAGCAGGGTTGTTACCTTGGGTGGTGAACTTAAATTGTGTGTCTTTATTAATGACATTTTCGATATCGTAATTGTAATAATCTAACGAAAAATCAACGTTTTGGGTTACTTCATAAATAACACCAAAGTTGTAACTCTTCGACTCTTCCGGCCCTAAGTCTGGATTACCTGACAACACGGCTGTGTATTCTTGTGGTTCACAGGCTTTGTTGACATTGCCGATGGCATCACAGCGCACGTTATCCACTAAGTTAGGTGATTCATCTGTGTTGCCTAATCCCACCTGGTGCAATGATGGTGCACGGAAAGCCGTTCCGTATGAGCCTCGAATCGATAATTCATCCATTGGTGTCCATATAAAAGCAACTTTAGGATCCGTGGTAGTGCCGAAATCGCTATAGTCTTCATGGCGAACCGCCAGTTGAACGTCAAACGTTTCGGTCAGGGGGATCGCAAGTTCCACAAACACTGCGGTATTGTCTCGCTCCCCATTGGCTCGTGTTGCTTCGGTACCAAAAATTTCACCCCGTAAGAATTGATCATCTGGGTTGTCGCTAATCGTTTGTTCACGATATTCGGCGCCCACCGCCAACATTAACTCACCTGCGGGCATTGTCATAACGGGGCCTGATACTTGGGCGTCGAATGATTTGCTGGTGGATTTACCGTAGCGAGTGGTTTGGGTTTCAATGAAATCCAGCGACTCTTGAGAGTTACTAGAAGGTTCAAATGGGTTCCATAAACCGCTGTCGATAGCTTCTTGTGTGCGGCGGGAGTTAGGGAAACCGTCGACGCCGCGTTCAACCGAATCACTCTTTATGTAGCTGTAAGCTACTTCCCAATCCCATTCACCTAAAGCACCTTCTAGGCCAAAAACAGTGCGATAATAGTCAGAATCGACGCGTTTTTCTCTGTTACCAATGTCAACCGTTCTGCGGCGCATGGTCAACTCTTGACCGAAAAATGGGTGGCTTGGGTCATCCGCAAACGGATGATTAATATTATCCCCAGACATAAATAACTCGTTAAAACTTGGGCTACCCGCGCCCTTTACTGTGGTCTTCGAGTTCTGGCCATTTAAGTCTATGAAGGCGCGCACATCGTCGTTGATCTCAAACTTACCCATGTACATGAAGCTAGCTCGCTGAGACGCAGGCACTGACGAACTAAAAGGGGCATAATCGTAGCGACACAAGTCCCCAACGATTTGATCCGCGGGACAAACGTCATTACCGAAGGTGTCTGGTAATCTAACTGTCGAATCAGAGGCAAGTGCAATGGTGCCGGGAAAACCGGCTGAGCTTCTGAAGTCAGTGGCATAGGGGTCGTTGGGCCTCAGAGCCGATTGGTTTGCAGACTTAGCGTAATCTCGGTCGGCGTACATAATTTCTTCACGATCGAAGTAATCCAGAAGAAAGGTGTGACTCGATTTTTCAGAACTGGTACCAAAAAGCAGACTAATGTTAGACTCTTTGCCACCTCCGTCCGCTGTATCGCCATACTTACCTGACAATTCAAGTCCATCATAATCGTCTTTCATTATAATGTTGATTACCCCTGCGATCGCGTCTGAACCATAGGTGGCTGATGCGCCATCTTTCAATATATCGACGCGCTTTATTGCCGCCAGCGGGATGTTGTTGATATCAACAAAAGCGGTGTCTATTCCATTGGCGAAGGGCGAGACAGAAACTCGGCGACCATTGACCAATATCAGTGTTGAATCGGCACCTAATCCACGCAGGGAAACACTGGATCCGCCGTTCCCAGTGCCGTCACTACTGTTTCCTTGGGTTGAAAACGTACCTTGGCCAGCGATAGGTAGTTTGGCAAATAAACCGATTAAATCGGTTACGCCTGTTTTGGTAATATCTGCAGCAGATAACGAGGTGACCGGAGAGGGGCCTTCTAAATCGCCTCGTCTGATATGTGAGCCAGTCACCTGGACTCGCTCAATATTTTGATCTGCTCTGTCTTGTGCTTGTGTGTTCATGCTTGAGGCGACCGCAACGGCGATCACGGTCAGTTTTAAGTGATTAAGTTTCATGTATGTTCCTAGTGTGTTTATTTATTTTTATTTCAGATAGACGCTTGAAAACGCTTTCTCTGCCAGGCAGTAGGTACAAAATTATCCCAATGACGAGAGTTATCCTAGGCGACGTGCAACCATACTTGCAACCTAAATAGGTAAATAACATTATCGAAGAAGCGCTGGTAACTTTACGCACGTTTTTGAACGGAATATAATAAGTCGCTAATTTAAGACCGAAGTGAAAAGCTCGCACTCAATTACCTAGTTAGGCAAGGTTGTGATTCAGAATAAATGGTGCAGTTGTCTAGAAACGTAGGAAACGTTAGCCTGTATAAATATAAAAAGCAGTAGGATACGTGAATGGAAGAAATATCGGAGTTAGCCAATAGGTCATCTTGTAACCAGTGTTCGGAACAGCAAGAGCTAGGCTTTGATTTTACCATGGCCTTTCAGCCGATCGTTAATTTTAGGCAACGCAGGGTATTTGGTTATGAAGCGCTGGCGCGCGGCCTGAATAATGAGTCTGCCTACTCGGTGATATCCCAAGTCAACCAAGACAACCTCTATTTATTTGATCAATTGTGTCGTATTAAGGCCATCGCCTTAGCCGCTAAACTGGAATTGAATTCAATACTCAGCATTAATTTTTTACCCAATGCGGTTTACAAACCTCAGCGATGTATCCGTACCACATTGGCAGCAGCAGAGGAGTACAACTTTCCTATCAATAAAATCATGTTTGAATTTACCGAAGGTGAAAAAATACAGGATTCAGAACATGTCCGAGGAATTGTGGAGTATTACCGAGAGCAGGGGTTTATAACGGCGATTGACGATTTTGGGGAGGGGTATTCAGGACTCGGGTTATTGGCGAACTTTCAGACGACTATTGTCAAACTGGATATGGGGCTCATTCGTGGTATTGATACGGATACGGTTCGCCAATCAATTGTTCGTCATTGTGTAAATATGTTTCGTGAGCTAAATATTGAACCCCTTGCTGAGGGAATTGAAACGCGGGAGGAAGCAAATTGGCTGTTTGCTGCGGGTATTGATTTGCTGCAAGGCTACTTTTTTGCCAGACCTGGTTTTGAATGTTTGCCGTCAGTGGATTTTAACGACTTTTAACTGACTTACCTTGAAAATAAAAAGCTGAGACAAAGTGAAATGTCCCAGCTTTTTAAGCGACGTTAGCTTAATAAATATCTTTAGCTAACGGCCACTATTTTACAAGCGTTGGTGCCACCGACGGTTTCCATTGTGTCGCCGTAGGTCATAATGAAAAGATCGCCTGTTTCAAGTAGGCCCTTTTCTTTCATGATGGCGACAACATCTTTGGTTAGTTCGCCTGGGCTACTGCCGCGAGAATCAAAGAATACCGGTTTAACACCACGATAAAGCGCCATTATATTCAAGGTCGACTCGTGACGTGATAATGCATAAATAGGCAATGAAGTAGTAATACGTGACATCAGGCGTGGCGTACTGCCACTTTCAGTCAAGGCCACAATCGCTTTCACTGTGCTTAAATGATTAGCGGCGTAGACTGCACTTAGGGCTAATGTTTCGCTGACTGAGCTAAAGCTCTCATCCATGCGGTGCTTTGAGATCTTAACGCTTGGGTGGGTTTCTGCCCCCACACAAACTCGTGCCATAGCAGCCACGGTTTCAACTGGGAAGTCTCCGGCAGCCGTTTCAGCAGAAAGCATAACCGCGTCGGTTCCGTCTAATACCGCATTGGCCACATCCATGACTTCAGCACGTGTTGGCATTGGGCTGGTGATCATTGATTCCATCATTTGCGTTGCCGTGATAACCACTTTATTTAGCTGGCGAGAGCGCGCAATCAATTTCTTCTGTACACCAACAAGTTCAGCATCACCGATTTCAACACCCAAATCACCCCGGGCAACCATGACGGCATCAGAAGCTTCAATGATATCGTCAATCGCTTCGTCGGTAGCAACCGCTTCAGCGCGTTCGACCTTGGCGCAAATCATCGCGTGACAACCTGCTTTTTCAGCCAACTGACGAGCATAACGCAAGTCATCACCTGAGCGAGGGAAAGATATAGCCAGATAGTCAACACCAATGATAGCGGCCGTTTTAATGTCTTCTTTGTCTTTTTCAGTCAAAGCTTCAGCTGATAAACCACCGCCTAAACGGTTGATGCCTTTATTGTTAGACAATTTGCCAGCCACAGTCACTTCTGTGTGCACTTTGTTGCCTTGTACATCTAATACTTTAAGCTGAATACGGCCATCATCTAATAATAGAATGTCACCCGTGTTAACGTCTTTAGGCAACGCCTTGTAGTCGATACCCACTGCATTTTGGTCACCGTCATCACGGCCCATGTCAGCATCAAGGATGAATTTGTCACCTAAGGTGAGAATAATCGAACCTTGCTTGAATTTTGATACGCGAATTTTTGGACCTTGCAAGTCACCTAGAATTGCAATGTATTTGCCAAGCTTTTTCGCTACTTGACGAACTTTATCGGCGCGGTCGATGTGGTCTTGCGCGGTACCATGAGAGAAGTTCATGCGTACTACGTTTGCTCCGGCTTGAACTATGGCTTCTATTTGTTCAACTGTGTCAGTTGCTGGGCCTAATGTAGCTAAAATCTTCGTTCGTCTTAACATAGGTAATTTGCTCTGGTTGTGGCGCATACTGTTTCAGGAATGCAGGTAGTGAATAGTGGTTACTGGTGTATCTAAATCTGCCATGACAATATCGAAAGGTCTTATACATTGGCTAAGCGCGTGAAAAGACATTTATTCCATGGCTGTCAGCCAACGATTATAGCAAGTGATGCTGACTTAATAATTACTATTCCGTAATTTAATTACAAAAATACTAGATTAATAAGTCATTATTGTGAAATTTTTTAACAAAAAAAGCCATTAAAGCGCGTTAAATGACGTGAGGTCAGACCAATTCAGGATGAAAAAGCCCTTTTTGTGATGTTTTACCATCACTGCTCGTTGCGTTTGTCGAACCTTGAACCGCGTAACGTATCTTTTACGCGTTTCAAGTTTTCGCGAAATTTTGTGCCTCTGCGTAAGGTGAAACCGGTAGCCAAAATGTCGATAAGGGTAAGTTGTGCGATACGTGATGCCATCGGCATATACATATCCGTGTCTTCAGGCACCTCTAAAGATAACACTAGGCTACATTCTTTCGCCAAGGGGCTATTTTGCGAGGTAATACCCACCACAGTCGCGTCGTTACTGCGTGCTATTTGTGCCACTTCGACCAAACTTTTAGTACGCCCAGTGTGAGAAATTAGTACCACTACGTCATCTTCCGAGGAATTCATACAACTCATGCGCTGCATTAAAATATCTTCAAAATAGACCACGGGTACATTAAAGCGAAAGAACTTATTTAAGGCGTCGTGGGCCACAGATGCTGAGGCACCTAACCCGAAAAATGAAATCTTTTGCGCCTGAGTTAATAAATCAACTACACGATTGATCGTATTGATATCAACAGATTGACGAGCTACTTCAAGGGAAGCCATAGTCGATTCAAAAATCTTTTTGGTATATTCCTCAGGCCCGTCATCTTCTTCCACATGGCGGTTAACATAAGGAGTACCATTAGCCAGACTCTGGGCCAAATGTAATTTAAAGTCCGGATACCCTTTAGTATCTAAGCGTCGACAGAAGCGATTGACCGTAGGTTCACTGACATCAGACATCTTCGCCAATGTGGCTATGCTGCTGTGGATAGCAACTTGAGGATTTGCCAAAATGACTTCGGCGACTTTACGTTCTGACTTACTAAACGCCAGTTTATGCTGAGTTATTTTTTCAAGAATGTTCATATGGCCACAGAATTCTTAACTAAAATCATGAAGTAGCGTTAAGAATAACACTGTCGGTGGCAAACTTGGTAACCTTCTTGTAACTTTTTGACAAAAAGTACCAAAATACCAAGCTGAATCACCAATAAAATCGCAGAATTCTTCGCCTTTCGCTAACAAACGTTGTAAAATTACAACATTTGTTGTTAACTGTGGGCAAAGATAAGTCATGATTGAAGTGTTATTATTAGCCCAATTCCAATCACGCAATTTCATTAATTAGCAGGTTAAACACAATGACGTTAGATAATTCATCCGCTCCGTGCGATTTTGTTCTATTTGGTACTAAAGGCGACTTAGCTCGCCGCAAATTACTTCCGTCGCTTTACCAGTTAGAGAAAGCCAACTTAATGCATGCTGAAACGACTATCTTAGGCGTAGCCCGAGATGACCTTAGTTTGCAAGAATACGTCGCTTTAGTTAAAGAAAACATTGAAAACTTCGGTGGTGAAGCCCTTTGTGACGAAACATGGGAACGTTTTTCCGCGAAACTAGTTTACGTTTGCGTCGACATGAAAAATGCAGATAGCTACAGCGTGTTTGCTGATCATGTTGATTCTGGGCGTACTATGGTGTGTTACTTCGCAACGCCTCCGTCTATCTTTGGTGATATATGTCGTGGCCTTAAAGCGGCTGATGTAATCGATAAAAGTATGCGTGTCGTACTAGAAAAACCAATCGGTCACGATTTAGAGTCATCTAAAGTTATCAATGACCAAGTTGCTGAGTTCTTCGACGAATCACAAATTTATCGTATCGATCATTATCTCGGTAAAGAAACCGTTTTAAACTTAATCGCGTTGCGCTTTGCAAACTCTATTTTTGCGACCAACTGGGATCACAACAGTATTGACCATGTTCAGATCAGTGTTGCTGAATCTGTGGGCATCGAAGGCCGCTGGGGATATTTTGATAACGCCGGTCAAATGCGCGATATGGTGCAAAATCACTTATTGCAAATCTTAACTTTGATCGCTATGGAACCACCTACTACGTTGGATGCGGATAGTATTCGCGGTGAAAAACTAAAAGTACTTAAAGCGCTACGTCCTATTAATTCTAGCAATATATCGAAAAAGAGTGTTCGTGGTCAGTACATTGGTGGTTTTGTCAAAGGCAAAGAAGTGCCTGGGTATTTAGATGAGCCAGACGCTAACCCGCGCAGTGAAACTGAAACCTTTGTCGCCCTTAAAGTGGATATCGATAACTGGCGCTGGGCCGGTGTGCCTTTCTATTTACGTACTGGAAAGCGTTTGCCGAACAAAACCAGTGAAGTGGTGATTTATTTTAAACGTCAGCCTCACAACTTATTCGAAGACAGTTTTGCACAGTTGCCGCCTAATAAATTGACGATCCGCTTGCAGCCCGATGAAGGGGTTGAAGTCACAGTGATGAATAAAGTACCTGGTTTGACAGGTACGGGCGCCATGGACTTGCAAAAATCACGTTTGAACTTGAGTTTCTCTGAAGCTTTCCAGGATGATCGCATTGCGGATGCTTATGAAAAGCTATTGCTTGAAGTCATGTTAGGAAATCAGGCGCTGTTCGTTAGTCGTGATGAAGTTGAATTCGCCTGGAAATGGGTAGACGGCATTATTGAAGCTTGGAAACACACAAATGAGCCGCCAGAGCCATATCAAGCCGGTACGTGGGGCCCAGTTGCCTCTATCGCACTGCTCGCTCGTGAAGACAGAGCTTGGTATGAAAGCAGAATAGGAAAAAAGTAATATGTCATTAACCGAAAGTAATTTTCAGTCTACTGATGAATTAAATATCGCCTTTGCTGAGCGTATTGTGGATATTTTAAAGACGGGCATAACTGAAAACGGTCGTGCAAGCTTAGTGGTTTCCGGTGGTCGAACACCTAAGGCCTTATTCAACGCCTTGTCGAAAGTTGCCTTGGATTGGGCAAAAGTGGACGTGAGTCTTGCTGATGAGCGTTGGGTCGAAACTGACGACGATGCCAGTAACGAAAAAATGTTGCGTCGTGAGTTATTGCAACACAATGCTGCAGTGGCAAATTTCGTCGGTCTTAAAACTGAGCATGCAGATGCTAAAGATGCAGTTGAAACCTGCACGGCTAATTTAGCTCGTTTGCGCACACCTTTTGATGTGTTGATCCTTGGCATGGGAGAAGACGGACATACGGCGTCGTTATTTCCATGCTCTGAACAGATACACCAAGGTTTGGACCAAGGCGCTCGCCGCACTTATATCGCAGTACAGCCTACTACTGCACCTAACCAACGTATGTCGTTAACCTTACCTGCACTGTTAAACAGTAAACATATTTTCTTGCATTTAACGGGCGCAAGTAAAAAGCAGGTATTAGATGAAGCCCTAAAAGGTGGCGACGAGCATGCAATGCCCATTCGCGCTGTGCTTAACAATGCCGACGTCGAATTAATGTGGGCGCCCTAGGAGAAACTAATGAATTCTACCATCCAAGAAGTTACCCAGCGAATTATTGAGCGCAGTCAAGCTTCACGTAAAGCGTATCTTGATAAAATTGAAAAAGCCCGTTTACAAGGGCCACACCGTGGCACTTTGTCGTGCGGTAATTTAGCTCATGGCTTTGCTGCTTGCGGTACAGAAGATAAAGCCGATTTGCGTAGTATGACTAAATCGAATATCGCGATTATCTCGTCTTACAACGACATGTTGTCCGCGCATCAGCCTTACCATGATTATCCTGAAATTTTGAAAAAGGCCATTCATCAGGTTGGCAGCGTCGCACAGTTTGCTGGCGGTGTACCTGCTATGTGTGACGGTGTTACTCAAGGTAACGCTGGCATGGACTTGAGCTTAATGAGCCGGGATGTGATTGCCATGTCAACGGCCGTTGCGCTGTCGCATAATATGTTCGACGGCACCTTGATGCTGGGTATTTGTGACAAAATTGTCCCAGGATTATTAATCGGTGGTTTGAGTTTCGGTCATTTGCCAACAATTTTTGTGCCTGCGGGCCCCATGCCATCAGGTATTCCAAATAAAGAAAAAGCCCGTGTACGCCAAATGTACGCAGAAGGCAAAGTAGGTCGTGAAGAATTGCTCGAGGCTGAGTCGCAATCTTATCACTCAGCAGGTACCTGTACTTTCTATGGTACTGCCAACAGTAACCAGCTAGTGGTTGAAACCATGGGCTTACACTTACCCGGTTCATCTTTTGTTAACCCAGGTACCCCGTTACGTGAAGCATTAACGGATGCTGCGGCCCGTCAAGTGACGCGCATTACCGATTTAGGTGAAGATTATCGCCCAATTGGTCATATTGTGGATGCGAAAGCTATCGTTAATGGCTTGGTTGCTTTGTTAGCGACGGGCGGTTCAACGAACCACACCATGCATTTAGTCGCAGTGGCGCGTGCTGCTGGTTACACCATCAACTGGGATGATTTCTCAGATATTTCTGATGCGGTACCTTTGCTTACGCGAATTTACCCTAATGGTTCAGCTGACATCAACCACTTTACCGCAGCAGGCGGAATGGCGTTGCTGTTTAGAGAATTGTTAAACGCCGGTCTATTGCATAACGACGTGAAAACCATCTGTGGTGATGGACTGGAACGATATACCCAAGAGCCAATGCTTGAGCATGGCGAATTAGTGTGGCGCGATGGGCCTACTGAATCCTTCGATAAAGACGTGGTCGCTACTGTTGCTAAACCCTTTAAACCAGATGGTGGTTTATCTGTGCTAACAGGTAATCTGGGCCGGGCAGTCATGAAAACCTCAGCTTTACGTGAGCCTCATTGCGTGATTAAAGCACCCGCTGTTGTGTTTGAAGATCAATTTGAATTGGCAGCGGCTTTTAAAGCGGGCGATTTAGACAAAGATTGTATCGTCGTGGTGCGTTTCCAGGGGCCTTCTGCTATTGGTATGCCGGAACTGCACAGCCTGACGCCTCCGCTTGGTGTATTACAAGACAAAGGCTTCAAAGTTGCACTTGTGACTGACGGCCGTATGTCAGGCGCATCAGGTAAAGTGCCTGCTGCTATCCACTTGACCCCAGAAGCATTGAAAGGCGGCTTGATCGCTAAAGTAGTCAACGGCGATATCATCGAACTTAATACGCAAACCGGTCATATGACCTTGCATGTTGATGATGCTGAACTAGCGGCGCGTGAAGCAAAAGTAACCGACGTTGCCTCACACCAAGTGGGTATGGGACGTGAAATGTTTGCTGGTATGCGTTCAACCTTAACGGGTGCTGAACAGGGTGCATGTTCACTTTTTGCCGGACAGGAAGATTAATCGTGACGACTAATTTTGTTGCAGATATTGGTGGCACCAACATCCGTTTAGGACAGGTTGTTGACGGTAAAGTGACTGAAATTCGTAAGTATCTGTGTGCCGATTTCGACACCGTCAGTGATGCGATTAAGCAATATTTTTCCGAGTTTCCCGCTACCCAGTTTGCCGCTGGGTGCTTGGCAATTGCCTGCCCAGTTAGCGGTGACTTTGTCAAAATGACCAACCACACTTGGGCTTTTTCTATTAAAGAAGTGCAAAGTGAATTGGGTCTGAAGTGGCTGGGTGTAATCAATGATTTCACCTCGGTAGCCCATTCTTTACCTAAGCTAGATGCGAGCCAGAAGTTACAAATCGGCCCTGGTAACGCTGTCCCTGATGCAAACATTGCGGTGTTTGGGCCAGGTACTGGCTTAGGTGTTGAGCACTTAACCTGTACTGACGGCGTATGGAAAGCGCTTGATGGGGAAGGTGGACACGTTGATTTTTCAGCGGTAGACGAAAATGATATTGCTATTCTGCGCTTTTTAACTAAAAAGCTTGGCCATGCCTCAGCAGAAGAAGTGATGTCAGGTAGAGGTATTGTCCATATCTATCAAGGATTAGCTGCAGCTAAGAATGTACCGCCAGAGTACAGTGACGCAGCGGATATTACCTCAAGAGCAATTGATAACAGCTGCGCACTGTGCCGAGAAACACTAGAGCAGTTTTGTCGCATCATGGGAAGTTTTGCGGGGAATTTAGCCCTGAATTTGTGTACCCGTGGTGGTGTTTATATCGGTGGCGGAATCGCTTCACGTTTCGTTGAATTTATACAACATAGTGAATTTCGTGCGCGCTTTGAAGCAAAAGGCCGGTTTAAAGATTACGTAGCCGGCATACCTACATACATTATTACCGAGCCTGATCATGGTTTGATCGGTGCGATGGCATACCTACAACAGCATTATAAAGGTTAACTACAATGACAAAAAATTGGAAAGTTTCGTCACAAGAAGTCTTCAGTCAAGGGCCTTTGGTTCCCGTATTGGTTATCAAAGACGTAAAGCACGCCGTGCCGTTAGCTAAAGCGCTAATCGCAGGTGGCATACGCGTATTGGAAGTGACTTTGCGTACTGAAGCTGCATTGGACGTGATTAAAGCCATTGCCACAGAAGTACCTGACGCCATTATAGGTGCAGGTACCGTCACCAACGCTAAGCAATTAGCTGAAGTCGAAGCGGCTGGCGCAATGTTTGCCATTAGCCCAGGCATGACATCAGACTTGCTTGATGCAGCGAATAAAGGTGGTATCGCCCTTATCCCTGGTATCTCATCTATCTCTGAATTAATGCGTGGTATTGATTTTGGTTACACTCACTTTAAGTTCTTCCCTGCTGAAGCCTCAGGTGGTGTTAAAGCACTTAAAGCGATTGGTGGTCCTTTCCCTGATATCGCATTCTGCCCTACTGGCGGCATAAGCCCAGCTAACTATCTTGAGTACCTATCATTGCCTAATGTACGCTGTGCTGGGGGCTCATGGTTGGCGCCTGACGATGCAGTCGAGTCAGGTGATTGGGCTCGCATCACTGAGTTAGCTAAGCAAGCGGTGGATGGCGCAGCTGGCATCAAATAACGCTTAGTTATGTGTCTAAAAGGGTCACTGATGTGGCCTTTTTTGTGTCTGCTGCTCAGCGCAAGGCACGTTAATCAAACGCAGGACGACTATCCTCCATCAGTAAATCGAGGCTCTGCTGCGCTTTCTGGGGATCTTTCAGGTCCGCATCTTCAAGCATTTCGCACTCATCGTTTAGCATCTGCTTTATCGTCACGGGATAATACTTACAATCGTCAGGACGATCGTAGTAGATGTCACAGGTGTATATTTCTTTGGCTGCATGGGTATCAGTTGCTGGTACCGGTATTTTGCGTAAGAAAGGGCACAGTGTTAGCTGCTTCTTGCTTTGGGGATCCATCCATATCAAACCGTTTTTAACATATTCCGCTATATCGGGGCGAAATAGCTGCCACATATCGATTTCTTCGTCGCTTGCTGATAAACCACCGTCACTGTATTTGGTACAGCACTTTCCGCATTGGGTACATTCTTTCAATTGAGGTCATCACGATGAAGGAGGCGTAAGGGGGCAGTGTAGCAAGAACCGGAGTAAATCGTTTGAATAACGTCTCGATATGGAACGTAGCAAGGGAATGTAAAGCTATAGCCCATCCCCTTGGTGTAGTAGATATATTAGTCAGTATTGAGTGCAATTAATGCGCTAGCATCGAATTTTATACCTTGCCAACCCGTGGCCATAAAATTACGGATATTACCGTGGTCAGTGCCATCGGGATGTTGCATTACATCTTGGCGATAGAATTTGCCGAATAAAGCCAGAGTCTCGGTTTCGGTCAGTCGGTTTAATTGGGCAAAGTAAAATATTTTACATGAGCCTTCGTTACTGCCTGCTTTATTAGTTAAGTCGCCGTTGCTGAATGCGCTCGCGGTATATTGGTAATCATGATGAATAACGTCAATGACTTGGCTAAATTCAATATTTTCTGGCTCGGTTCGAACGCGTTTGATTAGGTCGTGAGTCGTCATATTTGCTCCTGAATGATGCGCAAAACGGAAAAGTTTATAAAGAAATAACGCTGTAAGGGCTCAATTACAGCGTTAAAATAAATACTTTGGAGTTGCGTTGAAAGTTGTACAACAATTTCTTTTTAGCCGGTAAATCATCCAGTGAAGCGAGCACAAATCCTTGTTCTAGAAACCAATGAGAGGTCACGGTTGTTAAACAGAATATCGATTTTAGTCCTTGGACTTTAGCTTGCTCGCGGATAGCACTCAATAATCTCTCGCCGCGATTACCACCACGATAATCTGAATGGGTAGCGACACATGCTAACTCACCGCACTGTTCTTCTGAGTAAGGATACAAGGCGGCACACGCTATTGTCATACCGTCACGCTCAATAATGGTAAATTGTTCAATTTCTCGTTCGAGGATCTCACGGGAGCGTTTGACCAAAATACCTTTTTCTTCCAATGGATTAATCAGGTTTAAAATGCCACCCACATCTTCAATCGTCGCGCTGCGAAGCTGTTCATAATAGCTTTGAGAAATCAGTGAACCCGCACCGTCACGGGTGAACAACTCTTGTAATAACGCTCCATCTTGGCCATAACTCACGCAATGGCAACGGCTTACACCGGATTCCAGGCTGTCGATAATGGTTTGAATGGTGTGCCTTTCAGTACGGAAATGGGCTTGTTCTAACATGGGGTACAAAGAGTTAAGTTGTATGTTGCGCAGCAAACGCCCCGTTTCGTCTACCAAGCCGTCTTGTTCAGAAAAGATAATCAGCTTGTCGGCATTAAGTGCTTTGACGGCATTAGTGGCCACATCTTCATGGCTTAAATTGAAGACTTCACCTGTGGGGGAGTAACCCATAGGTGGCAGTAACACAATAGAGCCATCGTCAAGGTGATCATTAATACCAGTGACATCAATGCGCCGCACTAAACCGGTATGTTCGTAATCTACGCCGTTGCGCACGCCAATTGGCATAGCAACCACTAAATTACCGGAGCATACCCGTATTTGTGCACCATGCATGGGGGAATTTGCTAACCCCATGGTCAACAATGCTTCAATCTGCGAGCGCACCGAACCCGCCGCATCTTTAACGCATTCCAAGGTTTGCTTGTCGGTGATGCGTAAATCGTCAGAAAAACGCGGCTCAACATGGCGAAGCGCTACACGTTGATCAATCTGTGGACGCGCGCCGTGAACCAAAATTAGGCGTACACCCAAGCTATTGAGCAGGGCGATATCTTGAATGATATTGGCAAAATTTGCGTCTTCAACCGCTTCTCCGCCAAACATCAATACGAAGGTTTTACCCCTGTGAGCATTGATATAAGGCGCTGAGTTGCGAAATAGTTTTACACTGTCGTTGTGTGAAAGTACCACGTGTTTTCCTTACACTTTACACCACTATTTAATCAGCGATGCTTTCGCGTTCGCCAGTGCCGCCAGCACAGGTTTTATCCCTGTTCCGCCAAGAATGTCGCGCTTATTAACCAAGTACTCAAGTTGAAGAACAGGATATACGTCATCCTCTATCACTGGTGAGTAAACCTTAAGCTCGGCAATGCTTAGTTCTTCGATGGCTTTTTTCTTCTCAAGCGCATCGAGTACCACACGGCCTGAAATGTCATGGGCTGTTCTAAATGGAATGCCTTTATCGACTAAATAATCTGCTAACTCAGTTGCATTGGCATAACCTTCACGGGCTGCTTTGGCACAACGCTCACTGTCTAGCTTAATACTGTCGATGACTTCACAGGCGATACGCAAACAGATATGCCATTGATTGGTGGCGTCAAACAAGCCTTCTTTATCTTCTTGCATGTCTTTGTTGTACGCCAGAGGTAAACCTTTCATGGTCACGAGCATGGCTTGTAAGCTGCCAAATACACGACCACATTTACCACGCATTAATTCTAACGCATCAGGATTTTTCTTCTGGGGCATCAAGGATGAACCAGAGGTGACGGCATCACCGAGTTGAATAAAGCCAGCTTCGCCGGAGTTGTAGAAAATCAAATCTTCGGCCATGCGCGACAAATGCATCATGCTAGTACTGGCAACGAACAACAATTCTAATACGTAATCACGATCTGACACAGCATCTAAGCTGTTGATACAGGGGCTATCGAAACCCAATTCTTCAGCGATGGCTTGACGATCGATTGGGTAGGTTGTTCCAGCTAATGCACCACTGCCCAGTGGGCATTGGTTCAAGCGAACCTTTAGATCTTGCAGACGGCTTAAGTCACGCTTTAGCATTTCAACGTAGGCTAAGCACCAGTGCGGGTAACGTACGGGTTGAGCGCGCTGTAAGTGCGTATAACCAGGCAAAATAACATCTTGGTTCGCTTCAGCGTTCCCCACTAAAGAGCCAATCACCGCTTGCACATCTTCAACCAATAACTCAACGTGTTCTCGGGTCCATAAGCGAAAATCAGTGGCAACTTGGTCATTACGACTACGGCCGGTGTGGAGCTTACGTGCCACATCACCGAGTTGTTCAATTAATGTCGCTTCAACGAAACTGTGAATATCTTCTTCACTGCTAGCATCAAAATCCAGTTCACCGGCATCCGCTTTAACTAATAAAGCATTAAGTGCTTCTTCAAGCTGTTGCTGCTCGTCTTGGGTCAGCACACCAGCTTTGGCAATGGCACGAGACCAAGCAATTGAGCCGCGAATGTCTTGGCTCGCTAACACTCTATCGAAAGGTAATGAGTCGTTAACAGTGCGAAACATCGCACTGCTGCCGTCTTGAAAACGTCCGCCCCACAAGCTCATTATTCGATACCTGTATTTTTAAACGGAACGCCTTTTTTATTAAGCGCACTAATACGGCTTGATAAACTGTATAACCGAATAAAGCCTTCTGCATGGCTTTGATCGTATACATCATCAGCGCCGAACGTGGCAAAATCTTCTGAATATAAGCTGTTCGGTGAACGGCGTTGGGTAACAGTGGCTTGGCCTTTGTAAAGCTTGACCACTATGTCGCCGGTTACTTGCTCAGCAAAACTTGCCGCGCCAGCGAGTAGAGCGTCGCTAAGCGGCGTGAACCAGCGTCCGTCATACATAACATGTGAGAATTCTAAGCCAATTTGCTCACGATATTTAAGCGCTGCTTTATCTAATACTAGGCTTTCTAGTGCTTTGTATGCCGTAAGCATTACTGTGCCACCAGGAGTTTCATAACATCCACGGGACTTCATACCGACTAAACGGTTTTCAACGATATCGATACGGCCCACACCATGAGCGCCAGCGAGTTCATTCAATTTAACTAAGCACTGGTAAGGGCTAAGGGCTTCGCCATTTACTTTTACCATACGGCCTTGCTCGAAGCTCACTTCAACTCGCTCTGGGGTATTGGGTGCATCTTCTGGCGAAACCGTCATGGTCCACACTTCTTTACTCGGCTCACACCAAGGATCTTCTAATTCACCACCTTCGTGTGAAATATGCCATGCGTTTGCGTCGCGGCTGTATATCTTAGTTGCTGAAGCGGTGGTTTTGATGTCGCGCTCGGCCAAGTAAGCCAATAGGTCTTCGCGTGAAACCATGTCCCACTCACGCCACGGCGCTATAACGGTCAGCTCAGGCGCTAATGCAGCAAAGGTGCCTTCAAAACGTACTTGGTCGTTACCTTTACCGGTACAGCCGTGACATAGGGCATCCGCGCCGACTTTACGGGCAATTTCAACTTGCGCTTTAGCAATGATTGGGCGAGCCATAGACGTACCAAGCAAGTATTGACCTTCATACACCGCGCCAGTAGTGATAGTGGGGTAGATGTAGTCAGATACAAACTCTTCTTTTAAGTCGACTATGTAGCATTCGCTAGCGCCGGTTTTGATAGCTTTTTCACGTAGCCCTTGTAATTCTTCGTCGCCTTGACCTACATCCGCTGCAAATGCGATCACTTCACAATCGTAGTTTTCTTTTAACCAAGGAATGATGGCTGACGTATCTAAACCACCTGAATAGGCTAGTACCACTTTTTTGATGTTTTTCTTGCTCATTGTCTGTACCTAAAATAAATATTGTTAAATGGGGTTAAACTGCGCCGCCGAGAAGGTGCACTAAAATAGCATTCTGGGCGTGCATTCTATTTTCTGCTTGCTGCATCAAAATGGATTGCTCTGAATCAATCAAGGTGCCGCTAATTTCTAAGTCACGATGGGCAGGTTGACAGTGCATTACGTACTGGGCGCCAGTCGATTGCATCATCGCTTCATCGATTTTGTACTTACCAAACGCCTGCTTGATGGTTTCAAGTGGGGTATCGTCGCCCATTGATAGCCAAGTATCGGTGTAAAGTGCATGAGCACCGTTTGCGGCTTCAACATCATTACTGATAATTAACTTACCACCGTTTTGTTCAGCTTTTTGTTCGGTTAATTTCACTATGGCTGGATCAACTTCGTAGCCAGCAGGGGTGATCACCACTACTTCACAACCAAGTGTGACACCTACTATCATCAAAGAATGGGTCACATTATTACCATCACCGATATACGCGAGTTTAACTTTGCTTAAATCGCCAAAACGTTCGGTTAATGTCAAATAGTCGGCCATGGCTTGGCAGGGATGATACATGTCACATAATGCATTGATGACAGGTACTTTGGCGGCACTGGCTAATTCTTCTAAGGTTGAATGAGCGAAAACCCGCGCAACAATAGCGTCAGCCCAGCATGCCAAATTATTACCCATGTCCTTGGTGTCTTCACGGCCCGCTAATTTGTTCGATTGACTGTCTAAATAAACGAGGTGTCCGCCTAATTTATTAATACCAATGTCAAAACTGACACGGGTACGTAACGATGGCTTTTCGAACAAAGCAACAATTGATTTGCCTGCGAGGGCATGGCGATAATCAGCCGGATTATTCTTAATCGTGATAGCCAGTTGCAATAGTGCATTGAGGTCTTTTGCTGACCAATCAGTGAACGATAGTAGATCCTTTTTCATGGAGGTACCTTAAATATTTGGGATTATGGTAGTGCCAACGGGGTCGCCCGCCAGCAATCCTAAGAGTTGCTCTGGTGTTTGCCAACTCGCAATTGTAATGGGACGCTGTAAACTTGTTGCGGCATCAAGTGCGGCATCAACTTTCACTTGCATACCATCTTTGATCACGCCAGCTGATACTAACCCTTCGATATCGTGGGCCGTCAACTGACTGATCAGCGCTTTGTTGTGATCCAGCACACCAGGTACATTCGACAACAACAACAAATCGGCATTCAATAGCTGCGCAATAACGGTTGCTGCTTGATCGGCATTTACATTGAGTAAGTTACCTTTTTCATCGGCTCCTATTGAGCTGATGATCGGCAGGATATTCGCCTCGAGCAATAAATTCAACATAGTTGGTGAATTTGCTTTCGCTACGCCCACTGCGCCAAGCGCTGGGTCAAGGATTGTACAACTCGTCATAGCGCCATCGGCTAAGCATAAACCAACGGGGGTAGCATTCGCACGAATAGCAAAAGCGCACAGTTGTTTATTTGCAGTACCCGCTAAGGCCCCAGTAATATAAGGCATATGCTCTGGTGGTGTAACACGCAAACCATTGACTTTGGTACTGGTGAATTGCAAGGCTTGCAATAATTGTTCAACCATAGGGCCGCCACCGTGCACAAGAACGACAGGGCGACTTTGTTGAAGCTGTTTAATAACAGCCAACAATTGCAGCGCTTCAGCAGTGGCTTGCATAAATGCGCCACCGACTTTAATTACGAGTGGTTTCATGCCGATACCTCATGCACTAAACCTAGCTGTGATGCGTAACCAAATCGCAAGTTGGCGCATTGTAAGGCTTGAGATGCTGCACCTTTGAGCAGGTTGTCGATAGCGCTAGTAATGACTAGGTAGCCTTTGTGCGTATCTAATTTCCAGAATAAATCGCAATGTGGCGTACCAACGACATCGTCCAGCTTAGGCCAAGTGTTGCGAAGTCTCACAATAGCATGGTTCTTATAGGCCTGATTGAAGGCATTCTCAATGGCTTCTGGGCTGACATCTGCGTTTACTTTAACGGTAATGGTTGCCAAAATACCACGTTTGAAATTACCTAAGTGTGGAGTGAAAATAACGTCGCGACCCAAATAAGCACTGATTTCAGGTTGATGGCGATGACCTAATACACCATAAGCTTGCAGACTGACTTCGCAGTAGCTACTGGCCATGGCCGCTTTACGACCTGCGCCAGACACACCAGATACAGCGTTGATAATCGGTAAATGGCCATCTGCTATAAAACCTGCATCATGCAATGGCTTTAATGCGCTTAGTGAAGCCGTGGGGTAGCAACCCGGCACGGCAACGATGTCGGCAGTCTTAATGTCTTTTGCAAACCAATCCGCCAAACCATAAACCGCTTTTTCTAGGCAAGCGGGTTGTTGATGGGCAAAACCGTAGTACTGTTCGAATACCTGCTGGTCTTTTAGCCTAAATGCGCCTGATAAGTCGAACACCACGGCTTTGCCTGAAGACAAAATGGGCATCCAGTCGTGGCTAGCTTCATGGGGAGTGGCAAGAAAAATGACATCCATTTCATTCGCCAATGAATGCAAAGCGTCATCATTCAAAGGCGTCAGCGGTAAATTCACTTGCGCGAACAAATAACCGTGCACATCACCGAGTTTTTTGCCGGCATCTTGACTTTGTGCTGACACATATAAGGCATTTAATTCAAAGCGTGGGTGGCGTTGCACTAAAGAGGCTAATTCGGCACCGGTATATCCACTGGCGCCGACAATACAAGTTTTGATCATAAAACGTATATCTCTATTAATCGTAATGATTTAATTTGCTAAACAAAGGTGACAAAAATAAAAAAACACCCAAGACCTTTAGCAAATACTAAAGGTCTTGGGTGAGCTAAACGCATCAGACCTCGACTTATCGTCGATACAACATGCTGGCGAAGCTAGGCAGGGAATCAAACTGTGATGTAATAGAATTCATATGCGTAATTAAACCAAATTAAGATATTATGTATGAATAAATTGAGCTAAAAGCGTATTTGCCTAAGTAGCTAAACCATGTTGGCGATAAGTATGCCATGTGTTATATATTTATGCAAATAAAATGAATAATTATTTAAAGGTTTGGTTATGCCATCTTTGTCTTTTTTAGAACGTTATGCACATATCATCAAAACACCGTCTATCAGCGCTTTTAGCGCAGATTTAGACCAATCTAACCGTACTATTATCGATTTGCTTGCAGCATGGTTTAGTGATTACAACTTCGACATAAGTATTCAACAAGTACCAAACGCTCGAAATAAGTACAATATGCTGGCTAAAATTGGTAGCGGAGAGGGCGGACTACTATTATCTGGACATTCTGACACTGTGCCATTTGATGACAACAAGTGGCAATTTGATCCATTTAACGCCCAGCAGGCTGACGGAAAGCTGTATGGTTTAGGTACCTGTGACATGAAAGGCTTTTTTGCCTTTATTTTAGAGGCAATAAAAGACATTCCTCTTAAAAATTTAAAGAAACCGCTTTATATTTTGGCCACAGCTGACGAAGAAACATCCATGGCTGGGGCGCGTTTTTTCGTCGAGCAGCAATTAATTAAACCGGACATGGCGATTATTGGCGAGCCCACCGAACTAAAACCTATATACAAACACAAGGGGCACATGGGCCACAGTTTGAATATTGAAGGAAAAGCCGGGCATTCCAGCGATCCTGCGAAGGGCGTCAATGCGATTGAAATCATGTATCAAGCCATTGGCAAGTTGATCGCATTGAAACAGCAGCTATCGGAGAAATATCGCGATGATGCTTTTAGTGTGCCGGAAGTCACGATGAACCTTGGTCATATTCATGGTGGGGACGGTGAAAATCGTATCTGTGGACACTGCCAGCTAAATTTTGATTTGCGTGCTATTCCTTCGCTAAGTGATATAGAAGCGATTGCCATGATTGATGAGGCTTTGGCCCCGTTGATGCAAAAATATCCCCAGCGAATTACTCGTGAAGCTATGTATGAAACGGCCCCGGCGTTTGGGTGTCGCAATGAGCAAGGGATCTTAGAATTAGCGCAGAAATTGACAGGATTTGAGCCCGTTAGCGCAAATTACGCTACTGAGGCGCCGTTTATCAACCAATTAGGTTGTGACACCATAGTATTAGGACCGGGTAGTATTGAGCAAGCTCATCAACCAGATGAGTTTATTTCCCTGCACTATGTTGACCCAACAGTGACTTTGCTGCGCAATTTCATCAAACAAGTCTGCTTCTGATGGGGTCATTTGAGCGAGGAAATAATACACGCTTGATGTTCATCTGTGCTTTTGGATTCAGTGTATTAGGTTGTGCCGTAAACCCTCAAATCTCTGTTCACCACAGGTCTTCTGACGGCAACATAAACACCGCCAGTGCTTTATCACCGAGTTTAGTCGGTTACCCTGATTTACCTGAGCCGGTAACGAATAATGCGGTGGCAAAAGTGGTGACTTCCCAAGGGCGTTATTTATTGTCTTTTATGGGATTAGGGGCAACGAAAACCGACAAGGCGGTACACAATAAAGCCTGGGCGTTAAACATTGATAAAGCTGATAACACAAGTGTGAATGGAATTGCCTGGCAAGCAAAAAACGCCGTGCCTTCCACATTACCGCAGTCAGGACGGTTAGCCAGTGTCGCAGTCGGGGTCAACGATATGGCCTATCTATTTGGGGGTTATACGGTCGATGAAGCGCACAATGAGGTGTCGAGTCCGGACAATTTCCGTTATGACGTTATCGCTGATGCGTATTATCCTCTTGCCGCTACACCCGTGCCGGTGGATGATGCCGTTGCACTGGTTTATCGCCAGCGGTATATCTATTTAATTAGCGGATGGCATAACGACGGTAATATCAATTTGGTGCAAATTTACGATGTACAAACCGACAGTTGGCAACAAGGTTCGCCTTTTTTAGGGCAACCGGTATTTGGTCATGCTGGCGCTATTGTTGGCGAAAATATATTGCTCTGTGACGGTGTGAAGGTCGATGCTCAGCCAGATAAACGTCGTACTTTTTCTGCTGAGCCGGCTTGTTATCATGGAATGATTGATATGCTTGATAGGAATAAAATTGATTGGCGCACGATCGAGCACCCTACATCTGTTGCGCGTTACCGTATGGCAGCCGTTGGTGATAACGACAGCCATTCCGCGGTCTTTTTGGGAGGCTCAGATAACCCTTATAACTACGACGGTGTCGGTTATAACGGTGAACCAGCCACGCCAAGTAGCGAAATGTGGCGCTATGATTTTGAACGTTCGAAATGGCAGGTCACGGATGTTGGCACTGGCACGATGGATCACCGAGGGCTTTTGCGTATTGGTAAGGGGGCAGATAAACACTTTGTAACCCTTGGCGGAATGGTTGAGCACCAACGAGTGTCTAGCGCAGTTCACCGTGTTGTTTTATAAATGATGCGCAAAAATGAATTTTGAATTTAGGTAAATGGGGTTAAACATGCAAAAGACGGTTGCGCTTGTTGCGCATGATCATAAAAAGCCAGAATTGATCCGCTGGGCGTTAGAACATAAAGCTGAGCTGGAAAAACACGCACTAGTTGCAACAGGGACTACTGGGGGCTTGTTACAAGAAGCCCTTAATTTACCGGTAAAGCGTTTTAAAAGTGGGCCTTTAGGGGGG
Source organism: Paraglaciecola polaris LMG 21857 (assembly GCF_000315055.1). Taxonomy (GTDB): domain Bacteria; phylum Pseudomonadota; class Gammaproteobacteria; order Enterobacterales; family Alteromonadaceae; genus Paraglaciecola; species Paraglaciecola polaris. The sequence continues at coordinate 24,306 of NZ_BAER01000041.1, read as the reverse complement.
GACCAGCAAATAGGTGCCTTAATCGCTGAAGGAAAATTAGACAGCCTAATCTTCTTTTGGGACCCTTTGAATCCAGCCCCTCACGATCCTGATGTGAAAGCCTTATTACGTTTATGCTCGGTGTGGAATTTACCTGTAGCCTGCAACACATCCACTGCCGATATGCTGATTACATCGCCTCTATTCATTGAGGGATTGTATGAAAGGGCTATGCCTGAATTCTGATAGGGATAAGCCATGTCTATGTATGCAGTGGTATGGCTTATTATTCAATGCCGCTACTCGCGGGACGTAAATAGCGGCTAAGCGAATATGCACAATGGCCAAGTGCGTAATGTATAGGCAATTAGCTCGGGCTATTTATTGCGACCGTGATGATCATGGGCTTTTTGTTTGGTTTTAGCCTGCATTTTTGCTTGTTGCTCCGGCGTTAATAGCTGCCAAAATTCATATTTTTTCTTTGCTCGGTTAAGCCCATTTTCGAGCTTGTCCTCAAACGTTTCCTGTTGCAGGGCAAGCCAATCACTTTGCGCTAAATCTTCGTTAGTAATGAGGGCCAGAATACGTTTTTCAAACACAAGATGACGTGTTTTATTTTGTTCTCGGTCGGATCTTTCTTCTTGGTTTTGGTTCGCTAATACGACTCTTTGTTTTTCCGTGAGCCCCAAGGCATCGAAGCGATCATCTCGTTTACCCTTAGGACCACTGGGTCGTTCAAACTGACTTTTATCTGTTAATGTTTGAACAAACGTCTGCTTTTGAGTGTCATCAAGCGTTAACCATATTTTATGTTGGCCTTGAATATATTGCCATAGAAGTTGGCTGGCCAATTCCTGCTCTTGCTTAAGAGCAGTGCGTATCTCGTTTTCATTCCAGATGTTGCTCTGGATCAGCAAACGCACTGCTTCTCGGCTAACACGCATATCTTGCATGAGCGTGGCATTATCTGCGTGTTGCTGTTGACGAAGTAATCTTATGTCCTGACGTTGAGTTGTTGTTAAATCAAGATTTTTCAACACGGAATGCATATTTATTGCATCGTTGTGGAGTCTAGGATGAGCCGTCACGGAGGCTTGAATGGCAAGCAATGCCAGTGACAAGGCAATAGGTTTGGATATTAATTTCAAGGTGAGCATGCGTTGTCCCTCGCGCGGGTTAAATGCGGATGTAGAGTAGCAAATCTGGCACAAAGAAATGCAAAGCCAATGTAAAGATTACGTAAATCGACAGTTTGACGGCTAAGATTCCGTTACTATTTTATACCTATAACTGTAACTTTTAATGTTGCAGCCGTTGTAAGGAACGTTGAGATGTTAGAAAAGTCTTTGTTATTGATTGATGACGATCAGGCGCTGAGTGAGTTATTAAAAGAGTACCTGACGGCTCAAGGGTATCGAGTTCAAGTGGCTTGTGACGGTGAGGCCGGTTTGCTTGCTGCGAAATCGGGACAGCATTTTGATTTGATCATTTTGGATGTGATGCTACCTAAAATCGATGGTTTTGAAGTACTCAAGCGTTTGCGTGGCACCCATGTGACACCTGTACTGATGTTAACTGCCAAAGGCGATGATTTTGATCGCATTTTGGGCCTTGAATTGGGCGCCGATGATTATCTCGCCAAGCCTTTTAATCATAGGGAGTTGTCTGCTCGCGTAAAAGCCATCGTGCGCCGGGTTGATATTCAAGCTAGTTTACAAGACGACAAACAAAAGCAAAGCACGATTGAAATTGGTGATGTGCAGTTGCATACAGCAACTCAAACCGTTACTTGTAACAGCTCATTGATAGAACTAACGGGCACTGAATTCGCAGTATTACGCTTATTGATGAGTTGCAGTCCAGACTTGGTGCCCAAACAGGCGATAAGTGAACAAGTATTAGGCCGAAAACTGGCACCTTTTGACCGCAGTATTGATATGCATGTCAGCAATTTACGTAAAAAACTCGGGCAATGTAATGATCAGGACAAGATTAAAACTCACCGCGGTGTGGGTTATGTGTATTTGGGGAACGTATGAGCGGGTGGGTGCACTTGAACCCTTTTCGTAGTTTATACGGGCGGATTTTTTTATGGTTTTGGTTGACCACTATTGTCATGATCGCTGGCTCTGCTTGGGTCGTGCATAGTTTAATGTCTGGATCAAAATATCAGCCAATTTCCGAGACTCAGCAAGGAGAGTTGTACCGGGCTCGCGATGCGATATTACGCAGTAATGGTCGTCCTGAACGGGGGCCGTTATCTGAGAGATTGCGCAGATTTGGTCAGCGTGAGCAAATGACAGTGATATTGCTTGATCTGCAAAATAATGAATTAATCATAAGTGGACCGATGCGCAAGTTACGGGATGAAAAGCCATTTTTAGATTTAATTTCGTCAACGAATCCTCTGCGTATTGTCACACCTTTTGGTGAGTTTAGCGGCCCATTAACGCTTAAACTTAAGCAAAAGGATTATCTCATGTTTGTTGGGGACGCCCGGCCTATAGGCTTTCCCGAAAGACTTCGCGAAGGGCCACCCCTAATATTGATTGGGCTAATGTTGCTTATCAGTGCAGGGCTGTGCTCATTAATCGCCCGATCGTTGGTAAAACCAATAAAACAATTGCAAGCAGCCACGAAATCCATGGCGGACGGGGAGTTAAGTACCCGGGTAGGGTCAGCCAGTTATCGCAGTGACGAGATCGGTCAGCTAGGGCTGGACTTTAATCACATGGCTGAGCAAATAGAAACATTGCTTAATGGTCAAAAGCGCTTACTGGGAGATATTTCTCACGAGCTGCGCACACCGTTAACACGTATGCAATTAGCGATTGGCATAGCCCAGCAACAAGAGAGCCAATGTGGGGCTGGTAATAGTGAGCTGGCGTTGACGCGAATTGAAAAAGAAGCGCATCAGATGGAGCACATGGTGGCGCAAGTGCTCATGTTGTCGCGCCTCGATAGTAACGTCCGTGTATCCCAAAAGCAGGAGATGAGTTTTGATACTTTGCTGACAGGCCTGTTGGCCGATTGTGAATTTGAAGCACAGTCACATAATAAAACGTTATCGGTCGTTATTGATTCTGACGCTAATATTTACGCCGATGGTGATTTACTCACAAGCGGCATCGAAAATGTGTTGCGTAACGCGGTGAAGTACGCCAACGAAAAAGTCGTGTTTGAACTGAAGATCGAAGAGAATATGGCGCAGATAAAGATTTGTGATGATGGCATTGGGATACCTGAATCAGATCTTAGCCATATTTTTCAACCGTTTTATCGTGTTTCTTGTGCGCGAGACCGAGATACGGGAGGCGTTGGGTTAGGTTTGGCAATTGCCAGCCGAGCTATTGCTGTACATCAAGGGGAAATTGTTGCTCATAATCAGGTGAAAGGCGGTCTGTGTGTACATATTAGCCTGCCCACAGTTAGTTGAACGCCGTATATTCAGCATAAGCTGGCTCTGTTAAGCTAGCATTTTATCCTAATCATAGAGTGACCCATGGCTGACAACTATCTGATCAGTAATGAAAAGCAACTTGAACAGACTTACGCAGAGCAAATTAAGCCTTTGATGTCATCAAAGGTTCAGGGCAGCTTTGTTGGTGTGTCGGGTATCACTATTAGTTATGCATTTTTGCAACATCCAAATGCAAAGGGAGCAGTGGCTATATCCACTGGTCGTATCGAATCATGGGTTAAGTACCAAGAAGTCATGTTCGATTTATACCAAAATGGTTATTCGGTGTTTATTCATGATCATCGTGGGCAAGGATTATCGGGGCGCATGACCCGAAATCCCCATATGGGATTTGTATGCGAGTTTGCCGATTATGTGGCAGATTTTAAAGCCTTCTATCAGCAAGTCATTAAGCCTAACTGTCAGCATAAACCTCGCTTACTCTGCCATTCCATGGGCTGTGCTATCGGTGCATTGTATGTATTAAAGCATGCTGAGGATTTTGCTAATGTCGTTTTTTGCGCGCCTATGTTTGGTATTCGTCCCGCTTTGCCTACCTGGCTGGCAAAAATACTCATTGGCGCTAATTTGTTGATCAGCCGTGGCTTTGGCCATGATGCGAGTTATTTTATTGGCCAAAAAAACTATCAGGAAACAGAGTTCACTTTAAACGAGCTGACCCATAGCGAGCAGCGTTATCAGTTATTTAGAGATACCTATACTTTGCAACCAGAAGTTCAACTTGGTGGCGTGACTGGGCATTGGTTGCGCGCGGCCTTGGCCGCCATGAATCAGATTGAAAACTGTGCTAGTCAGATTTCAATCCCTGTTTGGGCGATTCAAGCAGGGGATGACACTGTGGTTGACAATAAAAGACAGAACCGCGTATTGAGCCTAATGCCTGATTGTCAGGTGCAGCGCATTGCGGGGGCACGTCATGAGATGTTACTGGAGCAAGATGAGTATCGCCGCCCGTGTATGCAGGCTATTTTGACTTTCTTGGCTGGGAGCTAATTGTGATAAAGCTTACCGCCCCCGATGCATTTTGCTAGAATTGCGCAAATTTTGAATTATCGCGGCAATATACATGCTGGACATCGTTTTATATCAACCTGAAATTCCCCCTAATACTGGTAACATCATCCGTTTGTGCGCCAATACAGGCTTCGCCTTACACCTAATCGAGCCCTTAGGATTTGAATGGGACGACAAGCGTGTACGTCGTGCCGGTCTCGATTATCATGAATTTGCAAATGTGGTGCGTCACGCTTCATTAGAAGCCTATTTAGCAAGCAGGCAGCCCAAGCGGGTGTTTGCCTGCACCACGAAAGGCAGTACCTTTTTCGCTAAAGCGCAATATCAACAAGGAGATGCATTGTTGTTTGGTCCCGAAACCAGGGGCTTGCCGGAAGATGTAATCAATAGTCTACCAGCGGAGCAACGTGTGCGTATTCCTATGCTACCAGATAGCCGCAGTATGAATTTATCAAATGCGGTATCGGTTTTTGTATATGAAGCCTGGCGTCAACTTGACTTCAAGGGCGCGGTGTAACGCCCATAATGCCTATGTAAATAAAGTCAGGTGATGAGTAAGCTTGTGTATTTAGTTTACGTTGCTAATGGACAACCTGAGCAGATCGTTAAATAAACTCGAATGCATCACCATATAGGTTCTTCAATATTAAGCCTTTCTGGTGGAACTCTTCTCTGGCGACACCAGCCATTTCGAAGCGACCTGCTACGTACACTCGATAAGGCTCAAGACTAACAAAGTCCTCTAATACGGCTTTATGAACCCAGCCTGTTTTGCCCGCCCATTGATGGCCTGGATGTTCAACGACAGGTATAAAGGTAAAATGGGCATGTTGTTTTTCCAACGCAATCAATTCGTCGTAGGCGTACATGTCCGCGGTGGAGCGAGTCCCCCAGTATAAAAATACGGGATCTTTGTGGCCTTTGATATGTTCGGCAGCTGCGAGCATTTCATGCAATATGGCTTGGGTGTAGGAAAACCCTGTTCCACCTGCTAGTAATATCGTTGGCATAGAGGTGTCAGTGCGTGCAAATGCATTGCCGAGCCCACCACTTACCGTTATTTCGTTATCTTGCCGCATTCTGTCGAGTACTTCGCCAGCGTAACTGTTGCCTGGTTCTGCGCCAATATGCAGCTGTATTTTGCCATCTTTTCGTGGGGCAGTTGCAATTGAGAAGGGTCGTTGATCACCTTCATCCATCACCACTTTTAAGTACTGGCCGGCTTGATAAGTAAAAGGCTGTTGTGGTGTAAGCGTAACTAAGCTAACGACCGGGTTAAGAGCAACAATGGAATCAACCTTACATAGGGTGTGATGCATAATAATCTTCTGCGCTTATATCAAATTGCATCTACAGAGATACAAATAATTAAAATATGAATGAAGATATTTGTGAAGCTATTTACTGGGGCTAAACAAACCTTCTTAAGAATTGCAGAATAACGTGTGGTTCAAACTGCTTGCGTGCATTCTTGTTGTTCAAACATAAATTTGAGCATGCATCAAATGCACGGTTTATCAAATTCGAAAATGACGCTTCTATCAGAGTATAAACTGCTGGCTGTCAAGTTACGAGATGGATCGTTAGACCTTGTTATTTTTAGTTATTTTACGTAGATATTAGTTTGCTTGATGGAGCCTTTTTACATTTTTGAGCTTGCATTTATGCGCATCTAGTGGTTTATTGAATTGGCAAGTTATGCAAAATTAATCGGTTGGCTCGACATACTTTTGTAGCGTACTGAGTGGATTTTTATCCGCAAGCTTGGACGCTTATTATAGCGAGTGAAAGTAAGCTGAGCAGACCGAAATGTATTGTCTTTACAACACTCATCGAGGATTGCCTATGTCTCTTACCACTGAAATGGTTGACGAGTTTAATTTGTTATTAAAGTTTCCTACAACCAGTCTAATGCAAGGCCTGAAGATACATCAAGATGCCGAACCTAGTACAATTGATGCGGGTAAACGTTTGTTTGATAAAGGTATTGTTACTATGCCTGATGGGGGGTATTTAACTGATCTCGGCCATGATTTAGTCGAGCACGCACAAGTTGTTCAGTCCGCACTCGCGAGCGAATAACACTTTCAGCAGCACACTGAAAATAGCAATCGGGCAGTTTGAGGTTTATCAATTCTAATAACTGCCGATAACATTGATATGAGCCTTAGCCATTCGATACTATTATGAACCTTTCTTCGCCTAAATATTCTCGTTTTAAGCTAGTCACGGCAATGTTAGCCTTGGCATCTGTATATTCACCTTTAAGTCGCGCGGCTGATGAAATTAAAGCCGTACAAATATACTCACAGGATCAATTGTTAAGACTTATCCAGCGCAATGAACATTTAAGCCAAGTGGTGCTGGATAACTGTCAGTTGGTGCAAGATATTGAAGCGCGTGCGCAAACATTAAAAATGCCTGCCTACCAGTTTTTATGGGGGGACATGCTTGCTTGGGGGGTGTGTGTCAGTCCGGAGCCAGAGCGAGGTATTGATTTTATAAGGCAAGCAGCGGATCAAGGTCTACCTGAAGGGCTCGAGCAACTAGGCCGCTACTACGCACAAGGCAAGTTGGTACAACAAGATAAAGCGCGCGCAGTGGTATTTTTACGTGAAGCTTCAATGCTGGGTAATCAAAAAGCGCAAATAGAACTGGCGGAATTATTTATCGATGGTTACGGTAGCCCTTATGATTATGAGGACGCTTATCATTGGTTATATAACGCTGTGACCAATGACAAAAAGACGCACCAAAAAATTGCCAGTTGCCTAACGAAGTTAGAAAAACTGATGCATCCTAAAGCGGTTCGAAAAGCAAAACGTTCCCTGGATACCTAAATAACTCCGCTTGAATAGGGGTACTTTATTGTATCTGGGTCAACTTGCGCCTCATCGTCATCAATTAAGCGTTTTTAATTGCGCCAGCTTCGTTATACTAGTCGCATAATTTACCTTACTTGGAAACGCCATCACTTATATGAGCGACGATCCCTTTTACCAGCGCGAGAAAGAAAAATACGAAAATCCAGTAGCCAGTCGAGAATACTTACTCGAATTGCTTACCGATGCTAAAAAACCGTTATCCTTTCTTGAATTTTGTCACCTATTAAATGCAGAAGATGAAGATAGCCGAATTGGCATACAACGTCGTTTGCGTGCGATGGAGCGCGAAGGGCAAATCGAATTCAATCGTGATAAAAAATACGCCAAACTGAAATTAGAAGAGCTCATTCAAGGACGTGTGATTGGTCACCGAGACGGTTTCGGTTTCTTAAAACGCGATGATGGTGAGAAAGACTTATTCATTCACAATGCGCAAATGTCTACTGTGTTGCATGGTGATGTGGTGTTAGTTAAAGAGAGTGGTACTGATAATCGCGGGCGTCGTGAAGCGCGTATCGCAAAAATCATTGAGCCACGCAGTGAGCCCATAGTTGGACGCTACTTCTTTGAAAACGGTGTTGGTATGGTTATACCTGATGACAGCCGTATCAATCACGAAATTACTATTCCAGGAGAATATGTTAACGGTGCTCGCCAAGGGTTTATCGTGGTGGTCGAAATTGTCCAACGCCCTAGGCGCCGAGTTAATGCGATTGGTAAAGTTTTAGAAGTGTTGGGGGAGCACATGGCTCCAGGCATGGAAATCGACATGGCATTACGCACATTCGATATTCCTCATGTTTGGCCGAAAGGCGTAACCAAGCAAATTGCTGATCTTAGTGAACAAGTACCTGAAGAAGCAAAAGAAAATCGCATTGATTTACGCCAATTACCACTGGTGACGATTGACGGCGCAGATGCCCGCGATTTTGACGATGCGGTATTCTGTTCCCCACTGGATGATGGCGGATGGCAATTGTGGGTTGCGATAGCGGATGTCAGTTATTATGTTCGTCCAGGCACTGCACTTGACAGCGAAGCGCAAAACCGTGGTAACTCTGTGTACTTTCCGGAGCAAGTGATTCCCATGTTACCTGAAGTGTTATCTAACGGTTTATGTTCGTTGAACCCTCAGGTCGACCGTCTGTGCTTGGTGTGTGAAATGACCATCAGCAGCAACGGTGATCTGATTGAACACCAGTTCTATGAAGCTGTGATGAATTCAAAAGCACGCCTAACCTACACCAAAGTGTGGGACCTCTTGAAAGATGAAGATGCGCAAGGCAACCCAGAGTTACATAAGCGTTATGCCGAACAAGTACCGCATTTAAAGAATTTGCATGATATGTACCGCACCCTCAAGCGCAAACGTAGTCAACGAGGTGCGATTGAATTTGAAACCCAAGAAAGCAAGTTTGTGTTTAATGCCCAGCGCAAGATCGACACCATAGTACCGGTTACGCGCAACGATGCCCACAAACTGATTGAAGAATGCATGATTTTGGCGAACGTGGCAGCAGCTAAAACGCTCAGCAAGCAGAAAGCTGAAGCACTTTATCGTATTCACGATGAACCGGATTCAGATCGTCTAAGCGCGTTTTTATCGTACCTTGGAGAAGTCGGCATCACACATCACATCAGTAAGGATGCGTCGCCGCAAGAATTCACTGAAGTGATTAACAAAATTCAGGGCCGAGCGGATCAAGAACTCATTCAAACCATGCTTCTGCGCTCAATGAAGCAAGCTGTATATAGCCACGAAAATATTGGTCACTTTGGTTTAGCGCTGGATGCCTATGCGCATTTTACTTCGCCTATTCGTCGTTATCCTGATTTGGTGGTCCATCGGGCTTTAAAAGCAACGATAGATAAAAATCAGCAACGCAAGAGTAAAACAGGCGGCAAAGCTTATACGGCAGAAGAAGTCGATTCATTAGGCGAACAATGCTCAATGACTGAGCGGCGCGCAGATGATGCTACTCGAGATGTAGCAGATTGGCTGAAATGCGAGTTTATGCTTGATCACGTAGGCGATAGCTTCGAAGGTGTCATTGCTTCGGTAACCAGTTTCGGATTCTTTGTACGTTTGACGGAATTTCATATCGACGGCTTGGTACATATATCAGCGTTAGATAACGATTTTTATCACTTTGATGAGACTAAACAGCATCTTGCAGGAGAGAATTCTGGGATTGTTTATCGATTAGGTGACCCTTTAGAGGTGAAGGTGGCAGCTGTGAACCTAGATGAACGAAAAATTGATTTTGTGCTAGCGAATGCGCCGCCTAAAGGGCGAGGAAGTAAGCGTGGGACTAAGAAATCTTCGTCAGCGAAAAAAGGCGCACCCAGTAAAGGCAGTCCTGTGTCTAAGGCTGGGGCTGAATCTGCAAATACTAAAGGCGCAGACAAAGCGAGCCCAAGTAAGAAGAAACCGCGTACCCGACGTTCTAAGGCCAAGGGGGCGACTGAATCTAAGCCCACGACTAAATCACGCCGTTCACCGGCAAGTAAAGGGAATAAATAACTATGGCTCAACATGAGTGGTTGTACGGGATCCACGCTTTGGAATCCGTCATTGAGCGTGAACCCGAGCGCTTAATCGAGCTGTTTGTGCTCAAAGGTCGTGATGACAAGCCCATTAACAACATTATTAACCATGCGCGAAAGTTTGGTATTGCAGTGCAGTTTTGCCAACGTAAGACCTTGGACGAAAAAGTAAACGGTGAACAACATCAAGGCGTGGTAGCGAAAGCAAAACCAGGTAAGCAGTTTAATGAAAGTGATTTAGATGAGATCATCAAAAATAGTACTACGCCGTTTATATTAGTGCTTGATGGTGTGACTGACCCACATAATTTAGGGGCGTGTCTGCGCACTGCGGATGCAGCTGGAATTGACGCCATTGTTGTGCCGAAAGATAACTCGGTTGCGTTAACGCCTGTGGTTAGAAAGGTCGCATGTGGTGCTGCGGATTTAATTCCGTTGGTGCAAGTGACTAACCTTGCTCGTACTTTGCGCGAAATTAAAGATGCGGGTGTATGGGTTGTCGGTACTGCGGGTGAAGCCACACAGAGTATTTATGAGTGCAAAATGCAAGGACCGATAGCGTTAGTTATGGGAGCTGAGGGTAAAGGCATGCGTCGTTTAACTCGTGAGCATTGTGACGAGCTAATAAAACTACCCATGGCTGGTTCGGTATCGAGTCTCAATGTATCCGTTGCAACAGGTATTTGCTTGTATGAGATAGTTCGCCAACGGGGAAATTAGTTTTAATTTTTGCGTTTCGGCCTTAACCCTTTCAATTAATTGACATTAAAAGCTGAAATGATTGTTTCTTCTCATACTCATCGGAGTTTGATGAGAAAACCTACAGCCCTTATGTATAGGGGCTGTAGGTGCAAATCATGACTAATACTGCTCTTATTGATATGTATTCTTTAACAACCTTTTTGCGTCTGAGCGGCTTAAACACGCCCTTAGTGGCTTAGTCACGAAATCTTTCTGTTGTGCATCTATTGCCCTACCTATCCAAATTTTCTGGTCTTGGGTTACTTCGGCCCTGCAGCTTATTATTTTGCCATCTTGATGATACAAAATGCGAACTAATTGTGAGCGCTTTACTAGGGGCTCATAGGGGTACCCTGCCTGTGTGTATAGTTTTTCTAATGTGTTTTGTGCGTTAGTTGGCAGGCTTAAGGCTAATGTAAGTATTGTTGTGGTGGCAATTAAGAGATTATTTATTAAATTATTCATCGTTTTTCCTCATATTTAGAGATTTCAAGATAGAACTGAGACTCAATCCTGACAAACGATGAAAACTAAACTACGGTTAAGTAAATCTTAACTGAGTAGAATGTAAACCATGAACAAACTCCCTCCTCTTAATGCATTGCGTTATTTCTTGGCTGCAGCACAAGCTTTGAGTTTTAAAGACGCCGCGGCTCAGATGTTCGTTACTCAGGCCGCTATCAGTCAACATATAAAAACGTTAGAGGTGTTCATGGGGTGCCAATTATTCGAACGGGGACATCGCAATGTTACGTTGACCAGAGCTGGGCAAAGACTTCTGCCCGACATTGCAACCGGGTTTGACTATTTAACGAAAGGGGTGGGCAATGTTGCCTTAGATAGTCGCCCAAATATACTCAACCTCACGGTAATTGAATCCCTATCATCCCGCTGGTTAGTGCCGCGACTGTGTCGTTTTCAGCAGCTGTATCCGCATATCAATGTGCGAATACAACCCACTAATCAACTGTTGAATTTTGATCAAAGTGAACTTGATTTAGCGATACGCTTTGGGACAGGAGAATACAAGCAATTAGAAAGTCGTCGGTTAGTTGGCGATACAATGCATATGGTTTGCCATCCTCTACTTGCCAGCAAAATATTAACGCCTCAAGCTGTGTGTTCCCACCCCACTTTAAAAGAGAATAGCAGTGACGTCATTCCTGCATGGGAACATTTTTATGCCCAGCACTCGATAACACCTAATAATGCGTTGAGTGCATTACAAGTAGATGATTCGAGCATAACGATAATTGAAGCCGCTCTAGCAGGTCAGGGAGTGGCGATGTTACGATACAGCTTGATTTATGAACAATTGGAAAGGGGCCAATTGGTTAAATTATTCAATTTTAGCTTTGCGTGTCAATACGCCTATTATCTTGTCGCCCCCGAAGCCAATTTTGCCAGAGCAAAAGTCAAACAGTTCTCTTCATGGCTCGAAGAAATGTTTGCAGAAGTACCCTAGTTGAATTAAAAAAGAACAATTTGAATAGAAAATAAGCTGCATTCACTTAGTTTATTCGTAGTGATATATCAAATAAATGCTGAAGTCTTATAGTTGTTTGACCTGTGAGCCTACAATCGTTATAACATTGTTATTAAAATGTATATTTAGGTTCGGGAGACGAAATGTCGTTACAGACGCCTTTAGAAATGATGTACCACTGGGAAGATACTACTCCTCAGAAGGTTTATTTGAAACAACCAGTCAACGGAGCTGTACTTAGTCATACGTGGGCGCAAACAGCGGACCAGGTCCGCCGTGTTGCTTCTGGTTTGATTGCGCTGGATTTGCCAGCAGGCAGTCATATCGCATTACTATCAAAAAATTGCGCCGAATGGTTTATTACTGACTTAGCCATTATGTTGGCTGGACACATTTCGGTACCGATTTATTCCACCGCGGGTAAAAAAACAATTCAATACGTGTTAAGTCACGCATCCTGCGCGGCAATTTTTGTGGGTAAGTTAGATGATACCGCCGAACAAGTGGCCGCAATTCCAGATGACGTTATGACATTAGCATTTCCATATCCCGGTATTAAAGCCGACCGAGATTGGGAGTCTTTGTTGTTGAATGAACCTTACATGGAACGTCCTATCCCTGAGATGGACAGCACAATGACCATTATTTATACCTCAGGCAGTACTGGCAATCCTAAAGGTGTCGTGCATACATATTCTTCCATTAGTTGGGCTGCCAGTAATTCTCGCAGAGAACTCGACGTTGATGGAAGCGACCGTATTCTGAGTTATTTACCACTTGCCCATATAACAGAGCGTGTATTAGTAGAAATGGCCAGTTTTTATGCAAACACCCAAATTGGTTTTATTGAATCACTCGATACTTTTAATCGAGACATTTGTCATTTGCGACCGACCTTGTTTATTTCTGTTCCACGCCTGTGGACTCGATTCCAAATGGGTGTGCTAGCGAATATGCCCCAGAAAAAGCTCGACTTACTGTTGAAGATACCTTTTGTCGGGAAAGTGGTTGCAGGCAAAATCAGAGCCAAGCTTGGTTTGGATCAGGCTCGTATGTGCGCAAGCGGTTCTGCACCTATTTCACCTGCAACACTTAAATGGTTTTTAAAAGTTGGGGTGAATATTTCTGAGGGCTGGGGTATGACGGAAAATAGTGCTTATGGCACGTGCTGTGTACCCTTTAGAGAGGATAAAATTGGCAGTATCGGCCGAGCATACGAGGGCGTTGATATTCGTATTGCTGAGGAAGGTGAAATCCAAGTTAAAGGCCCCTGTAACATGAAGGAGTATTACCTCGAGGCTGAAAAAACAGCTGAAGTATTCACTGATGATGGTTATTTAAAAACCGGTGATAAAGGCGCCATTGATAGCGATGGTTATATTAAAATTACCGGACGTTTAAAAGAGATATTTAAAACCGCAAAAGGTAAATACATTGCCCCTGTGCCGATAGAAGCACTTATTATGGGTAACTCGTCTGTTGAACAGGTTTGTGTCACAGGCTCCCAGTTAAAGCAGCCGATTGCCCTAGTGGTTTTGTCCGAGGATGCGCAAAGACAAGATAAAGAACGCTTGGAAAAAAGCTTGCTGGATACCTTAGCGTCAGTCAACAGTGGCTTAGAGAGTCATGCTGTTCTTGACCGTTTAGTGATCATGAAAGACGATTGGACGGTGGAAAACGGCCTATTAACACCGACGCTAAAGATAAAAAGACATTTATTAGAAGATAAATATGAGGCTCTAATCAATACGCCTGATAAAGGTCAATTAATCTATCAAGGCTAGCGCTATTACCGCGTTATACTTCTATCCGCCCCTTCAAGTGTCATCTTTACGTAAAGAGTGTAAAGGTAACGTAAAGGGGCGCTCCTCTATAATTAAACATCCTCATAATGCCGATTAACAATCGCGTTTTAATATGGATGTACAATGATAACAAGATTACTCAAACCGTTTCTCAGCACGACTATTATAGCTGCAACCGCTATAGGCTTAAGTGCGTGTGGTGGTTCAAGCTCGGATGATTCCTCCTACTCAGACTCATATTTACAATTTTATAATGGCTCTGCTAACAGTGCGTCAACCATAATGGCTGAGGTAGACAGCAGTGCTTTGGGCTCAGCTGCGTATGGAGATTCAACCAGTGTCTTTACTCTTGAAAGCGGTAGCATGGATCTTGAGTTTTATCGTACAGATGCCGACGATCAGGAAGTCTCAATTGAAGAGCGTGAAGTCACTCTAAGGGACGGTGAAAAACTGTTGGTGGTACTCAGTGGTGATTACGCGAGTCCTTCATTTGAAGAGTTTCGTATCAAGCGTGAAGACCTAGCTGATCACTTCCGCTTGTTTGTCACCTCAGTGATCCCCGACGGGCAAAGTTATGACCTTTATATGAGCGATGCTGGCGCGCCCTTTAGTGCTGCTAGCTTACTCGGTACCGTCAATTACCAAGGGTTAACAGAAATGACCTATTGGGATCCCGATACAGATAGTGATGATTTTGATGAAGGGGAGTACGTTGTTTATTTGACGTTGCCAGGTGAGCAAACTCCAATTTTCGAAAGTCCGACCATTGACTTCATTTACGCTACCGAATATACGATGGTATTACGTAAAACGACAGGTGCTATTCAGGGCAATGTTGAAATTGATTTAGTTATTAACTCATCGTTAGTGGATAATTACGCTGATGCTGAAGCGACCGCGCAGTATCGTGTCTACAATAGCTTGGATAATTTGGGTAGTGTCACTATTTCATTCGACGGTAATGTAGAAGAAAGTGACACTGTTACGCTACAAGCTAATACTCTAAGCGAATTTAACGCTACGAATTACGGTGATTACCGTTTATCTGCCTCTACCAGTGAAGACGCTAGCGTGGCGTTTAATAATCGTCTTGTGACCTTGAATCAAGGTGAAAGCAAAGCCATCGTGATTTACCAAGACAGTGACAACAAGCTCACCTCGTTATCCTTTACTGAAAGTATCTTACCTCAGGTATACGATCACCAAGTTCAGGTTGCCAATCTGGTTTCAGATTTCTTTGACGTGGACTTTTACTTTGTCCGTAAGGACGAGACCATTGAAACTGCTGAATACCGAGTATTAGGGCTGGACTATGCACAAACAGGCAGGATTACCCTGCCAAGTGACTATTACGAACTTATAGCGGTATATGATGATAACAACGATACCCAAGTGTTATTGGATAGAACGACGTTACTCGGGGTAAATGAAGAAACGAATTATATTATTACCATAGAAAAAGATGTGAACTCAGCGACGGGTTATGTCATCTCACTTCTGCATTAAGAGATGTGCTTACAAACGACATCGATATTGGATTCATTAAGTCAGCTTTCTGGGTGATAAAGCATCGATTGTTGTCGGTATACTGCCAGCCCCCTGATAAAGTGTTGCCTTTCTCAGGGGGCTTTTTTTGTGTCGTGTTTTCAGCCCTCTCTGTATACCTAACTAATTAATTTTAATGGATTTTTCCTGTCTCTTTGTGGTGCGGTGAAAATAACTTCAAACAGAATCACTTTTTTTGCATATTCGACTATCGCAGCTGTATATTTTCTGTTAGTATTTCGCGCCCTTTTAATAGGGGTATGTATAAAAAGTCAGCAATAATGCTGGGTTTTTAGGAGCAAATGACTCGTGAGAGTCTTAATTAACCGCGGAGCACTAACATGATCCAAATGCAAACTAACCTGGACGTAGCCGATAACTCGGGTGCTCGCAGGGTTCAGTGTATTAAGGTTCTTGGTGGCTCGCATCGCCGTTATGCACATATTGGCGACATCATTAAAGTTACCGTCAAGGAAGCAATTCCTCGTGGTAAAGTTAAAAAAGGTGATGTGCTAAATGCAGTGGTGGTGCGTACTAGAAAAGGCGTTCGTCGCTCTGATGGGTCTTCGATCCGTTTTGACAACAACGCAGCTGTTTTGCTTAATGCAAACAAGCAACCGATTGGTACGCGTATCTTTGGCCCGGTCACTCGTGAGCTTCGTGTTAATAACATGAAAATTGTCTCACTGGCCCCTGAGGTACTATAAGGAGTCACGATAATGGCTAGAAAAATTCGTCGTGATGATGAAATCATCGTTTTAGTTGGTAAAGACAAAGGAAAACTAGGCAAAGTGCTTAAAGTTCTTCCAGCGGCTGACCGCCTAATCGTTGAAGGTGTGAACTTGGTGAAGAAGCATCAGAAACCTAACCCTCAATTGGGTGTTACTGGTGGCGTTATTGAGAAAGAAGCATCAATTCATGTGTCAAATGTAGCGATTGTTAACCCTAAAACGGGTAAAGCAGATCGCGTAGGTTTCCGTTTTGAAGACGACAAAAAAGTTCGTATCTTCAAATCTGACGGTGAACTGGTTTAATAATTGGAGAGTACGATGGCGAAACTGCATGATTTCTATAAAGAAACAGTAGTAGCGGAACTTGCGAAGCAGTTCAACTACAAAAGCGTCATGCAAGTCCCTCGGATTGAGAAAATCACTCTAAACATGGGTTTAGGTGAAGCGGTAGCAGACAAAAAGGTGTTGGAAAACGCAACTGCTGACATGCAAGCGATTGCTGGTCAGAAACCTGTTGTTACTGTTGCTCGCAAATCTGTAGCGGGTTTTAAAATCCGTGAAGGTTATCCGATTGGCTGTAAAGTAACCCTACGTGGTGAACGTATGTGGGAATTCTTTGAACGTTTAGTATCAATAGCAATTCCTCGTATCCGTGACTTCCGTGGCTTGAATCCTAAGTCGTTTGACGGCCGTGGAAACTATAGCATGGGTGTTCGTGAGCAAATTATCTTCCCTGAAATCGATTTCGATAAGGTGGATAAAATTCGCGGTATGGATATTACTATCACGACTAGCGCTGAAACCGATGCGGAATCGCATGCACTATTAAGTGCATTCAGTTTCCCATTTAAAAAGTAAGGGTAGGGTTATGGCAAAAGAATCAATGAAAGCGCGCGAAGTAAAACGCGCCAAGCTAGTTGCTAAGTTCGCTACTAAACGTGCTGAACTTAAAGCGACTATCAGCAACGTCAACTCTTCTGACGAAGAACGTTGGGACGCTGTTCTTAAGCTACAACAACTTCCACGTGATTCAGCTCGTACACGTCAACAAAATCGTTGTCGTATAACGGGTCGTCCACATGGTTTCCTACGCAAGTTTGGTCTTAGCCGTATTAAGTTGCGTGAAGCAGCGATGCGCGGTGAAGTACCTGGCCTTAAAAAAGCCAGCTGGTAAGGAGTAGCTAATATGAGCATGCAAGATCCTATCGCGGACATGTTTACACGTGTTCGTAACGGTCAGATGGCTAGCAAAGTTTCTGTATCTATGCCTTCATCTAAATTACGTGTTGCTATCGCAGCCGTACTTAAAGAAGAAGGTTATATTCAGAGCTTCGCAGTAACTGGTGACGTTAAACCTGTTTTAGAAGTGACTCTTAAGTACTTCGAAGGCAAGAAAGTAATTGAAAGCATTGAGCGCGTAAGTCGCCCTGGTCTTCGCATCTATAAGAAAAAAGATGAGTTGCCAAAAGTATTGGGTGGTTTAGGTGTTGCTATCGTTTCTACCTCTAAAGGTGTGATGACTGACCGTGCCGCGCGTAAAGCGGGTATGGGTGGTGAGATCATCGGCTACGTAGCGTAAGGGGATAAAAATGTCACGTATAGCAAAAGCTCCTGTAGACGTTTTATCCGGCGTAGAAATTTCTATCGCTGGTCAAGAAGTCACAGTTAAAGGTAAAATCGGTACATTAGTCCGTGTATTCAACAATGCAGTTGAAGTAGTACAAGAAGAGAATCAACTTAAAGCATTGCCTCGTGAAGGCGCTGTGGATGGTTGGGCTCAAGCTGGTACAGCTCGCTCATTGTTAGACGCAATGGTTATTGGTGTATCTCAAGGTTTTGAGAAAAAGCTTCAGTTGAATGGTGTTGGTTACCGTGCGTCAGCGCAAGGTAAGAAACTCAATCTGACTCTAGGTTTCTCACACCCGGTAGCATACGAAATGCCTGAAGGTATTTCGATTGAAACTCCTAGTCAAACTGAAATCGTCGTCAAAGGCGCCGATAAGCAGTTGGTAGGTCAGGTTGCAGCTAACATCCGTGGATACCGTCCGCCAGAGCCTTACAAAGGCAAAGGTGTTCGTTACGCTGATGAAGTTGTGCGTCGTAAAGAAGCTAAGAAAAAGTAGGTAGGTGATACGATGGATAAGAAATCAGCTCGCTTGCGTCGCGCTACACGTGCACGCAAAAAAATTAGTGAACTGGCCGCGCATCGCTTGGTTATTAACCGCACACCACGCCATATATACGCCCAGTTAATCGCTCCTTGCGGTTCACAGGTATTGGCGGCGGCTTCTACTGTTGAAGCAGATCTTCGCACTACCGTTAAATCAACGGGTAATGCAGAAGCTGCGGTAGCAGTTGGTAAAGCGATTGCAGAACGAGCTATCGAAAAAGGCATTAAGACTGTCGCTTTCGATCGCAGCGGTTTTAAGTATCACGGTCGAGTTAAGGCATTGGCTGATGCTGCTCGTGAAGCAGGTCTTCAGTTCTAGGAGTTAATTATGGCTAAAGTAGAAGTTCAACAACAGGGTGACCTGTTAGAAAAACTAATTGCTGTAAACCGTGTATCTAAAGTAGTTAAAGGTGGTCGTATCTTTAGCTTTACTGCTTTGACAGTAGTAGGTGACGGTAATGGTCGTGTTGGTTTTGGTTACGGTAAAGCACGCGAAGTGCCAGCTGCAATTCAAAAAGCTATGGAAAAAGCGCGCCGCAATCTTGTGGACGTTGATCTAAATGGCAACACGCTACAGCACGCAATTAAAGGTCGTCATTCAGGCTCAAAAGTGTACATGCAGCCTGCATCAGAAGGTACTGGTATTATTGCCGGTGGTGCGATGCGTGCAGTACTTGAAGTCGCTGGCGTTCAAAACGTACTTTCAAAATGTTACGGATCAACTAATCCAATTAACGTTGTGCGTGCAACTATCAATGCGTTGACAGAAATGACATCGCCTGATCAAGTTGCTGCTAAACGCGGATTGTCTGTAACGCAGATTTTGGGGTAATTGAACATGGCTAAGATGATAAAAGTTAAGCAAACCAAAAGCGCTATCGGTCGCCTTCCAAAGCATAAGGCAACTCTTACGGGTCTCGGTTTACGTCGCATCGGTCATGTTCGTGAACTCGAAGATACCCCTTCTGTTCGTGGCATGATCAACCGTGTATTTTACATGGTTGAAGTAGTGGAGGAGTAACAGATGCATTTAAATACTCTTGCTCCTGCACCAGGAGCAAAAAAATCTAGTAAGCGCGTTGGACGCGGTATGGGTTCAGGTCTTGGAAAAACTGGTGGCCGCGGTCACAAAGGTCAAAAGTCTCGCTCAGGCGGTTCTGTAAAACCTGGTTTTGAAGGCGGACAAATGCCAATTCAGCGCCGTCTACCTAAATTCGGTTTCACTTCACGTAAATCTTTGGTTTCTGACCAAGTAACGTTAAGCGAAATTGCAAAGGTAGAAGGTGAAGTGGTTTCACTTGAAACTTTAAAAGCAGCAGGTCTTGTTAAGAAAGAGATGTTGTTCGTTAAAGTGCTTAAGAGCGGTGAAATTTCACGAGCTGTTACTATCAATGGTTTGAAGGTTACAAAAGGCGCGCGCGAATCAATCGAAGCGGCCGGCGGTAAGGTAGAGGAATAAGCTAGATGGCTAAACCAGGATCAAATTCAAGCGCAAAAGGCGGCTTGAGTGAGCTTAAATCAAGATTGTTGTTCGTACTTGGTGCGATAATTGTGTTTAGGCTTGGCTCATATGTGCCTATTCCTGGTATCGACGCCGCGGTGTTGGCTGATTTATTCGACCAGCAAAAGGGTACCATCGTAGAAATGTTTAACATGTTCTCTGGTGGTGCACTTGAGCGCGCCTCGGTTCTTGCCCTGGGTATAATGCCATACATTACAGCGTCCATTATCATTCAGTTGCTTACAGTTATGCATCCACCGATGATGGAACTTAAAAAAGAAGGCGAAGCAGGACGTCGCAAAATTAGCCAATACACACGTTATTTTACGTTGGTGTTAGCTACATTCCAAGCAATTGGAATAGCGACAAATTTACCCAACTTGATTTCAGGTTTGGTGATTAATCCAGGTTTCGGTTTTTACTTCACAGCTGTTGTGAGTTTGGTCACCGGTACCATGTTTTTAATGTGGTTAGGTGAGCAAATTACAGAGAGAGGTATCGGTAACGGTATTTCTATATTGATTTTCGCGGGTATCGTGTCTGGTTTGCCAACGGCTATAGGCCAAACAGCAGAGCAAGCACGTCAGGGTGATTTGAACTTATTGTTCTTATTACTTATCGGCGTAATAATTATTGCTATCACGTACTTTGTAGTATTCGTGGAGCGTGGTCAGCGTCGTATCGTCGTTAATTACGCAAAGCGTCAGCAAGGCCGTAAGGTCTTCGCAGCTCAAAGTACGCATTTACCGTTAAAAGTAAATATGGCAGGCGTTATTCCACCGATCTTCGCGTCTAGCATTATTTTGTTCCCTGGTACCATTGCAAATTGGTTTGGGCAAAATGAGTCATTTTCTTGGTTACAAGAAGTGGCATTAATGTTGTCCCCTGGGCAGCCTCTGTATGTGATGTTCTACGCTGCCGCGATTATCTTCTTTTGTTTCTTCTATACAGCGTTGGTTTTTAACCCTCGCGAAACGGCAGATAACTTGAAGAAGTCTGGTGCGTTCGTTCCTGGGATTCGTCCTGGTGAACAAACCTCACGATACGTTGATAAGGTAATGACTCGCTTAACCCTAGCTGGCGCGCTTTATATAACCTTTATTTGTTTGGTGCCTGAATTCATGTTGATAGCTTGGAACGTACCGTTTTATTTCGGTGGGACCTCACTGCTTATTATGGTAGTGGTTATCATGGACTTTATGGCGCAAGTGCAGACACATTTGATGTCTCATCAATATGAGTCTGTTCTTAAGAAAGCTAATCTTAAAGGCTACGGCCGTTAAGATGGCGATTTACGGAGTGATGAAATGAAAGTTCGTGCATCCGTCAAGCGGATTTGCCGTAACTGTAAAGTCATTAAGCGCAACGGTGTTGTGCGCGTGATTTGCAGTTCTGACCCTAAGCATAAGCAAAGGCAAGGTTAATCGAATGGTTTGCGGAATTGCTAAATACGATAGTGTCCGCAAACCTTAATTTGCAATTTTGTCATCGGGTAAGTATCCTATCGGGCTTTTTAGGCTGATGACATAAACTATGAGGAGTACTGTTAATGGCCCGTATCGCTGGCATTAACATCCCTGAACACAAGCACACTGTAATCGCATTAACTGCGATCTTCGGTGTAGGCTCTACACGTGCTCAAAGCATTTGTGAAGCATCTGGTGTTGCAGAGACAACCAAGATTAAAGATCTTGATGAAGCACAAATTGATAAATTACGTGACGAAGTTGCGAAATTCACTGTTGAAGGTGATCTTCGCCGTGAAGTATCAATGAGTATTAAACGTTTGATGGACCTAGGTTGCTTCCGTGGTATTCGCCACCGTCGTAGTCTTCCTCTACGTGGTCAGCGCACTAAAACTAATGCGCGTACCCGTAAAGGTCCTCGCAAAGCAATTAAAAAGTAAGCGGGGAATAAGATGGCTAAAGCTCCTACTAAAAGCACGCGAAAGCGCGCAAAACGTCAAGTTGCTGACGGTATGGCTCATATCCATGCGTCTTTCAACAACACAATAGTGACAATTACAGATCGTCAAGGCAATGCCTTGTCTTGGGCTACATCTGGTGGTTCAGGTTTCCGTGGTTCACGTAAATCTACCCCTTTTGCTGCTCAGGTAGCTGCTGAACGCGCTGGTATAGCCGCTCAGGATTACGGTTTAAAAAATCTAGAAGTATTCGTTAAAGGTCCAGGTCCAGGTCGTGAATCTGCTATCCGTGCTTTGAATGCTGCTGGTTATAAAATCACTAATATTACCGATGTGACGCCTATTCCTCACAACGGTTGTCGTCCACCGAAGAAACGTCGCGTTTAATCGACGGACTGTTGGAGAAAGATAATGGCAAGATATTTGGGTCCAAAACTCAAACTTAGCCGCCGTGAAGGAACAGATTTGTTCCTGAAAAGTGGCGTTCGAGCAATCGAATCAAAATGTAAAATTGATAACCCACCTGGTCAACACGGCGCACGTCGTGGACGTTTGTCTGACTACGGTGTTCAATTACGTGAAAAGCAAAAAGTACGTCGTATGTACGGTGTTCTTGAAAAGCAATTCCGTAACTATTACAAAGAAGCGGCACGCTTAAAAGGCAATACAGGTGAAAACTTGTTGCAACTTTTAGAGCAACGTTTAGACAATGTTGTTTACCGCATTGGTTTTGCTAGCACTCGTTCTGAAGCGCGTCAACTAGTTAGCCATAAAGCCATTTTGGTTAACGGTCAAGTTGTTAACGTTCCTTCTTTTAATGTTTCTGCTGATGATGTTGTATCTGTTCGCGAAAAAGCAAAAAAACAAGCTCGTATTGTTTCTGCTTTAGAACTTGCTGAGCAACGTGAGAAACCAACTTGGATTGAAGTGGACAGCAAAAAGATGGAAGGCACATTTAAACGTGTTCCTGAAAGAACTGATTTGTCTGCGGAAATAAACGAACAGTTGATTGTCGAACTTTACTCTAAGTAAAGCTTAAAGAAGAGAGGTAACAATGTCGGGTTCTGTAACTGAATTCTTAAAACCAAGGTTAGTTGAAATTGATAACGTTTCGCCTACACGTGCAAAGGTAACTTTAGAGCCCTTAGAACGTGGTTTTGGTCATACATTGGGTAACGCGCTACGTCGTATTCTTTTGTCATCTATGCCAGGTTGTGCAGTGACTGAAGTTGAAATCGATGGTGTGTTGCACGAGTACAGCACCAAAGAAGGCGTTCAAGAAGACGTTATTGAAATATTGCTTAACCTTAAAGGTTTGGCGGTACGTCTAGAAGGCAAAACCGAAGCAACACTAACATTAGTGAAGTCCGGTGCGGGCCCAGTATTAGCTGGAGACATCCAGCATGATGGTGATGTTGAAATCGTTAACCCTAGTCATGTCCTTTGTACTTTAACTGGCGAAGCTGAACTCAGCATGCGTATTAAAGTGGAAATGGGTCGTGGGTACGTTCCAGCGTCAACTCGTCGCTCTTCTGAAGAAGATGATCGCCCAATTGGTCGTTTATTGGTTGATGCTTCATTTAGTCCAGTATCACGTATTTCGTACAATGTTGAGTCTGCTCGTGTTGAACAACGCACAGATTTAGACAAGCTAATTATCGATATGGAAACCAACGGTACTATCGATCCCGAAGAAGCGATTCGTCGCTCAGCTACTATTTTAGCTGAGCAGTTAGACGCATTTGTTGAACTTCGTGATATGTCAGAGCCTGTTGAGAAAGAAGAGAAGCCGGAATTCGATCCGATTCTTCTTCGCCCAGTAGATGACTTAGAACTAACCGTACGTTCTGCAAACTGTCTTAAGGCAGAAGCAATACAGTATATTGGTGATCTAGTACAACGTACCGAAGTTGAGTTGTTAAAAACTCCAAACTTAGGTAAAAAATCTCTTACTGAGATTAAAGACGTACTAGCTTCTCGTGGACTTTCACTAGGCATGCGCTTAGAGAACTGGCCACCAGAAAGCATCGCAGAAAAAGATTAATCAGATTTTATTTAAACTGATTTTTAAAGAAGGATAGGACTATGCGCCATCGTAAGAGTGGTCGTCAGTTGAATCGTAATAGTAGTCACCGTCAAGCGATGTTTCGCAATATGGCTGGCTCATTAGTGAAGAGTGAGTTGATTAAAACAACTCTTCCTAAAGCGAAAGAACTACGTCGCGTAATTGAACCTCTTATCACACTTGCTAAGCAAGATAGTGTTGCAAATCGCCGTTTGGCTTTTGCTCGCACTGGTGATAAAGAAGTTGTAGGTAAGTTATTTAATGAACTTGGCCCACGCTATGAAGAGCGTCCTGGTGGATATATTCGCATTTTAAAATGTGGTTTCCGTACTGGTGACAATGCTCCTATGGCATATGTTGAATTAGTAGACCGTCCAGAAGTAGAAGAAGTCGTAGAGACTGAAGATGCAGCTGCGGAATAGTAATGTAGAC
>NZ_BAER01000042.1 GCF_000315055.1 Paraglaciecola polaris LMG 21857 | reverse complement strand
AACTTGTTTGATTTTAAATACGCTTGGTGGGGAACGATGGTTGTATTGGTCGGTATTAGACTTATCGATTCAATCTGGTGGCGCACAACACAAAAAGGCCATGAATATAATGGCAGGCATGCAACCTTACGCTTTATCAGTGGTACCTTTGCCACAGCCGCGATGTGGTGTGTGTATTGCTTAGGCGTTTACTCCACAGCGGATACCGTTGAGCTAGCCAGTACTATTATTATCATTGCCGCTATGGCTGGCGGTGCTGCCAGCGTGCTTGCCGCCCATAAAAAAACCGCTATGGCATATTCCTTTATCTTATTAGTGCCGTTTTCTGTTGCGCTGTTGCTATCCGATGAAAATTACCGACAAGTGTTAGGTGTACTGGGACTGTCGTTCGGCTTGGTTATGAGCGTAAGCGCAAAAAAAGCCGCGGAATTTACCTCCCAGGCAATTCGCTTAAAAAATGAAAATGCACTGCTTTTGCAGCATATGGAAACGGAGGTAGATAAACGTACCCGAAAAATTTACGAGCTTTCAAACCTAGACCCATTAACAGGCTTGTTTAACCGGACCGCTTTCTTAAATCATTTAAAAACCAGTTTGAATAGCTGTATTGAGACGCATCAGCCCATGGCATTGTTGTTTATTGATCTGGACGGCTTTAAAAAGATAAATGACACCATAGGTCATGACGCAGGTGACCAAATATTGACCCAAACTGCTCGTCGCCTAAAAGAGCACTGTGACGATCACCAATTACTGTGTCGCTGGGGTGGTGATGAATTTTTAATTGCCTTACCCAATACCCAACAAGCCGCAGCAGTTGCGCATTCCAAAACCCTGATAGACGTTATTTCACAGGCTTATCTGTTCGATAATGCCCAGCTGTCGTTAGGCGCAACCATAGGTATATCCCTTTATCCCCAGCACGCCGACAACGAGCTAAAGCTTATTCAACTGGCCGATATGGCGATGTACCATCAAAAGAAACGCGATATCTCTACATCTGGTGTCTTTTCCAAAGAGCTTGGGCGTATATCAACCCGTGAGCAGTATCTTAAGAACGGTCTAGCGAGAGCGCTAGAAAACAAAGAACTTAGCTTATCTTTTCAGCCGATTATGGCCGCTGATAACAGTGAAATATCAGCATTTGAAGCGTTGTTACGTTGGCAAAAAAACGAAGAGCACATTTCGCCAGTGGAATTCATCCCCATTGCCGAGCAACATGGTTTAATTCGAAAAATTGGCACTTGGGTGCTCAATAGAGCCTGTATTGTGGCGGCGTCGTGGCCAAAACCCATTGCCGTGAGCGTGAATGTCTCGGTTAATCAGTTACAAGGCGACGATTTCATTACCATAGTCGAGGAGGCGTTGCTGGCCAGCTCACTTCCCGCCACTTTGCTGCATTTGGAAATTACCGAATCCGTCTTTTCTTTTGATAAAGATATTATGATCGACCGTATAAAGATATTACAAAGTCGCGGCATTAAGGTCTCGATAGATGACTTTGGTACCGAATACTCGTCTTTGTCTGTGATGCAGGATTTGGCGGTTAACACGGTCAAAATTGACCGCTCGTTTATTAGTCGCCTCGACTCGAGCGGACTAGCCATTGTCAAAGCGGTGATCAATATCGCCCGTGCTTTTGACTATTTGGTGGTAGCAGAAGGGGTGGAAACCAAAGAGCAGGCCGTATTATTACAAATAATTAGGCGTACATTTTTCCCAAGGGTTCTATTTTTCTAGACCTATAATCGAAAAAGACGTGATTCAGTTTATCCAAAAGCCTTGTACAAGGTTAACAGACACTGCCACCCCTGTGATGTCAGATTAAAACCAAAACAGGCAAAGCACCTCATCAGCGCTTTGCCTAGTTATTGTTATTCTATTTTCAATTTCGCGCTATACGGTGGCCAACCTAAAGGTTTACCGGCTAAAACATGCAGATGAATGTGGTAAACCGTTTGTCCGCCATATTCATTACAGTTCATGACAGTACGATAACCCTGTTCCGCTAGGCCATGCTCTTTAAGTATTTTCGCCGCAACCCAGGACAGATGACCAACCACTTCACAATCTTGTCGTTCGATATCATTGATGGTGGCTATCGCTTTTTTAGGGATCACTAAAAAATGCATGGGCGCTTGGGGATTAATATCCTTAAACGCCAAAGAAATCTCGTCTTCGTATAAAATATCTGCTGGGATTTCCTTATTGATGATTTTAGTAAAAATGGTTTCACTCATTTTGATACTCCTTTCTCGTCGCAGTTAAGCGAAAACAAACAATAATAGGATCACGCCAAGTAACATGCGATAGATCACAAACGGCAACATACCGATACGTGAGATCCAGGCTAAAAATAAATAAATACACGCATATGCACTAACAAACGATAACGCAGCACCAAAGATCAATGCATTCCAATCAACCGCATCGGGGGCACTGAGTAAATCGAGTGTGGCTAACAAACCCGCCCCTAAAATGACAGGGATAGATAACAGAAACGAGAAGCGAGCTGCGCTTTCCCTATCAAGACCTAACATCAATCCTGCGGTCATGGTTATACCAGAGCGCGATGTACCGGGTATCAATGCTAACGCCTGTGCAAGACCCACAATTAACGCACTTTTCCACGTCATGTCGTATATGTGTTTATTCAATAGGGCTTTTTTATCGGCATACCACAGCAACAAACCAAACCCAATGGTGGTACAGGCAATCACCAATGCTGAACGAGCATATTCTTCAATAAACGCCTTACCAGCAAAACCAAAAATCAAGGCAGGGATGGTCGCAATGATAACCCACCAAGCTAAACGACTATCGTCTGTTTGCTCTCGGCTAAAGCCTGAGCCAAACCAAGCGACAAACATGCGTCCAATATCGTTGCGGAAGTAAATCATTACGGCTAATAAGCTGCCTAAGTGCACAGCCACATCAAAGGCTAGCCCTTGATTTTCCCAGCCTAAAAGCACCGATGGTAAGATAAGATGAGCTGAGCTCGAAATAGGTAAAAACTCGGTAATACCTTGGATAATTGCAAGAATAATAATTTCGGTAAGAGTCATCGGCGATTAGCGCTCCATGTAAATTCAATAGGCCATAACTGTTGTTGAGATTTATCGTATTGCTGCCAAAGAGCAAGGTAACTCTTTTTAACGAGCGGGTGATCAACATCAGGTGCAATTTCCGCTAGTGGCTGCAACACAAACGCATTATAGAGGATCTCCCCACGAGGAAGTTCCATTGGTTGTTGCATAATGACATCGTCGTATGTGAGTAGATCAAGATCCAAGGTACGCGGAGCAAACTTTTTACTCTCTCTCGTGCGTAGGTTTTTCGCTTCGATTTGTTTTAGTACATCCACCACATCAGCGATAGACAACGTTGTAGTGGTTTGAACCACCAAATTATAAAAATTGTTGCCATCAAACCCCACCGATTTACTTTCGTAAACCGATGATAGTGTCAGTTCACCAAATGCGGCATGCATTGCATCAAGACCAGATGTAATGTGCTGTTCTCGATTAATATTACTGCCCACACTGATGAATATATGATGCTGTTGTGCCCCTGCGTTCATTCTTCGTTACGCTCACGGGTAAATTCTACCGCAACGTTTTGCGCGGTAGGCAAAATGTCTGGCTTGCTTAATTTAAGGGTGATTTTTTGCACAGGGAATTGTTTGAATATTTGCCTGATCATCGCCAGAGCTAACGCTTCGATTAGCGCAAATTTGCTATGAGCGGCAACAGCCGTCACGGCATCGGCTACTTCGGCATAGTTCAGGGTATCTTTTACGTCATCACTCGTTGCAGGTGTAGACAAGTCGCTAAATAATACAATATCGACCAGCAAACGCTGCGTCGCGTCCCTCTCCCAATCGTACACGCCTATTAGAGACTGAACCTCTAAGCCTTCAATGTAAATTTTATCCATGAAAGATCCGCGCTGTTATTGGTTAACTTTTAAGGTAATCTTTATGAATTGTACCTCGTTTACAGAACATAAGTACATGACGTCACTTAGCATTTTAATTTTTTGTAGCGCCTATCTACTGGGTTCAATCTCCAGTGCGGTACTGATCTGTCGTTTGTTTGGCCTGCCCGATCCACGAAACACTGGCTCGAATAATCCTGGCGCAACAAATGTATTGCGTATTGGAGGCCGATTTCCTGCCGCTTTAGTCCTCATTTTTGATGTATTGAAAGGTACACTACCGGTTTATTTAGGATACTTTTTAGGATTATCCCCTGTCAGTTTGGGGCTGGTTGGATTAGCTGCATGCCTGGGGCATATATATCCATTGTATTTTAACTTCAAAGGGGGGAAAGGCGTGGCAACAGCCATAGGCGCAATGTTGCCTTTGGGCTGGGAATTATCAAGTCTCTTACTGACTTGTTGGTTAGTAATGATATTTATCAGTGGTTATTCATCGCTCGCGGCGATTGTTTCTGTCAGTCTTGCGCCAGTTATTACGTGGTTTGTTAAACCAGATTATACCCTGCCGGTTACTATGTTATGCCTGCTCATCATCTTGCGCCATAAACAAAATATTATTCGCTTACTCAATGGCCAAGAAAATAAAGTATGGGATAAGGGCAGAACCAAAGAATAGTGCTCAAAACCGTTTCCTTGTTAGCCCAAACCCCACCAAGCATTAGATTGCAGGCAGTTCGTCTAACGACCAACGAGGCTGAGCTTTTGTTGACAAGCCTTCACTTTCACCTGCTTTAAGACGCTGTAAACCAGCATAGGCAATCATTGCGCCGTTATCTGTACAGAACTCTAAACGCGGATAAAATACTGTACCTTGTAGTTTTTTCATCATCAATGCGAACTCGACACGCAATTGCTTGTTAGCGCTTACTCCGCCAGCGATAACCAATCTTTTGAGGCCTGTTTGTTTCAGCGCTCGCTTACACTTGATGGCAAGCGTATCTATTACCGCTTCTTGAAATGCATAGGCAATGTTAGCTTTGCTTTGCTCAGACTGGTCAGAACCGCGGATAGTATTAGCAGCGAAAGTTTTCAACCCACTAAAACTAAAATCTAACCCTGGGCGGTCAGTCATCGGCCGGGGAAATTTATAATGACCGGCTTCGCCCTTTTCCGCCATTTTGGCCAATAGTGGCCCACCAGGATAATCAAGGCCCAGCAATTTAGCTGTTTTATCAAAAGCTTCACCTGCAGCATCGTCCACTGACTCGCCGAGTATTTCATATTGTCCGATACCATCCACTCGCACCATCATCGAATGGCCACCTGAAACTAATAGCGCCACAAAAGGAAATTCAGGCGCTGGCTCATCAAGCACAGGAGCCAGTAGATGTCCTTCCATGTGATGCACGCCTACAGCCGGCACTCCCCAAGCAAAAGCCAAACTACGTGCGACGGATGAACCCACTAATAAAGCGCCGACTAATCCAGGTCCTTTGGTAAAGGCAATACCATCGATATCACTTTGTGTGCAGTTCGCATCCACCAACGCTTGCTTAATTAAAGGCACAATTTTGCGTACATGATCTCGAGATGCGAGCTCAGGTACCACACCACCGTAATCCGCATGCAACTTTACTTGACTATAGAGTTGATGAGATAATAAACCTTGTTGTTCGTCGTAAACGGCGATGCCTGTTTCATCACAGGATGTTTCAATACCAATAACGCGCATAGTAGAAGTGGTGTTCCGAGTTAAGTTAGGCCGCACATTCTACCTTTCCTATGGTGATTTCACCATATTAGAGTGAATAATCCGCGACTAATCCAATATTTCCCATATCGGGTCTTTACTTTGTTAGCTTATATGCTTAAAATTCCGCACCATTTTTAACCGAGCCGGTTATTTTTTGCGCTGGCAGACAAAGTATTTATTTTTGAGGTGAGATTTTAATGCCAATCGTTAAAGTTAGAGAAAACGAACCATTTGACGTAGCGTTGCGTCGTTTTAAACGTTCATGTGAAAAAGCAGGTGTTCTTTCAGAAGTTCGTCGTCGCGAATTTTTTGAAAAGCCGACTTGGGAACGTAAGCGTAAGAAAGCAGCAGCTAAAAAACGTCTTTTGAAGAAGTTGTCTCGCGAAAACGCACGTCGCATCAGATTGTACTAATTCTCTCCTAGGGTGTTTAACGTATTAAACACCCTTTGCAGTTTTATCTTAGTTTTATTTTAAGTATTTCTTCGAGTCGATTTCATGTCTTTGTTAGATGATTTAAAAAATGCCCTAAAAGATGCAATGCGCGCCAAAGACAAAATTAGTCTTAGCACTATTCGCATGGCGTTAGCAGCGGTTAAACAACGTGAAGTTGACGAGCGTATAGAGCTCAACGACAGCGATGTCATTGCTCTGCTTACTAAGATGGTAAAACAGAGAAAAGATGCTGCGAGTCAGTTCGAACAAGCAAACCGTCAAGATTTAGTAACGATAGAACTTGCCGAAATCGATATTTTGCAAACCTTTTTGCCCCAAGCACTAAGCGAAGAAGAACTTAGTGTGTTGATAGACCAAGCTATGGTCGAGTCGCAAGCAAGTGGAATGCAAGATATGGGTAAAGTGATGGCGTGGCTAAAACCTAAAGTTCAAGGTAGAGCTGACATGGGGAAATTAAGCGGTCAAATAAAAGCTAAGTTAGTTTAGCTAGAGCCCTTAAAATAGCCTTTATAGTTATCGGCCCCCACCTAGTTTATTGTAAACAAGCCGCATTTATTTGCGGCTTGTTTGTTTTTACCCAACACGTATAGTGCTGTGTTGCACCATTTCCTGCTTTTACGCGAAGATATTGAGAAGTTGACATGAACGGCCGTATACCTCGTGAATTTATTGATGATCTCATCGCTCGCACCGATATTGTTGAGGTAGTAGACAATCGCGTTAAACTGAAAAAGGCAGGCAGAAATTATCAAGCATGCTGCCCATTTCATAACGAAAAAAGTCCTTCTTTCACGGTAAGCCAAGACAAACAATTTTATCACTGCTTTGGTTGCGGCGCCCACGGCAACGTTATTTCCTTTTTGATGGAATATGACCGCCTCGAATTCCCGGAAGCCATTGAAGAACTCGCTCAATATCACAGTGTTGATGTGCCCAGAGAGAAAAACTCAACCCCTGCCCCCACCGCTGAACAGAAACAACAAAAGGCGGACGATTACGAGTTGATGGAAACGGTATCTCGGTATTTTTCACAACAACTCAAAGTGCATGCCGATAAAGAGCGGGCCATTGATTACTTAAAACGACGAGGCTTAAGTGGTGAGGTTGTTAAGGCTTTCGGCATAGGCTACGCCCCAACCGAGTGGGATGCGGTGCTCAGCACGTTTGGACGTAGCCCGGAAACCCAAGAACAATTGCTTGACTTGAAATTGATCACCCAAAACGATAATCGCCGTCGGTTTGACTTTTTTCGCGAGCGAATTATGTTCCCCATCCGGGATAAACGCGGACGTATTGTGGGCTTTGGTGGTCGTGTATTAGGTGATGGTACACCCAAATACCTCAACTCACCTGAAACGCGTATTTTCCACAAAGGCAATGAACTGTACGGCTTTTACCAAGCTAAACAAGCCCACCGTAACTTGCCCCGGGTCATGATAGTGGAAGGCTATATGGATGTGGTTGCCCTAGCGCAATTTGACATCAAATATGCAGTGGCATCACTGGGTACTGCGACGACTGCCGAGCATATACAAATGCTTTTTCGAACCACGAGTGAAGTGGTGTGTTGTTATGACGGAGACCGGGCAGGACGCGAAGCAGCATGGCGCGCCCTAGAAAATGCCTTACCCTATTTAAAAGACGGCGTAGAAATGAAGTTTTTGTTTCTACCCGACGGTGAAGATCCAGACACCTTGGTACGTCAAATCGGCAAAGAGGCTTTTGAGCAGAAATTGGTTACCGACTCAGTGCCTTTATCAAAATTCTTCTTTGATAATTTACTTCAGCGCCACCATATTGGCAGCGCAGAAGGAAAAGCGGCTTTAAAAGCGGAAGCCATGCCCATGATTGAGCAGATCCAAGGCGATAATCAACGTGCGATATTAACCTCTGAACTGAGCAACTATATGGGCGATCGAAATCGCCACCGGTTAGAGCAAGATGTTGCTAAAGCAAACCAGCATAAAGCAGGGGCAAAACTGGATTTCACGGCGCTTAATAAAGCCAAAATATCGCCGGTTAGAATGATGATCCGTTTATTACTTGATCAACCCGCCATTGCGTCCCAATGTCAGCACGCAAACCCAGCAGCACTGGGCAACATGCAAGTGCCTGGGCTAGATTTTTTAAGCGAACTTTTTCAGTTTTGTCTCACCAAACCTAAGGCGAATACCGCACAAGTATTAGAGTATTTTAGAGATCATCCGCAAAGTAAAAATTTAGCCAAGTTATTAAGCTGGGAATATGCAGAAGAGAACCAGGTTATGGTCTTCAAGGACAGTTTCGCCAAATTACTGGATTGGCATTTCAAGAGCAGAATGGATGAATTAATGTCCAAAGCACGCTTAGGCAATCTCAGTGTAGATGAAAAACAAGAGCTAAATCTACTTGTAAAAGAACAAAAATGACCCAACATCTAGCCCAAGGGTGGTCGAGTCTGCTATACTGGCTAATTCGCTACAGCCTCGAGCCCAAGCAAAGTATTTAGCATATTGAACGCGGTTTACCGTATTCAGGATGCATTTTTAACCCAAATCGAGAAGTGTAAGGTATATGGTGCAAAGCAAGCAGTCACAGATAAAACTCCTCATTGCCAAAGGTAAAGAACAAGGCTACTTGACCTTTGCTGAAGTAAATGATCACCTGCCTCAAGATATAGTTGATTCCGATCAGATCGAAGACATCATTCGCATGATCAACGATATGGGAATTAAGGTGTTTGAAAACGCGCCTGACTCCGATGAGCTTTTGATGCAAGAAAATGCGCCCGATGAGGAAGTTGCGGAAGCGGCAGCCCAAGCGCTAGCTACAGTGGAAAGCGAAATTGGTAGAACAACAGATCCAGTACGTATGTATATGCGTGAAATGGGTACGGTTGAACTACTGACTCGTGAAGGCGAAATTGTTATCGCCAAACGCATTGAAGAAGGCATCAATCAGGTACAGTGTTCAGTTGCAGAATACCCTGAAGCCATCACGTATTTGCTAGATCAGTGGGACATGTTCGAAGCCGAAGAAATTCGTCTAAGTGATATCATAGTTGGTTTTGTTGATCCTAATGAAGCAGACAATATCGCCCCTACTGCTACCCACATTGGCTCTGAGTTATCTGAAGAAGATTTAGATGACGAAGATGACGATGGTGATGACAGCGATGATGAAGACGAAGAAGAAGAAGACACGGGCCCAGATCCAGAAGAAGCTCGTGAGAAATTTTCTGAACTACGTGTGCAATATGAAAAAGCACGTGATGTTATCGCTTCAAAAGGCCGGTCACACGCAAATTCTCGTAAAGAGATTGATGCATTAAGCGAGATTTTTAAAGAATTCCGTTTAGTGCCTAAACAGTTTGATCGCATGGTTAAAAACATGCGCAGCATGATGGATCGCATCCGTGTGCAAGAGCGCATCGTGATGAAACACTGTGTTGTCACAGCTAAAATGCCGAAGAAAGACTTTATTAAAGCGTTCTCAGGCAATGAAACTAGTACTGATTGGTTATTTGAAATTTTAGCATCTAGTGTGCCTTATGCTGAAGAAATTAGAGTTCACCAAGAAGAACTAGAACGTAGTATCGGCAAAATGAATGCCGTAGAGGACGAAACCGGTTTAATCATAGCTGACATTAAAGACATCAACCGTCGTATGTCGATTGGCGAAGCCAAAGCTCGTCGTGCTAAGAAAGAAATGGTTGAAGCTAACTTACGTTTAGTTATCTCAATTGCAAAAAAATACACTAACCGTGGCTTACAATTCTTGGATTTGATTCAAGAAGGTAACATCGGTCTGATGAAAGCCGTTGATAAGTTTGAATATCGTCGTGGTTATAAGTTTTCAACTTATGCTACTTGGTGGATACGTCAAGCAATCACTCGCTCAATTGCCGATCAGGCGCGTACTATCCGTATCCCTGTGCACATGATTGAGACGATCAACAAGCTAAACCGCATATCTCGTCAAATGTTACAAGAAATGGGGCGCGAGCCAACACCTGAAGAATTATCAGAGCGCATGTTAATGCCGGAAGACAAAATCCGTAAGGTATTGAAGATTGCTAAAGAACCCATTTCAATGGAAACACCTATCGGCGATGATGAAGATTCGCATTTAGGGGATTTCATCGAAGACAGCACAATCGTACAGCCGCTTGATTCCGCCACTGGCGGCAGCTTGAAAAACGCGACGCAAGAAGTACTGGCTGGCCTAACCGCGCGTGAAGCAAAAGTATTAAGAATGCGCTTTGGTATTGATATGAACACAGATCATACCCTTGAAGAAGTAGGTAAGCAGTTTGATGTAACACGTGAGCGTATTCGTCAAATTGAAGCTAAGGCGCTACGTAAGTTACGCCACCCTAGTCGTTCAGAGCAACTACGTAGTTTCTTAGACGAATAGTCAAGACATGTAGATATGCTGTAATATTAAAAAACCGGATTTACTATCCGGTTTTTTTTCGCCTGCAATTAATGATTCAACTAATTTTTAGCCAATAACGACATGCCACTTTCAGGCTTCCGGTAACCTTCAGGCTTGCACTAGGTAAGTACTTATTTACATTGGGGCGTACGTTAAATATAAAAAAAGCGGCCTAAGTTATGACGTAACGCCATTAACTTAGCCGCTTTGTAGAACCGTCAGTGATTAAAACTCATCGCCTTTTTTATAGGGGATGTCTTGCTCTAATTTGTCTAATTTTTGCGTAATAGCCAGTGGTGAGCCCGTATTGCGTGCTAACCAGTAATATGCAGTAGGGATAATAAACAGCGTCAGTATCGTTGATACCAACACGCCGGCGAAAATCACCATGCCGATAACCGTTCTACTTTCAGAGCCGGCCCCACTTGCAAACACTAAGGGTAAAGAGCTAAATACGGTTGTAAAGCTTGTCATAACGATGGGACGCAAGCGAAGCATCGCTGCTCTTTTAAGCGCCAACTCGAACTCGACACCTGCATCGCGTAATTGATTAGCAAACTCAACGATTAAAATACCATTTTTAGCCGCGAGGCCTATCAACATAACTAAACCAATCTGACTGTATATGTTCAGGGTCATACCGGCAAAATATAACCCCACAAACGCGCCGACTAATGCCAACGGCACCGTCAGCATGATAACTAGAGGGTGAACCCAGCTTTCAAACTGCGCAGCAAGGATCAAATACACAATAACTAATGCCATAATGAAAATAAATAGGATTGAGTTACCTGACTCTTGATAAAGTTGAGACTCCCCTTTGTAATCAACCGACACGTCCTCAGGAAGTTCAGTGTCAACAATATTGTTTAAATACGCCAACGCCTGACCCACAGTGTAGCCTTCAGCTAAATTCGCGCTGATAGTAATACTACGCATACGGTTGTAGCGATTTAAGCGCGATGAGGTAGCGCGCTCCTCCACGAGCAGTAGATTGTCCATAGGGATAAGTTCGCCCGTTCGAAATGAACGCACATACAAATTATCAATACTTTGTGGGCTGCGATAATCTTCCCGGCGTCCTTCCAGTATGACGTCATATTCCTGACCACGGTCTAGGAAAGTCGATACTCGGCGTTGCCCCAACATGGTTTCCAACGTAGTACCTATATCACTGACCGATACGCCTAAATCGGCAGCACGTTCAGTATTTATATTAACCAGTAGCTGAGGCAGCGTTTCTTTATAATCAGAATCTAATCGCAATAAGTTAGGGTTTTCCTGCGCAATGAGGAGCAGCTTATCTCGCCACCCGACCAGTTCCTCATAGGTGTTACCTTGCAGTACAAATTGTACAGGTCGCCCTACCCCTCGTCCCCCAAGGCTTGAACGCATGATGGCGAAAGCTCTAACGTCTGGAATAACCGACAACTTCTGACTAATTTCATCCATCAATTCAAACGTAGAGCGCTTTTTATCATCTCCGATTGGCGTTCCCACAATCGCAATGCCAGCACTGCCCCCAAACCCAGGCAAGCGCACAAGTACACGATTAGCTTCGCCACTTTCTAAATAGGGCAGTACAATTTCCTCTACCTTCTTCATGCTTTTACTGTTTTCTTTAAAGCTCGCGCCCTCTGCCGACTGAATTTGAATAAAGAAATTGCCACGGTCTTCTTTTGGCACAAATTCACTTGGCAAAATCTCGACCAAACGAAGCAAGCTAGCGACGCTCACCAATATGAGTAACGCCATTAGGATTGGCTGATGAATGGTTTTACCTAGTACTTTAAAATAACCACCTTCAAACTTGGCAAATGACTTGTCCATCCATGCACTTAAACCTGTCGTGCGCTTAGTTTTCTTTAATAATTTAGAGCTCAACATAGGAATGAGCGTTAACGCAGTCACACTTGAAAACGCTACTGCAGCAGCAATTGCTAAAGCAAATTCGGTAAATAAACGACCGATATTACCCTGCAGAAAAACTAGAGGTACGAATACCGCTATTAGTACCAAGGTTGTGGCGATAACTGCAAATCCTACTTCCCGTGCGCCGCGATAAGCAGCCAGCAAAGGCGGCTCTCCCAACTCAATGCGCCTGGAAATATTTTCAAGCACAACAATCGCATCATCAACGACTAAACCGATTGCTAACACTAAAGCTAACAAGGTAAGTAAGTTGATTGAGAAGCCAAGGGCATACATCACAGTAAATGCAGCGACTAATGAAACAGGAACGGTAACCGCAGGAATGAGGGTAGCGCGCATATTTCCTAGAAACACATAAATGACTAACACAACCATAAACATAGCGATGGCTAAGGTCTCGTAAACTTCATTTATTGACGCTTCGATAAAAACGGATGAGTCATAACTAGGCACGATAAATATATTATCAGGCAAAGTTAGCTGAATTTCATCTATCGCCACTTTTGCGGCTCTTGCTACTTCCAAGGTATTGGCTTTTGATTGTTTAGTGATCCCTAAACCGATCATATTAACGCCATCGCCTCGGAACTCGGTTTCGTCGTCCTCGGCGCCCAGTTCTACAGTAGCCACTTCGCCTAAACGAATGAGATAGCCATCCGCGCCAGCTTTAACCGGTAATTTTGAAAAGTCGTCAGGACTCAAATAACTGCGTGCTACGCGTACATCAAAGTCCCGTTGATTTGATTGCACTTCACCTGCGGGAAGTTCGACGTTTTCTGCGCGGATGACCTGCTCTATGTCTGCAACGGTGATGCCTCTGGCTGCCATTGCGTTACGATCAAGCCATACTTTCATCGCGTAACTGCGCCCACCACCTAAACGGACATTTGCCACCCCCTCAACCACAGATAATCGGTCCACTAGGTAGCGATCAGCGTAGTCCGTTAACTCCATGACACTCATGTTGTCACTGCGTAAATTGTACCAAACGATAACATCGTCATCCGATGTTGATTTAGATACTTCAGGGGGATCAGCTTGATCCGGAAGATTGTTCAATGCACGGCTGACGCGCTCGCGCACATCGTTCGATGCCGCATCTATGTCTCGAGAAAGATTAAACTCAACATTGATTGAAGAGCGCCCATTTGTGCTGGTCGACTCAATGTTTTTAATTCCTTCAATACCACTGATGCGATCTTCCAATAATTGTGTAATCCGGCTCTCAATAATGGCCGCTGAGGCACCTGTATAGGTAGTGCTAATTGACACTATGGGTGGATCGACGTCCGGGTATTCTCGCAATGAAAGAAACGTGACAGCAACAATGCCAAACACCACTAAAAGTAGATTAACAACGGAAGCAAAGACCGGGCGTTTAATTGAAATATCTGATAACAACATTGAGATTATCCTTGCGACGTATGCATGGATAGCACGTTAACAACCGAGCCGTCCCGCAGACGAAGCGCCCCTTCAATAACGACCTTATCCCCGACTTCCAAACCAGACGTTATTTGTGCAATACCTGGCTTTCTCAAGCCCACTTTGACTTCTCGACGGACGACTTTATTGTCTTGAATGACGAACACAAATTGCTTGTCTTCAATGGGCACCAATGCGCCTTCTGGCAAAACAAGTGTTTCTAAGATTTCTTTTTGAAGTTTAATTTGCAGCAACATGCCCGGACGAAGCTTTAAGTCTTTGTTGTCAATGATAGCTCGAATTTGAATAGCCCGTGTTACTGGGTCAACCCTAGAAGCGATACTCGATATTTTGCCTTCAAATTTTTGCCCTGGATAGGCAACCGATGTAGCTGAAACCTGTTGACCTTTATGAACACTGGATAAGTGGGATTCCGCAATGCTGAAATCCATTTTAATTATATGTAAATCATCTAAAGTCGCAATCAGGTCACCTGGCATAACGAGTGCCCCCACACTGACCCGCCTCACCCCTAATAAACCGCTAAAAGGTGCGCGTAGTTCTAGTTCATCCAATTGGGCTTTTGCGACTTCGAGCTGGGCTTTAAACGCCTTTACATTCGCCTCTTGCTCATCAAGTAACTGGGCTGATGCGACACTTTGTTGCGCTAGATTATCGATACGCTTCAGTTGACGCTTTGCTTCTTGGAAATTTATATCCAGTTCATTTAGGCGCGCCCGTTCTTCTCGGTCGCTCAACTTAAGCAACAACTGGCCCTTTTTGACTAAATCACCATCATCAAAATTGATTGTTTGTACTATGTCTGATTTTTGCGCCGTTAGCATAACGGATTCATTTGCATTGGCAGTGCCTAATGCTTCTACCGTCACCGGAAATTTCACTTCAATCATGGTATATGCCGTTACAGGCGTAGCGTTAGGTTTACGTTCCTGTTGCTTAGTATCATTGGGCAAGTACAAATAAACTAGCAAGCCACTAACCAAAAGCAATGCGATTAAAATGGGTGAAAATGAAATTCCTTTGGGCATGGAGAAACCTTTTTATATATTAATATTCAGTGTATGTTTTCTACGACTAAAGTCGTTATATGTATTGATATTACGTTAATTTTTTGGCAATTATTCATAACATTTACGCTTTCTTACACTTTTAAAAAAAATCCGCTATTGGGCTCAAAAATAGGTAAATTCACCGCATTTGATGTTAAATACAATCAAAATACAGACTAACAATTGTTACTTAAGATAGTGAAATTTGGATTTTTAGTTACTAGAGAAGTCATTTAACCTAGGCACACATATAATAAAAAGGCGCTCGAGTGAGCGCCTTAGAAGGTTGTACTTGATGTTCTACTTATGACTTAATTCACCGCGCACCCTGAGCGAGTACACATACGTTGCAATAATCTAACGTCGGTGTAATTCACTTGACCATCATCGTTGAAGTCGAAACTTAAATCTATGTCTTGGCGAAGTTGGATAGCTCGTATCAAAGCACGTATGTCTGAAATATCAACGTCCCCATCACCGTCCCAATCACCAGAGACAGCAACGACTGCATTAGCGTTGATTGGACTGTCCTCAGTTTTTGTTCCTACATTGTTTGGCAATGACGACATTGCCTGTAATTGCACTGGACCACCGGCATTATCTTCCGTTACCTCAAGGCTAAAGGTTAATAACTTGGTATTATCAGGGTCTTGCAATCTAAAACATAGTTGTGAACCTGAAACAATGTCAGTCTCAATATTGCCAATTTGTTCCGCTGCGGCTCCTACATAATGAGTCGTTAAACCAGATTTTCCATCTATTGATTCATAACCAATTGAGGTTCCCTGTTGATCCGCCGTAACATGGGTAACATCGTCATAGCTAAATATGATGTCAGGCTCATTACCAACGGGGGCATTGTTGAAGATGACTTGAAAATCAAGATTATCACCAGTTACACCGCCGAATGGGCGCATGTTATCCCATTCAACAATAGTGAAAGGACCTGCGGTTGCAACAGTAATACCCGAGCCATTAGCGGTATCGAGTATCATATCTCGCCAGAATGGAGCGATTAAACCATTTGCTGGATTTTCATCAGGCATCAATTGGTTAACCCAAGGCGTTGCACCCACATCTCCCGTAAAGCTGATAAAACCATCATCCGTTACGCCAAATGAATCATATGCTTGACCCAGTAACGAAGCAGGACTATTAAAGTTTGCCGTTACTGTATCTCCGTCTGCACCAGAGAAGCCGATGCCGAATAAGGCTAAATCAAGGTAACCTGAGCCCTGACCAAAGTTAGGGTTTACGCAAGAGGCATCGTTTGCGTTAGTGGTAACAGAATAGGAAGGTGCTTGGCCTTTAATCGAATCCTGCAACACGCTCCATGTTAACGTACCACTTTCGGCAACCATGCCATCAACCAATGAGCCTTCTACCAGTTTCACTCCGTCAGGTAAGGTTAAGGAAATCTCATACTGACGGTCTGCGTCACTAAAGTTTGGTCCCACTTGTATGGCGTAATCGATTTGATCGCCGGGTACCAGCAATTCTTCACTGCCACCAACCACTTGAACATCATCAGCTGTTCTATCGAGATCAACCACCACTAAACCAAAGCTTCCTGCTGAACCAGCGCTGGCGCCTACATCAAATGCGCCATAGTATTTGTCACCTTCCACTGCATCAATATCCCAGCCAACACGAATGTCAAAGGGGGTAATTGCCGCAATAGAGGATGGTGCATCGACGGTTAGATTATCACCCAACTCGCCATCCACTATGGCTGTAGCGATAGTAAATTCATCGCTTGCACCTGAGGCTGACGCACTCCAGTTTTGCACGACTATCCAATACGTACCAGATAGGGGCTCAACTAGACTGACTTTTTCCAAAGCCGACGCCGTCGCACTGAATGCCACAACCTCGTTAGCTTCAGCTACGCCGTTTTCATTGGCATCACGTACAACAAACAAGTCTAAATCGGGCGATTCAGACGCGGTTATCTCGGCCACTAAATATTTGGCGTCATCGGGTACATTCATCGTGATAACGTGTACACCATCAGCCAAGTCGTCCAGAGCACTTCCATTATCGCTGTCTTCTAGAATACTTGCGGTAGTACTTGTCGCTTTGGTCAATCCATAAGACCGCGCAGTAAAGTCACTTATTTCAACCGCTAAAATATCAGATAACACCCGCGTATCCGCATTCCTGTCAGCAGAAATAGACATCGAGTCCGGAATATTACTGGTTGTAGCAATCACGGCAATGGGCATATGTAAATCAGGTGAAGTATTAGATGTCAGATTCAGTTGCGCGAATAAAAAATCATCTCCGCTTACATCCGCTGATGCTGTTACCGTAATTTCTTGGCTTGCTCCGGCCACGATATCAAATGAAGCAGGGCTTACCGTGACACTGACGCCATCAGAAATACCCACTCCTGAAACAGACCACAGACCATCTTTTGTTGCCGTTACAGTTCTTGTCCAACGACATGCTCCGACGCAGTTATCATCAGCCATACTAGGAATATTGAGTGTTTTGGGATCACCACCGTCATTAGGGTTTGCCGCAAGATAATTGGCGCCAGATTCATCCATCACCAAACCTGTTTGATTAGCTTGGTCGACCTGAATACGGCCCGATCCCATGTCAAACCAATCTGCTGGGGTAACACCATCTTCTTTGCGCATGTTAGTGGTGGCCGTCATCATCAATGCAGAACGAATGTTGTCCGGTGACCAGCTAGGATTAGCGGCCATTAATAATGCGGCAGCTCCGGCCACATGAGGGCTGGCCATCGATGTACCACTTAAAAAAGCAAAATCACTTGGGTCTGCAATATGGCCATCGTGACCAAACTTCTGGTCAGCGGAAGCGGCATAAATACTCACGCCGGGTGCAGCTACCTGAGGGGTAATCGTGCTAATTGATGGGTTGGGCCCTCTAGATGAAAAGTCGGCGATATCATCGCCTTCACTTAAAATTAATTCACCGGCAGAAGGGGTAATGGTTGCCATATGGCCTTCACCACTTGCTAACCAGTCTCGCAGTAATTCAGCTTGGGCTGCATCTATATGGATACCAGGTATCACGTATGCGTCATTATCAACCGTACTGCCACCTCCAGTGACATTACCTAATACAAATCCCTCTGCGCCACCAGCAGCAACATTCTGTGCCTTTTCAACACGTGCAATTGCGCCCCGGTCACACATCACGATTTCTCCGCTAAAAGTACCGACAGGGAAAGGTTGCAAACACTGAGCAGGATCACCGTCAGGATCATTTGTATTCGCAAAATCTCCTGCATACACGATAGAGGCAGTAATGCCAAGAGAGTTACTGTTGCCTGTTAATGTCCCAAGCTCATAGTCACCACCAGTAAATTCGCCAATTTCTTTGGCATAATCTATCTCACGCCCGTGAGTTGACGCAGCGACAGCGGTGTACCACGGGGCATGTTTAGAAGTGGTAGCGGCATCAGGACCTGAGTTACCTGCCGATGTGGCCACAAATATACCGGCATTTCTAGCCGATAGGAAAGCCATATCAACATCACTACTCCAAGGGAAACCACCCCCACTGATAGAGTAGTTAATGATATCAACACCATCTTCGATCGCATTATCTATGCCCGCCAGAATGGCCGCTCCAGGGCAATCCCCGTAAGTGTCGTTTGCATCGCTACGTCCTGGATAACAAATTTGATAAGCAATAATATTTGCATGGGGAGCAACACCAGAAATGCGTGCGAATTCAAACTCGCCAGGGATACCGTGGCTCTCTTCCCCTGCCCCAGGTGTAAGAACAGGTACGTCAAACAATATATTCCCCGCAAAAGTACCTGCGGTATGTGAACCGTGACCACTATAGTCTTCACCATTTCTGGGCAAATTAGGCGGGAATACATCTGTATCACCGTAATCGTCAGTTATTCTGGTATAGCTACGCACACCAATCAGTTTGTCATTGCACATTTCAGGGAAGTTATCTGCACAATCTCCTACATATACCCCTGCACCACGGGGGTTGGAATGATCATAGCCATCATCGCCAACATCGGCAAAAGATCGGCTGTCGGTATTCACACCAGAATCGATGGTAGCGATGACGATACCTTCGCCAAACGTGCCAACACCGCTATTGGTTACTGAACCGTCCCATATATTCGGTGCTCCTATCTTTATCGGCCCGGTATCCGTATCCATTTTGTAAGAGGCTTCGCGCTCAACGCGCTCAACACCAGGAAGTTTAGATAAGGCTTCGGCTTCATCAGGAGTCACTCGTACCGCTACACCGTTTACGCTGTATTTAAATGTATCAACAACACGCAGACTGTTTACTACTCTTGTTGCTCTGCTGATAAAAGTACTCTGTACGCCTTTCAGGTAAGAAACATATGCTTTAACCTCGGGGGCTTCAACATCAAGTTTGGGTGCTTTTTGGGGTCCTTGTACACGAGCGAATGCCGACGTTGCTTTCTTTGGATTTGTGGCCTTAAGATCTTTTATCCCCCCGTCATACGTTGCCACAGGTTGATCGGTTAATCTTACGATATAAACATAGGGTTTATTTTCGATGCCTTTTTCTACTACAAACCTTTGGGCAATGCTTGCTACTGGTTCTTTTTGATTTTTGTTTTTGTTGACCGACGTTGCAGCTACGCTTTTAAGTGCAGATGGCGAAACATCAAACTTTGATATTCCGTCAGCTAACTCACCAGCCGAGTGCGCCGACATTGACATTAATGCTGCAGATACAGCTAAGGACAGTGTATGTTTCATATTATCTCTGATTCCCTGTGGGGG
Source organism: Paraglaciecola polaris LMG 21857 (assembly GCF_000315055.1). Taxonomy (GTDB): domain Bacteria; phylum Pseudomonadota; class Gammaproteobacteria; order Enterobacterales; family Alteromonadaceae; genus Paraglaciecola; species Paraglaciecola polaris. Next base: position 23,427 of record NZ_BAER01000042.1, on the reverse strand, counting down.
TTAAGATATAACCCACTTATTAGAATTTCATTTGTATAATACGGATAATTATATTGGCTTGATATTTTGTTATCAGGACCAAAAAAGTCAATTAACCCGAACGGGTGTTAACGCTTTTTTAACTTAGATGCAACATAAATGCAACTTGATAGCTTGATTCTGTATTCACTTAATTCCCACCAAATCATATCACTATGTTTACAGCTTAAGATCAGCAGAGTGATCCTGGAGCATATGGGTTTACTTCGTCGAAATACCAAAAGTATTCCCAGTCAGCTAATACGGGATTGAAGGGAAAAAAAGGCGGTTGATGAATAATAACCGCCCTTTCTGCACTTAATAACTTCGCCCTATCTGTGTTCAGGTAAGGCTGCTAGGGATAACGATTAGGCTTAAGCCTTACGTCGCAAGCCAAATAATGCCAAACCTGCAAGCCCCATTAACGCCATAGAGCCTGGCGCGGGTACAGCGATGCTAGCACCAGAAGCACTGGTATCTAACGCTGTTTCTGGCCCGAAATCCGGTGCGAACAAAGAGGTTTGCGCCAAGGAAAATGAAGATTGCCCCTCACTAATAGCCAATAAATTAAAGCTTGCCACTAGATAATCTCCAGCACCATAAATTACTGGCGCAACAAAGTCCTCGAATAGATTAAGCGACAAAAGACCAGAAGAACTTGAATCGACATCCAACCCACTACCTGTAAAAGGGTCGTAGAGTGGAAAGTCAGAACTGACACTACCATCTACATATTCAAAGAGACTGCTATCAAATAAAAATCCTGTAAAAAAGGCCGTAAAGTCTTCTGTAATACCTGTCATATTAATATTAACTGACACCGTATCCCCAACCGATGGGTTCGGATCGCTTAAATCGATATTAATCATATTTGCGTTAGCACTGCCAACAAACATTGCACAAACTAATAAAAGTACTTTTTTCATTCTTATTTTTCCTACTGTTAGTTAATGGGTACAACCTATTAAATAGCGCAACGCGTGCGAGTACACATACGTTGCAATAATCTTACATCTGTATAACTTACCTGACCATCTTCGTTAAAATCAAAGCTGTTGTCTATAGTTTGACGAAGTTGTATCGCTCTTGTTAATGCGCGAATATCCATAATATCCACATCACCATCACCATCATAATCGCCTTCCACGACTTGTATTTCAGACTCGAGCTGTAACGAAATCACAACGGGATCATGATCAGACATGCGATAAGCGTCGGGTGCATAGTATTTCACTTGCTGAGCTTCAGACTGGAAATCAAGGTTATAGTCCAACACAACAGGCTCATCTGCATTGATGTGCCATTCGGTGGTATCCACTACGCTGTCCAGCATACTGGCACTGGCTAATGCGTGATCTAAATACCCTAACTCGCCATTAAAGGAGTAAGAGTACGCTTGGGCTCCACCGAAATAGTTGGCGAGATCTGTGTAACCAGCACCGATAATGGCGCTGATAGGATCTTCCTTCGCGTAAGAGTTCAAGTCACCGATAATTAGCACGGGTGTTTCGCCAAATTGCTCAGTAATAAAGGCCGTTAATGCTTGCGCTGCTCGCGTACGCGTGAGGTTACAGTTACCTTGCCCTGTAGTTGAATCATCGTCCCCTACACCACAGTTTGAACCTTTCGATTTAAGGTGATTAACACTCACAACTAACTCCGCACCGTTTTCAAGTAAGGCAAATTTTTGCGCCAAAGAAGGACGGTTTTTGCCATCATCAAACAACACACCGCTGTCGTCAGAAATCGAATTACTGCTATTAAGCACCTGCAACTCACCGCTTAGGGCTACTGAAGCGGGTTTGTAGATAAGTGCAACCGTAATGGCGTCAGTGCCAATGGTGCTGCCACCATTCACCACCGCATAGGTACCTTCCCCCATTTGCGCGTTAATACCATCAACCAATTCAATAATCGCGCTGTCTGTACCGAAACCGTCATTTTCGATTTCCATCAAGCCAACAATATCTGCATCCATTGCCACGATAGCAGCGACAGTCTTGCTTTTTTGACGCTCAAATTCAGTCAGTCCATTAGTATCAGTACCGTTATTATCTGCCCCACGACACTCAAAACCGCCAGTAGGACCACATATATCCTGCCCAGCATCTATGGTATTGAAAAAATTCAAAACATTGAGACTGGCGACTTTAAGGTTACCTAGCGTTAATTCCGGTTGGCTGGTGCGCGGATTAGTCGCAGCAAAAGTCGGCGCTTGCGTCGGGATAACACGATATTCGCTAAAGCTATAGTCAACGACTCCCGTCACGGCAGAAACCGTATCCCCCATTCTAAGCGTATTATCAGCAGATAAACCACCTGTGGGGAAAGGAACCACGTCAGGGTTGCTGGTGTCGTTACCGTCATCCAATATCAAACGATTCAGGCTGTTGCTGTCAGCTAGTGCTATCGCTTCTGCTGAGCCTGGTGTAAATATGTTAGTTGGATTGTAAAGACGCCCGTTAGACAAGGTAAGTTGACCAAAACGCCCTAGGGTGAAATTGTCTGTTACCGTCAACGCCGCTGAGCTGGTAACCAACATGCCTTCCAACGATTCAAGCTCGTCTAGTGATGCAACCGGTAGTGTGAAATTACTCGCCGATACTGTGGCGGTACCACATACCAATGGTGCTGAAGTAAGTGTGATTTGGGTACGATTAAAGAACTCAGATACCGTGCCTTTCACTGAGACCACATCCCCTACCACAGGCATGCTAAATGCGCCGCTGTCGTTAAACACCAATACACCTTCAGAGGTACTCTTATCACCATCAGTCTCTGCGTCTTCTTCTTGAATATAGAACACGTTGGAGTCAGGCAATACCGCCGTGACAACCGCCTGCACTAAAACACTTTGATCCACTAGAGTGCTTGCACTACCACTGCCTTGCACATCATGGATGAAGGTATCAGGCGCATTGCAAACTAACAATTCTGCTGTGCTGAAGCTACTGACAAAGTCATCTACTAGCATATCTGGGGAGCCATCTACATCAACGACTGACCCTGCGGTCAACGTTAACGTACACATATCGTTGCCACTTAAAGGAGTGACCGGTGTTAAGGTGAAATCTATTCCACTTAATGCGCCGTCTAAGGCCACCTCACCGCTTATATTGCAAACTAAGCTAGGCCATTGTGTCACAGTGACATCTTCACTAAATGTTAGCTTGATAACGCTATCCACGCCCACATCAGTTGCCCCGTCCACAGGGCTAATATTAACCACGGTAGGGGCCAAGTCTGGGACCGTACAGCCAGAGAATTTAGTTCCATCAAGCTTGGTTCCTGGTGAAAATAACGCATCATTGGCTTCGGGAACGACGGAATGCGCACTATAACTTTCACCGGTTACGTCAGGATTTAGCGTCAAAGACTGGTTGTTACCGCCTTCAGAACCATACACCACTTCAAAAGTACTGATACCGTTGGTTACTGTGATGGTATCACCACCATTATTAAACCCCACCGAGCCCGTAGATGCGGTTTGAATTAACGCACCACCGAACACACCTTGGGGTGTTCCGCCACCAAATACCACAGCGGCACAACCAGCTTCAATGACTGAGCCAGAAGGGAAGGTATGTCTCAAGCTCGCTCCATCACTAACCGTCCAGCCACTTAAATCAATTTCAGTATCACCAGTATTAACCAGCTCCACGAACTCGTCCTCACTAGAGTCACGCGTACCATCACCATTGGCATCACCGCTTATATCGCTCGCCGGATCCGCATGGAATTCATTTATCACTAAACTTACCGTTACGCCGCTGTCAATCACGGTAAAAGAAACGGTGATATCTTCGGCCATGTTATCTGGCTCGCCATCAATGTCAGTCACATCTGCAGCGCTGACAGTGAAACTACAACTATCTCCCGGTGCAAAATTTTGGTCAGGGTCGAGCAAATAGTTTGCCCCATCGCCCGTGGCCGAAACAGGAATTGCAACATCACTGGCACAATTGATGGTGTTATAAGCGCTAACAACTACCGGCTCACTAAAGGTTAAACTGATGTTAGCATCAACGGCAACGTTTGATTCGCCGTCTGCGGGACTAACCACAACGCTAGGTGCGCTGTCCGTTATTTCACCGCCAAAAGATTGGCCATTGTTAGTGTTTCCAGGCGTTTCAGTAGCTTCTGCTTGCCAGCTAAAATCGGCGTATTCACTTCCGCTTCCAGATAATTGCAAAGAATATGCTTCTGGGGTCCCGCCTGACTCAGCGACACCGATATCAACACTTGTCAGGCCTGCAGCTGGGCCGCTAGCTGCTTCGAAACTGCCTTCATAACTTAGGAATTGTACGACGTTTCCATTGCCGTCAACCAATGCCATACCGTCTGGCCCGCCATTTTGAATGCTGGAGGGATAAACAGTAGCAAAGCCGTAACCGCCACTTTGGTTTTCAACAACGCCAGAAAGCACTTCAGTCGCGTAATCACTGAGCTGTGTAGAGGATCCGTTGTAAAGCACAACCGACCAACCGGTTAGATCAGTGCCTTGAGGCGCCGCGATTTCAATAAATTCGCCAACATCCCCACCCGCATTGTCATAGTGAATTTCATTAATAAATACGCTGGTCGCTTGTGCCGTTGAAGCACAAAACAACGCCAGCAGAGCTGGGTATTTTAGTTTCATAGTTTCTCCTGAGAATATTATCGCCAGTTATCCGGCTTCTTATAATTTTTAAGGCGGCAATGTTCTTATATTTCTATGACATCTATATGACGGTCAACTAAGCGTCAATTCGCAGCACCTATTCTCGATATTGTCATAGCATTGTTCAATATTCCAGCAAAGTTGACCAATTAGTCAGCAACAACGTTTAATGCCGACAAAATTATTTACCCAGCAATCAAGGAGTAGCCGCGCAGTGGAGAACAAAATAGCGGATTGGTATCGGTGCGTACGGGAGAGACTCCAGTGAAACAAAGCAAGGTCAACAGAGAAAGATGGCACTGAGGAATAACGAGAGTAAGGGTTACGTTGACCAGATAGAGCAAACAGCAACCCAATTGAGGATATGCGTTAAACGAAAATAAATTCCTTAGCTGTGTTTTGGTAAGCGTGATGCTGCAAAAATACGGACCAGTGCGACAGGCACTAAAAACAAAATAAACCAACCTGTACTACCGCCGCTTGCCTCAACCACTAGGACATCAGGCTCTACATAAATAACTTCGTTATCTTGGCTTTCGATGCTTACAAGGTAGAGGTCGGCATCGGTATACCCATCAGCCACAGCCACCAGCTCATTGGTAACCGCATCATAAATTTCTATTAATATCTCGTAATCATCAGGATAGAAACCACTCAATAGTTCAGTTTCAACCGTTAATTGGTCGTCTGTGCTATCCCCATCAATGTGAAAATCAGCGGTTGTGTGGTACTCCCGAAATTCGTCTCCTGTGCCTAAATACAATCTAGCATACACGTCTGCATGGGCATATTGGGTATCCACATCGAAGTCCACACTAAAGTGATGATAATATCCATCATAATCGCTGTCGGTATACAGAGTGACATAGGCATCGTAAACCCAATATTCACCATTAACATGGGTGGCTGCCGGCCGAGCCGCAAGTTTTTTTGCTAACTGGGGGATGGCTAATGCAACGGCCTTTGCTGCGCTATTTAGGTTAGGGTTTTCATGGTTATCGCTGATGCCCACTTGCGAACTGAGTAGATTATTGGCGTCAGAGCCATTATGTTCAAGACTCTCAGGGGCAGGACTTTGGCTTACTTGTGTTGATGATTTTTGTAATGTCGCTAAAACATTACCCGCTTGACGGTCGGTTGATTTTGCAGACCAAGATACGTCTTCTGAGTAAGCAGAAAAACTGCAAATTGAGAACAAAACAAGATAACTGGATAATGGCATTTTCATGGTGCACTCCCTTAATAGATGGAGGGAGTGTCGGATTTTTTGCATGAACAAAGCCTGAAGGCAAACTTACTTGGCGTTAACACAGTCGCTTATGGCCGTTTTAAGCGCCTTTAATTAAGCGTCTTGCTCAATAAAGTATGTACCCCAACCATCAAAATGGACTTTGTGTTTATTGGCAATGACCAGTAATTTCAATGTATCTGCGTTAAGTAACTCAACGTCTAACAAACGCTCTACTACAGCATCGAAACAAAAAATAGTGCCTCCGTCATCGAGCATCAGCTCTTCAGCATCACCGACTTCAAAACCCGCTTTAAAAGCATCAACTGCTGCTTTTTCCAGCACATCAAAATCATTGCCGGCGAAGTGATATTCAATAGTATGTGGCTTGCTGCTATCACTACCGTCTTCAATCAATGCTTCGACTGTTTCTTGATTAAATTCAAACCATTCTGCTTGTTGCTCTGTACTCATGTGCTGTCCCTTATTCGATTTAAGGCGCTAGTTTATCTGTTGCTTGCGTCAACTTCACTGTCTAATTGTGCAATCTTCGCTTGCATAATCTGGTGAAAATACTCGGTCCACTCTTTTGTTGTTCGGCTGCCATCGAGTTCATAAGGCTTACCCACGTCAATGATCAATGTGCCATTGTCCCAACGATTCAGCTTTATCTTATTTTCAAGGTTGCTAGCGGCCACCACCACAACAGGGCGCTTGGCCAGTTTGGCAATGCGAAAGGCACCAGACTTGAAGGGCAAAAGCCCACGCCCATAGCTTCGCGTTCCTTCTGGAAAGAACCACACAGAAAGCTTTCGCTTGCGCATTTTACTGACCGTATTTTTGAGGGTGTCCATGGCCCGCCCCGAGTTTTTGCGATCAATCATAATATTACCTGACAACCAATAAACCTGACCAAAAATAGGGATCCATTTCAGGCTTTTTTTGCCCACGGTTACGGTACCTTTTAGCGCAGCAGCGCAAATGGTGAAGATGTCGTAGCTGTTTTGGTGATTGGCTATAAACACATAAGGTCCATCAAGCTCTGCTTCTGGCGCGATACGCACCTCTATCGTAAGGCCAAGTAACCTGCAAGTAGAGCTATATAGTTTGCCCGCTAAATGCACATTATCCCGATGAAAGGGCCGAAAAAGACAAATTAACACCAATAACAGGTTGATAAAAAGAAAGTAAAAGAAAATACTGACAATCCGTAGCAGAGCTAGCACACGCGATCCTATGGTTTAAAATGGCCGCTGATTATACCTACATTTTCCAATCAGGATGTCTGATCAGTGCATATTTTTAGTGTTATCGCGTTGATTTTAGTTTAAAAATCTCATCATTCTCATTTTATAGTCGATAACATTGAATATCGTATCGCAAACATACCAAGGTTAGGGCGCTAGCATACATGCAACAGTTTACTCATGAAGATCTTGATGATGACATTCTCACCGACTTGCTCGAGGAGATTAATGAACTCTATGAAGCCAGTGAACAAACCCTAATCGAACTGGAAATTAAGCCAAAAGATAAAGAGCTGCAGCGGGCCTTATTTCGTTCCATCCATACAATAAAAGGTGACCTCGGCTTGGTTAATTTCAGCCCGATGATCCCTCTGTTACAGCACGTTGAAGACTTACTCGATTTTTTACGTAAAAGCCAAATTGAATACACCAGCAACATGAGCGACCTGGTGTTATTAAGCATGGATAGAGTTAAAATCTTTGTCGAAAGTTGTATTCAAAATGGCAAAGCAGAATACGACGCTAGCCTATTTAACTTATTGATCATCCAAATATCGAAGATTTCTCCAGATAACAGCCCCGAGCATGAAAGAATTTTATCTGAAGCCGTGCTCTTGCTTGACCCAAGTTTAGATGCACAAGCATTTGATTCGAGACACGACTCTGGTGAACATAGCTCGATCCCTTCAAAGCTTGCCACCAGCGGGATACCCAAACACCTAAGTGAACAAAAACATGGCGACATATTGTTTTTCCGGGAATTGATGAAACCCATTGAAAAACGCTCGATGTATTGGAATGGTCGAGGGGATCGTATCGCGAAATTAGCAGCTTACGTGAATAAAGTTGCTGGCATGCCAATCGACGAAGACCAGTTAGCCGTCGCGTGTTATATGCACGATTTTGGCATGGCATTCATGCCCATCGAAATCCTGCATAAACAAGGACGTATGACAGAAACAGAATTTAATTTAATGCGCTCTCACGTATATAAAAGCGCCCGCTTGTTAGAGCATTTATCTCACTGGAATGAAGCACGAAAAATCGTTATGCAGCATCATGAGCGCATGGACGGAAGTGGCTATCCTTTAGGACTAAAAGAAGCAGATATTTGCGATGGTGCTAAGCTGATTGGTATTTTAGATACGTTTAATGCAATTACCCATAATCGCGCACATACCAGTCATGTGGTACATCCGAAAAAACGTGCAGTTATTGAAATAAACCGCATTAAAGACGGCCAATTTTGCCCTAAATGGCTAGGTATGTTTAATAAAGCGATGACCGTTTTACTGACCAAGTAGGTGGGTAAGGTATTCAGTGTTGGTAGACATTTGCTATCAACACTGAATAAATTTTCATTACATGTTCAATTCTTTCAACTTACGCGTCAGTGTATTACGTCCCCAACCCAGACGTTTCGCCGCATCCTGCTTATGCCCGTGGGTATGAAATAATGCGCGTTCGAGTAAGACCCGTTCAAATACCAACATAGCCTCATCTAAAATATTGTTGCGCCCAGATTGCAACTGTTCATCAGCCCAAGTGGCAAGCAAAGTTTGCCAGTCACCTGAGGCTTCTTGCTGATCTTTACTGAGCGGTAATTCATGAATCTCTGGTGGCAAATCGTGGGGTAACACTTCTTGCCCACTTGCCATAACCGTCAACCAGCGGCACACATTCTCCAACTGACGCACGTTTCCGGGCCAGGGTAATTGCATCAGAATTTTTTTGGTCTCTTTGCTTAAGCTCTTTACTTCAACTCCTAACTCTACACCTGCCTTTTGTAAAAAATGCGCGGCGAGTAAAGGCACATCTTCCCGACGCTCGGTTAAACGAGGAATATGGATACGAATAACGTTTAAGCGATGAAATAGATCTTCTCTAAATTTTCCATCCGCCACCCGTTGCTCTAAATTTTGGTGGGTTGCCGCGATGATACGTACATCAACACTAACGGGGTTATGGCCCCCTACTCGGTAAAATTGACCATCGGCCAGAACGCGTAATAAACGTGTCTGCACATCTAGAGGCATATCCCCTATCTCATCTAGAAACAAGGTTCCGCCATCCGCCTGTTCAAAGCGACCTTGTCGGGCGTTCTGCGCACCGGTAAAAGCCCCTTTTTCGTGGCCAAATAATTCAGACTCAATCAAATCGGCGGGTATCGCCGCCATATTCAAGGCAATAAAGGTTTGTTTGGCTCTGGGGCTGTGGCGATGCAAAGCTTGGGCAACCAATTCCTTCCCGGTACCTGACTGACCATTAATCAACACACTGATACTCGAACGAGACAAGCGTCCGACCGCTCTAAACACCTCTTGCATTGCCGGCGCTTCACCAATTATTTCGGTAGCGGTCGCTAAAATAGGTCGCTGACTACTTTTCGCTTGTTCACGCACGTGCGTTAGCGCTCGGCGCACTAATCCAACAGCTTCGTCGATATCAAAGGGCTTGGGTAAATATTCAAACGCGCCACTTTGATAAGCATTTACTGCGCTGTCGAGATCAGAATGAGCCGTCATAATAATAACCGGAATATTCGGATAGCGCTTATGCACTTCTTCCAGTAACGCCATACCATCCATTTGTGGCATACGTATATCTGACACTATGACCTCAGGAGGTTGGTCAGTTTGCAATTGTAAAAGTAAATCTTCTGGGTTTTCGAAACTAAAACAGGGAATGCTCGCTGCTTGTAAGGCTTTTTGTAACACCCAACGAATTGAACTGTCGTCATCAACTATCCAAACGGGTTCTGTGCTCATGAGGTAAGTTCCTTCCTGTTAATTGGAATATATAAAGAAAAGTCGGTGTGGCCAGACCAACTCTCTACGTCGATTTTCCCGTGGTGATGATCAATCAATGTCTGAGCAATCGACAGGCCTAACCCTGTACCTTCTTTTTTGCCAGTTACCATGGGATAAAATAAGGTATCTTTAAGCTCGTTCGGGATCCCCGGGCCGTTATCAACTAAGCTAATCTTCATACACAGAGGATGACGCTCACCGTGGATCGTCACTTGACGTTCTATCCGTGTCACCACATTTATTGTTCCTTCACTTTGACCGCTTTGAACCAAGGCTTGAACACTATTACGCATGATGTTCAAAACGGCTTGCTGCACCATATCTTGATCGATAATACTTTCAGGGATGCTCGGGTCGTAATCTCGCCCAATAACAATCTCGTGGCTTAAATCAAGCTGCACCAACGTAATCACTTTTTCTAATACGCGATGTACATTGTGACTTTGAAAATTTGGCCGAGAGTTAGGACCTAATAATCTGTCCACTAGGTTACGCAAGCGATCTGACTGTTCAATGATCATGCTAGTGAACTCTTTTAAGTCCGCTGAAGGTAATTCTTTTTCCAACAATTGAGCCGCACCGCGAATACCACCCAGTGGATTTTTGATCTCATGGGCAAGTCCGCGTATCAGTTCTCGGGCGGCTTGTTGCTGTGCCCATTGTTGCGTTTCCTGACTGATTTTTTTTTGCTGTTCGATCAAGCGTACTTCTAATAACAAGGTTACCCCTGAAGCAGTATGCAAACAGGTAACTGTCACGTCAGCGTGTGTGTGGCGGCCGTCAGCAAAGCAGATTTGCACATCACCGTCTGAATACCCTTCTCCGTGCTGCATGTCTTGGGTAAAACGAACGAAATCTAAGCTTGAATCAGCGATGAGCTGCTTAATAGGGCAATCTAGCAGTAAATTTAAACTGCGCTCAAACATAGCTTGAGCCGCGTGATTCGCTTCAATGATGGTGAGCTGCTCATCCAATAGGATGACGGCTGTAGAAAGATTATCTAACAAGGTGTCTGTTTTAATTTTAAACGGCATAGGGCAACAAATAATTACGCACCATTTTGGTGCTTCTATATCAATCTCAGCTCACTATTCCCATCGGGTCAAGTAAATGATCCTACTTAGGGCGATTCAGCGCTGAGGCTTGGTGCAAATAAAAGGTTTGCTTGGAAGTAGATGCAAGGATCTTGCCCGACTTGAGAGCAAATTCGATATAGAAGGTGTATACCCCACGATCTAAACTATTAAGTCTAAAAAGACCGCTATTTTGACTCATCACTTGATCATTTAAGTGCAAGGTATAAACCCCCTGAACTTTAGGGTGAAGGGATGTTTGGATGTTTACTTGCCCTATATTGCTACGAATGGTTTGCTCAGGTTTAGGGCTGACAACGTTCATTTGATAATGAGTTGAATCTGCGTGCTGTTTAACGAGCAAAGACCCAGCAGTCTTAGGTAGAGGTGTTATCGGGCTTGAGGCCATTTCTGAGCCCTGGGGCAAGGTGATTGGTACCGCATTTCCAGATGGATTGTCGGTAAATATCGTTTCCCCCTCAGGCGTTGTCACCCTGAAAACCTTATCGCTTTGCGCGTTAGCAGCAAAAACAAAACATAAAAATACACATAAATGAAGGGCGTTCATAATTTCCACTCGCAAGTAACGACTAGTTTATTCTATACCAATATTAAACCAGACGTTATGCAACGATTTTACGCAACCGCATGCCTAATGATTTACGCCAAAAAAAAGCCTGCATAATGCAGGCTTTTCAAATGATTATCATGTACTTGGACAGGTAAAGCTTTTACCACGGCCAAAGCAGCATGAAATATTAGACGCTGTAATACATGTCGAATTCAACAGGGTGCACTGAGGTATTCAACAATTCAACTTCTTCACTTTTAAGCTTAATGTAGGCATCGATCATATCGTCGCTCATTACGCCACCAGCGGTTAAGAACTCACGGTCACTGTCTAACGCAGCGAGGGCTTGCTCTAATGACGTTGCAACAGTAGGTATTTCTGCCGCTTCTTCAGCTGGAAGATCATAAAGATCTTTATCCATCGCATCGCCAGGGTGGATCTTGTTTTTGATTCCGTCTAGACCAGCCATAAGCATGGCAGAGAATGCCAAGTATGGGTTAGCTGTAGGATCAGGGAAACGCACTTCGATCCGGCGCGCTCTTTCACTGCTCACATGTGGAATACGAATAGAGGCAGAACGGTTACGCGCTGAGTAAGCCAGCATAACAGGCGCTTCGAAACCAGGTACTAAGCGTTTGTACGAATTAGTCGATGCGTTTGCAAATGCGTTAATAGCACGTGCATGTTTAATGATACCGCCAATATAGAACAAGGCGTCTTCAGACATACCAGCATATTTGTCACCAGCAAAAATGTTTTTGCCATCTTTAGAAATAGATTGGTGGCAATGCATACCAGAACCATTATCGCCAACAAGTGGCTTAGGCATAAAGGTAGCGGTTTGACCATATGCATGAGCTACGTTGTGAACAACATACTTATACATTTGAACTTCATCGGCTTTTTTAACTAATGTGTTGAAAAGAAAAGCGATTTCGTTCTGACCAGCCGTTGCCACTTCATGGTGATGAGCTTCAACAGTCATCCCCATTTCTTCCATAACCATACACATAGCGGCGCGCGTATCATGAGACGAATCAACAGGAGGAACGGGGAAGTAACCGCCTTTTACACCGGGACGGTGCGCCATGTTGCCTTCTTCAAATTCAGCGCCAGAGTTCCATTTTGCTTCCGCAGAATCGATTTTGAAGAAAGAACCAGACATATCAGTGTGAAAACGTACATCATCAAATAAGAAGAACTCAGGCTCAGGACCAAATAAAACCTTATCACCGATACCGGTTGATATAAGGTATTCCTCGGCGCGGCGAGCCACTGAACGCGGGTCACGGTCGTAACCCTGCATGGTATTCGGTTCAAGAATGTCACAACGAATATTTACTTGTGTTTCTTCAGCAAACGGGTCAACAACGAGTGTGTCAGTATCTGGCATCAATACCATGTCAGATTCATTTATGCCTTTCCAACCTGCTATAGATGAGCCATCAAACATTTTGCCTTCTTCGAAGAAGTCTTCATTTACTTGATGCGCAGGAATAGAGATATGCTGTTCTTTGCCTTTAGTGTCCGTAAAGCGCAAATCTACAAATTTAGCTTCGTTTTCTTGTATAAACTGTAAAGCCTTTTCTACTGACATTTCGTCCTCCAGATTAAACGGTAATGTAAAATAACCTTGATATTGGTTAACTTAATAAAGTTAGAAGCGATAATCATGCCAATCACAATATTGGCAGAATCGTTGTTAAATGGGCTTATCAAGTGGGCACAGCTTGCAATGCCCAACAATGACGCACCAACAAGGTGAAGTAATGCAACATAATAGTGCAACGCAGGAAATGTACCTCCTGCACCTAGTTTGACGTGACACTTAATAGTGCAAACCCATACTCAAAACGCTAAATATGCATAAACTCTAAATGGTGTTCGCAAAATGCACATTAAAACTGTACAATCCGCGCCCTATAAATTCCGTTAATGGTGGTTAAATCCACCCATACTAGAGAAAATATCATGAGCGCATCGCAAACCTCGACTGCCAACTTGAGGAACATAGCAATTATTGCCCACGTTGACCACGGGAAAACCACCCTAGTTGATAAACTTTTACAACAGTCCGGAACGCTTGAGAGCAGAGGCGCTGCTGAAGAACGGGTTATGGACTCTAACGATATCGAGAAAGAGCGCGGTATTACCATACTTGCTAAGAATACTGCGATCCGTTGGAATGATTACCGTATCAACATTGTAGACACTCCTGGACACGCCGATTTTGGTGGTGAAGTTGAGCGTGTAATGTCCATGGTAGACTCTGTGTTGCTGCTAGTTGATGCGCAAGAAGGCCCAATGCCTCAAACGCGTTTCGTAACACAAAAAGCATTCGCTCAAGGGCTTAAGCCTATCGTCGTACTTAATAAAATCGACAAACCAGGCGCGCGTCCTGATTGGGTTATTGATCAAGTTTTCGATTTGTTCGACAACTTAGGTGCTACTGATGATCAGCTTGATTTCCAAGTCGTTTATGCATCAGCACTTAACGGTTGGGCAAGTATTGATGCTGACAAACCTAGCGAAGACATGACGCCTTTATTCGAAACTATCGTTAAACACGTTAAAGCACCAAGCGGCGACATCGACGGTCCGTTCCAAATGCAAATTTCTCAACTTGATTACAACTCTTATGTGGGTGTAATTGGAGTGGGTCGGATATCACGTGGTTCTGCACGTATTAACCAAGCCGTTACCGTAATCGGTGCTGACGGCAAGAAGCGTAACGCTAAAATAGGCCAAATATTAGGTTATATGGGCTTGGACCGTACTGAAATTGAAGTAGGAACTGTCGGTGACATCGTTGCTGTTACCGGTGTAGGTGAACTTAAGATTTCTGATACTATTTGTGATCCAAATACTGTGGAAGCCTTACCTCCGTTATCAGTTGATGAACCAACGGTAACCATGACCTTCCAAGTAAACAACTCTCCATTTTGTGGTAAAGAAGGTAAGTACGTTACTTCACGTAATATCCTAGAACGTTTGCAAGATGAATTGATCCACAACGTAGCGTTGCGTGTTGATGAAACAGCTGATCCGGATAAATTCCGTGTATCGGGTCGTGGTGAACTACACCTAGGTATATTGATTGAAAATATGCGACGTGAGGGTTACGAGCTAGCGGTATCACGTCCAGAAGTAATCTTGCGTGAAGTAGACGGTAAGTTAGAAGAACCATTTGAAACTGTGACCATTGACTGTGAAGAACAGCATCAAGGTTCAATCATGGAGCAAATTGGCTTACGTAAAGGCGAGCTAACCAATATGTCTCCAGATGGTAAAGGCCGTATTCGTATGGACTTCATCATTCCTAGTCGTGGTTTGATCGGTTTCCAAACTGACTTTTTGACTATGACCTCAGGTTCTGGTTTGCTTTATCATACCTTTGATCATTATGGTCCCCATAAAGGTGGCAACATCGGCCAGCGTAAGAATGGTGTTTTGATTGCCAATGCAACGGGTAAAGCATTGACTAACGCCTTGTTTAACTTACAAGAGCGCGGACGTATGTTCATCGGTCACGCGACTGAAGTATACGAAGGCATGTTGATCGGTATTCATACCCGTGAAAACGATCTGACAGTGAATGCCCTTAAAGGTAAACAGTTAACGAACGTTCGTTCCTCAGGGACAGATGAAGCACAAACGTTAATACCGCCTATCGTAATGTCACTTGAACAAGCATTAGAGTTTATTGACAACGATGAACTGGTTGAAGTTACCCCTAAAAGTATTCGTTTACGTAAGAAATTACTGACTGAAAACGATCGTAAACGTGCGGGTCGCTCAAAAGAGTAAATGTTGTTAAAAACCCCCACTAAAAAACGGCTCATTTGAGCCGTTTTTTTATATTTCAAAACAGCGTCATTAGCTGAATATTCTGCGTCTAATACCTAAAACTGCCAAGCCTAATAATCCCCAAAACCCTGCACTGCCACCTGAGCCCCCCGAACTCGAACCACCATTGTCTTGTTCGATCAAGGTATTCGCCGTGGGGGTTAACTCGGCGTGCGTTACCGTCGCGGCATCTGTCACGACCACATCACTAATGAGCACCAAATGTTCGTCAGTAATATCAACACCTGCAGTAGCATCAGCTTGAGTATAATTGCGCAAAGGTGCCGCACTTGCTGCCCCACCTAAATTGAAGCGCTCAAGTGCCGCAATGGCATCGATGATGTCCATACCGTCGCCTAACACTTGTCCGAAAACAGTAAAGCCACCATTTTGCACATCGAGGTTAGCACTATTATTGCTCACATTAATAAACCACTGTGAAGTCGCACTATTAACACTGCCGCCTAACTTTGCCATGGCAATCGTGCCTCGCACATTGGAAAGCTCAGGCTCATTTTGCACTGCAGTGCCGGTGGGAACATTATCTAAAGGAAGGCTATTGTTATATTGAAATCCACCTGCTTGCACAACAAAATTGGGTTCGCTGCGATGTACAACGTTGTTGGCATAAGCGCCCGAATTAACATAGCTCAGAAAATTAGCTACTGTTTGCGGTGTCGCCGTATCAAATAAGTTAACGTTTACATTGCCCAGCACCGTTTTAATCTGTACTTCGGTGGCATTAGCTTGTCCAACTGACACACTGGTTAACGCAGCAACGACGGCTAGCGTGGAAAATTTTAATCTCATAAACAGCTTATACTTTGCGTAAATTAAGGTAGGTATAGAATAATCGAAATCCGCTCCAGGAAACTTAACAATTTGTAATCATTTTGCGTGTTAGCGCACAGAGGCTTGCCTGAAAGGTAGCTGACAGCCGGTTAGCCAAATATTAAGGCGAAGAATCATACGTTTTTTGCGCGATAATTGGAGTATTTTAGCGCAATTACAGCAACGAAAGTGGCGGTAAACTATCAAACAAAGCATGACTGGTTATCAAGCGCTTAGCGTTTTCTATATCCGGCGAAAAATAGCGGTCTTTATCATAAAATGCGACTTTACTGCGCAGTAGCTTGTGTACAGCTTGCAGCGGCTCGCTGGTTTCCAGTGGTTTTCTGAAATCGAGTCCCTGACAGGCCGCTAACCATTCAATCGCCAATATGCCCGCTACGTTGTCAAAAATATCCCGCAAACGCCTTCCCGCAAATGTCGCCATTGAAACATGGTCTTCCTGATTGGCTGAGGTAGGTAGAGAGTCAATTGATGCAGGATGGGCATAGGTTTTGTTTTCGCTTGCCAGTGCGGCACTGGTGACCTGAGCAATCATAAAACCAGAATTAACCCCACCGTTATCCACTAAAAATGGCGGTAGCCCGCTAAGATGAGAATCAATTAACAACGCCATACGGCGCTCTGACAATGCACCTATTTCAGACAATGCGATGGCGAGCGTATCCGCGGTAATTGCAACCGCTTCAGCATGAAAGTTACCACCCGATAGAATATCGTCCGTATCGGCAAAAACCAACGGATTATCTGATACGCCGTTTGCCTCAGTGACTAAGGTTTCTGCAGCATAGCGAATTTGCTGTAAACACGCGCCCATAACCTGCGGTTGACAGCGCAGGGAATAGGGGTCTTGGACCTTTTCGCAGCCGCCATGAGAAACGCCTATTTCAGACGCACTTAACATTATGCGAAATGCCGATGCCATATCAATTTGCGCTTTATGTCCCCGCGCTAAATGAATGCGCTCATCAAAAGGCACCCGAGAGCCGAGTGCGGCGTCGACACTTAATGCACCAATGGCTGTGGCACAGGTAATTGCATTTTCGGCGTAGAACAGCCCTTGCAGAGCAAAAGCAGTGGAAGCCTGCGTGCCATTGAGTAACGCTAGGCCTTCTTTGGGTGCCAGAGAAATCTTGTTGAGGCCAGCAATCATAAGACCCTTCTCAGCTGAAATACGATTCCCCTGATAAATGACTTCTCCTTCACCTAACAACACAGCACTCATGTGCGCCAATGGCGCTAAATCACCTGAAGCCCCCACGGATCCCTTTTCCGGAATAGCTGGGTACACCTGATGATTATATAGCGCGATGAGCGCTTCAATGACACTCAAGCGAATACCCGAAAATCCGCGGGAAAGTGAGTTTATTTTAAGTAAAAGCAACAATCTTACCGTAGCCGATGACATAAACGCGCCAATTCCAGCGGCATGGGACAATACAATGCTGCGCTGCAATAATTCTAATTCATCTACTTCAATTTTCGTGTTAGCCAACAAACCAAATCCAGTATTAATGCCATACACTGTGCGCCCCTGGGTAATGACATTGCGCACAACTTGCTCGGCTTTATGTATATTTTCATGGGCCGACGGGTCAAGCTCAATAGGACGATGACGGCGATACGCTTCACGGAGATCACTCAGCGTAAGTTGCCCCGGCTTTAATATTATTTTTAGTGCCATACGCTTATTCCTTATTTAACATGGGTAAATCGAGATGATTATCTTGGGCGCACTGCTGCGCAATGTCATAGCCGGCATCGGCGTGGCGCATAACACCGGTAGCAGGGTCGTTGTGCAAAACCCGGGCGATACGCTTAGCCGCGTCGTCAGTCCCATCACACACAATCACCACACCTGAGTGCTGACTAAAGCCCATACCGACACCACCGCCGTGATGCAAGCTCACCCAGGTTGCGCCGCCAGCGGTGTTAAGCATGGCATTAAGCAGCGGCCAATCAGAGACAGCATCCGAGCCATCTAGCATACTTTCCGTTTCACGATTAGGTGAAGCCACTGAACCTGAGTCTAAATGATCCCGGCCAATGACCACAGGGGCGGATAGTTCTCCCGCTCTCACCATCTCATTGAACGCCAAGCCGAGTTTTTGTCGCTCTCCCAAGCCGACCCAACAAATGCGTGCTGGCAAACCCTGAAATTGAATGCGCTTTTTCGCCATATCCAACCAATTATGCAGCTGGGGATTATCAGGAATGAGTTCTTTAACTTTAGCATCAGTTTTATAGATATCTTGCGGGTCGCCAGAGAGTGCGACCCAGCGAAATGGGCCAATTCCCTGACAAAATAACGGACGAATATAGGCCGGCACAAAACCGGGGAAATCGAATGCGTTACTTACTCCTTCATCGAGTGCTACCTGCCGAATATTATTACCATAATCAAGTGTGGCCGCGCCTTTGGCTTGTAAACCAAGCATCGCCTTGACGTGCATTGCCATGGACTGCTTTGCAGCTCGAATTACTAGCGCTTCATCTGCGGTGCGGGCCTCAGCAGCCTGGGCTAAGGTCCAGTTTTGCGGTAAATAACCATTTAGCGGGTCATGAGCGCTGGTTTGGTCGGTGACGACATCAGGTACCACATCCATGGCTAATATCTGCGTGAATACATCGGCAGCATTGCCTAATAATCCTATACTGATCGCCTGCCCCTGCGTTTTTGCCTGTTCTAATAATTGTAAAGCTTGCTCAATTGAATGGGCTTTTTTATCTAGGTAGCCCGTTTTGATCCGAAAATCGATACGGCTCTGGTCTACTTCCACCGCGATCATCGAAAAACCCGCCATGGTAGCAGCCAATGGCTGTGCGCCGCCCATTCCGCCAAGGCCACCTGTTAATATCCAGCGACCTTTTGCCTGCCCATCAAAATGAGCTTTTGCGATTGCCACAAAGGTTTCATAGGTGCCTTGCACTATGCCTTGAGAGCCAATATATATCCAAGAGCCCGCGGTCATCTGACCGTACATCATTAGGCCTTTTTTATCTAACTCGTTGAAGTGCTCCCAGTTTGCCCAGTGCGGTACTAAATTGGAGTTAGCAATCAACACTCGAGGGGCATTTTCATGGGTGGGGAACACCCCCACAGGTTTACCGCTTTGAATCAATAATGTTTCATCGTTATTCAGGCGTGTTAGCACTTCAACGATTTTGTCATAACATGGCCAGTCACGAGCCGCACGCCCAATTCCACCATACACCACTAAACTATTAGGATGCTCAGCAACCTCGGGATCAAGGTTATTCATCAACATGCGTAAAGGTGCTTCTGTTTGCCAACTTTTAGCGGTCAGTGCCGAGCCTCTCGCTGCCCTTATCATTCTATCTGGATCCAAACGATTCATGTTAACTCCTAATGGTGTTGGAGAAGTCGAGGTGTCCCCCGATGCGATATCTGTTGCCTGGGTGAAAGAGCAATGCATAACTCACCACCCCTTTAGCTGAAAATGTACGCCGGCTTATTTGCAAACAAGGTTGAGTGAGCGCAATGGTCAAAGGCTCAGCAATCTCTTTGCTTGGTAAAATAGCTTCGATTGAATGATCAGCTTGTGTCAGGGGTGCAACGTTACTCAGATAATGATTGGCGGTGATGTGCGTAAAGTCTTGCTGTAAATAATCCGGCGCCCACCTAGGGTTAACCAACCGGTCCTCTAGTTGTACAGGCAAGTCGTTTTCACTATGCACAATACGTGTATGAAAAAGTGTTTGCTGAGGCTTAACGTCAAACCAAGCTGCCTGTTGAGTATTAGCGGTAACCTGACGTTGCAATAAGATACGGTTTGAATAATGGTGACCACGCTGGGTTATTTCGTCATCGATACTACGAATTTCCAGCAACGAACTCATAGGACGATGATCACATACAAAAGTACCCAGCCCTTGGCTTCGTGCTAATACACCTTCATCCACTAGCTCAGTCAATGCCCGACGAGCGGTCATTCGACTGACCTGAAACGCCTCAGCTAACTGGTTTTCTGATTGCACCTTGTCCCCAGGTTTCATCCCTCCGGATTCTATCTGATCGAAAATGGCTGACTTAATTTGTACAAATCTGGGCGGCATTGGTTTATCTCCTTGCTCGTTTAGCAATGTACTGCAACATACTTGTATATACAAGTATGTACAAGTAAACTCTAAGCAGGTTTTTAGGAGAATGAAACTGATGACTAAAGCTGCCGATTTGTTAATACGCAATGTACATATCGCGTCAATGCAAGATAATGGGCAACCTTACGGGTTAATCGAAAATGCCTGCGTCGCGATTAAAGATGGGCTTATTAGCCACATTGGTTCGTCCCAAGATGAAAACGTACGAGCCAGTGCCGAATTTAATGGTGCCGGTCAGTGGTTACTGCCTGGGCTAATCGATTGCCATACGCACTTAGTATTTGGTGGTAATCGCGCATTGGAGTTTGAAATGCGTCAACAAGGTAAAAGCTACGCTGATATCGCTCGTCAAGGCGGCGGAATTCAAAGCACAGTCAATGCTACCCGCGCAGCGTCCAGCGAATCATTGTTACAAGGTGCGCTTAAACGTGCAGCACGGTTGGTCGACGAAGGCGTGACCACCATAGAAGTCAAATCCGGTTATGGCCTTGATACTGACACCGAAATAAAAATGCTCGAAACAGCTAAGGAGATAGAAAAACACCTAGGGGTCAATATTATTACGACCTATTTAGGGGCCCATGCTGTCCCTATCGAATATCAAGATAATCCCGATGAGTATGTGCAACTTGTCTGTAACGAACTGATCCCGCGCATCAAGCAACAAGGGCTGGCTAGTGCTGTTGATGTATTTTGTGAATCTATTGGATTTTCCCCTGCGCAGTGCGAAAAAGTGTTTATCGCCGCCCAGAAAAACGGGTTACACATTAAGGCTCACGTCGAGCAACTATCTGATTTGAAAGGCGCTAAGTTGGCAGCTCATTATCATGCACTCTCGGTGGACCACATCGAATACCTATCCAGTAGCGACGTGCCTGTTTTAGCCAAAGCAGGCACGGTTGCTATGCTGCTACCCGGTGCTTTTTACAGTTTACGTGAAACCCAACTTCCCCCTATTGATGCTCTGCGTCAACATAAGGTACCCATCGCGCTAGCGACGGATCTAAATCCCGGAAGTTCGCCTATTGCTTCATTGCTAACAATGTTAAATATGGGCTGCATCCTTTTTGGTCTGACGCCTGAAGAAGCATTGTTTGGCGTTACTAAAAACGCTGCCCGAGCATTGGGTTTAGTAAATAAGGGGCAAATTGCATTGGGTTTTACTGCCGATCTGGGCTTATGGGACATAGAACACCCGTCGCAGTTGAGCTATGGGATGAACCTTGTCAGACCGACACGAAAATGGTTAGCAGGACAGGAGCGTTAACATGGCTGAACAACCAGTGTGGCAAGGCAGAATAGACAAGGAAGATGAACAGCTAGGTTGGCGTTGGCATCAAGTTGTTAATCAAACTGCTGACCTTTTGCCTAACTGCCACCTCATTGGACTAGCCAGCGATTTAGGCGTAGCAGCCAACAAAGGCCGTATTGGAGCTAAGGATGGGCCTCAAGCCATCCGCAATGCTTTGGCAAATCTAGCCTGGCATACTCAGGCTAACTTGCTTGATGACGGCGATATCGTCGCCACTAACAGCCTTGACAAAAGCCAACGTGATTATGCACAGAAGGTACATAACGCCCTGCTAAACAAAGATTTCATTATTGGATTAGGCGGAGGCCATGAAATCGCTTGGGGTAGTTATTTGGGTTTGTACTCAGCTGTTGAGCACGCCCACATTAATAACAATAACCAGCGTCAAAAGCGGATCGGCGTGATTAATTTCGATGCCCATTTTGACCTAAGAAAACCCGCACCGTTTACCAGTTCTGGTACTCCTTTTAGGCAAATTCATCAGCACTGTACGGCACACAACATACCGTTTAATTACGCCTGTCTTGGCGTTGCAAAAACAGCCAACACCCAGGCACTCTTTGCCTTTGCACAGCACAGCGATACACGCTATTTACTCGACGAGCACTGCTCGTTAGAGGCGGCCCAATCTTTATTAGTGCCCATGCTTGAGAGCATAGATGAATTATATGTCACCGTCTGTATGGATGCGTTTCCACCTTACATGGCTCCTGGAGTAAGCGCCCCGAGCAGCCTCGGTATTTCAGCAGACTTTGTAATTAGCACCTTACGCTGGTTAGCTAAAGCCCAAGTGCAATATGACTTTCATTGGGCATTATCGGACGTAGCGGAACTGAATCCTGTCTACGATATTGACAACCGTACCGCTAAACTGGCGGCGAGAGTGATTTTTGAGATGTTACAGGCAAAATTTTCTCAGTAGAAAGCTTAGCCTTTTACCCTGTCCCTTTCAACGGAAGTAACATTAAACCGCCTCCCTATCTGATCCTATAAATTAACACTTTCGCACAATACCTATTGAACATCGGTTATCGAATGAAACAACAATAGAGAAGCTTGCCACATTAATATTGGTGTTTGAGCTGCGCTTACTATTTACGTTACCACAGAGACGAAAATAGTAGACCCATTAGGATGGCTTTGTTCTGAACGGAAGTAAGGCTAGTTTCTGTAGTAGCGAAACAACGACCAATAGCAAGACCTACAACGACGCAGAGTTTGGAACGGTTATAGAGAAGCATGTATTAGAGACAGCTACAGAGAAGACAGCCTGAGTAGGCGATGACATGGCGGTAGCGCATAGCATACCACGCTACACGCATTGGGCCTGTTTTCACGGCGAAGTTCGCCTAATACCAATCCGCATAAAGATGTGATCTAATGTGCTTATCTCAAAGCCACCTAATATTTCCCTTGAATAATCACACTGAGCAATAATTAAAAGCACTCTCTAACACAGTAAAAGATCATCGAATGCGTATGCGTTTATTAGCGGTAGCGCATTTTAAAGCAGGTAAAAATAAAGCTGAAGTTGCCAGAACTCTGAATGTTAGCCGAAGAATGGTCAATGAGTGGGTTGCCAAGTATCTCAAAGGTGGTATCAGCGCCCTTGAAAGTAAAAAACCATCAGGTAGACCCTGCCTCCTAACGGAGCAGCAAAAGGTAGCGTTGATAGATTATACCAATCACCT
>NZ_BAER01000043.1 GCF_000315055.1 Paraglaciecola polaris LMG 21857 | reverse complement strand
AATTAGCAGTAAACACTTGCGCAGCCAAGCGCTTTTCCCTAACATACGCGCCTGCTGAAAAGCTTGTCTATTGATTGCACAGTATGGATCAAAAAGCGGCTGAGCAAGGTATTCGAAATCTAAGCACATTTACATTTCAACAGTTTGGCGAGGTGAGTGAAACTGGCCTCTTTAGGTGCAAAGCACCGCCCGGTTGAACGACCGGACATGGATGTACGGACTGGGTGCCGATCATCATGGACGTGTTAACTCGAGTTACATACGAAGAGAAAATAGAAAGTTTTGGAGAGGTGGGTGAAACCGGCCTCTTTAGGTGCAAAGCACCGCCCGGTTGAACGGCCGGACATGGATGTACGGACTGGGTGCCGATCATCATGGACGTGTTAACTCTGAGTTACATACGAAGAGAAAATAGAAAGTTTTGGAGAGGTGGCTGAGTGGCTGAAGGCGCACGCCTGGAAAGTGTGTTTAGGGTTAAACCTAACGAGGGTTCGAATCCCTCTCTCTCCGCCATATACCATCAAGGCCTTGCATGACGCAGGGCCTTGTTGTTTCTAGGGTTTAGCGGATTGACCTTGCGTGCCAACTGGTACAAAAGGTTGGTACAAATGAGTATAATGAGTTCTCCTTTCAAGCATCCAAAATCCGGTATTTACTACCTCAGAAAAGGCGTACCAAAACGTCTAGTCCCTATCATTGGGAAAGCTGTATTTAAGCAATCACTAAACACCAAAGATTTACGTGAAGCCAAAAGCCTAATCATCCCCTTGCTCGCAGATGTTGATAACCAAATACGACTAGCAGAACTGCAACTCACAGACGATAGCTCACAAGAGCTCAGTTTAAGAGACTGTCAGATCATAGCTAACCGTTGGTATGGCTGATAGTTGGTCAATGAAAGAAGTCATTAGGCGTTGGCATCAGTTATACCAAGGCACGTTGTTGAGTCAAAAGTATCAAAGAGAAGATACCCTGAGTAAAAGTGAGTTTATGAGCTTGGAAGAAACCGTGACAATTTACCGTCAACGTTTATACGACATCAGCTGGCTCATGCGTAATCTCAATGAACACATTGCTCGTGAAGCCAATAAAGAAGATGGTTGTACTGGTAGGTTTTGGGAAGGTCGATTTAAATCCCAAGCATTGTTAGATGAAAGTGCGGTGTTAGCTTGTATGGCTTATGTAGACTTAAACCCTATTCGAGCCAAGATGGACACTACACCCGAAACGTCAAAACACACCAGTATTCAACAACGTATTCACGCTCTCATCAAGGGAGAACAACCCAGAAAACTGATGCGCTTTGTGGGAAATTACAGACAAAACATGCCTAAAGGCATTGCTTACAGTCTTATTGATTACTGTGAACTAGTGGATTGCACAGGTAGGTGTATTCGAGAGGACAAAGCTGGGCACATCGAGCATCACCACAGTCCAATCTTAGCGCGACTTGGCCTTGACTCAGAGCAATGGTTAACACTGACGACAGAGTTCGAACAACACTTCCATACCGCTGTAGGAAGTGAGCACATGCTACAACAATTCAAACACCACACAGACCATCAACGTATACGAGGGATGGCAAAGGCTAGAGTGCTATTGCAACAAGCTTAAATCATTAGCATTACATCTTTTAACAGCCTTTTGCATAACATGCGCTCAACTACTTTGCCTGTAATTTGAGTTTGGCTATGCATTTAATCGTTTTCAGCGCGTCTCATCCCTAAAATTTATTAC
>NZ_BAER01000044.1 GCF_000315055.1 Paraglaciecola polaris LMG 21857 | reverse complement strand
GTGGTTATTAAAAGACTTTTAATATTAATAATTCATATTTTTAAGCGTTCAAATAAAAAAGCGAAATAAATTTCGCTTTTTTTATATTAAATGAATTAATTACATATTTGGGTAATTCGGGCCTCCTGCACCTTCTGGCACAACCCACTGAATATTCTGGGTAGGGTCTTTAATATCGCAGGTTTTACAATGCACGCAGTTTTGTGCATTTATTTGTAGTGCTTTTTCACCTTGATCCGTATCGATAATTTCATAGACCCCAGCAGGACAATAACGTTGAGCAGGCTCGTCATATAGCGCTAAATTAACGGTTATAGGAACCGCTTGGTCTTTTAACTTCAGATGACAAGGCTGATCTTCTTCGTGATTGGTGTTAGACAAAAATACCGATGACAGCTTATCGAAACTTAATACACCGTCATATTTAGGGTATTTTATTTCAGGACAATCTTTAGCAAGTTTAAGTTGCTCATGATCCTTGCTGTTATCAGACAAATTGAAAAACATATTGCCATTAAATATATTTTGCTCAACTGTATTATATGCGCCGCCCATAAACGTACCAAATTTATGTAGAGCAGCACCGAAGTTTCTCGCTTTAAATAGCTCGTCATAAACCCATGAGGTTTTAAAACGCTCGGTATAATCGACTAAATCTTTTCCACCTGTTTGTTCATTACCGAGTGCTTGAATGAGTGTTTCCGCCGCTAACATGCCTGATTTCATGGCGGTATGATTGCCTTTTATTTTGGCAAAATTCAATGTACCGGCATCACAACCAACTAATAAAGCCCCTGGGAGAGTCATTTTAGGTAATGAATTGAAGCCGCCTTTTGCTATGGCTCTAGCACCGTAGCTGACGCGTTTTGCGCCGTCTAAATATTGCTTAAAAACAGGGTGGTGTTTCAAGCGTTGAAATTCATCAAAGGGACTCAAGTGCGGATTACTGTAATTTAAATCGACAATCAAACCTACAAACACCTGATTATTTTCAGCGTGATACAAATAAGATCCGCCTGACGCTTCTGTTAATGGCCAGCCAGCGCTATGCACGACTAATCCTTCTTGATGTTTACTTGGTTCTATATCCCAGATCTCTTTGAAACCGATAGCGTAATGTTGCGCAGCTTTGTCTTTGTCTAATGCAAACTTGCTAATCAGTTCCTTACCTAAGTGCCCACGACAACCCTCGGCGAATACTGTGTATTTAGCACGCAGTTCCATACCCGGCATATAACCGTCTTTATGTTCCCCGCTGTGGCCAATACCCATGTCTCCGGTAAGCACTCCGCCAACACTACCGTCTTCGTTATATATGATATCTGCCGCGGCGAAGCCAGGGAAGACTTCAACACCTAACGATTCCGCCTGTTCGGCTAACCAACGGGTAACATTGCCCATACTCACAATGTAGTTGCCATCATTGTGCATGGTCTTAGGCGTAATCATGTTAGGTAATTTATTGGCTTTTTGGTCGTCACGCAGATAGTAAATATGATCTTCAGTTACCGGTGTGTTTAACGGGGCGCCCATGGTTTTCCACTCGGGGAAAAGCTCGTCCAAAGCGCGAGTTTCAAACACCGCGCCGGATAATATATGCGCACCGACCTCTGAGCCTTTTTCTACGACACAGACCATGAGTTCTTGTTCTTTTTCTTGGGCCAATTGCATCAAGCGACATGCGGTTGAGAGCCCCGCTGGACCAGCACCGACTATCACTACATCAAACTCCATCGATTCTCGTTCCACCAGTTTCTCCTCTTTTATAAATATGTATTAATTAAAAAAATGCCTTTGTGTATCTTGGTTACACAAAGTTTACAATTAGTTTGCTTGTTGTTTTACTTTTCGCGTCGCAAAAGCGCAACTTATTTGTATATATATCCCCAATAAGTGACGCTTATTCGTATGCTCAGGGGCATACGTGGCAATAAGCTAGCAACAGCCCTGCGCGCCACACCGCTTAATTAACCAGCATGCCTAGCAGTTTATTCTACTCCCCTGAACAAGCTAAATTCATTATTTTTAGGGAATAAATCTGTTAGATTTTGCTTTTGGTCAGTTGCGCGAGAGTAGTGTGGGTTGACGTCCACGTCAACAGAACGTAAATTAGCTCTATTCCGTAAATGTAATATTAATTACATTTTTTGTTACTTAAACGCGTGTCAAATGAGGTGAAAATGAAAATATTAGTGCCGGTAAAACGCGCCATTGATTATAACGTGAAAGTGCGAGTTAAGGCCGATCATAGCGCTGTTGATTTAACCAACGCCAAAATGTCCATTAATCCTTTTTGTGAAATAGCCGTCGAAGAGGCGGTTAGATTAAAAGAGAAAGGCATCGCGACTGAGATCCTTGTGGTATCCATTGGTGACAAATCGTGTCAAGAACAAATAAGAACGGCACTCGCCCTAGGCGCTGATCGAGGCTTACAAATTGATACCAGTGAAAACTTAGACTCGCTGCAAATTGCTAAATTACTGCAGAAAGTGGTCGAAGAAGAAAATCCTGACTTGGTCATTTTAGGTAAGCAAGCAATTGACTCAGACAACAATCAGACAGGTCAGATGCTTGCAGCACTTACCGGGATGCCTCAGGGGACGTTTGCTTCTGAAGTGGATATTAATGACGGAAAGATAAACGTCACTCGTGAAATAGACGGTGGCTTGCAAACTGTTCAATTAAGCCTTCCTGCGGTCGTGACCACAGATTTACGCTTAAACGAACCTCGTTATGCGTCATTACCAAATATCATGAAAGCAAAACGTAAACCGTTGGACGTAAAAGCAGCAGCCGATTTTGGTGTTTCCCTCACGTCTAACGTTAAAGTGCTGAAAGTTGAACCGCCTGCCCAACGAAAAGGTGGCATCAAGGTGGCTGACGTAGCTGAATTAGTTGATAAATTAAGAAATGAAGCGAAGGTGATCTAATGGCAATTCTTCTATATGCAGAGCACGACAACAGCCAGCTAAAGTCGGAAACCCTTAAGTTAGCCAATGCAGCATGTCAAATGGGTGATGAACTTCACCTGTTAGTCGTCGGATCACAATGTGCCGATGTAGCCAAGCAGGCTAGTGCAGTAGACGGTGTTTCTAAGGTTTTATTAGCAGACAACGTAGCGTATGAGCATCAACTAGCAGAAAATGTCGCTGATCTTGTCGCTCAATTAGGCAAGGATTACAGCCACGTTATTTGTGCTGCAACGACCACAGGCAAAAATTTTATGCCTAGAGTTGCAGCGTTATTAGACGTCGCACAAATTTCTGATGTTATCGGTGTTAAGAGTAGCGACACCTTTGTGCGCCCAATTTATGCAGGCAACGCCATCGCAACGGTTCAATCCAGCGATAGCATTAAAGTGTTAACCGTGCGTACTTCAACATTCGATGCCAATGGTACAGGCAACAGCGCGCCCGTCGAAGCAATCGACGTGGTTAAAGAGTCAACTATTTCGTCTTTTGTCAGTGCTGAATTAACCAAGTCTGAACGCCCTGAGCTAACCGCTGCCGACGTAATTATCTCTGGCGGCCGAGGCATGCAAAATGGCGAAAACTTCAAATTGTTAGATGGTATTGCTGATAAACTAGGAGCCGCGATGGGGGCATCTAGGGCCGCTGTCGACGCCGGTTTCGTACCCAATGACATGCAGGTTGGTCAAACCGGTAAAATCGTTGCACCTCAGTTATATATTGCGGTAGGTATTTCCGGTGCCATTCAGCATTTAGCGGGCATGAAAGACTCTAAAGTCATAGTCGCGATTAACAAAGATGAAGAAGCACCGATATTCCAGGTTGCCGATTACGGTTTAGTCGGCGATCTATTTGATATATTGCCGGAGCTCGAAGCCGCGCTGTAAACAGTCACTCTAACATCATTTTATGCCGCTTCTTATAGCGGCATTTTTGTATTTAAAGAGCCTTGTAAACGCAGATTTTGCTATTCACTATCATATTTGGCTAATTTATCGGCTAACGTTCAAATAGCCAAAAATAGTCTTTGCGTTACCTTACATAAATGTTTAATTTCCTCTCATCATATTTATCATACTAATTGGTTTAATGGAGGCAAGGTTATGTCTACTCTAAATAGCGCCACACTCACCTTGGGCGTATGTGATTACCCCGAGCATGTACCAGAAAATGAATGGACTGCACATGCCCAGCGACAAAAAGAATTGGGGTTAGCCTACGTGCGACTAGCCGAATTTTCTTGGGCTAAAATTGAGCCCCAAGATGGACGATTTGACTGGCAATGGCTAGACAACGCAATCGATATTTATACCCAGCATGGTCTTAAAATCGTGATGTGTACACCTACCGCAACACCTCCTGCATGGCTAATTCAAAAACACCCGCAGATACTCGCAATTGATGCACAAGGACAAACTATGAGGTTTGGCTCTCGTCGGCATTATGATCATGCTAGTTTGCTCTATCGGGAAGAGTCCAAACGAATTACCACCCTCATGGCTCAGCGTTATGGCAATAATCCCGCTGTAATTGGCTGGCAAACGGATAATGAACTCGGACATGAAGGGACGGCAGTTTCATATGGTGGCGCGAGTGCTATGGCATTTCCTCAATGGCTCAGCGAGCGTTATCAAACATTAGATGCTTTGAACCAAGCTTGGGGCTGTGCATTTTGGAGTCAAGATTACTCGGATTGGCAGCAAGTTAATCCACCTAATTTGACTGCCGTGCGCCAGCCGAATCCCTCTCATGCGCTGGATTATCAGCGTTTTTGTTCAGACATGATAGATGAATTCCAGCAAGTACAAATTGATGTGCTTAGAGCGTTGTCTCCTGGACGCTTTCTTACCCATAACTTTGTCATATTCGCGCAAGAATTTGATCTTTATAAAGTAGCCAAAAATCTCGATTTTGTTGCTTGGGATAGCTACCCAATCGGAATGTTAGAGTTCTTTGCCACTTGGGAAAGTGAAGAAACCAAAACAGAGTTTGCTCGTACAGGACATCCTGATTTAGTCAGCTTTAATCACGACTTGTATCGCGGAATTAAAGGCGGGCGGGATTTTTGGGTGATGGAACAACAATGTGGTCATGCAAACTGGGCACAATACAATCCTTTGCCGGCCGCCGGCGCGGTAAAATTATGGACGGCTCAGGCGTGGGCACACGGTGCCAGCTCTGTCACTTATTTTAGATGGCGCGCCAGCCACATGGCACAAGAGATCATGCACTCTGGCTTGCTTCAACAGGACGGACGCGCCGATAGGGGCTACCAAGAAGTGAAAGACTTTGACCCCTCTAACTTTGCCCTAGAGAAGGTTAATGCCCGTGTAGCTCTGTTGCATGATTACAACAGCCTGTGGATTTATAATTTACAACCACACAACAAAGATCTCAGTTATTGGCATCAATTTATGATGTTTTACAGCGCGCTGCGCGAGCTCGGTGTTGATGTTGATATTATTCACCCTGAGCAACTAGCAAATAAAAATTATGCCTTAGTTGTTGCACCCGCTTTAACATTGATGACACCTGAGATTGCCACACAACTGCATCACACTGCAGAGAAATGCCCGTTAGTTTTTGGACCACGCACCGCCTTCCGTGAGCATTCAGGGCGGGTTGCTAAGCATGGCCAATTTGAATTAATTGATACATTGGTTGGGGTAAAATTGGCGAATTTCGATTCCCTTCGTCCAACGATTTCTCAGCAGATTGAACAAGAAGATAAGCAAGCGAGTTTTAGCGCTAAACTGTGGTGTGAAAGTTATGTGTTAACCACAGCCATTGCAACCCATCGCTACACGGATGGCCCAATGCAAGGAATGGCGGCAGTGAGTAAACATGAGCAGGTGAGCGTTATAGGCGCCTTGTCAGCGACATTAATCAAGTCTGTGCTTAAAGATGTATTAACAGAACAAGGCATCGATACTTTCGAACTGCCTAAAGGTCTTAGATTAAGCCGACGTGGAGACACCACGCTTGTATTGAATTTCAATCAACAAGACGTTGAATGGCACGGGAATACGTATCCTGGGGTATCGTTTACTGACCTATAATCTCAATTTATTTAAGGACAGCTAGTCGCCGCAACTCTTTATAAAAAGGGTCGGGCGACCGGCGAATAATGATGTATTTAAAGTTTGATAACCGAGTTTTCTTCGTTAGACATCGGAGAGACAGTATAAGCATCTGCTTGCCAGTCATTCTCGTAAGCTTTACCATCTAGCAAGTATCGAAACTGGTAATCTTTCTCCACAGGCAAATCTAAAGACGCAGAAAAACTACCGTTTTTGAGCTTTTTCATTACAGTAGAACTTTTGTCCCAGTCATTAAAATCGCCAACTACGCTCACGGAATTTGCAGCTTTTGCTTCTTCCTTGCTAATTTTGAAGGTGACCTTACAAACAGGTTTCGATTTTAAATATTGTTTCTTAAAAGCCATGGTTTTCCTCTCAGTGTAATTAAAGAACATATTTCGCTCATTTATACAGCAATATCAGTGTTTTTTATAATGTTTTCGTAATAAAAATACGAAATATATAAGAATTATTTGCCACTCCTTCATCTTCTTTTACAGTATAACGACAATAGATTGCCCCATTTTAATGCACCGATCTTATCACTGCCATTACTCAGCGGATCTAGTTAACAAAATGATCAATAAATTAATATGGGGTTAAGTTGTGTATAATATTGATTAATATAACTATTTATTATTTTTAAACCGCTGGGTTCAGTATCTCAATTACAGTAAACCGCTCCCGTTTATGATTAAGCATAAACTGTGCTCAATCATCAATAATTGCATATTTTATGGTCGATCAACTTTATGACAAGAGCGTGTCAGGACCACTTCATCGTCGAAATTTTTTACCGTATTGACTTGGGGATAAACCAGTGTGTTTTTTGAACAGTCGCGTAAAGGAACTCAGATCGTCATAACCGACTAAATTAACGATGCGTTCTACACTGTGGGTCGACGCTTCAAGATGCTTTTTGGCTGCCTCAACTCTGACGCCCTGGAGATACGTTAACGGAGATTGCTCCGTTGCGCGTTTAAAGCGACGAATGAAAGTACGGGTGGACAAGTTCACTTTGGTACTTAAGGCATTGACCACTATCTTTTGGGCGAAGTTTTCTTCAAGCCACTGTTGTATGAACAAGACTTCAGGGTCTTGATGGTACTTTTTGGTACGCAAAGATGCATAAGCCGATTGATCGCCTCGGGACAAATCGATGACGTGGGCTTTGGCGGTGGTTGTCGCGATATCGTGACCGGCATATCGTTCGATAAGTAAAAGTGCTAAATCAAACCATGCCATCCCCCCACCGGAGCAAAATATATTGTCTTGCTCCGTGATCATTCTGTCGATATGTAAATTAACCTGGGGGTACAGCTGACCAAAGAGCTCAGCATATCCCCAATGAGTGGTGGCCATACGTTTATCTAAAATGCCCGCTTGGGCCAGGAAAAATGCACCGCTACAGTTGCTAGCAATATCGGCCCCTAGTGCATAATGCTTTCTAATGTACGGCAGTAGTGCAACATTGTTACGCAATACCTCGATTGGATCGCCACCTATTGTGGGTATTAATAGTAGGTCAGTTTTGACAACATTTTCTATGGCTACATGGCTATTCAACTCAAGTTGGTTGATACATTTTACTGACTTACCTTTTAACGAAGCTATTTGTACATCGAATAAAGGTTGAATCGGTAATCCTTGCATTCGTTGCCAAGTTACACCGGCCAACCCGAAAATATCGAGTACACCGGTTATGGCACTAGCGTAGGCTTGATCGAATCCCAAAATGGTCACTTTAAACACAAATATGTCCTCATTATAAACCCTTGTTTTTAGGCTTTATCACCTAGCCTTATATCTGGCATAAATGACCATTATTATGTCATATATGACAATTATTCGCTGTACTTTAATCTGCGAAGCTAAGACCTGTTAAAAGAATGTTGCCAAAATCGGGCGTCACAATAATTTGTCGTTTCCACGTATAGCGGCAGGTTGATGAAATAAGGTGTAAGTAAGATGAGCGAAGAACTAGTCAGTCGTAAAGAGTTGTCATTTCAATTATATGAAGTGCTAGACACCGAGGCGTTGTGTGAACGCGAACGTTTTAGTGAACATAATAAAGACACCTTTGATGCGGTCATGGACACGGCGGATAAAATAGCCAGAGAAAAGTTTGCCCCCCATAATCGTAAGGCCGACCTCAACGAACCGACCTTCGATGGTGAAAATGTGCACATGATCCCCGAAGTCAAAGAAGCGTTTGATACCTACGCAGAATCCGGTCTTATCGCTGGACGTTTTGATTTCGAAGACGGCGGAATGCAGCTTCCAGAAACCATAATGATGGCGTGTGCTGGTTATTTTATGGCAGCAAATCCGTCTAGCACTGGCTATTCATTTTTGACCGTCGCTGCTGCTAACGTGATTAAAAATTTCGCCAGTCAGGCGCTTAAAGAAAAGTTCATGCCGCGTATGTTAACGGGAGAGTTTACCGGAACCATGGCATTAACGGAGCCCCATGCAGGTTCATCTTTAGCCGATATTACAACCAACGCAAAGCCTAATGAAGATGGTAGTTATCGAATTAAAGGCAGCAAGATGTTTATTTCTGCTGGTGACCATCAGTTATCCAACAATATTGTGCATTTAGTCTTAGCTAAAATTCAGGGTGCACCTGCTGGTGTTAAAGGAATATCATTGTTTGTAGTACCCAAATTTCGTCTGGATGAAAATGGTGAGCCCGCTGAGCGTAACGATGTTTCTCTTGCTGGATTGATCCATAAAATGGGTTATCGTGGAACGACCTCAACTGTGTTGTCATTTGGAGAGAAAGACGATTGTCACGGTTACCTTGTGGGTGAGGAACACCAGGGCTTAAAGTACATGTTCTTAATGATGAACGAGGCTAGGTTAGGTGTCGGTTTTGGGGCTGCGATGGTAGGTTATGCTGGTTATCGTTATTCCTTGGCTTACGCTAAGGAACGCACTCAAGGTCGTGTTGCACCCCATAATAAACCCACTGACAAAGCGGCGACCATCATCCAGCATGGCGATGTAAAGCGCATGCTGTTGGCGCAAAAATCTTATGTTGAGGGCGGCATGGCACTGTGCTTTTATGCAGCTCGATTAGTGGATGAATTACATACCCTCGAATCGCCTGAGGCGAAACAAAGAACTGCTGAGTTACTTGACCTACTCACACCGGTTGTTAAAGCGTGGCCATCTGAGTTCGGTCCTAAAGCGAATGATCTTGCGATACAGATCCTTGGTGGTTCAGGTTATACCCGTGAATATCCAGTTGAACAGTGTTGGCGTGACAACCGTTTAAATCCAATCCATGAAGGGACAAACGGTATTCAAGCCCTTGATTTGATGACGCGGAAATTGTGGCAAGCCAATGGTTCAGGTTTAGTGCAATTACAAAAAATGATGAGTGAAGATTTCGCGAAAGCCCAACATCAAGCTAGCAAACGGTTAATTGCTGATTTGCAGCCATATTTGGCAAAACTACAAAAATTGATCCCGGTGATCGGGGCTGAGCTCAAAGGTGAAAACCAAAATTCACTGCTGGCGAACGCCAGTTGTTTCTTAACCATATTTGGCCAGATTGTTGTCAGTTGGATGTGGATCCGCCAAGCGATTACTGCAGAAGCAGCCCTTAATGGGGGGAGTTTATCCAGCGATGATGAAGCTTTTTATCGGGGTAAATTACAAGCCGCTAAGTACTTTATTGATTGGGAGTTAACCGTTACCGATCGTGATTTTAAAATACTGAACTCTATGAATGACAGTTGCAGCAATATGCAAGAAGCGTGGTTCTAGCCACCACACCGACACAAACGTCAGGTCATAACAGATTTTACAAGAAGGAATGAACATGAAAAACACCCAGTTTTTATTAGCTAAACGGCCAATTGGTACACCGACAAGGGATAATTGGGATCAGGTTCAAGTGGATGTTCCACCGCTTAACGATAAGCAAGTATTGATTAAAGTGGAGTATATTTCACTTGATCCTGCCATGCGTGGCTGGATGAACGACGCAAAGTCGTATATTGCGCCGGTGCAAATTGGCGAAGTAATGCGAGCGAGTACGGTCGGTGTAGTGATTGATTCAAACGATCCGGCATTTAAAGAAGGGGATTATGTATTTGGCCATGGTGGTGTGCAGCAATACGCCGTGTCTGAAGGCAAAGATATCCATAAAATTGATACTAAAATTGCCCCATTAGAGCGTTATCTTGGTGTATTAGGTATGCCAGGTATGACAGCGTATTTTGGTTTACTCAACACTGGTTTACCTAAAGAGGGCGAAACCGTGGTGGTATCAGGCGCAGCCGGTGCCGTGGGTACGGTTGTAGGGCAAATTGCCAAAATCAAAGGTTGCAGAGTGGTAGGCATCGCTGGCGGAAAAGATAAGTGCCAGTACCTGGTTGATGAATTGGGATTCGACGGCGCCATTGATTATAAAAATGAAAATGTGAAACAAGCCTTAAAGACACATTGCCCCAAGGGCATAGATGTTTATTTTGATAACGTTGGCGGTGAAATTTTAGATGATGTATTAACGCAAATACGCATGCATGCGCGCATAGTTGTGTGCGGTGCGATCAGTCAATACAACAACACAACGCCGGTCAAAGGTCCTTCAAATTATTTATCGTTACTGGTAAATCGTGCGCGTATGGAAGGCATAGTGGTGTTTGATAACGTCAAGCATTATTCAGACGCTGCCAGCGAAATGGCGAAATGGATCGGTGAAGGTAAATTGAAAGCCAAAGAGCATGTTGTCAAAGGTATTGAGCATTTTCCTGAAACCCTGCTCATGCTGTTTAAAGGCGAAAACACCGGTAAGTTAGTGCTCAAGGTGGACAACGAATAATGAGTGATAACAGTGTAGTAGGTAAACATATCTTAATTACTGGTGGCGCATCTGGGATAGGGGCTGAGTCAGCTTTGTTGTTAAGTAAACGTGGTGCCAGTGTGACGATTGCTGACGTGAATGAAGTTGATGGCGCAATTTTAGTTCAGCGCATCAATGATGAGGGCGGCCAAGCCCGTTTTTGTAAAGTCGATGTGAGTGTTAGTCAATCCGTTGAGATGCTTTTTAAAAGTGCGATAGACGAGCTGGGGAATATTGACGTATTAATTAACAATGCGGGCATCGATCATGATCCGAAATTTATGCTTGAAATTGATGATGCGACTTTCCATAAAAATATTGCCGTTAACGTGAATGGTGTGTGGTACTGCATGAAGCAAGCGTTGGCCCACATGCTCGAAAATGGAGGCGGGCACGTGATTAATATATCGTCCGTGGCGGGTATTCGTGCTGCTCCTACTTTATCTGCTTATAGTGCCGCGAAACATGCTGTGGTTGGGTTAACTAAGTCTGCAGCGGTTGAATACGCAAGATATAACATCCGATTTAATGCAGTATGCCCGAGCTTCGTACGTACTCCTATGGTGGAAAATGTACTGTCTAAATTAGACGAACGCGGAAAAAAAGCCTTAATCAATGCCAACCCGATGAAACGCTTAGGTGAGCCTCAAGAAATTGCCGGTGCAATCGCTTGGTTATGCACACCTGAATCAAGCTTTATGACTGGGCATACCGTTGTGCTTGATGGCGGTATGACCGCTTAATTTAATATTAATGTTTAAGGACAGAAGATGAAAAAAGAGATATTTGATTTAACCGGAAAAGTCGCGTTAGTTACTGGTGCAAGCCGCGGTATAGGTGAGTCTATCGCTAGGTTACTAGCGGCTTACGGTGCACACGTTATTGTATCAAGTCGAAAAATTGATGGCTGT
Organism: Paraglaciecola polaris LMG 21857; assembly: GCF_000315055.1. GTDB lineage: Bacteria > Pseudomonadota > Gammaproteobacteria > Enterobacterales > Alteromonadaceae > Paraglaciecola > Paraglaciecola polaris. Next base: position 288,591 of record NZ_BAER01000044.1, on the reverse strand, counting down.
GAAGCCGTGGCGAAAAGCATTCGAGATGATGGCGGTAAAGCCACAGCGTTAGCTTGTCATGTGGGCGAAATGGCACAGATTGAAGATACTTTTGCCAGTATAAAAAAAGAATTCGGTCAATTAGACATTTTAGTTAATAACGCGGCTGCGAATCCATTTTTTGGCCACATTCTTGATACTGATTTGGCCGCCTATGAAAAAACGGTTGATGTAAATATCAGAGGTTATTTCTTTATGTCAGTTGCCGCAGGCAAGATGATGAAGGAGCAGGGCGGTGGCGTGATCTTAAATACCGCTTCCGTTAACGGTATTTCACCCGGTGTGATGCAGGGTATTTACTCAGTAACAAAAGCAGCTGTGATCAGTATGACAAAAGCGTTCGCTAAAGAGTGTGGACCGCTCAATATTCGGGTTAACGCCTTGTTACCTGGCTTGACTGAAACAAAATTTGCGTCGGCATTGACGTCGAATGATAAAATTCTTAAAACAGCGTTAATGACAATTCCATTAGGCCGAGTGGCACAACCAGACGAAATGGCGGGAACGGTATTATATCTGGTATCAGACGCATCTAGTTATACCACAGGCACAACAATTACTGTTGACGGTGGTTATTTAGCATAACGTCTAAAGCAAACCACTTGATAATAACTAAAAAACACCGCTATTGTGAAAAACAATAAGCGGTGTTTTTATTACTGCGGTTTATTTAACTGTTCACGCTAGATAGAAAGGGGCTTATTTTTTCACCCAGTTTCCATTTACTAATACATAATGGCCTGAGGCTGTTTTCTCATATGCTTTTTTCGCTGCTAGCTTCTCCACTTGTTCCAAGGTTAAGTTATTTTTAGCGGCCAATTGATTGTATTTGTTTTTACGCTTAACATTCACTTCGTTTATTAATGCCAGCACGTCCGGCTGATTGACCACAGCGCCAAGATAGCCATCGGTTTGTTCACCGACGAGCCCTTTATCTTTTGCACTATCGAGATCGATGGCGAAACTCATACTGGCAAACAATAACGAGGTTGCAGCAAAGAAAGTAGGGATTAGGGATGTTTTCATGGGTGTCTCCTTAGAATAATTCGCTATCATCACTGAAAATATCATCCAATTCTTTATCAACTTTTACGCGGATTTCATGGTCAATTTTGACATTGATGTTGATCGTAATGGGCTCTTTCGTTTCGACTTGTACCTTATGCGTACACGCACTCAATGGTGCTAAGGCTATTAACAGCCAGTATATTTTCACTTTTCACCGCCTTTTTTGATTTTTTTTTCAATTTGATTTTGCACTGAATCCGTTAATCTTAACGAGCGTAACAAGGTTAGAATATTTTCTTCGTGATGGTAATTAAAATTAACGGCCTGCTGTTGATTAGGATTCTGGCCTAGTATCGAGAAATCCAATAACAATAATCCGTCCGAGTCCAACTTAACCTCACTGCTCAATTGCTCAAACTTAAGATCTTTAAGAAAATTGAGCTCTGATTGCTGGGCAGCAATAGAATCAAATGCTGGGTTACCATCAATTTTTAGGGTGCCTGGTCCTTGGCTTTTTAGTCTGCCGCCGTCAATATGGAATTTCCCAGCTCTGACAAACATAGGTAAAATCCCGCCTACGCTACCAGTAACGTTAATTCCGGCTTGCTGTTGTAAGGCAACTACTTGGGCTAAATCTAAATCAGTCACGGTAATACGGGCTTGTTGGTCACGCTTGTCTAACCATAATTCATTTAACCTAAACCTACCGCCCAGTACCTTACCTGTGATGTGCTCAATTTTGGCAACATTGTCCTTAATATAATAGTCCATTTTAATATCTTCAATGGGTACACCGGTCTCGGCACTTGCTATGTTCAATGTAGTTTTATCAAGCTGAAGCCCAGCTGAATCAAAGCTTATCTGGCCTTCGGTCGACAAGCCGTTGGCATTGAATTCTTGATAGATAAGCGATCCGTTATCAAGAATAAAGTTGCCGGTAAATATGCCTTTATCAACTTGATATTCGCCATTAAGTCCCAGTGAACCGTTTTGCACAACAAGGGCTGGAATAAAGCGGCTTATCGCAGGTTGTAGTCCACTAAGCGCTTGTTGCGCCATTGTAAGGGTCACGATGTTTTGCGTTTGTACGAGACTGAATTTAAGGGTGTTTTCCACTTCAAAATCATGACGACTGTGCGCGGTATTCGTTTGCAGATTAGTCTCTAACGTATGTGATACATTGATTTTAGCAAGCGTGAAGTATTCGCTATTCTCAAGGTTCAGAGCCATCCCAGTCAGCTTTGAATCGCCAGTTAATGCCAATTGTTTCTGTTGTAGAATATGACCACTTAATTGATTGGTCACCTTGTTAACCAGCACATTGTCGAATTTAACTTGAGATAGGTTATTTTGGGCCGAAAAGGTCAGGTTATTAAACGTTTCTCCTGATAATAGAATGTTGCTGTCTACTCCTTTTACCGTAATCACTTTGTTAGCTTGTTTGCCTTTTACTGATTGACTGGTTTCATCGGCTAAATCCGTTAGACGATACGTCAGCGCCTCACCCTTAACATCGAGTTTTAATGATAGCCCTTTATTTGATGAAATATCGCCGTTAATAAAAACTGAGCTGTCCCGAGCGGTGAGGCCATATGCGGTTAATTTATTACCAGTAAACTTTCCGGTTAGACCATGTAAAGACCAATCGTTTCCCGTGGTGTTTATGCGACCGGCTAACGTAATTGCTAAGGTCGAGTCGTTGGACTGTGAACTGAGTAAACTGATCGTTTTAGCGGGTTGAACTTCACTAACAATATTACTTGCTAGCGCTACACCTTGATGGGTATTGAGAGCAATTTCGCCTGCGGTCGCAAGGGGGGTTTCAGCGGTAGGAAATTGAATACGTAACTGCGTCAAGCTAGCGGAAAAGCCTACTGGTGAACTAATATTAACGCTAGGAATAAGCGCACTCTCGCTATTGATTATGATAGGTTCAGCTGCCGCGACGATAAATTGCGAGGCTAGTGTGTATGACGAATTTGCCAGAGGCGCATAACAGCTTTGTCCTACCGACGCAGTAATATCGACAGCCTTTAGGTCAATTTTTAGCTCTTTGGTTAATAATGAAGCAGCTATACCTACTGAACCTCTCACCTTTGTGTGTAAAGCGCAGTCGTCAAATGAATAATCAATGCCAGTAGAGAGTTGATGGCGAGAGGTCACTTGGGCGCCATTGAATTCGATATGGCTAACAATCCTAGCGTCCACTAGTTGCTTCTGTGTCAGTAATGGCGTAAGCGACTGTAAACGCGGATCATCAGACTTAACGTAAGATACGGCATTTTGCAGTGACCAGTTAGCGTCGAAGATAATACGGGCATTTTGCTCACCTTGCTGATGATGTAATGCGAGTAAGCCATTTATATCACCTTCTAGCTGAATGGAGTTGTTCGTCGGTTGGTTGATAGTTAACGTAAGCGGACGAGCTAATAAAGGTGAATTAACGGTTAAATGATCAATGCGCAGCAAAGGCAATGTACTGGGTAATGACCAGTTAGATAAGTCAACAGAAGTGATTTCAGTAGGCGAAGGTTGGCTATCAGACTGCGCTAATTTATGGGTAACATTTATCCTACCAACCGTTAAACGATTCTGTGCACGCTGAAAATGAACATTGTTAAATAGTACTTCCATATCAGGAAGGTCAATGCAGGCTTTTTTCACATTGATATCAAGGTTGCTATTGATATCAAAAACTAAACATTCAACGCGAATATGTTGTTCTTTCGCGTATTGTTCAATGGCAAAGATAGCTAACGTGTTCCTGAATAAATAAGCAAAAAATATTACGCTAAAACTGCAAAATAAAATGGCAGCGGGAAAATAATAATATTTTTTAGACAACCGTTTACCCATAGAAAACAGTCCTTTCTGAACTGGAAGTAAGAAAGTTACATTATCAAATTATCAGTGAAATGATCGAAGAAATTATAAAATTTTACGGAAGTATATTCCGCTTGCATATATCGTTGATATAACGATAAACACAAGCGGAGGAAATGGCTATTATTGCTATGTACTTAAGACGATTGGCGACGAGGGCTGGCGTTTTTAGGGCCATTACCTCTACGGTTACCGGCAAAGTGTCCTTTAGCATTATCACCAGAACGCTGACCATCACGGTGTTGCGTGTTCGGTTTTTTGGGCTTTTTCGGTTTCATTGGGCGAGAGTCTAAACGAGATTCAGGCAAACCATGTACTGGCTCAAAACCGACAATACCCTTGCGTGCAATAATTTGCTTTGTAAAACGCTCAATGTCTGCCAATAAAGGGAATTCATCGGCAGTTACCAAAGAAATAGCTTGTCCGCTAGCGCCAGCGCGACCCGTTCGGCCGATACGGTGAACATAATCTTCAGCCACATTGGGTAAATCATAGTTGACGACTTGAGGTAATTGACTGATGTCTAATCCGCGCGCTGCGATATCTGTGGCTACCAAAGCGCAAACTTTACCGCTTTTAAATTCGGCGAGTGCTTTTGTACGGGCACCTTGACTCTTATTACCATGAATCGCAGCCGACGTGATGCCTCGGGCTTCCAATTGCTTAGAAATACGATTCGCACCGTGTTTGGTACGGCTAAAAACAAGAACTTGCTGCCAGTCATTATCTTTAATCATACGGATTAAAGCAGGGGTCTTCTGATTTTTATCTACTGGACAGATCCATTGTTCAACAGCTTCAACAGTTGTGTTTGGCGGTGACACTGATACTTCAACTGGATTATTCACGAGCCCTTTCGCCAATGCGCGGATCTCGTCTGAAAAAGTAGCTGAAAAAAGTAGATTTTGACGTTTTGCTGGTAATAGTTTTAACACTTTTTTGATATCGTGAATAAAACCCATGTCCAACATACGGTCTGCTTCATCTAATACCAAAATTTCAAGATCATCGAACCTGACCGCATTTTGATTATACAAATCAAGTAAACGTCCTGGCGTAGCAACAAGTATATCAACACCCTTACGCAATTTAATCATTTGTGGGTTAATACCCACACCACCAAATACCACAGCCGAGCGTAATGGTAGGTCTTTACCATAATCAACGACGCTGGCGGCAACTTGAGCGGCAAGTTCACGAGTCGGTGTTAATACTAATGCGCGAGCTTGGTTACCGCGGGCATGCGTACCACGATTAAGCAATTCAAGAAGTGGCAGAGTGAAACCAGCCGTTTTGCCTGTCCCTGTTTGCGCCGCAGCCATGACATCTTTGCCTTCTAAAATGGCTGGAATGGCTTGTGCTTGAATTGGTGATGGGTCGGTGTAGCCTTTCGCCGTGACGGCAGACAGAATTGCGGGGGATAAGCCTAAATCGGCAAAACTCATATTTTACTCGCTGGTCGTGAATTAATTATCAAATTCTATGCTGCTTTTTCAAGCATGATAGAGAGGGCGGGAGGATACAGCATATCCAGTGATTAGCAATCACGGAATAAAAAAAACCGCTGTTAGCTTGGCTAACAGCGGTTTTGATTTACCTGTGGTAAATTCTCAGTAGTGCAACAATTAGTCTTGAGAGCCGGGGCGAGTCGCCGGAGCGCCCGCACGGTTAGATGCTGCAACCATAGCCGCAGATTTACCTGATGCATTTACCGCTGGACGGGCTGCATCACCTAACGAACCTATTTTAGATTCGCTAAACACTTGCTCAACACTCGCAGGGGTCGCCATCGGATGAGATGCTGACGCTTTTGGTGCTTTATTTGTGCTGACGTTCGCAGGTTTAGTTGCTGCTTTTTTCGCTTTTGGCATTTGAGCTGGTTTTTCTACCGGTGACGCTTTAACTACATCACTAGCCGCAGAGCTCTGTTCAGTGCTTTGAACAATGATTTCATCGGCTTTAGGAGCAATAACAACTGAATCAGTTTTTGATTCTGTTGCTACAAAAGGCTCAGCATCCACTACCGGTGCTGAAGCTTGTTCATCAACAGACTGAATCGCTGCTACTTCAGGTGCTTGGGCTACTTGCTCACCCGTTGCAATGACTTGCTCAGGTTGTGTCAATAACTCACTTTGGGCAGATGCTTGTTCGGCAACATCAGCACTAATATCGGACTGAGCAGTTGACTCAAGCGCTACATTGTTGCTGTCCTTTATTGCTTGTTCAGTTTGCACTGGAGCAGTTTGTGCCACTTGTGGTTCGTCAAATTGCAATTCGTCTTGCTTTGCATTTTGGGTATCAGAGCTACCTTGTGCATCTTCATCTTTACGACGTTTCTGACCCGCAGCGCGAATATGACGAGGTGAACGACGACTGCGAGTACGCTGAGTCGTATTTTCACCTTTATCATTACTGTCACCATCATTAGATTCAGGTTTCGCTGGATCTTCATGGGTTTCATGGGAAGCCTCTTGTGTGCGTTTTTCTTCCGCTTTCACTTTTGGTTTCTTAGGTGGCTCAATATCTTGTGCCGGGGCGACAACAGGAGCTTGTGCCTGAACGCCAGATGGCGTGTCTTGCTTAGCCGTTTGCTCGACGGCTTTTACCACTTTGCTATCTAGCTGCGCATTCTGCTTGTTGTCGTTAGCTTGACTAACAAGGCTACTAGCAGTTTGAGCTGCTTCAGCTACTTGTTCTTGATTATCATCCACACGTACGCTGCGTCTGGTATCTCTGCGCTTACGACGTTCAGCAACTTTTTGCTCCTTTACTTCTTTACGAGGCTCTGGGGGCTTTTGGTTCGGTTCTTTTTTCTGTTCAGGGCTGGTAGTAACAGCGTCTTTAGCCGTTTTGTTATCGCGACGAGGTTTGCGATTATCTTCACGACGTGGCTTACGTTCATTGCCACCCTCGCTTGAGCTTTCGTTGTTGGTGTCACGAGTATTCGGGCGATTGTCAGAACGGTTATCATTGCGTCCTTCAGATCGCGCTTCGCCCTGTTTACCACGACGAGGATTATTACGTGTACGACGAGGCTGTTGTTTGCGCTGGGGCTTCACTTCGGGCTCAGGTTCTGGCTCTGGAGCAGAAGCAAATAACGATTTTAGCCACTTAGCGATTTGAGATAATAATGAAACATCAGCGGTAGTCGCTTCTGGAGTAGCCGCCGTTGGTGCAGTTACTGCCTTAGGCGGTGAAACGAAGCTTTGTAGAGCGGGTTGCTCTTTCACTGGCATGGCAGTGACAGCTTTGTCTGCTTCGGTATCTTCGTTTTTCATTAACTCAACGTTGTAACTCATGTCATGAACGGCATCGTCCGGACGACGTCGCGCTACATTATAATGAGGCGTTTCCATATTTGGGTTTGGAATGATCACCAACTGCACATTATGACGCTTTTCAACACCAGCAACGGCACCACGTTTTTCGTTTAACAAGTAAGTGGCAACATTGACCGGTAATTGGGCTTCAATTTGGCCTGTGTTGTCTTTGATACTTTCCTCTTCCATGATGCGTAACACAGATAGCGCCAATGACTCGGTACCACGTACCGTTCCGTGCCCACTACAACGAGGACAAACGTTATGCGCTGAATCACCTAACGATGGACGTAAACGCTGGCGCGACATTTCAAGTAAACCAAAGCGAGATATACGACCAAGTTGTACCCGAGCGCGATCATGACGAACGGCATCTTTTAGACGATTTTCCACTTCACGTTGATGACGCACCGGAGTCATATCGATAAAATCGATGACCACTAATCCACCCAAATCTCGCAGGCGCAATTGGCGTGCAACTTCATCAGCCGCTTCTAAGTTGGTATTAAATGCGGTTTCTTCGATATCACTGCCTTTTGTTGCGCGAGCAGAGTTAATATCAATAGACGTTAATGCTTCGGTGGGATCAATAACGATTGAGCCGCCTGAAGGTAAACGTACTTCTCGTTGAAAGGCTGATTCAATTTGGCTTTCAATTTGATAATGGCTAAACAAAGGTACATCGCCACGATACAGTTTTACTCGGCTCGCGAAATCTGGACGCACTAACTCAATGTGCTTCATTGCTTGCTCATAAATACTGGTTTTATCAATCAATATTTCACCGATATCTCGGCGCAAGTAATCACGAATAGCACGTACGATAACGTTGCTTTCTTGGTGGATTAAAAAAGGAGCAGGGCGAGAATCCGCCGCTTCTGATATGGCGGTCCAATGGGTTAATAATACGCTGAGATCCCACTGTAACTCTTCTGCGGATTTACCCACACCAGCCGTACGCACGATAAGACCCATGCCATCTGGTAAGGTTAGATTACTAAGTGCTTGTTTTAGATCTGTGCGCTCATCACCTTCGATACGACGCGAAATACCGCCAGCACGAGGGTTGTTGGGCATCAAGACTAAATAACTACCGGCTAAACTAACAAAAGTTGTTAACGCAGCACCTTTCTGGCCACGCTCTTCTTTGTCAATTTGTATAATGACTTCCTGACCTTCTTTGATGACGTCCTTAATATTAGGACGACCTTCAAATTTATAACCTTGAGGGAAGTAGGTGCGGGCGATTTCTTTTAGAGGAAGGAAACCATGACGCTCTGCGCCATAATCCACGAATGCAGCTTCTAGGCTGGGCTCTACGCGGGTAATTGTCCCTTTATAAATATTGGCTTTTTTCTGTTCATGGCCTGGGCTTTCTATATCTAAATCGTAAAGCTTTTGACCATCAACGAGGGCAACACGCAATTCTTCTTGCTGAGTTGCATTGATTAACATTCTTTTCATTCTTATTGACTCGGTGGTGTACCGATCGCCACGGATGAAAGACATGCGCTGTGATTCGACAAGTTTTTGTCATGCAGCCTCCCGGCTGTATCTAACTAATTTTAAGGTTTTGCCTAAGTATCTCATGCATTATTTAATACATGAATTTGTTCAATACTTCCCACTTGGGTGTCAGTTTCGGCCTTTTCTGACATCTGTAAAATCGTTTCTTAAAACGGTTAATACTCGGTGGTTATGCGTTGAGAAAAAGGGCATAACAAACCCAGTACGTTGTCAATTCAATTACATTCTTTACATCGGTCGCGATCAAATAGTTATTTATCATCGCTGATGTTTTGGTTCTGTTTTATCTAATCCACGAAAAGTTACTCACTTCGTAATCGATAGGGCAATATTTAACGACTTTATCGGTGTCGCATTGCTACCAGAACGGATTATTACATCTGTTTGTCTTACTCGGCAGTTGCCTGTAGCAAGACCGAAGCATTATCACATTAAAATCTCAATGCTGGCAAGCGAATAAAATGCTGGTCATACATGGGGGGCTTCCAGTTATAATACTCTGATGACCACAGATACTTCATTCCAAAAAGTCCAATTTATCGAAATCGATCCAGACCTTGAAGGTCAACGCATCGATAATTATTTGCGTACCTTATTAAAAGGTGTGCCTAAAAGCCTTATTTATCGCATTGTGCGTAAGGGAGAAATTCGCGTTAATAAAAAACGCGTTAAGCCAGAATATAAACTTCAAGCACATGACCAATTGCGTATTCCACCGATTAGAGTGTCAGAACCGAACGAAGCGCCTTCAACTAAGTTAGACAAAGTGGCTTCCCTTGAGTCACATATCTTATTCGAAGACGATTTACTTATTGTGCTGAACAAACCCTCTGGTATGGCAGTTCACGGTGGTAGTGGTCTTAGTTTTGGGGTAATCGAAGCGTTGAGAGCATTGCGACCACAGGCAAGATTTTTAGAATTAGTGCACAGGTTAGACAGAGACACATCCGGATGTTTAGTAATAGCTAAAAAACGCTCGGCGTTAAAAGCTTTGCATGAACAACTGCGTGACAAAAAAATGGATAAACGTTATCAAGCGTTAGTTGTCGGTGAATGGCCGGAGAACCGTTACAAAGTAAATGCCCCTCTGTTAAAAAATATTTTGAAGTCAGGGGAGCGCTTGGTATCGGTTGACACGGAAGGTAAACCTTCAGAAACACGTTTTCGGGTATTGAATCGATATATAGGTTCAACCTTAGTTGAAGCGTCGCCCATTACCGGGCGTACCCACCAAATTCGTGTTCACTGTTTACATGCTGGTCATCCTATTGCCTGTGATGATAAATACGGTGATGCTGAGTTTACTGGCCAAATGAATAAGCAGGGGTTAAAACGTTTGTTCTTACATGCTTATTCCATCGCCTTTATTCACCCTAAAACAGAAGAACGAGTAAGCTTTCAGGCACCGCTCGATCAGCAGCTAAATCGAACATTAAGCATTTTAGAAGTCAGAACTTAAACTCGTTAGACATGATGTCTAAGTAACAAAACGCGCAGGGCCCATATTACATGAAGATACTCGTTACCGGCGGAGCCGGATTTATTGGAAGTGCCGTTGTCAGGCATTTATTAACAAATAGCCTAGATAGTGTAATCAATGTTGATGCATTAACATATGCAGGCAATACCGAGTCAATTCCCACTGAATTGCACAGCGATCGTTACATTTTTGAGCAAGTTGATATTTGTGATGCAGCGCAAATAAAGCGTGTTTTCAACGAGCACCAACCCGATGCCGTAATGCATCTTGCTGCTGAATCACATGTTGATCGCTCAATAGATGGCCCAGGAGCGTTTATTCACACCAACGTTGTAGGCACGTATACTTTGTTAGATGCTGCCCGTGAGTATTGGCAGAATTTGCCAGAAACTCGTAAATCTCAATTTATTTTTCATCATATTTCAACTGATGAAGTTTACGGCGATTTACCTCACCCTGATGAATTGCCAGCGAATAGCGAGCTGCCGTTATTCACTGAAACCACCCCATATGCACCAAGTTCGCCGTATTCTGCTAGTAAGGCTAGCTCAGATCATTTAGTGAGAAGTTGGCAACGGACCTATGGTTTGCCTACTGTCATTACCAACTGTTCAAATAACTATGGCCCCTATCACTTTCCCGAAAAATTGGTTCCGCATGTTATTCTAAATGCGTTAGCTGGAAAATCATTGCCAGTCTATGGCGATGGTAGTCAAATTCGCGATTGGTTATTTGTGGAAGATCACGCTCGAGCGTTATGCTTAGTTGTTAAATCGAAACGGGTAGGGGAGACGTTTAACATTGGTGGCCATAACGAGAAACGAAATCTTGATGTGGTGCGCACTATCTGTGAACTGCTGGATGAGCTCGCCCCCAACATAGAGCTGATAATATTACACAATACGCAGATTTAATTACTTTCGTAAAAGACCGACCTGGCCATGACGCTCGATATGCCATTGATGCAGGTCGAATTCAACGAGAATTGGGATGGGCACCTGAAGAGAATTTTGTTTCAGGTATGCGCAAAACGGTTTTGTGGTACCTCAATAATGAGTCTTGGTGGCAACGCGTATTGTCTGGCAAGTATAAATTAGGACGATTAGGCGAAGGAGAATAAGCATGGCAGAGTATAAAGGTATTATTTTAGCAGGTGGCTCAGGCTCTCGTTTACACCCCATCACCCAAGGTACATCAAAGCAATTATTGCCTATTTATGATAAGCCGATGATTTATTATCCGCTTTCTGTATTAATGTTGGCAGGCATTAAAGAAGTGATGATCATCACCACACCAGAAGATCGCGCTAATTTTGAGCGCTTGCTAGGTAATGGTGACACTTACGGTATTAAAATTGAATACGCTACTCAGCCAAGTCCCGATGGCCTTGCTCAGGCGTTTATCATCGCTGAGGATTTTATTGGCGATGCTAATGTGAGTTTAGTACTCGGTGATAATATTTTCTATGGTCAGCACTTTTCTGACAAACTCAAAGATGCCATTAAGGTAAATAAAGGCGCAACTGTCTTTGGTTACCACGTCACAGATCCTGAACGATTCGGTGTGGTTGAATTTGATAAAGACAAAAAAGCCGTCAGTATCGAGGAAAAACCCGTTACGCCTAAGTCAAATTACGCCGTAACTGGGCTGTATTTTTATGATAATGATGTCATCGAAATTGCGAAAAATATCAAGCCTTCCGTTCGCGGTGAGCTAGAAATTACTGATGTCAATCTCGCCTATCTTAGCAGAGGAGATTTGAATGTGTCTTTGCTGGGGCGGGGGTTTGCTTGGTTAGATACCGGGACCCACGACTCTCTATTAGAAGCAGGGCAATTTGTGCAAACTGTTGAGCACAGACAGGGTTTGAAGGTAGCCTGTTTAGAAGAGATAGCCTATCGCAATAAGTGGATAGATAAGGAACAACTTCTAATACAAGGTAATAGCCTGGCAAAAACAGGTTATGGCCAATATTTACTTAAAGTCGCCGCAGGTTACGAATAAAGCAACATTCATTAAGAGTTTTTAATATGCAAATTACCCAAACAGCGTTAAACGATGTGGTTATTTTCGAACCAAAAGTGTTCGGCGATGAAAGAGGTTTTTTTATGGAAACCTTTCGCGCCGATGTTTTCACACAAACCACTGGCGTTGAATCACTGGTACAAGACAATCATAGTAAGTCTCGGCAGGGGATCCTGCGTGGACTGCATTACCAGTTAGAGCATACGCAAGGCAAATTAGTACGCGTGACCCAGGGTAGCGTATTCGATGTCATTGTAGATTTGCGTCAATCATCATCTACCTATGGTCATACATTAGGCCTTGAGTTATCAGCTAAAAACAATAAGCAGCTTTGGGTACCTCCAGGATTTGCTCATGGATTTTATGTGACCAGTGAAACGGCTGAGTTTGTATATAAATGCAGTGATTATTATTATCCCCAGTCTGAAGTTTCAATATTATGGAACGATCCAGCTTTGGGTATCGACTGGCCTTTAGTAAACGGTAATCAGCCTGCATTATCGGAAAAAGACCAAGTCGGATGCTTATTTGCAAACGCACCTAAATTCGCCTGATTGTAAAAAATGGACATATCGTGAGAGTACTGATTACGGGAAAAAATGGTCAACTCGGTTGGGAATTAGTCAACCGAGCGCCAGCTAGCGTTAACCTTACTGCATTTTCGAGTACCGAGCTTGATATTACCGAGCAGCAAAGTATACAAAACGCAATGACAAGGGTTCGTCCCGATGTTGTCATTAATACCGCGGCTTATACTGCAGTTGATAAAGCCGAAACTGACAGTGACAAAGCGTATGAGGTTAATGCACAAGGCGCAATTAATCTTGCACAAGCCTGTAAAATAGCGAATGTCCGATTGCTGCATGTATCCACAGATTTTGTATTTGACGGTACAAAACATTCTCCCTACCTAACTACAGACACGCCGAATCCTCTTGGGGTATACGGTGCGTCAAAGTTAGCGGGTGAAATAGGGGTGCAATCGCAATTGCCCGATTCGGTCATTGTTAGAACGGCATGGGTTTACTCCACTCATGGCAATAATTTTGTCAAAACGATGCTGCGTTTAATGCAGGAAAAAGCGCAATTGGGTGTGGTATCAGATCAAATCGGCACCCCAACTTACGCAGCGGGTTTAGCGGATTGGTTATGGGCCGTGTGTCAAAACGATAGCGTTAGTGGTTTATATCACTGGACTGATGCAGGTGTCGCCAGTTGGTATGATTTCGCCGTCGCCATTCAAGAACTGGCGCAGGAAAAAGGCCTATTAAAAAAGATGATACCAATTTTGCCGATTTACGCCGAGCAATATCCAACACCAGCAAAGCGTCCACCATATTCGGTTATTGATAAAACGTCAGCCGAACAAGACAGCGGTGTGCAAACGACACATTGGCGCAAGCAATTGTCTATCATGCTCGACGAATTAGCTAAGCCATAAAATAAAGTTCGTCGTCAGTTGCCGCTAACGAAATTGATGATGATTTTATTCGTTAGTGGTTTGCATATAATCAAAAACATCGATATTAAATTTTGTCAGTAGCTCCATAAGCGCGATTAACGGTAAGCCCACTAGTGTATTCGGGTCACGTCCATTGAGGCGAGAGAATAAACAAATCCCTAATCCTTCACTTTTGAAACTGCCAGCACAATCATATGGGGTTTCTAATTCTAAATAGCGGGTGATTTGTTTTGTTGAAAGCGATTTGAATGTCACGTCGAAGGTTTCTACTATCGTCTCACTTTTACCAGATAAAGCATCACAAACGGTGAGTCCAGTATAAAAGGTAACCGTTTTCCCACTTAAGAACGCGAGTTGCTCATATGCTCGCTCGAAATGGCCCGGTTTACCGAGTATGACACCCTCAACACAGGCAATTTGGTCAGAACCAATTACAACACCTAACTGATGGGCTGCAACGTTCTGGGCTTTTGCTAGGGACAAGCGAGCGACGAGATGCCCAGGGCTTTCATCAATAATAGGTGTTTCATCTACTTCAGGTGCAGACGTAGAGAAGGGGATGCAAAGCTTAGCAAGTAACGTTTTGCGATATAATGAGGTTGAAGCAAGAATTAGTTTCATCAAATTAACGACCTGTATTACAATTGTCGGCCGACATAAAAGCATAAATTGCTTACATTACATAGGACTTAAGATTATATTTTCTTTGACTAAACCCTTTTCAGCCTTTATGATGCGCGCGCTATGCAGAAAGTAAAATTACCTAAACGACTTGACCCTATCAAAAGTGCCACAAAATGCTCTGAATATCAGGGTGTGATGTTAACGGCTGATATGCCGAGATTGGTTGGTACCGTTGCTGGCATAGACGATGAAGTTGATATCGAAGTAAAGTTTTTAAAAGACGAGCAGGGTCTTTCCTATTTCGAAGGTCAAATTCATTGTGAAACATCACTCATCTGTCAAAGATGTAATGGTGTTTTTACTCATCCTTTAGATGTGTCGTTTTGTTTCAGTCCTGTGCAGGGATTTGATGATGAAAAGACCGATGAGTTACCGGATATTTACGACCCGGTAGAGGTCAATGACCACGGAGAAGTCAATTTACTTCAAATCTTTGAAGACGAAATGATTTTATCTTTGCCCATTGTCGCCCTTCATGCAGAGGAGGATTGCGGCACAAAAGCAGAGAATATGTCATTCGGAAAAATTGAACCGGTCGATGAACGTCCAAACCCGTTCGCGGTTTTGAAAGAACTTAAGCGAGACTAGGAGCAAACTAATGGCAGTACAAAAGAATCGTAAAACTCGTTCTAAGCGTGGCATGCGTCGTTCGCATGATGCGTTGGGAACTGCGACTATGTCTGTAGATTCAACATCAGGTGAGACGCACATTCGTCATCACATTACCGCTGATGGTTACTACAAAGGCAAAAAAGTTCTCTCATTATAATTTGAGATATCTTTGCGTCATCTAACCTTAGCGTTAGATATTATGGGGGGCGATAACGGCCCCCATATTATTCTATCCGCCGCATTTAAAGCCCTGAATGAATTCCCCCAACTCCATTTGATTTTTTGTGGCGATGAAGGTGTTATTTCATCTTGGTTAAAACAACACACCTCTATTTCCCTACAACGATATTCAGTTGTACATTGTAACCAACAGGTTTTAATGGCTGATAATCCGGCATCCGCGTTACGACACAAAAAAGACTCGTCAATGGCTTGTGCTATACGGCATGTCCAAGATGGACAAGCTGATGCGTGTGTTAGTGCTGGAAATACAGGCGCATTATTAGCGATGGCTTGTTCGCAATTAAAAACCTTAGCAGGGGTCAATAGGCCCGCATTAGTTTCCAGTCTTCCCACCGCAAAAGGACGTAAAGTTTATCTATTAGATTTAGGCGCAACAGTGCAATGTGATGCCCAAACGTTATTGCAAAATGCGGTGATGGGGTCTGTACTGGCCCAAGAAATAGCGGGTATTGAAAGGCCTCGTGTCGCCATTTTGAATGTAGGCGAAGAGCAAATTAAAGGCCCTGCAGCAATCAAACAAGCTAACGCTCTGTTAGCAGCCAATAAGCAAATTAATTATATCGGTTTTGTTGAAGGTGACGATATTTTCAACGATATTGCAGACGTAATTGTAACGGACGGTTTCTCAGGGAATATCGCGTTGAAGTCTTGTGAAGGTTTAGTTAAGTTATTGATTGAACAAATAAAACGAGATGCTCAACGTAACTTGTTAAGTAAAATAATGGCAAAACTGGCCCGTCCGTTATTACGCCGACTTTATTTACGGGTGAACCCCGACCAGTATAACGGCGCGAGTCTGATAGGATTGCGCGGAATTGTGGTCAAGAGCCACGGAAATGCCTCTGATGAGGCTTTTTTGTATGCCATTAGAGAAGCAATACAAGAAGCCAATAGGCAAGTTCCCACTAAAATTAAAGATAAGATAGAAAACCTCTTGATGGAGCGCTCTTAATAAATGAATTCTAGAATAATTGGTACTGGTAGTTACTATCCAAGCGAAGTGCGTACTAACGCAGATTTATCCTTAATGGTTGATACCTCAGACGAGTGGATAACTGACCGAACTGGTATCAAAGAACGTCGAATTATAGGTGCCGACGAAACAGCCGCGAGTATGGGTGTTGAAGCTAGTAAAAAAGCCTTAGAAGCTGCGGGTATCGATGCTAAATCTTTGGATATGATTGTATGCGCAACGACCAGCGGTCGTTATGCACTGCCTAGCACAGCGTGCGAAATTCAAAAAGCGTTGGATATCGACGGTATTCCAGCATTTGATGTGGCGGCGGCTTGTGCGGGTTATTGTTACGCTTTGAGCGTCGCCGACCAATACATAAAATCCGGTATGGCAAAACGTATATTGGTTGTGGGTACGGACTGTTTAAGTCGTATGATCAGCCCAGAGGACCGCACTATGGTCATACTGTTTGGCGATGCTGCTGGAGCAACGATTATCGAAGCCAGTGAAGAACCAGGCATTCTGTCTACTCACATTCATGCAGCAGGATCTTATGGTGACCTACTTGCCATTGGCAATCCGACCCGTGGCGACGAGGCATCCATACATGAAAATTGGGGCTCGATGAAGGGTAACGAAGTTTTTCGTGTGGCGGTGACTAAATTAAGCGAAGTAGTCGAAGAGACATTAGCTGCTAACAATATGCAAAAATCAGATTTAGACTGGTTGGTTCCGCACCAAGCTAACTTCCGTATTATCAAGGCAACAGCCAAGAAATTAAACATGTCGTTGGATCAAGTCGTATTGACCTTAGAGCGCTACGGTAATACCTCAGCAGCTACGGTGCCAACGGCATTAGATGAAGCCATTCGCGATGGCCGTATAAAACGTGGGCAAAACCTCCTGCTAGAAGCGTTTGGCGGTGGATTTGCGTGGGCATCTGCATTAGTTCGTTATTAACGGTAGGTATGTTATTAAACAGACTTATCGGCTTAAATATCTTAGTGAGTAAATGAAAGGAAGTGTTATGTCAAAACGCGCGTGGGTGTTCCCCGGACAGGGCTCACAAACAGTAGGCATGTTAAAAAATTTAGCGGTAAATCATCCGCAAGTCGAAGAAACATTTAGCCGCGCAAGTAAAGTGTTGGGTTATGATCTTTGGGACGTTGTACAGAATGATAGTGCTCAAACGTTAGGCCAAACTCAGGTTACCCAACCCGCTTTATTAGCTGCCAGTTACGCTATATTTCAGGTGTTAAAGGCACAAGATGCAAGCTTGCCCCATTATCTGGCAGGCCATAGTTTAGGTGAATACTCCGCTTTGGTCTGTGCAGGCGTATTAACGTTTGAAGACGGCATCAAATTGGTAGAAGCTCGTGGCCAATTTATGCAACAAGCAGTGCCTAAAGGGGTTGGCGCTATGTATGCGATAATCGGTTTAGAGGATGCGAAAGTCATTCAAGCTTGTGCTCAGGCAGAAGGTGAGAGTCGACAAGTCGTGTCGGCAGTCAACTTTAATTCTCCTGGCCAAGTTGTTATCGCAGGTAATGCACAAGCGACTGAGAAAGCCGCAGAATTATGTAAAGCAGCAGGGGCAAAGCGAGCCTTACCGTTATCGGTAAGTGTACCGTCGCATTGTGCATTGATGAAACCCGCGGCTGAGAAATTGGCTACATTATTTGATTCAATCGCGTTTAATGCGCCGACTATTCCTGTTGTGAATAATGTAGACGTAGCGATTGAAAATAGTCCGCAAGCAATTAAATCTGCACTTTTGCGTCAGCTATACAGCCCAGTTCGTTGGACAGAAACAGTCCAAAAACTTGTGTCATTAGATGTCAATCAGTTACATGAAATTGGACCCGGTAAAGTATTAACCGGTCTGATCAAACGTATCGATAAATCATTGAGCTGTGATGCAGTTAATAACCCTGAAACGGTTTCCGTTATTCGTTAAACAGTAGAGAATATACATGTCTGGATTAGATGGAAAAATTGCGCTAGTGAGCGGTGCAAGTCGTGGAATTGGTAAAGCTATCGCCGAACAATTAGTCAATGATGGGGCTATTGTTATCGGTACTGCTACTTCCGAAAACGGTGCACAAGCAATTAGTGCGTATTTAGGCAATAAAGGCAAAGGAATGGTGCTAAACGTTTCTGATGCCGAGTCTATGAATACTTTGTTATCTGATATTGCAGAACAATTTGGCGTGATTGATATTTTGGTCAATAATGCCGGTATCACACGTGATAACTTGCTTATGCGTATGAAGGATCATGAGTGGCAAGATATTATTAACACTAACCTGACGTCAGTGTTTAATATGTCTAAAGCAGTTTTACGTGGCATGATGAAAAAACGTTGTGGTAGAATCATTAATATCGGCTCTGTCGTTGGCAGTGCAGGTAATGCCGGCCAAGCTAACTATGCAGCAGCGAAGGCTGGGGTAATAGGCTTTAGTAAATCCATGGCGCGTGAAGTCGCTTCTCGCGGTATTACGGTTAATGTGGTTGCGCCGGGTTTTATCGATACCGATATGACCAAAGCATTAAGCAACGACCAACGTGAAGCCATTTTTAAAGATATTCCAGCGAATCGCTTAGGCTCTGTTCAAGAGGTAGCTTCAGCGGTTGGCTTTTTAGCTAGTAATAGCGCTGCTTACATTACGGGTGAGACCCTACATGTAAACGGTGGAATGTTTATGGGGTAGTGTGTTTAAATAATAACCGAGGTTGTTAAAAACATTGCTTGCCTGTTATTTTTTGTTGATTATTATATAGTTTTTAGTGGTTCGACCAGTAAAAAACTTCAAGGTCTTGCTTGCAAGGCAGTGGGTTGGTGAATACACTACTCGAAATTTATATCTAGCGACTTTTAAGGGAAAACTAGAATTATGAGTGACATCGAAGAACGCGTTAAAAAAATCATTATTGAACAACTTGGTGTTAAAGAAGAAGAAGTAAAATCAGAAGCCTCGTTTGTTGATGATTTAGGTGCGGATTCTCTAGACACAGTTGAATTGGTTATGGCTTTAGAAGAGGAATTTGATACTGAAATTCCTGACGAAGAAGCAGAAAAAATTACCACAGTTCAATCTGCAATTGACTACGTTAACGCTCACAAAGACGCGTAAACAGTTTTTAAAAACGGCTCTTTCTGAGCCGTTTCTTTTATCTATCACACCAAATTTAAATTACGTTCGGAGGCCAAAGTGGCTAAACGTCGGGTTGTAGTAACCGGTCTAGGCGTACTCTCTCCTGTGGGCAATGATTATGCATCCACGTGGCAGAATATCGTCAACGGTCAAAGTGGCATAGGTCCTATTACCGTTTTTGATGCATCAGAATATACGACGCATTTCGCAGGTGAAGTAAAGGACTTCAACGTTGAAGATTACATTGCCAAAAAAGAAACCAAAAAAATGGATAAATTTATCCAATTCGGTATTGCCGCTGGCAAACAGGCTTTAGCCGATTCAGGTTTGGCGATCACTGAAAAAAATGCCGCTCGTGTTGGCGTCGCTATTGGCTCAGGTATCGGTGGATTGAGTTTGATTGAAGAAAATCACACTAAGTTGCTTAACTCCGGTCCTAAACGTATATCGCCTTTTTTCGTTCCAGCAACCATTACCAATATGATTTCAGGTTTTTTGTCGATCATGGAAGGGTTAAAAGGCCCTAACTTAAATATAGTGACTGCCTGTACAACAGGTGTACACAATATTGGCGTAGCTGCACGTATCATAGCGTACGGAGATGCAGATGCGATGTTGGCAGGTGGCGCTGAAGCGTCAATTTGTCCATTAGGGCTAGGTGGCTTTGCTGCAGCGCGAGCGTTATCTACACGCAACGATGCACCTGAAATAGCCAGTCGTCCTTGGGATAAAGACCGTGACGGGTTTGTCATGGGCGAGGGGGCAGGTGTCGTCATGTTAGAAGAGTATGAATCTGCAAAAGCTCGTGGTGCTAAAATTTATGCTGAACTTGTCGGTTTTGGTATGAGTGGCGATGCATACCATATGACGTCTCCTCCAGAAAATGGTGAGGGAGCGGCTGCGGCAATGCAAAACGCGCTAAATGATGCATCGATTAATGCACGCCAAGTGGGTTATATCAATGCCCATGGTACATCAACACCTGCAGGTGATATTGCAGAAGTGGCAGCAGTGAAGAGCATCTTCCAAGGTTACGCTAAAAAAGTACCGGTAAGTTCAACTAAATCTATGACCGGCCATTTATTAGGTGCTGCTGGTGCAGTTGAAGCGATTTTCACTATCTTAGCCCTGCGCGATCAAGTGGCCCCACCAACGATCAACTTGGATAACCCTGGTGAAGGATGCGATTTAGATTTTGTACCCCATGAAACGCGATCGGTAAACATGGAGTACGCCTTATGTAACTCCTTCGGTTTTGGCGGCACAAATGGTTCGTTATTATTCAAAAAAGTGTAATTATTAACCACTAAGACAAGTTTATTAGTAACCAGACAAAGCCTGTAATATCATTGCTATTACAGGCTTTTTTCGTTCAATTATATGAATACAACAGATAAAGATAACGCATGATTGTAAATGGTTTACCCGCCACACAGATAGATATTGCCGACAGGGCGATGCAGTATGGTGACGGATGTTTTACGACTATGGCCGTAAAAGATGGCAACATTGAATTGTGGGCCGCGCATTTAGCAAGACTTGAAGGCTCTTGCGAGCGCTTATATATACCATTTACCGCTTGGGCACAGCTTACTCTCGACGTTATCAATGCAGCACAAAAAGAAACACTGGCAGTACTTAAGGTTATTATCTCCCGGGGTGTGGGTGGTCGCGGTTATAGCCCAACGGGTGCTGACAATCCGAGTTATATTATCACTCGTCACGCCATGCCGGTGCATTACCATAATTGGCGAGAAGGCGGTATAGAATTAAACATCAGTAATATTACCTTGGCCAAGCAACCTATATTGGCGGGATTAAAGCATTTAAATCGATTAGAGCAAGTGCTAATTAAGCGAGAACTTGCCCTAGATGCATTTCATGACTGCGTCGTGCTTGATACTGACAGCAATATTGTAGAATCATCTGTGGGCAACATCTTTTGGTATCATGATAATGCTTGGTTTACTCCTTCACTTGAATTTAGTGGCGTTAATGGCGTTATGCGTAACCATGCTATGGCATTTTTAAAAGATTCAGGTATGCCTGTCTTCACGTGCAGAGAGGGACTAAGCACTTTGCAATCGGCACACGAGGTATTTGTGTGTAACAGTTTAATGGGCGTGGTGCCCGTTAACTCAATTGAATACAATGACGGGCATCGTGCTTATTATTTAAGTGATAAAACTCGCGAAGTGCAACAGGGAGTAGCCCATTACAATGTCTAATATCCGAGCCGCGGTATCGTGAAAATTAATATCATCAAAGGGACATCGTTACTGATCACCGTCATAATAGTGACTCTAATGACGGGTTTTTACTATTTAAAGCAACAAGCAGAGAAGCCGTTGCAATTAGCAGAACCTAAATTGCTCAGTATCCAAAAAGGTCAGTTTTCCAATAGCATTTTAAGACAGTTAGAACAGCAAAAACTGGTGAAAAACACCCTCGGTCTGAAAGTGATTCTGAAATTAATGCCGGAGTTAGCCAAGGTAAAAGCGGGCACCTATGAGTTACTTCCGGGTATGAACGGCATTGATGTTTTTCGCCTTATTGCCAGCGGTAAGGAAAAACAATTTGCCATAACGCTCATTGAAGGACTCAGGTGGCGTGACTGGCGAGAGCAACTCGTCAAGAATCCTCACATTACACTAAGTGAAAATTTCGATGAGAACATCGCTCGTCTAATCCATGACTTGCCAGGTAATTCATTAGAAGGATGGCTTTTGCCGGACACTTATCACTTTGTCGCCGGTACAACAGCGTTTACCGTCGTTAAGCGAGCGTATCAGGCAATGCAAGGGGAGTTGCAAACATTGTGGCAAGCACGGCAGCATAATTTACCGTATATCTCTGCCTATGAAGCGTTAATAATGGCGTCTATTATCGAAAAAGAAACGGCCAGGGCGGACGAGCGCGAACGTATAGCTGGGGTTTTTGTCAATCGCCTACGATTGAATATGCGTTTGCAAACGGACCCAACGGTTATTTATGGTATAGGCGATATGTTTGATGGTGATATACGTCGCAAAGATTTGCGAACGGCAACACCCTACAATACCTATGTCATTAGGGGCTTAACACCGACTCCAATTGCGATGCCCAGTCGTTTGGCCATATTCGCCGCACTCAACCCTTTACCCACTGAAGAATTATATTTTGTGTCAAAAGGGGACGGTAGCCATCATTTTTCTGACACACTGCAAGAACACAATCGGGCAGTGCGTGAGTACCAGTTAAATAGAAAATCAGTTAACAAATAGTTATCGATATATAGGAAGTGTTGTTTTGATCCCAGCAGGTAAGTTTGTAGTCATTGAAGGCTTAGAAGGCGCCGGTAAAAGCACCGCCGTAAGCATAGTCAAATCCTGTATCGAGCAAGCAGGACATAAATTAACCTGCACCAGAGAGCCAGGCGGAACGGCCATGGCGGAAGCTATTCGTGAGTGCGTAAAAAAAGATTGGCAACACGAAACCGTGACCACCGAGGCTGAGTTACTGCTGATGTATGCTGCGCGAGCTCAGCTTTTGCATAATGTTATCCTCCCCGCGCTTGATGACGGTGTATGGGTATTAGGCGATCGACATGACATGTCATCCCAAGCATATCAAGGTGGAGGCAGAGAGATTCCCCACTCATTAATTCAGCCCCTTAGGGATATTACCCTGAAAGGTTTTTGTCCTGACTTTACCTTGTATCTGGATGTGGAGCCGTCTGAAGGATTGAAACGCGCACGAGGGCGCGGTGAGCTCGATCGTATTGAACAGCTTGATATAGCGTTTTTTGAACGCACCCGAGCGCGTTATCTTAGTCTTGCAGAGCAAGATCCCCATTGCGTGATAATCGATACGATGCAGTCTATTGAACAAGTGCATGTCGATATTAAACATGCCATGCAACAGTTTTTGGCGCTGTAGATGTATTCTTGGCTACAAGCATCACTTGATCAACTGTGTCAGCGTGCATCCCAGAATAGGTTACATCACGCACTGTTGTTAAAGGGATTCAAAGGGATAGGAAAAACTAAATTTGCCGAACAACTAGGACGCTTTCTCCTATGTGCAAATAAACAAACCGTACCTGAGCAAGGTTATGCGGCTTGTGGGCAATGCCAATCTTGTTTATTGCTTGGGGCTGGTAATCATCCTGACTTGTACGAAATCCGCTCCGATAAACAAATTGGGGTTGATGCGATACGTGAAGCAATAAAGAAGCTCTCAGGCTCTTCCCAGCTATCCGGTGCTAAAGTATTGGTCATTCATGACGCGCACACCATGACCGAGTCGAGTGCCAATGCTTTACTTAAAACCCTAGAGGAACCCACCAACAACACATTTTTGTTGCTGTTAAGCGCCCAAGCAGAGCGATTATTACCCACCATATTAAGTCGTTGTGAAAAGGTCGCGTTGGCGAGTCCTACTAAGCAGGCTTGTATCGCTTGGTTAAAGCAGCAAGGCTATCAAAACGTAGACGACGCTATGTTGCGCTTGTATGGTGCTTCACCGCTTTTGTTGATTGAGCGACTTAACACACCTCCTAAAATTAACTATCAAGATGTGATCCAGAGTATTGACGCGCTAAGAACCGGTCAAGCCGATGCAGCAGACCTTGCCATTAAGTGGCAGGATGAAGCAATCAACATGGTTAAGTGGTTACAGATTTGGTTAGTCGATCAGCTAAAAAAAGATGCGACTAACGCTGAATCTCTGTGGAAAATGCATAGTCTGTGTGTCAGTGCTAACGTGCAATTACGTAATCCAGGCGTGAATAAAACTTTGGTATTAGTCAACATATTACAGTCAATGGTAAAGTAGAACTTAGCCCGTTAGGTTGAAACCCTTATTGCCAAAAAAGACTGACGTTTTAACTTTTAAAATAGGAAAATTTCTTGTTTGTAGATTCTCATTGCCATCTTGATCGATTAGATAAAACCCCGCAAGAGCTTGCTGAGGTACTCCATTTTGCACAGCAGCGAGGCGTAGAACACTTCCTATGTGTGTGCGTATCAGTGAATGACTTTCCTGCCATGATGGAGTCCATAAAGCCGTTTAATAACGTGTCGGCATCATGTGGCGTGCACCCTCTTCATCAGGATGAAGCATGCTCCTATGACGAACTTCTTAAAATGGCTAGCTCTGACAACATTGTGGCTATTGGCGAAACCGGCTTGGACTATTTCTATAGTGCGGATACTAAAGACGTTCAGTTAACGTCGTTTGTTGATCATATTAAGGTCGCCAATAAGCTTAACAAGCCGCTGATCATTCACACTAGGGATGCTCGCCAAGACACAATTGAACTACTAAAACAGCATAAAGCACCGAATACCCAAGGCGTTTTACACTGCTTTACGGAAGATTGGGAAATGGCAGAAGCCGCTATAGCGTTAGGCTTTTATATCTCGATTTCTGGCATAGTGACCTTCAAAAGTGCGCAAGCACTACAAGAAGTGGTCAAAAAAATCCCGTTAGAAAAGCTACTGATCGAAACAGACTCACCTTGGCTTGCGCCAGTGCCTTATAGGGGCAAACAAAATCAACCGGGTTATGTACGAGAAGTCGGTGAATTTATCGCTGAGCTTAAAGGTGTACCTGTGGAAGAACTGGCACGTATCACCACAGATAATTTTTATCGGTTATTTAATATTCAAAAATAAACGGCCGCATGACAAACTCGCCGTATCCCACTGGTGCCCACAAATATTGACTTCACGTCCCAAATGTTTAAACGCATTTGGGACGTGACAACTAAATTGGCGCTGTTTCGTTGGGAGAAGCGATTCGATTTTTATAACCAAAATAGCAAATTGCCACCGCCGTGAATAACCAAGCACCGTTAATCCAATGAGCCGTTATCGTGATGCCACTTGCTGAAAAACGCACATAATAACTTACAATCAAAGCAACTAATGTAAAGCCAGTCAGGCTTGTTAACCCATAACGGCAGTCGCTTTCATTTTTTACATACAACGACCATCCGATAGACAGCAGTACCACGCCCCAAAAGATAGCAATAGCAGAAAACGCAAACATAATTTGCATGAATGCACTAACAGCCAAGGCCAAAGGCATTCCCCATACTATTGCCACCCATGCATCATTAATAAAGTCTCTGCCCTGGCGTTTTTCTAGCCAGATATTTACACCCGTAACACTGACAATACTGAGCGCGATACCAAGTAACACGTAGGCAATTTGAACACCTAGGTTACCAAAATGACCAAAGTGAATGCGATATACTGAAAAAATGCCTTGGCGTCCTGCCACTCCATCGGAAAAACCCGCTTTATTGATATACTCCCCATTGTTATCAAAGCGATATTGCTCCGCATAAATTAATCGATCAGGGTAGCGCACACCGATAATAATATACTGTTGCGGTGTGCCCACATCTTCAATGGTGACGTAAAATGGCGCATAGTCACTTAGGTCGACGCCATCGCTTGATGCTAGTTGTTTGTCGGTATCGTTATTGCCATCATTGCTCACCGGCTTATTTATGTTCTGTTGCAGCACACTGGCTAAATTCGTCAAGGCTTTGGCCACATTAGCGGTTTGAATCGGTTGAGATAAAACCGGCTCACTGGAAAATACATCTGCCATGAGAGCTTTACTATCACCTTCATAAAACGCGAACGAAAATACATAGGCAAAAATCATCGCAAGTCCAAAATAGGCCCCCGTGATACCTATCATCAAGTGAAACGGTGCTGCCCACACACTTAGACGATTATGCAGATCACGCTGTTTATGCTGATTTTGCGCACGAATACGTAATTTAAACGCATCTTTAAAAATTCTACGGTGGGCCATAAATCCAGAAACAACCAAGCCACATAACAACACACCAAATAGACTCACCAACACTAAACCAATGCTTGGCGGTAAATGTAGCTCTATGTGCAAGTTCACAAGAAAATCTTTCCATGGGTGTAACTTTTGAATGTCTAGGCTACCGTCTTGTTGAATAAAATGGCTTTGTTGTTGTGCACTGATATAGCCTCTTGGGTATGCATCGGTTGGCAGTACCATAGTGATATCATGAATACTCTCACCTTTAGGGATCTGACTAAGCCTTTGTTCGTAAGCACGTTGTAAGGCATCTGGGGCTAATTGAGAATATTCGACAACGGAAGGTTGCTCCCAGCGTTCGAATTCTGGATAAAAAACAGCGACAGCACCCGACAAGCAGATGATGTACATCAAGGCACCGCTGAGCAAGCCAAGCCAACCATGTCCTGCTAATGATTGGCGGCTGATACGAGGAGAAATAGTTAACATATTAAGACCAAAATAAAGAAAGGGCGCTGATACCAGCAAGCATACTCAGTAACACTATGGGTTTTGCTTTACGCCTAGATGAAATGGTCCAAAAACCAAATACTCCCCATAATAGGGGCATAGTCAGAGCACTAAGTGCCATAACATTCACCGTATCTATCCCGATAAACCCAAACAGGCTCATACTGACCAACATTGCACCTACACCTGCAAATGGCAGGACTAATAGCAAATTGACGACATGCTTGCTTAGATTACGCACCTTATAAACAGGTTTGCCTTTAAGTACTGTGGTTCGGCGATAAGAGACAGCGCCTTGTGTTGAGCCTTTTTTAAGTACACTTGCTTTTGACTTAAGTGTTGACTTAATACTGAGTAGCCATGCACAGCTGCATACCGTCAGCGCTACGTAGACAACCGCCAACTCGACAGATCCGTCGTGCCACAGCCAAGGTGAAACGAGAATGATTAGCCAGCAAAACAACAGGATAATCGATTTAAATTTAGGTTGAAATTGCCAGCAAAAAAACAGCAACAGCATAGCCATCAGCGCACTGGCGCCAGCCATGAAAGACAAAAACATTGAAGATCTTCCCTGAAGAAAGTGACAAATCTAACGCATATTAATGATAATGATTACTATTTGCAATTTATCTTTGATTCATCCTAAACATTAACGTGTGAAACAAGTGGTAATTTAACCTTTAAGGCAGGGAAGTTAGTGGTGATACCGAGTCGCGGCACATGCTTACCTTTAAACCCCTGTACGTGATCAGACCAAAACGTTTTCAGTTATTTCTAAGATGCATACCGGCCGAAGAAGACAACCATAAGCACTCTATCGTATTAATAACTTGAGGTTACTGAGTCGGATGTTTCGCTCAATACGTCATAAGCTAACTGCGTTTTTTCATGGGATGGGCTATTGACCACCACCACCCAATTTCCCTCTTGGCTATCGTCGCGAGTTTGATTGACTACGGCATCTTGGTCGGGCCTAAGAGACACTAAACCGGCGATCAGTAGGCCCAACAAAAAAACCCAGTATCGATAACGCAATCGCCGTTAGCACTGGGCTGCTTTGCGTATAAGCCGGACCGTAAAAAGCTAATACTCCAGCACTGATTAAGCCTAGAATGACACCAATTGTGGCGGATAATAAATGCGTCTTGAGCATGAAAAATCCAACTTGTTTGTCATCGCTTTCCAAACTGTTGTCAAACTCGTTATCGTGGGGAGCGACGAGAAAAATATCATGAGTATCTATGCCCGAACGCGTTTTTACCGCATCCAACGCTGTTTTAGCCGTAAACTCATTTGAATAAGTCGCACTGACTTTACCTCTAATTTCATTACTCATATCTTGCCTCTATCGTGTTCGTCGATGTGATGAACATCAACTGACCATGCTAGTTAGAAGTGAAAATGCAAAACCCATACCTGAATCTTCGCTTGACGCAAAGTGATGATACGTATTGCCCAGCACATGCCTGTATACAGTGGTGCAAGTTGCCTGCACAGATGCGATATGCTGAAAATGACAACTGCGGATCACTGATGACAAAACTTCAAACCGGAAAATATTACCCACTCATCGATAAATATTGCGCCTTATGGTAAATCCGGGTTAAGGATAAGACGTACGCATACTGGTGCTGGCGTTATTCTCAGTCAGCTATACAGACTGCAACAGCCGCGAGTTAGGCTTTTATACCAAAAGTGGCAAGTTCACCCATTAAATTCAGACAAGTTGGCGCGTTATACGCTTATTGTGTGGTCTATCACTGCTATTTCAGATGAGAAAAATATGACAAACAAACATGAGCCATTGGGATTATTCAAAACAGAACCTGGTTATAGGGTGCGATTATGGGCTCCTAACGCGACTAATGTGGCAATCCGTGGAGAGTTTGATGGTTGGAGTAACGAAGGGGTAAATCTGTCGAAAGACAACGATGGTGTATGGTATGGCTGTGCGCCAGAGCTTAAAAATAATCAGCAATATCAGTTTAGTATCACCACCGAGTCGGGTGATATTTTAAAACGCAACGATCCAAGAGGACGACTGTTAACTAACAGTGCTGGCACATCTGTCGTTTACGATGACGACTATATTTGGCCAAAGTCAGAATTCATGCTTGCTAATGTCGAAGCACTGGTTATTTATGAACTGCATATAGGGACGTTTAATTGTACTTATAATACTGCCAATAAACCGGGTACATTTCGCAGCGCCATTGAAAAGCTAGATTATCTTAGTGAACTAGGAGTGAACTGTATTGAAGTCATGCCGGTAAATGAATTTGCTGGTGATTTTAGTTGGGGCTATAACCCAGCCTATCCCTTTGCGGTCGAAGAAGCCTATGGTGGTCCAAACGGGTTAAAGGACTTAGTTAGAGAAGCCCATGCCCGGAATATCGGAGTGATATTGGACGTGGTATACAACCATTTTGGTCCAAGCGATTTGCACCTTTGGCAATTCGATGGTTGGTCCGAAAATGAAAAGGGCGGCATCTATTTTTACAACGACTGGCGCAGCGACACCCCTTGGGGAGACACCCGACCTGATTATGGCCGGCCTCAAGTGCGCCAATATATCTTTGACAATGCCATGATGTGGTTAGAAGAGTTTAAACTGGATGGCTTACGCATGGATATGATCCCATATATGCGCTCGGTGTCAGGCACTGAAGATCCAAAGGATTGCATTAAAGAGGCATACGGACTGTTGCGCTGGATTAACGCTGAAATCAAAAACCGTTACCCACATAAATTGGTGGTAGCAGAGGATCTGCATGGCAATGATTTTGTCACTGATCACCATGAACATAACGGCTTAGGTTATACCGCCCAATGGGATGCTGATTTTGTGCACCCAATTAGAAACGTGCTCACGCAGCCCAATGATGACGATAGAGATCTTAACCTGGTGTCGAAAGCGTTAACCCGCTGTTATTCAAGCAATGCGTTTAGCCGAGTGATATATGTCGAATCCCATGATGAGGTCGCAAACGGCAGTGCCCGATTAGCCGAGGAGATAGCACCAGGCAACGTAGATAAAGACTATTTTGCGCGACAGCGTTCGGTAATTGGCGTGGTTCTCACTCTAACGGCACCCGGTATTCCAATGTTATTTCAAGGTCAGGAGCTATTAGAGGATCTGTGGTTCGACGATAAAGATCCTATTGATTGGTCGCGTCTTGATAAATTCCCACAATTGAATCAAGCTTATAAAACGCTCATTTCATTACGTAAAAACAGTATCAGCTTGCAAGGCGAAAACGTATCTATCCTACATATGGATCACGCTAACAAAGTATTGGCTTACGAGCGTAAAAACATAAGAGATGATGACGACGACAAAGCACCAGGGACGAGTCCATCAGTATTAGTGATCATCAACTTTAAAAATCAACGTTTCGATAATTACCTAATTCCAGATTTTGATAATCAACAATGGAAGTGCGTTTTTAATTGGCACAATGGCTATATTGAGCCTAATGAGTTCGCGTTTACCCAAACAGGTGACAACAAGTGCGGTAAAATTAATATCGGTGAATATCAAATACTGATATTCGAGCGCCTGATGTAAACATCTTAAGCCCAGCCATGCCGCTAAACCTATAAAGCACGAGGAACCGTCGCCGCAGCCTGTTGTTGTATATCCGTAGATATATACACAGATAATGTTGATAAATCAGCGTGTCCCGCATTCTTCATCACGACCTGCAATGGCGTACCTGCTGCAATTGAAGTGGTGATCCCGGTATGGCGCAGGGAATGAACACTAAACTCACGTAGTTCTAGTGCTTCATGGGGATGAGTAATTGCCAGTAAATCAGCGGTGCTATCAAATACGGTACGTACAATGGTACGTATTGCCTCAATCCCAAGCTGAGCATGTAAAATGCCAGCTTCTCGACCATGTGTACCGGCCTTGTGACGCACAAATAGGGGCGTCTGTTCATCAGGTTCAGGTAAATCCGCTAATCCTAAGTAACGGCGATAACTTACTAAGCATGTTAAAAGCGCCTCAGGGCAGGGGATCATTCTGCTTTTACCGCCTTTACTACGAGGTATTTTAAAGATCCATTGGCCGCTTCTATGCCGAATGAAACTACTCATCATCGGCGTATACCCTGGCCTAGCGGCGATTTCCGAGACCCTAGGATAAAGCGAATAAAGTAAGGCAAACAACAATTTTGTCCGTTGGTGTTTCTCGGGTTGTGTTTCTGCAAGTTGGTTTACCCGCTGCCACACGCTTGTCCACTGCAATTCACTTAATGCTTTATCTTCTTCTGGTGAATCAATCACATGGGTATTATTAACGTTAAGCCTACGTAGCAACACGGCAGCCGGGTTTTTATCACAGTATTCCATATCACTTAAAAATAAGAAAAAACCGCTCAATAAAGACAACTGGGCTTTTAGCGTGGAGGTTTTACGCACATATCGGGTTGCGTCTCGTAATACAAATGGCTGCCATTTGGGGTTTGGTTCTAAGGCCTGACTTTCTTTGTTTTCAATAAAGAACGGATACGACGCATGTGTAATCAAATGTGCCGGAGGCTGATTGCAAAAATCAACGAATTTACGTAATTGCACGCGGTCTATGTGGGAAATTGCACATTTTTTCACCCACCAAGCCCAATTAAACAATAGATTTAGTTCGCTACGAATAGATTTAAAATTATTTGCATTGAATCTATTTTCCGCTAGATATTCTATGGCTAACTCATAGCTGTAGGCGGCATCCGGGATCGTTTTATCAATCTGCATGACGCGCTGATTAATATATGAAACGCCCACGTCAAGCTGGTCAGCATGGGGGAATAAAGGCATAAACTCGACAGACATGGAATTCGTTAATTTGAGAATAGTGGCTTTTATTATAACTGTGTGTTTATACAGTTATAAGTATTTATCTATCTTTTTACCTGTTAATCCCGAAAAATACGAAAACAAAGTGCCCTGACGTTAATAATTAACGATATTTTATCGCTTGTAACTGGCGCCTTAACAGCACTAAATGGCATAATCTGCTCCGTAAAGCCATGATGGCCCTCATACTGTTATAAGCTGGCATCACCCTGCTGCGAATAAGGGCTTGAGTATCCAATTCAATGATTAAATTTTTGTCAGGTTTACACGGTTAATAGTGACAACGGCATTTACCTTGAATAAGGTAGTTTAGCCTTGATAAATTCGCCTTTAGCCCCCAATAAACAAACAGTGATTCGTACCTAATTAGATTAATTAGCCGTGCGCCTTTTTATCAAATAAAGGACGTGGGTTATTTTTACTCAGTACACGTTATTAAGGAATGTTAAATGAAAAGCAAGTCGGATATCGGTTTAGTCGGTTTAGCCGTAATGGGTGAGAATTTGATCCTTAACATGGAATCAAAAGGGTTCACGGTAACAGCCTATAACAGAAGTTATTCAAAAGTTGAAAAATTCATCGAAGGCCGCGCTAAAGGAAAAAATATCCGCGGTGCCGACAGTGTAAAAACATTGGTGGAGTCATTAGCAACACCACGTAAAGTGATGTTGATGGTAAAAGCAGGGCAGGCGGTAGATGACTTCATCGAGCAGCTCATTCCTTTTCTTGATCAAGGTGACATTATAATTGACGGGGGAAATACTCATTTTCCTGATTCAAACCGCAGAACCGAGTATTTAGAAAGCAAAGGTTTATTATATATCGGCACCGGCGTATCTGGTGGTGAAGAAGGAGCATTAAAAGGCCCTTCAATCATGCTTGGCGGTTCCAAAAAAGCTTGGCCTTTAGTTAAAGACATTTTTCAGTCTATTTCTGCCAAAGTAGCCGATGAAAATGGTAATGAAGTCGTTCCTTGCTGTGATTGGGTAGGTGACGCAGGCGCTGGTCACTTTGTAAAAATGGTGCACAACGGTATCGAATACGGCGACATGCAATTGATTTGTGAAGCCTATCAGTTAATGAAGGTTGTACTTGGTTTAAACGCTGATGAAATCCAAAAAGTATTTGCTCATTGGAACACCACTGAATTAGACAGCTACCTTATTGATATCACCAAAGACATCTTTGCTTTTAAAGATGAAGACGGCGAACCATTGGTAGAAAAGATCCTTGATACCGCAGGACAAAAAGGCACTGGTAAATGGACAGGCGTAACTGCCTTAGATTTGGGTGTGCCGTTAACCCTTATTGCCGATTCAGTATTCGCTCGTTGTATTTCAGCGAAGAAAGAACAGCGCGTAGCTGCTTCTAAAGTTATTTCTGGACCTGAAATCCATTTCGATGGGGATAAAGCCGAGTTTATCGAAAACCTTCGTCAAGCCGTCTTAGCTGCAAAAATTGTATCTTACGCTCAGGGTTATATGTTGATGCAAGAAGCCGCTAAAGAATTCAATTGGGAATTAAACTACGGCGGTATTGCGCTGATGTGGCGGGGTGGTTGTATCATACGCTCTGCGTTCTTAGGCAAGATAAAAGAAGCCTACGATGCGGATCCTAAGCTCGAAAACCTGCTGCTTACCCCGTATTTTAAAGATACGGTTGAATCATCACAGGCAGGATGGAGAAAAGTAGTCGGCACTGCGGTAACTAACGGTATTGCAATCCCATGTTTAAGCTCTGCTTTGACGTATTTTGATGGCTTTAGAACGGCAAGATTACCCGCTAATTTGTTACAAGCGCAGCGTGATTACTTTGGCGCGCATACCTACGAACGTACCGACAAACCAAGAGGGGAATTCTTCCACACAAATTGGACCGGTCGAGGTGGCGATACTTCATCAACCACTTACGACGTTTAGTCGCTAATTATTGATATGGGTTTAAGGGCAGGGGACAAACTGCCCTTAAACTTTGTTTAATCATAATATTACAAACTCCGTTCACAGGATTCATTGGCTACCAAGTTATATTTAGTCGCTGTCAAAACAGATGACACGGCCCCAACAACCAACCCCGCATAAGTATTTACCCAATTAATCGCACTGCATACTCATTAAAAAACACAGATAAAAAAATTGTGCTCATTATTCTGAGTCGTTCATATAGCCGTATAACGCTAATTATATGGGTATGAGTCGTCTGTGATATACGCCAACGCTATCGACCAATAGCCTATATACCGAAAACACACTGTCGTAGCGATAATTGGCACAAAGATGATAATATGACTTTTTTAACGATGGAAATAAGCTTTTGCTAGTTAATTTGCGTCTAATTTTACAAATAAACCAGTGGTTTATTTGTGTCAGTGAATAAGCTTTTAACCTAACTAAACACTAAGATAAGGCCTGCATTTGACATCCATTTCCATAGGTTCATTCGCGCTTCCAATATCGCCACTCATTCTTCTTTTTAGCTTGATTGTCGGGCTCATAGTCATCGCCATCTTGGGAAGAAAGCAAAGTATATCAGTAGGTGACTCGCTCGTTAGTATCGTGATCTACAGCTTGATTGTAGGACGACTGGTGTTTGTCATGCGCTTCTTTGAAAGCTACGACTCTGTGTGGCAAATTCTTGATATTAGAGACCGAGGATTCGATGCATTTTCCAGTTTTATCGCGGGACTAATATTTCTCATTATTCAATTGCAACGTAAACCGCAACAGCGAAAAATTCTTATTTGCGGAGCGGCAACGACTGTGTTGCTGTTTACCATTACTCAAGCGATAGTCAATGCAGGTAACAAGCAATCGTCTTTGCCTAACTTAAACTTTTCAACCCCCCAAGGTAGTAGCGTTAACTTACATCATGTTGCCAGTCAAAATGTAACTATCGTTAATCTTTGGGCGTCTTGGTGCGGCCCATGTAGACGTGAAATGCCGGTATTTTCACAGGCAGAAGAACGTTTTCCTGAGGTTGAATTTATTATGTTAAATCAACGAGAACCAGCAGCAACGGTGAATCAATTTTTAGCGCAAATGCACCTAACGTTTAACTACGTGTTATTAGATACGCAAGGTGATGTAGCCACAATGATGGGCGCTCACGGGTTACCCATGACATTGTTTTATGACAAACACGGTAATATGGTGTCGAGCCATTTTGGTGAGGTTTCGCCAGCAAGCTTGCAAGCTGCCATAGAAGAACTTATTGAGAATTAGCGTTATCGGTAAAACAAGTTTTAAGTGCTATTCGAAAACAAGAAGAATTTTCATATCACGAGACTAATTTATTAGAACGCTTTTATTAGAACACTTTTATTAGAACACAATCGGACAGCTAGAAGTCACTAGCGTTACTGTGAATTGACCGAGTTTGAAAGCCGATTCCAAAACACTGTGAGTCCCTAAAAGTTATAGAAAGTAATAGTGAGCTTCAAATGAGCTCAAATGCCCACACAGATAATAATACTAATATTCGTATAATGTATATTATGTTAAATTAACTATATTGATGAATTATTACCTCTGCTTATCTTGCTGAGGAACTATCAATTGCCCTTCAACGACTGCATATCTAAATATTATCATCCTGCCTTCATATTTAACGTAAACGTTCTTGGGGTTTAGATTGTTACCTATAAGCATATCGCTCAGATACTTAAATGGCTTGATGAAGCTTGAATTAGGAAAAGTCACTGGGGCCTGATACTTCACGCGTTATTGAAATGGCTTGGGCGGATCGTACGCCTTTATTCATAAACATCTCTGTTTGAAGTGACATTGTCACCGTTAAAAGTGTCTAGTAAAGTATGGAAAGTCCACAATCTTGCTATGACAAAAACGTATTGATTGACGAAAACTGTGTATTTACAAATTAAAAATGACCCTTTTTATACTCTCTTCCTGTGTTCATAAATTGCCCGCCCCCCTGATTATATTGGTCTGTAAGGCTGCTCTGTACTAAAGCACTATCTAAAATACTTTGTTTAGTAGCGGAATGCCCCTTAAGCTCATCTCCGCTTACTATTCTCAAACATTCAAGCAATGAGGTGAAGTACCGCAAAAGCAACAGGACTAAGCCTAGATAACAAAAACAATAATATAGGAGAAGTGCACAATGCAAAGAAACACACGCTTTAAAAAAAGGCTAATCGCATTAGTCGTAGCCAGCGCACTGCCAGCGGCAATGGCACAACAAGTCAACACTGACAAAAACGCGCAAGATTTTGAACAAATACGCATTACTGGTAGCTATGTGAAAGGCTCAGATACTGCCAAGGCGAATCCAGTTTCTATCTTTGACGCCAATGATATTAAGAACCTAGGGGGAGCTGATATAAATGACATCGTCAGTCAGATTTCTGTCAGTAGTGGTGCAGAAAACCGCCCTGATACGTTCACTAGTTTTTACAGCCAAGGTACATCTAATGTCAATTTAAGAGGCCTTGGCTTGTCATCCACTCTTGTTTTGATAAACGGAAAAAGACAAACCATCAGCGGTG
This sequence comes from Paraglaciecola polaris LMG 21857, assembly GCF_000315055.1. Classification (GTDB taxonomy): domain Bacteria; phylum Pseudomonadota; class Gammaproteobacteria; order Enterobacterales; family Alteromonadaceae; genus Paraglaciecola; species Paraglaciecola polaris. The sequence goes on along the minus strand of NZ_BAER01000044.1, from coordinate 252,532 downwards.
CTAAAGCGCAGGACGGCAGCGTATTTGTCGACACGGGCTCGATCCCCGCTATTGCACTGCAACGGGTTGATATTCTTAAAGAAGGTGCTGCCGCAACTTACGGTTCAGATGCCGTCGCCGGCGTGGTCAACTTCGTTACACGCACCAGTTTTGACGGCTTTAAAGTGGAAGGCTCTTGGCAAACTACGACCAATGACAGCCAAAAAGACCTCAACCTTAGCTTTATTGGCGGCATAGATGTCAATAACGATACCCACATGGTTCTTGCCGGTACCATGCTTCGTCGTGGTACGTTAAATTCTCGCGAGCGACCAGAGCTGGTAAACCGCGCCATCAGTAGCTTAGGTACAAGTTTTATCGTACCTAACCCAGTGACGGTAGAATCCGGTCCCTATGCTGGTACTTACACGGCTGGTGAAAACGTCGCAAACCCCAATTGCGAAGCTGTTGGCGGTATTAGATTAGCTCAAGTCAATGGTGAACGTTGTGGATATCAATATGGTTTGCATTACAACGTGGTTAATGAAGAAGAACGTGAGCAACTTTATTTTGGCATGTCTAGTGAGCTAGAGAGCATGACCTTTAAGCTAACATCCATGTATACAGATTATGATGTATTAGATAACTACACTGTACCTTCATACCCAAATTTGACCTTTCCCACTATTCCCGCTAGCCATCCTAATAATCCATTTGAACAAGGGGTAGTTTGGTTGGGAAGGCCCTATCCTTTGTTGGCAAGGGAAACTACCCTACCCGCGCCTAGGGCTAACAATACATTTAGAGTTGAAGGTAGCTTGAATGGTGATTTTAGTAATGAGTGGGGTTGGTTAACATCGTTAGCTTATAGCACCAATGAATATGAGATCACCCAACCCGACCTATCACCCTCTAAATTAGATTTAGCGACATTGGGACAAGGAGGGATCAGTGGCGACTTACTCTATAACCCTTTTGACCCACTAGCCGAAGATAACCTGCTGATACGTGATTGGGCGAGCACTGCATTTTCTTCTAAAACCACCACAGGATTGATTGTGTGGGACGGCGTTATAAACGGTGATTGGTTCTCAACGGATGCAGGCACTGCTAGTTTTGCGGTAGGTAGCCAAATCCGCAGTGAAAGCTATGAAGTCGATCCCGATGACGTTTCTACTTTAAACTACGATGCTCAGGGCAATCCTCTTGGCAATGACTTTCTATTTTTAGGTGGTGTGAATAGCGTAGATGAGTCTCGGTCTACATACGCCGTGTTTGCTGAAACCGAAATCCCTTTGGCTGAAGGACTCGATCTCAATGGCGCATTACGTTATGAAGTTTTAGATAGCGCGAATAGTTTAGATCCCAAGTTGTCCTTGCGTTATAAGGCCGCGGAACACTTTATAGTGCGAGCTTCAGTCAGTACATCCTTCAGAGAGCCGTCATTGGCACAATTTCATGCGCAAAATGTGAATACCAAAGGGGTACAGGATTTCATTCTGGACGCCGAAGGTAATTTTATTTTAGACAGTAATGGTAAACCCGCTCCACGAGGCGGCACACTGTTTATCCGCGAGACACAAAACGGCAGCCTGACACTTGAGCCAGAGCAGGCAACCAACTATAACGTTGGGCTGGTATGGAATAGCAACTCACTGCAAACGCGCTTAGATTTTTGGCAAGTTGATTACAAAGACGTGATCACGTTAGAAGACGCTAATGGTAAGTTATTGGCGGATCCTGATGGAGCGGACATAGTGCGTTTAGTACCAGGGGATCCAACTAGCGAATTAACTGGGATCATCACCAATTATTTTAATGCCGAGACCATAGACGCCAGCGGGATTGATTTCGAAGCGGCCTACAGCTGGGGACTAGATAGTGGAGAAGTCGAATTAAAAGCAAATGTTGCGCACATTCTCAATTATGACATCCCTATCAACGGGGTAAAAACCGATGTGTCAGGTTTATTCAACCATAACAATTTCGCGCGCTCCATGCCTGAAACTAAGGGTAATTTATCCGCCCAATGGAAAAATGATCAACACAGTGTTTATGCTCGACTGAATTATGTGTCCAGTTATACTAATACGCGTGTCGTACCAGCCTCAACTGGCTTAACAGATAAAATAGACGCCTTTATGACTGTCGATATGCAGTATCGGTATCTTGCAGAACTGGGCGATGATCAAGCGGAAGTTACCTTTGGGGTAATAAACATGTTTGATGAAGCTCCACCGGAAGTTTATGATGCTGCTAACTTCAGCTATGATCCAAAACATCATGATCCTCGTGGTCGTTTAGTATACGTTAGAGCCGCTTACACATTCTAAGCACGCCCTTAACCGTATACCTAATAAGGCTGATTAGTCAGCCTTATTAGGTAAATGTCCGATGCTAACTGTCATCGGACATTTTTAAGCTTATCTTATCCATTTTCTTGTATTAAATTTGAACATAGTGCTTTTTCAATACCACCTTATGCCATACAACGCCTTTCTGCTTGCGACGAATACGCCCATTTATCCTGCGTTGACTGTACAAGTTATTATTAATATCGTATATTCGCGAATAACGATATTAACTGATGTTTTTAATCAAATATGACTACAGATGTATATGTTCAAGCACTCATTGGTGGTGCCCTAATTGGTTTTTCCGCGTTCGCACTTATGCTGTTTAATGGCCGCGTAGCGGGGATTTCAGGTATTACCTTCTCTGCATTTTCGTCATCAGCTGTAAATAATCGTTGGCGCTGGTACTTTCTAGCAGGCTTAGCAATCGCCCCACTTTTAACAAGCGCTTTTGGTTATTCTTTGCCTGAATCTTTAACCACTGTGCTTGATACAAAATCAGGGGCTTTTGGGCAAAATGAACTCATTATGGTGCTTGGTGGTTTACTCGTTGGGTTTGGCACCCAGCTAGGTTCAGGATGTACCAGCGGTCATGGAATATGTGGCATTAGCCGATTTTCAACACGCTCTATAATAGCGACAGCATTTTTTATGCTCAGCGCAATCCTAACGGTTGCAGTCACTAGACACATTTTGGACTTATCGATATGAGTCGCGCTTTCACTGCCAATAATATAACCGCACTGATTTCAGGGCTACTTTTTGGTGCGGGCTTAACGGTTTCGACTATGGTTGATCCCGCGCGAGTCCTTGGCTTTCTCGATGTTTTAGGTGACTGGGATCCCGCGTTAGCCTTTGTGATGCTTGGCGGTATCGCGGTATATATGCCGCTGTATTGGGTGCTTGTTCGCAACAAAAATAAGGCACTGCTCGGTGACTATTTTCATCTACCCACTAAGCGTAAAATTGATAAACCTTTGTTATTCGGGGCAAGTATTTTTGGTATAGGTTGGGGATTAACTGGAATTTGCCCTGGCCCGGGCATTACCAATCTAAGTAGCGGTAATCTGGGCATTATTGCTTTCCTACTGTCAATGCTAATTGGTATGCTATTGGCATCTAAATATAAAAGTAAAACCGTTGAAAATGCCAATGACACCTGAGGACATGCACGATAACGCAGATAAAGCAGCCGCCCTATTAAAGGCAATGGCTAATCCGCATAGACTGCTATTATTGTGTTTATTAAATGATGGTGAAATGTCAGTGTCTGAGCTTAATCAACAAGTGACTATTCCCCAATCGAGTTTGTCACAACATCTTGCTGCCTTGAGACGAGAGAATTTAGTGCTCACAAGACGCGATGCACAAACCATTTTCTATACCCTCGCCAGTGCAGAAGTAAAAGCGATTATTACTACACTCTATGATTTGTATTGTGTGCCACATGATTGAAGCACAAGCGCTGAAACTTTGAATTTATTCATCACTTGCGTGGTACGCAGATAACGTCCACTTAGTGACTTTCTCTTTGACTATATCTTCATTAACAGGCTTGGTTAAATAGTCACTCATGCCAGCACTTAGGCACTTATTTCGCTCGCCTAGCATGGCATTGGCCGTCATAGCAATAATGGGAATATCCTTGTATATCTCCCCTGCTTCGCCTTTTCGAATACGTTGACTTGCTTCATAGCCATTCATTATGGGCATCTGGCAGTCCATTACCACACAGTGGATTGGCTCATCTCTACGCTGTGCTAAGGTTAATTGTTGCAACGCTTCTTTACCGTTCATCGCTTGAAAAAGCGTAATCGGCAAATCAGCTAATATGCCCTTAGCAACCTCAATGTTAATCTCATTGTCATCAACCACTAATACTCTAGCACCCTTTATTTTATCGATATCAGGGTGTTGATGTTCAGGCGTCACACGAGCGTTGCCAACAACACTTTCTAGGTTCATTTCATCCGTTTCACTATCTTCACCGGGGTTTAGCGTAGCCACTTTTTGAATAAACTCTGAGCGTAAAATAGGTTTGGTGAGTACAGTCGGGCGAATATTTTCTAGCCAAGCTGTGGGTTCACCATCGCGTTTAAGCAAGACGACTTTGGCCGCACCATTGTTGATTGAAATGGTGTTTTTCCATGCTCCGTCTAGTCTAAGTAAGAACGGGTGCTGTTGATCCACCACGATATAATCAGGGAGTTGTTGGTTTTCTAACGTCGCAATTTCTTTTTCACCCGCAACCATGCTGGCAAACGCCTCCGGTGCCAAAATATGGCCTCCTAATGCTTCAATCATACGACATGTACTGCGGTACAATTCACCGTGCTCAATTAACACCACAGTGCTGGTATTGATTAATTGAGGAATCGCTTTGGCCACTTTACATTGGTTAATATCAGAACTTATCGAAAAGTAAAAAACACTACCTTGGTTTTTCTCTGACTCAAAACTCACTTCACCTTTTAATAGCGTCACTAACTGACGGCATATCGATAGACCTAGCCCTGTACCGCCATGCTTTGACGCAACACTGCTGTCTTCTTGGGAGAACGCAGTGAACAATTTATCTTGATTTTCTTTTGCTATGCCCTCGCCTGAATCTGCAATCGCGCAATGCAAAACAAGTTTCTCATCGCTGGTCAATTCAGTATGCGCAATTACTTTTATGTACCCAGTTTCGGTAAATTTGATCGCGTTGTTAATCAGGTTTGTCATGATTTGTGAGAATCTATGTGGATCGCTGACCATTGATTGACACTCTAGGCCAGACACATCGACGATAAACTCCAGGCCTTTTTCCTGGGCTTTGACTGCCATGCTGCCACATAAGCTTTCAATTAAATTGGTGGGGTTGAACGACTTAAAGTCTAAGTCGAGTTTACCCGCTTCAATCTTAGACAAATCAAGTACATCATTCACCAAAGCAGACAAAGAGCTCACGCTGACTTCCGTCATTTCGATGTAGCGCATCTGATTTTCGCTTAATGACTCACGTTTAACCAAATTCAATGTACCAATTATGCCATTCAGGGGGGTACGCATTTCATGACTAATGTTGGAAATAAAAGCGCTTTTCACCCGGCTGGCTTTTTGTAGTTCTAAGGTTCGGCTTGCGACTTTTTCCTCTAATTCAGTGTTTGCTTGCTTAATTTTTTCCTCGGCGATGCGCTCGATAGTGACATTTCGCGCGATAATCGCCACGCCTTTGACGTCACCATCTTCATTCGCGATCCCAGAGAAAGACAAGGATAAGTGCAACCATTCTTTTTGCTTGGTTTCGATTTGGGTCTCTGCATGCTGTTGGCTGTTACGTTCGCTTAGCTGCTCAAAAATGTCACCGAGTTGAATATCGTCAAATAAGCCTAAATTCTTCAGTGTTTTACCTGTGACATATTGCTCGTTCATGCCAAGTAGTGATTCAGCTGCATTATTCCAACTGGTGACTTCGCCGGTAACGTTCACACTGATGATGGCATCTTGTGAGGCGTTTACAATCGCCGCCGATTGCGCTCGTTCATCCGCTAATTGCTGACTTTTTTTGACACTTCGGTTAAAGAAGCTCAACACAATGAGCATAATAGCTGTCACCGAAAATAAGAATGCGTAAACACTGGTACGCCGACTCATTTCTATATCGTGAATATAACTTTCTGGCACCATAAGGTGGGCCCAAAGAAATCCACTTTCTATATCCCCTGCCACTACTACTTTTTGACTTAATGCGTAATAGGACTGTCCCGACTGTGCCTGATAAGTGATTTGGGTAAAATGCCGCGATAGAGTGTCTGTGGTATTGAAGATCGTACCCCATTTATGTTCAGGCGAAAGATCTCGGCTATATTTGTAATCACCATCAGGCGTGATCAAAAAGTAACCTTCACTGTCGGTCATGATCAATACGTTGGGGTATTCAGGTATATTTTCTAGGGAATTAAATAGCTGCTGCGCATTTATATTAACAATGAGAAAGCCAAAGCGTGTGCCATTATCATCAAAAATCGGTAGTGATAAACGCAACATAGGGCGATACGGAAAATCCAATTTTCCAAACTCACGGTTTAGAGATATACGAGACATATAGATTTGCCCTGCAGAGAGCGTTGAGCTCGCACTGAAATAATCGCTTTTACCTTTACTTTGCAAATGATTCTGAGAAACAACTTCAATTTTGCCATCGACTCGGTCGACCCTGACCAGTTCCATACCGCCGACATCAGCACTGATCACTCTTAGTTGGTCATATTCAGTATTACTTTGTAAAAATGCAGCAAAAATAGTTTCCAAACGGCTGCGCCACTGCTCAGAGGATGTGCTGTCAAGAGGGTCGATTCCGCCGTTATTAACCGCTCGGGGCATACCAGTGACCGGTGGTGTGGCATGCAAAAATCGCAGGTCATGACGATAGTTATCAAGGCGCGCCTTCACTTGCTGGTTAATTTGTTCAGCGGTGCCAGATAGTGCACTTTTCACTTCACTGGTAACAGAGTGGCTCAGTTGGAATTCAAACACTGCGATAGTGCTACTAAAGATAATCAGGATGGAAATTAAAGTAAGCAGTAATACGTGTTTATGGAATTTGAACCCAGAACGAATTGAAGACATTGCCTGTTGCGCCATTAATAAGAACCTTTATATCCTGGGGAATCATCAACGAACACCTGTCGTTGTACTGGAGAATAGCGTATATACTTTAGTCGTATAACGCCAGAAAATTGGCTAGTAATCAAAGAATTAATAAAGCTTATTTATGGTTTCGGCCGCTATCAATATATCTTTATGATTTAGTATAGAGTTGCTACGTTGACGCTTTACATTATCACTCGGTCATGTATTAAGTGGTTAAAATTATTCACTTGCAATGGCCAAATCACGGATTTTCACTTGGTCAATTGACAAACTAAGCGATATTTAACGCATAAACTTGTTTTAACGCAATTAATCGGTATAAAAAACAGACTAAGATAAATGTTAAGCAACTACCGTTGCTTGGCAATAACAAGGAGAAGAGATTGAACGTTAAGCGTATTTTAGTGATTGCGGATCCCAAAGGCTCATCGCAAAAGGCACTGGCTCACGCTGCCTTAATGGCTGAGCAATTTAAGGCTAGATTACACATTGCTGGCTTTTGTTATGACCGATTATCCTTGCTCGATGACAACATGACAAAACCCGATATCGCGCTGGTCAAAGACAAAATTATGCAAGCCAACAGCACTTGGTTAGATGAAACTATTGCTACTCACTCGTTACCCAAAAACACCACAGACGAAATGGTATGGAGCAAAGACATTACTAGCTGGGTTACCAGCCATTGTGCAAAGAACAAATACGATTTGATCATCAAAACAGGCCATCGCAGTGAACATGCTTTTTTATGTACCCACAGATTGGCATCTTTTGCGCAGTGGTAGCGCGCCTTTACTGCTTGTTGCCGAAAAAAAATGGCGGAAAAAACAAGCTATAATGATCACATTAGACATGGCATCAAAAAAGAAAGCCAAACAAGCACTCAATCAAAAAGTCATTGAAACAGGTAAACGTCTCGCTGCGGAGAATAATATGCCATTGCATGTATGTTTTGCCTTAGCGCTTTCACCGATACTACAAGACCTAGGTATTATTGATAAAAGCAAAGCTTTAAAAGCAGCAAAACGCAAATATATTCCCAAGATTCAAGCTATGTTTGCTGACGATAATATTGACCAAGACAATATTCATATCAAAACTGGGTATGCGGATAAAGTGGTGCCCAGTGTTGCATCAGACATTGGCGCTGCGTTAGTAATAATGGGCAGTGTCGGCCGTAAGGGCTTGAAAGCAAAAATACTGGGCAATACAGCCGAAAGTGTTCTCACACTGCTAAAAACTGATGTAATGATCATACAACCCTAGCGACTTAGTGCATGCTGCCCACCTATTAAATACGGGTAAAATGTGTTGTGGTGCAGCATGCAAAGTAGTCATCATACCAAATAGGGCTCATCCGTTTTTTTGAATTGGTTAACACTGCGCCAAAACATAGGTATGACGGCACAAGCGAAAACTAAATTGGATAAAGGGACGGCTAACCATACGCCATCAATGCCCATATATTTAGGCAGTATCCATAGAAAAGGTAGTTGCACCAATACATTACCTAATGACACAAACAGCGCAGCCCCTCCCTTGCCTATCGCCACAAAATAGATGGCAACTAGAAAAAACAAACCGTCTAAGTAAAGCGTGAATAAATGTAGCTTCAAGCCATGAATGGCAATAAAAGTGAGTGCTTGGTCGTTAGTAAATAGACTAGTAAATATGTTTGGCAAAATGTTGATTACCAGCACCATCAACAGACCAGAACCGATAATAACGTAAGTAGCGATTTTCAAGGTACGCAGCGTATTATGATATTGCTTTGCACCTTGGTAATAGCTCACCGGTGGCTGCACACCGCCCGCTAATCCCTCAGCAAAAAAGTAATACAAGCTTGCTATGTAACCGACGATTGAAAAAGCTGCCACATGGTTAAGGCCACCGTATGACGTCAGTAATGTGTTATGCAGTGATAGCGTAAAACCAAAGTAAAGAAACATTACGAAACTTGAACTGCCAAGCTGCATTATTCTAAGGCATATATGCCGGTCGTACTGAACTAAGTTAATAGAAACGCTATCATTGCCCCTTAAAAAGTAACCAAGGCATAACAAACACGTAAGCAATTGTGCGATGACGGTAGCGATACCAGCGCCTCGTAAACCCATCTCGAAATGACCAATCAATGCGTAATCTAATACGATATTTAATAGTGCCCCGATGACTATAAACTGGGTGGCTAAAGTGGGTTTATTATCATTTCTAATCAGGATCGGCATCGCAGATGAGCCTATGGTAATAACGGCGGCATAAGACATAATCACTAGATAGTCACCACCAGGCGCATTTTTTCCTCCTTGCATATGTAACAGCATGTCCCCCATATCAGCAGTAGACCCGAGATAATCACGCCACTGATAATCATTAAATATAGCGCGGTGCTTAAAGTGCGGCTTACGGCTTGGGTGTTATTCTCACCTCTAAAATTCGATAACACACTGCCGCCGCCCATACCGACTAATAAGCCCAGACCAATAATCACAGACAACAAAGGCAAGGCAAGATTGATCCCCGCTAAGCCTTGTTCACCCACAAAGTAACCAACAAAAATTCCATCAATAATTTGATACACGCCGCTGACCAACATGGCGATAATCGATGGAATCGCAAAGCGCCAGAATGTACGCGCAACCTGCTTATTTTCCTGCGCAACAAGTGAACCTGACATAACGACCTCTCATGTAATAATTTTAGCCATTGTAGTCAGATAGTTGATAGTTAAAAGTTGATTAGTATCCGATAATCGGATAGATATAAGCCTTTAACGTTCAGGAGAGTCAGGTGAATTGGACACTAGATCAATTACAGGCATTTGTGACTGCCGCTCATTTAGGTTCGTTTTCCTCTGCCGCGCGTAAGTTAGGGAAAGCGCAATCTAGAATAAGCAGTGCGATAGCCAATTTAGAGATAGATTTGGGTTTTGAGTTATTTGATAGAAACCCCCGCTATCCTGTGCTCACTGAGCTTGGACAACAAATGCTACCGGAAGCCCAATTCGTGTTAGCACAATGCCAGCGCTTTGGCTCACGGGCACAGTTCGCCGCGGATCATGATCTTATATCCTTGCGCATTGCCATGGACGAAGCCGTGCCCATAGAGACAACCAGTACTATTTTCAGTCGGTTTGGCCAGCAGTTCCCGCAAATTAACTTGGTCATTACCAGCGGCTCTCGTGATGATGTGGCCAATGTGATTGCAAACGAGCAAGCTGATATTGGTTTGATGTTAAAAAGTACTGCACTGCCGATGGATGTAGAATTTAATTCATTAGGTTACTTTAAAAAAATCCTTATTTTTGGCAAAGGCCATCCACTGGCAAAACTTGCTTCGTTGTCGCGTACACAATTGCAAGCCCATCGACAATTGGTGCTGTGCAATCGTTCCGGTGAAGGGCGAGAGCAAGCCTTTAGTCCGAGTCATTGGTATATAGACAGTTATTACGTAATCTGTGATCTGGCTGTGCAAAATCAAGGCTGGGCAATGGTGCCAGAACACATAGCCGATTCAAATTGGTTTGCAAACCATATTCACGTCAGAGACTGCGCTCAGTTGTTTTCCAGTACCATGTTGGAAGTCGGCGTGGTAACACGTTGTGATAAGTCCATTGGCCACATTGAAAAGTGGTTTATCAGCCAATTAAAAGAATTAATCGTTAAATAGCGCCCTAGTGTAAAGGTCTGACATCGAATCAAGTCACACATCTTCAATGAAAAAGCGTTGGTAGCCTTGGCTTTTATCTTGCTCTAAACATTGAAGACAAAAAATATAAACTATCGATTGCTGGCAAGTGTCAGTGATGGGGCGTACTTTCATTTTCTCGCTCATGCCAGCTTGCCTTGCGGCTACTTGGCGCTGGTTTATGTAAAGAGCGGGACGTTCGATTAATTTTACGAAATGTACCATCAATATAATTTTCAATAGATTCGATGTCGGTGTGTAGATTATATCTATCGTGGAATGTTTTCATTGTGACTCTCCCTACCCTTTAAATTGATAATTTGTTGAGCTCTTTTCGAGCTTAATTTCATTAGAGCAAAGGATATGCCACTCAAACTGCAAGATTAAAAAAAGCTCCCGCCCTTGTAAATTAAAGGACAGGGGCTCATGAGATATTAAGACGTAAAAGATGTTTCAATCTGATGCGGAAAAACCCACCTAATCAGGTGAAATATTTACACGTCACTAAATCATAATTGAGCAAGTATCACTCGACGATTAATTTGCCCTTATACATTTGCATCTGACAATGAAAATCATATTCACCGTGCTCAAGTGCAGGAAGAGCAATCTTATTATCCGGCCCCATCTTTAATTCATGGCTAATATCCAATTGGGGAAATATAACCATTTCAGCGCAGGGGGCTGAGTCTTGTCGATCAAAACGCAGTTTTACTTTTTCACCGGCGCTCACTTTGATATTGCCTGGTTGATACACACCGTTGTTAACTACGATGTTCACTTGGTTATTATTTGACGCGACCTGCCGAGGTTTGTATAACCAGAACCACCATATAATCGCGGCAATGAGTAATACACCTAATAGGTTGATTAACAGCATTTGTTGACTCCTTACTTGTTCGGTTATTAGTGATCTTGCGGCTTAAAGAAACGCAAGCGGTTGGCGTTGCTGACAACGGTTAAAGATGACATTGCCATCGCCGCTCCAGCGACAATTGGATTGAGCAAAATGCCAAAGAACGGAAATAACACCCCAGCAGCAATCGGAATACCTGCGATGTTATATACAAATGCGCCGACTAAATTTTGCTTGATGTTGGTGATGGTCGCTTGGCTTACTGCCAATGCATCCGCCAGTCCGTGCAGCGAACCACGCATTAAGGTGACATCGGCGCTTTCAATTGCGACATCGGTTCCGGTACCAATTGCAAAACCTACATCCGCCTGCGCCAGTGCTGGCGCGTCGTTAATGCCGTCGCCTGTCATACCCACTACCTCGCCGTTTTCTTGGCGTTTGATGACTTCGTTGACTTTATCCTGTGGCATAACTTGCGCGATGTAGTCGTCAATGCCTACGCGTTTTGCTACGGCTTTTGCCGTCGCTTCATTGTCGCCCGTCAGCATGACGAGGTGAATACCCTTGTCTTGAAGACGTTTTATTGCGTCGATTGAATCTGACTTAATTGGGTCGGCTACTGCAACCAGAGCACAAAATGTGTTTCCTTTCGCAAAGTACATAGGCGTTTTAGCATCACTGGCTAACGTCTGCGCCTTATCAACAGCAGGCGCTACATCAATATCAAATTGCGTCATCAATGCTTGGTTGCCAAACAATAACCGCTCACCATTTAACATCGCCGTTACGCCTTTCCCAGTAATGGCATCAAAATCACTAACTTGCTCAATCTGGTAAGACTGTTCTTTTGCATAGGCCACAATTGCTTCCGCTAAAGGGTGTTCTGAACCGTTTTCTAGGCTCGCTATCAAGGGCATAATTTGCTGCTGGTTCTGCTGATTAAACATCACGACATCCGTTACTTCGGGTTGTCCTTGGGTAATAGTGCCGGTTTTGTCCAAAATCATGGTGGTGATTTTAGACGCGGTTTGCAGGGCTTCACCATTTCTGATCAAAATACCGGCTTCTGCTGCCTTCCCAATCCCGACCATAACAGACATAGGTGTGGCTAACCCTAACGCGCAAGGACAGGCAATAATCAATACAGTTGTCACCGCAGCAATCGCGTAGGCGATAGATGGTTGAGGGCCAAAATTAAGCCAAGCCAGCCCAGCAATGACCGCTAAAATCATGACTATGGGCACGAAATATCCGGATATCACATCCGCTAATCGCCCGATAGAAGGCTTCGAATTTTGCGCACGCTTGACCATATTTATAATGTGCGACAAGGTCGTATCTTTGCCTACGTGCGTTGCCTCAAACAGCAAACTGCCCGTCTTGTTAATACTACCGGCGACCACTTTGTCATCAATATCTTTGCTTACTGGCATGGGCTCACCCGTTAACATGGATTCATCTATGCTACTTTTGCCATCGATTACCTTCCCATCAACGGGGATTTTTTCGCCGGGTCGCACTCGAACATGGTTGCCAAGTTGTACCAGCTCCACATCAATATCTTGCTCTTGCCCGTCTTTAACAACGCGAGCGGTTTTGGCTTGTAAGCCGATCAAACGCTTAATTGCTTCGGATGTGCGCCCTCTCGCTTTTACTTCGAAGGCCAATCCTAGATTGATTAAGCCAATAATCATGGCTGAGGCTTCAAAATAAACATGCCGCGCGACTTCCGGTAGCATATCAGGTGCGATGAGCACTAACATTGAATACGCCCAGGCTGTTCCTGTTCCTAATGCAATTAAGGTATCCATGTTAGCGGAATGATTTTTAAATGACTGCCAAGCACCAGTGTAAAAGTGTTTACCAGAACCGATCATCACGGCCAACGTGACTAGCCCAATAATTGACCAAACAATACGTTGCTCGGGCGTGTTTACACTCATGTCGCCGATGAACAGCCCGTACAGCATCAAAGGGACACCTAAGCCCAAAGCCATATACATATTGCGCATCAATACTTTATAATGCGCTGTATCAGCTTCGGCTTTTTCATCTAGCGCATCCTGCTCGGATTCACTGTTCATTGGCTTAGCACCGTAACCAATATCTTCAACTGCTTTGATTAACGTTTGACTCTTTACGTTGCCATCCACACTGACCGTGCGCTGAGCGAAATTCATCTCAACCTGTTCAACACCTGATACGCCGTTTAATGCTTTTTCAATTTTACCGACACAGCTAGCACAACTGGCTCCTTCGATGATGAAACTCTGACTTACATTACTGTTATTACGACTCATGACTTTCCTCCGCTATAGTGGTATCAACGATAGTGGTATCAACGATAGTGGTATCAACAAATGTTTCAATCAAACTACAGACCTGCTCGCTGCTGGCGCCGTTCGGGGCTGAATCCCACTGTTTAAGCGCAGATTGCATACGGTTACGTAGTTTTAATGTTTCTTGAAATAAGGCCTCGGTTTCAAGCAATCGCTGACTGATTAATTTTCGGGTCAGTGGACAAGGGCAATTACCCTGCTCTGATTCTTGAATAATATTTTGAATATCTTTTATCGAGAAACCCAACTGACGTGCACTTAAAATAAACCGTAAGCGTTTCTGATCCGCCGGACTATATTGGTGATAGCCATTGGAATCGCTGCTCATAGGGTTTAATAGCTTAACTCTGGTGTAATAACGCACCGTATCTGGGGTAACGGCCATCAATTTGGCGAGCTGCTTTACTAACATAAGGTGCTCCTCGTTTGGTGAATACTGTCAGTCACTTTATTAAATGAATACCATGATGTTAAACCTATGTCTTGCTCATAGGTCAAGTCTAAATCAATGTATTTGAAAATAATGTTGAATACACGCTAGCGAGGTAACCGCTGAGGTACTTTTTACGGGGCGTTATATGAAGCGCAACAAAGAATGCATGGAGACGTCCGGTATAGACATAAAAAAGGGTTAGGTCAATCAGTTGCGGGATGGCAAGTTCGTTATAATTAAAACCTAGCTACAGTACTGTCCTGACTCACTGAACTACGTGGGCGGGACAAATACATCTTGCTTATTGCCTAACTATATCGCTTTATTACGTCCAGTTTGCTTGGCTTTATATAAATGCTTATCCGCAATCGCAATTAAATCTGTCCCATAGTCTTGCTTAGCCTCAATAGTTGCTGTGCCTATACTGACCGTTAAATACTGATGAGGGGATAGTTTATGGGTTATTTTTAACGCTGCTATATTCTGCATAATTGACTCTGCAACATGCCGTGCACCTAACTTTCCTGTGTCTGGTAGTACGCATACAAATTCTTCACCGCCAAAACGCGCGACTATATCCGTTGGACGTTGCAGGGTTTTTTTTATGCTTAACGCAGTTTGCTTTAGCTGATCATCCGCAAATAAATGGCCATATTCGTCGTTAAATTGTTTGAAATAATCGATGTCGACCATTAATAGTGATAATGGTTGGTTGGAGCGTTTGGCCTGGGCCGTTTGCTGGATTAAATACTCATCAAGGTAACGTCGATTATAAACGCCGGTTAACCCGTCCAAATAGGCTAGTTTTTTCAACAAATCAGCTTGAAATTTCAGGGTCAAATGGGCATTAACCCGGTTCCTTAAGGGTAACGGGTTGACTGGTTTAACCATGTAGTCAATGCCCCCAGCTTGCCAACAGGCATTTTCTTCTTCAGATTTTTGCAAAGATGTAATAAATACAACCGGAATGTCGCTTATTTCAGGGGTGTTTTTGATAATTTTACAGGTCGTAAGCCCGTCTAATTCTGGCATGACGACATCCATCAAAATTAAATCAGGTGGGTCAGATAAACAAATGTCTAACGCTGCTTGCCCAGATTTGGCAAACCTCAAGTGGTAACAATCTCCCAGTACCTGATTAATAACCTGAATATTTATAGGTTGGTCATCGACCACCAAAATACGGGCATTCTCAAGGGAAACCTTAGTAAGCGTTGTCGCAGCTTGATTCAAAATACTACACTCCTCGATGTACACATTAATGCTCATTTTATATTGTTGTTAAGCAATTTGTGTTCCTGTTCTAGTAAATCGGCATCACATTGGCAGGTCATCACGTATTGTAACGTAACCAATAACCAGATTTATCTCATTCGATAATTTTAAACGTGTAATTATATCCCCACTTATCTCATGTCAGTGTTCACCTGTCATGATATTTTGTCGCACAAGGCCGCTACGTGATGAAAGTTATCCTATGATCCGTGTATAACGTCGTTTGCTCGATATTTTGATAGCAAAAACTGAAAAATTGTTCTTCATCAACACGCTTTGTATATGAATTGGTACACTATCGATTAATCTTAATTCATATGAACGCAAGGAACTGCGCAATGAAAATCGCATTTTTTAATAGCAAAGTGTATGACCGAGAATATTTCCTGCAAGAAAACACCCATCATCACCATGAATTTCGCTTTTATGAGCCACACCTCAATCATCAAACCGTCAACCTAGTTACGGATGAAACCGCCGTTTGTGTATTTATTAATGACTGCGTGGACGCCCAAGTACTCAATGTGCTAAAAGATAAAGGAGTAAAATTAATTGCCCTGCGCTCTGCTGGTTATAACCATGTTGATTTAGCAGCGGCGCAGCGCCTTGAGCTGCCTGTTGTGCGCGTACCGGCTTATTCCCCTTATGCAGTCGCAGAGCATGCGGTGGCATTGTTACTGACACTGAATAGGCGGATCCACCGTGCCCATAACAGGGTGCGAGAAGGTGATTTTTCACTGCATAACTTAATCGGTTTCGACTTGCATGGCAAAACGGTCGGCGTTATCGGCACGGGTAAAATCGGCCAAATTTTTAGCAAAATTATGCAAGGCTTTGGGTGTCGTGTTATTGCCTATGATGTGACGCCGGATCCAGATTGTGTCCAGTCAGGTGTTGAATACGTTTCTCTGACTGAACTGCTGACATTGAGTGATGTAATTTCACTGCATTGCCCGCTTAATGACGAGACTTTCCATCTTATTGATGAACGTGCGCTGGAGCTGATGAAGTCAAGCGTGACCCTAATCAACACGAGTCGCGGAAAACTGGTCGACACCAAAGCGGTCATAAACGCTCTTAAAGCACAACGAATAGGGCTGCTTGGCTTGGATGTGTACGAAGAAGAAGAGACATTGTTCTTTGAAGATTTTTCTTCTAGCGTTATACAAGACGATGTATTTTCTCGACTGCTCACCTTCCCTAACGTGTTAGTAACTTGCCATCAGGCGTTCTTTACTCAGGAGGCCATGGGAAAAATTGCTCATGTTACGTTGGAAAATATCAGTCAATTTGAACACAATGGAGTGATACAAAATGGTGTCGATTACCCAAGCTAAACTACGTGTCGCCGTATTAACTGGTGGTGGGGACTGCCCGGGTCTCAATGCCGCTATTCGCGGGGTGGCAAAAACATTAATGCTAACGGTTCAAGCTGAAATAATAGGCATTGAAGATGGTTTTTTGGGCTTTATTGAACGCCGTAGCCGAACGCTCAGTTATCAGGATTGCAGTGGTATTTTGTCCTTAGGCGGCACCCTAATTGGCACTCACAATCGGGCCAATCCGTTTGATTATCACGGCGAGGATTACTCATCTCGGGTCAAAGCCTATTATG
This sequence comes from Paraglaciecola polaris LMG 21857, assembly GCF_000315055.1. Taxonomy (GTDB): domain Bacteria; phylum Pseudomonadota; class Gammaproteobacteria; order Enterobacterales; family Alteromonadaceae; genus Paraglaciecola; species Paraglaciecola polaris. Next base: position 235,359 of record NZ_BAER01000044.1, on the reverse strand, counting down.
ATGAACTCGGTCTCGATGCGTTGGTGATTATCGGCGGTGACGGTACTTTAAGCATAGGATATGAGTTAACCAAGCTCGGCATGAATATAGTTGGCGTGCCTAAAACCATAGACAATGATTTGATGTGTACCGAACGCACCTTCGGTTTTGATACTGCGGTGAGTATTGTCACCGAAGCAATCGATCGATTGCGTACCACAGGTCAGTCCCATAAACGTATTATGATTGTCGAAACTATGGGCCGGAATGCCGGTTGGATTGCCCTGCACGCAGGCATTGCGGGCGGTGCAGACACCATATTAATACCTGAACATCCCTATCATATTGACCAGGTTGCCCAAGCTTGTCGTACTCGAATGGGTTCCCATCAGTTTTCCATTGTGGTCATCGCTGAAGGGGCAAAGCCCGCCGATGGCAACGTATGTGTGCGAGAAATATTAGATAATAGCCCTGAACCCCAGCGCTTAGGCGGGATCGGTGAGCAACTAAAACAACAGCTTTCTGTGCATTTAGATGCTGAAATCAGGGCCACCACGCTTGGCCATATTCAGCGCGGTGGCTCCCCTACTTCGTTTGATAGGATTTTCGCTACAAACTTGGGCAGTTATGCCGCCACGTTGGTGGCTAGCGGACAATTCAATCGTGCCGTGGTACAAAAAGGTAATCAGTTATCCCATGTGGCGTTGGCTTGTGTGGCAAACAAAACCCGCTTCATTCCTGACGATGATCCCACCTTGGGTACTGCTATTGCGATGGGTATATGCTTTGGTACCGAGCACCTTGCTTATCATAAATCAGTGGCTAGGAATGCGCCCGAATGATATCGCTTAATTCTCCGGTTATCACATACACTTTGTTATATCCAATTCGCATGAGTTGCTCCGCTGCCAGTTTCGCCCGTACAGCACTGGCACAGTGCAGATAGATGGGACTCGATTCATCGGACTGGTGCGCTAACATTTTCATTTCTAATAGCCCTCGTGGGAAGTTTAACGCACCAGGTACCGATGCCTCAGCATATTCACTGGGCTCACGAACATCGACCAACAGGCCGTTGTCTTGACGACGCTGAGACGCTGCCGCCTCGCAATCAAGACATAAAATATCTGGGTTAATCTCACTCATAAGTTGGGGGATAGTTTTAAGCATAGACTCCTCGAGCATTTGTGCAGTGATGTTCAATCTGAATGGGATATTATACACACAAATGTCGTTACATTAGATTTTTCTAATATAATAAATCATTAGCTTCCCCTCTGCTTATCAGTTATTGCAAAAGAGGTTGTGCGCCGAGTGAACTTAGCTGAAATGCCCCGTTGTTTTGGGCAAATATCAATGCATTATCAGCGTCAGCTAGATTATTGCATAAGCTGCGTAGCTGATTAATATCCAGTAATGTCACTTGACGACGTTGAACGTGAATCAAGCCCTGCTGCTGCATATTGGTCAGTAAGCGACTAATGGTTTCAATCGCCATGCCTAAATAATTAGCAATATCGATACGTGTCATACTCAAGGTTAATTGGTGACTCGATAAACCACGATGGGTTAAGCGAGTTGATAAATCGAGTAAGAATGCCGCCAAACGCTGGGTTGACGTCATACAATGGAAGCTCATGGTTTGCTGTTGCTGATGTATCAAGCTGTTGCTCATGTTGCCCAGCAACTGTTGACGACCCATTTCAGATTGCGCCAACAAGGCATTCACTGAGGTTAAACTGATATAACACACGCTGCTTGTTTCAAGAAATGTCACAGTATGGGCATGTTGACGCTGAGCAAAGCCATCAATGCCAATGAGATCGCCGGGGAAACAAAATTCGACGATTTGTTCCTGTGCGTCCACTGAGGTAATACAAGCCTTAGCTGAACCTGAGCGCATAATATACAAAGCATTAAATGCATCACCCGCACCGTAAAGGTTATCGCCTTTATGGTAAATTTTGTGCGTTAACACAGGATTGTTAGCGGTAAATCCATTTGACTCGGTTTTTTCTGTGCAGTTTCTTGATAGAGCACAATGTTCGCACGTAGGACTTTGTTTAAACTGAGTTTGGGTCATACTGAATTCCTTACAAGCAAATGGCTTTAATAGAAAAGGATTTTAAGTTATCTATTCAATTTTACCTCGCACCGAACATGTTTTGATATTCGGTGTTATGCGTATAATATTGCGGAAAATACCTATAGCATGTCGTTATCGGTTGCACCAAACCAAAAAAGTGTTATGACACCACAAGCAAATCAAGACGCAAAAGCTAAACTAACTGCATTATTAGATGCCGCCGTAGATGGGATCATTATTATTGATCACCTCGGCCATATAGAATTATTCAACAGTGCAGCAGAAACCTTGTTTGGTTATGCCAGTGACGAAGTCATAGGGCAGAATATCAATAAGCTGATGCCCCAGCCGTACCGTGAGCAACATGACGGTTACCTGCGCAATTACGCGTCCACGTTGCAAGCCAAAATTATCGGCATTGGGCGTGAAGTCAAAGCCCGTAAGAAAAACGGCGATATCTTCCCCATCGATCTTTCTGTTGGTGACGTTAAAAATGCCAGCCATAAACAATTTGTCGGTATTATTCGAGACATAACAGATAAGGTACAAGCCAGAAACGATGCGATCGAACAACGGGAACGCCTTGCCCATGTCACTCGTTTGAGCACCATGGGCGAGATGGCCGCGGGTATCGCTCACGAAGTTAACCAGCCGCTTACAGCGGTCAGTGCTTACGCGCAAAGCTGTATTAATTTGTTAAGGCAGTCCAATGACCAAGACAGTCAATTGTACCAAACGCTGACCATCACCTTAGACAAAATCAATCAACAGGCCATACGCGCCAGCGACGTTATTCAACGTTTGCGGGGGTTTATGCAAAAAGGCACTAGCCATAGAGAAGCGGTCACTGTCAGTAAACTCATATATGACACCCTGAGCATGGCGCAAATTGATACTCGGTTGCTAGAGCATGGGGTGACACTGGACATTCCTCCCGATGTCGGCGAACAGTTAGTGCATGTCGATGCCGTTCAAGTGCAGCAAGTATTGCTAAACCTGCTGCGAAATGGGGTTGATGCTATGGAGCAACATACTGAATCTCCTTTGCAAGTAAAGGCATGTTGGCACGATAGTCAGTATATCGAGGTGTCTGTTATTGACAGCGGTACAGGCATAAAACCTCAAGACGTAGCTCAGTTGTTTACCCCCTTTTTTACTACTAAAAGCAGCGGCATGGGTATGGGCCTGTCCATTAGTCAGTCCATTGTTTTGTCACACCAGGGGCGGTTATGGTACGAACCTGGCTTATCTACTGGCAGTGTATTTAGTTTTACCTTACCAGCCTACATAGCCGAACATGGCAATCCTTTATAACCGGTTATCATTGAATTTTTATGGACGATACACACACTTTCTACACCCCAACGGTTTATGTCATCGATGACGATGACGCAGTCCGGGATTCCATCGGTATGTTGCTTAACTCTGTGTCGTTGAACACTGAGTTATTTGCTGCTCCAGATGCATTTATCCAAGCATTCCAACCTGCCGAATTAGTTAACTTGCAAGGTTGTATACTGTTGGACATTCGTATGCCAGGTATGAGCGGCTTAGAATGTCAAAAATGGTTGTTAACACACCAATGCCACTTACCCATTGTTTTTATTACCGGCCACGGTGATGTGCCAATGGCTGTGCAAGCGATGAAAGATGGCGCTGTAGAGTTTTTGCAAAAGCCCTTTCACGAGCAAACGCTGATCGATAGTATTCATAATGCGCTGCAAATTGACCAACAACGTTGCATTCATTATGAACAACAAGCTCGCGTAAACGAGCGGGTTGCACAACTTACCCCTAGAGAACAAGAAGTGCTAAAACGCGTTGTCGCAGGGAATTCCAATAAAGTCATTGCTGGTGAGCTTAACCTAAGTCAACGTACAATCGAGATCCATCGTGCCGCTGTTATGGGAAAAATGCATGTCTCATCTGTGGCTGAGTTGGTTACGTTGATGACCATGCTTGAAGTCACGTGACCGATAATCAATACGTCAGATGCATATTTTTAGTCATGCATGATATTGTCTTGATTTGGCTGACCAGCTTGTTCCCAAGGGGACAGTTTACGGTTTTTCTCCAGCATGGTTGACGTCACTAACACTACGCCATTCGGACTGATTCTAAAGCCCCTAGCGCGGTCTAACGCGTGATCGAGACCAATTTTTGTACCGCTAGGAATACAGCAGCCTTGCGCAATAATTGCCCGGTGAATATGAACATCCCTTCCCACTTCCACATTCGGTAAAATAACCGATTCGGTGATCGTGCTATATGAATGCACATGTACATCAAAAAATAATAGTGAGCGATCTATGGTTGCGCCGGAAATTATGCAGCCCCCTGACACCATAGAGTCTGTTGCACTTCCTCGGCGATTATTGTTATTGAACACAAATTTTGCTGGTGGCGACTGCTTTTGATATGTCCATATGGGCCAAGAGTTGTCGTAAATGTCTAACTTGGGTGTCACTTCGATGAGATCAATATTCGCCTGCCAGAATGAATCTAAGGTTCCAACGTCTTTCCAATAAGGTCGCAATTGTGTCACGGGATCTCGAAAGCGAAATGTGTGAACTTCACAGTTTGCAATACATTGGGGCACAATGTCATTGCCAAAGTCATGTTTTGAGTCCAACGCATCAGCATCTTTTTGTAATTCATTAATTAGAAAATCCGTATTGAACACGTATATGCCCATTGAAGCGAGTGCCATTGATGGATCGCCTGGCAGTGTGCTTGGTACTGCGGGCTTTTCACGAAAGGTTATCACGCGTCCATTTTCATTCACTTGCATCACCCCAAACGCATTCGCCGCTTCGTTGACGGGTACTTCTATCCCGCCAATTGTTAAATCAGCGCCACTTTGTACGTGTTGCGCCAACATATCGGCATAATCCATTTTATAAATATGATCACCTGCCAATACCAAAACATATTTGGGTTTTTGTTCTTTGATAAAAGCGATGTTTTGAAATAACGCATCGGCGGTGCCTTGATACCAATTAGATGAACATTGTTGCGTTGCAGGTAATAATTCCACAAATTCACCCATGTCACGATTTAAGTGGCTCCAGCCTTGAGATAAGTGGCGCAACAGAGAATGTGCCTTATATTGGGTAACAATACCGATTTGCTTGATACCTGAATTAACACAATTGGAAAGCGAGAAGTCGATAACGCGAAATTTACCACCAAAATGTAAGGCTGGCTTGGATTGATCCTCTGTCAATTCACATAAGCGAGTGCCTTTCCCCCCTGCGAGCACCAGTGCCAATGTATCTTTAGTTAACTGACTGACATACCGAGATGTTGCGATGACCATGCATTAACCTCCATTCAATTAGGTAAAACAAACCTTCTATCGGGCAATGAAGTCAATCTTCATATGCCAATGCCCGCTCGTGGTTATTTACTGCAGTTGAACTTAAATTTGCGATAAAAAATCGCTTTTGAGAATAAAATATCTCTCTGAGAAAATAATATTAAAGTCAGTATATAGAAGATAAATTTATTTACCCGAGTTCAATCACTATTCAGCGCCATTTTTTAGCAACGACAATCCCCAATATAGCGCTATGTTATTGCTGTCACTTAATAATTTTTTAGCCTAAAGTAGCAGAGATTAATTATAAAAAAGGATTAGACTCAATTAAAGTTTGGCGTTGTAGTAAGGGCGTAATCATGAAAAAGGCAATAACCTGTTTTAGCATATTAGCGGTGTTAAGTTGTTCAACTTTCGCTGGACAGCATAATAAACATCGCGTGTCAGTTAAACAAATTAGCCATCAACTCAATCAACAATTTCCGTTCACTTTGGACTTTAAAGGTATAAAAGCGGCATTTGCCGAACCAAAACTTATTTTGGATGTGCTGGAACAAAATGTTTCTGTTGAAGTATCTATGCTCACGCAAAGTGATGGCAGTTGGGTAAAAGTACCCTGTAAGTTGACCGGACAGATAGTATTCGACCCCGTCGACAAACATCTGGTGTTAGACAACTTATTATTTGACGATCCCACTAATGCTCATCAGCTTTTCGGTGATTCAGCACCTTTGATATCGGCAATTAAGCGCACAATTGTTAATCATTTACCCGACTTAACATTGGTCGACTTCACTTTATCTAACACGCCTTTTAGTACTGCATCCACCCGTGGTTTATTGATCCAGTCTCGTCATGTGCAGCTTAGTTACTGATTAGCCTGTTTACTGGCAAATAGGTTGCGATTGTTACATTTGATATACCGAGAGAGTCAATATTTTGAACATTGAACGGATCATTAGACATAAAATTAGGCGCTGCTATCTCGTCTATTTCGTGATGACTCTAAGTTTACTGGCGATACCTTGGCTGTATACCTACTCAAGCGCTGAAAAGCGTGCGGCGGCACAACAATTCATACAAATTGCCAATCAACAATCTACCTTAGTGCGCAGCATTGCATTAAACCTTTACCGTTCTGGGAATCCAATAGCCGAGATTAAAACACAAACATTAAAACGCCAAACAATCGTTTTAATGAATCAATTTAATGATAATCACACCTACCTCGTTCACAGTGATTTACCGCGTACGGTTTATCAAGGCGGCAATAACTCCTTACATGACTTGTTTAGCGGGGATAAAACCAATATTGATACACTCACATCTACATTTTTTGCCTTTGCAAAACAGACTTTAGAATCGACCCAAGAGAGAAATGCACAGCAAGAGTCAGTGTTGCCTACTACCTATTTCGCGCTGACTGATCGCCTAGAAAAAGCCGAAGTGCAATTTCAGCAAAACTTAGCGCAAAGCAATCGTCATATGGTCAATGTGAGTATTTTTGCCAGCATCTTCAGCCTCATTGTCTTTATTATGACGATCATCGCCCTTATTTACCCGATTGAAAAATTGCTCCTTAGGATCATTGCTAAATTCGCTGACAACAGTAAACGAACGTACCAAGTGAACCGTGAAGCGCATTTGGCGATCAAAGCCAAATCACAGTTTTTATCGAATATGAGCCACGAGCTTCGTTCCCCTATTAGCGGTATGTTTGGCATGTTAGAACTTGCTCAACAAGAGCCTGATAGTGCAAAACAAAATGTCTATTTACAAAAAGCCCAGAGTGCGGGTCATCAATTATTGTCTTTAGTCGATGAAATTCTTGATATTTCGCGCATTGAGGCGAAAGTGCTGACGTTTGAAAACATAGACTTCGAACTGATTAAAGTATTGGATACGGTAATTGCCCCCATTACAGCCAGCGCAGAGAAAAAAGGCTTAGAGTTTTCGTTTTGCACGTCCACGTCGCTACCAGACTTTGTTAAGGGCGACCCTCTTCGACTATCTCAAGCGTTGCAAAATGTAGTCAATAACGCGATTAAATTTACCGAAAAAGGCGGGGTTTCGATCAATGTCAAACTGGACATAGTAAACCGAAAATATCAATTAAATATATTTGTCAGTGACACGGGTATCGGGATCGCTACAGAGGATCACAGTCGAGTTTTCGAGAAGTTTACTCAAGTAACTAAAGGGGAAAACAACAACGTCAGTGGAACGGGCTTAGGATTAACAATTGCTAAAGAATTTGCCGAAGGTCTGGGCGGAACACTTACGCTAAACAGTGCAATTGGCAAAGGCAGTACCTTTAAATTGTCTGTTCCCCTTGGAAAAAGTACCCAAAAAGCGCAGTTGACCTATGACGACGCCGCACATATCGCACAAGCCAAATTTGCGGTCATCGACGATTTAGAAACCAGCCGTTTGTATATCGCTAACATTCTACAAAATGACGGTTTCGAGGTTGACGTATTTGAATCTGCCTCCAAATTTCTATTGAAAAAAGATGCGGTACTGGATTACGCAGGACTAATTATCGACATTCATATGCCAGGTTTTAATGGTTATGAATTGGCTGAGACGATTCACGCTATGTTTGATAACAGTGCCCCACCCTTTATCTTTATCTCTGCGTCACCAGAGTCCATTAACCATACTCAGCTTAAATTTGTCGACATGTGGCAGGGATTTGCTAAACCCATGGACAAAAACCGCTTTATTGATTCGATTCGCATTCTGGCCCGCAAAAACATCTTAAAAACTGAAGCCTTTGTACCCGCTAGAGTTTTACTGGTTGAGGATGAGCCAATTAACGCAGAAGTAGTGAAAACCATGCTGGAACGTAATGGCCATACTGTAGAACTCGCCGATACAGGCACAATGGCGCTGCATCTTGCAACGACTAAAGAATTTAATCTTATTCTGATGGATATCAATTTACCGGATATGAGTGGTATCGAAACCACCCGTAGTATTAAGGCTCGAGGTGTGGAAACGGAAATAGTCGCACTGACGGGCAATGCGTACGAAGAGGATAAATTAAGGACCAAAGAAGCAGGAATGGCATATCACTTAGTCAAGCCTGTGATGTTTCACGAATTAAATAACGTCATCAAGTTAGCTCTGCGAGCGCCATCGTAAGCTAACAACAATGTAGATTAACGATTGTTTTATAGCCAGTTGGTTAGTTTAACCCCAATGCCTAATCGCTCGGTATGCTGGTTATAATAAATTAAGCTCTCTCCATAACCATTAAAATACTCTACGTAGCCCCGCAAGTGGCGCGTAATAGGGAAGGTCCAGCCGAGCTGAATGGCACCGCGGTTATCACTTCTAAAGTTATTACGCAGCAGTAGTTCCAAGCTGTGGTTGTCAGAAAAGCTCCAGAGTGCGCCAAGTTCTCCATACCCCATATAACGTTCAATAAAGGGATTATCGTCTCCCTCTGGATCGTCTAGGCTAACCTTGTCATCTTCAGGTATCCGCCACCAAGTACGTAACCCCCAGGTCACATTCGCATTTTGAGCAAAAACCACGCCTCCAATGATGCGATTCCAGCTGCGTGACAGCTCTCCAGTCTGGCCGTTGGACTGATGATTGAGTGAAATGTAAGTTTGGTCTATTGGTAGTCCGAGTATTGTCCAAGGGCGGCTATAATTAAAAATGATCTCAGGCTCGTAATTTGTTTCCCTAAAGGGGGCTGATATTTCACCGTTATAGGCTTGCCAATAACTCGCCACCGTAAATGCAACTTGTACATCTAAGCCGTCCCACATTAAATCCTCAACCGCTAGGTACTTTAACGAAATCTGAAATTTAGCTTCTGTATCTTGGTACTTCTCAGCTTTGGGATCACTGCCGTATGGCCGTTTACTGATGTTGGCAAATGTAACAGGTAATAAATAGTTGGGTTTGTGGGGCAATAATGCAAAGGGATTAAGTGACGCCCTATGTTCCAGTCGATCACGTTTACGTAATCGGTTATCGTTGTCTTGTGCGCAAATTAACCGTAACTCGCCCAGCGTAACGTCATCAGACGACAATTCCATTTGTTTGAGCAAACACTGCTCGATGGTTTTCTCTCCTGAACCTAATTGCTGCGCGGCACCTGCCGCCGTCGTAAACGCAAGTGCACAAGATAACGAATAATTTATGAGTGATTGCACATGAAATACCTGTGGTAAATTGAACGAATTAACAACATTTTTCATACGACCGCCGTCATGTCTTCTCGGCAAGAGATATACACTGATGGTTATTGTGCCATAAAAAAGGCACTCATATGAGTGCCTTAGCTGAAGAAATGTTACTGATCTTAAGGTTTAAAATACCGTAAAAACTCTTTGATCGCTTACTTGGTCACAGCAATTTTAACCGTGGCGGTAACGTGGGCTTCAATACGACGGTTTTTCTTATTCGCTTCACGGGTATTGGCTTTATCCAACAGTTTAGTTTCACCATAACCTACGGCTTCTAAACGCTCCCCGTTGATACCGTGCTGGTCAATCAAATATTGGCGCACTGCTTTAGCACGTTCAACTGACAACTGCATATTGTATTCGTCCGTACCCGGCGCCGAGGCATAACCTTCTATAACAGCATTTGTGGTACCGTAGCGGCGCATAAACGCGACGAATTCATCTACGCTTTCCACATCAATGTTGGTTAACAAACTTGAGTTGTTATCAAACAAAATCTTCAATGACATAGTCAATGACTCGTCAGTAAAAACACTACAACCTTTAACATCAACTTTATCGTTGATTGGTGTGTTAGCACATTGATCTTGACCATCAACCACGCCGTCATTGTCGCTGTCCATGGCTTTTAGTGTACAGCCGTCTACATCCACTGCTGTGCCGTAAGGCGTGTTTGGGCATAAATCACGTTGGTCAATGACACCATCATTATCTGAGTCTTTCGTTACACCTTTTGAAGCAGTTTTCCCAAAACTATAGGCTAAACCTAATTTAGCGCTGTACTCAGGGTTACCTTGCCCGAAGTCATAATATCCTGCTAGCTCAGTGACGACTTTCCATTTGTCGTTTATGTGCCAATGCGCACCCAAACCTAAATCCGCCATGCGATAGCTTTCATCTAAGCGTTGATTCTTCAAACCAGCAAAAATATAGTAGTTACTTTGTTCAATAAAATATAAAGCATCCACACCGATACGCTCACCTGTGATGTTGCCACTGCCACGTTCCGCGTCTAGGTCTAATTTGGCAAATTCAAATCGGAAACCCCAACTAGGATTCAGTTTCATGCCAATTTCTGCACCCCAGCCTAAACCACTATCATATGCGGTATTTGGCTCAAATTTTTCAGGGTACACAGAATAATGCTCAGCAAAAATAGCACCCCATATTTCTTTTTCATTTGCTTCTTGTGCATTGGCGTAAGCGCCAATAAACGCAAACGATATCGCAAGAGCTAGTGTGTGTGTTTTCATTTTTATATTCCTTTAAATCATTCTAATGTTTATGTTGTTTGCCCACGCTGAACGCTGAACGCAGAAAACAATAAAGTGAGCAATTTAATCAATAGACGATGCGTGTTTTAAAATAGTCACAGCGTCGCAATCTATTTTTTACCGGGTATAAATTTTTTAAATGGAACCAATACGCCAATCGCAATCCCGATTAATAGTGTGCTGAGGATAAGAAGCAAACGTGGCATCGCAAAATCCCAGAATAAGAAGCTGACGTGATCTAGCTGCATATTTTGCAGTACAAATATCCCGAACAAAACACCCAAGGTTAGGTAGATATATCGCTTTAAGTTCATAGATTAACTCCTATTATAAAATGCGCATTTCCACGCACGACCAGTGTATTTACATAACGTTGCTTTAATGAATAGACGTAAGGCGTATTGAAAAAGTCACAATTGATTTTGGACTAATGGAAAGTTTGATGTGGGGTGTTGCAGGCTAAATAACGGCGTCGGACTTTACTTTATCAAGGGCACGATAATACCGCATTTTAGTTGCACTTAGCGCTAAGCCCAATTGCAAACTTATTTCTTCAAATGAACATTCTAATACCGCTTTCATTACAACAATCTCTCGATCAACGGGGTCAAGATTGGCTAACATTTGCTCTGTCGCCCCAAGATCTAGCTCTTCTCCAGTTTCGGGTTCGTCTTGATTCAATAAGTGGCTAATGTCGTCCACGCGCTTCTTTTCTCGTAATACATCCATGGCGGTATTACGAGCAATAGTGACGACCCAAGGAAAGAATTTATCGTGTTCTTTTAGTTGCTCTAATTTATGCCAAGCGGTCATAAACGTGTCTTGTAAAACATCATCCACTAAAGACGGGTTGTATAAGACTTTCGCTGCAATATATGCTGCGATTTTAGCTTGGTATCGGCCATACAATTTAGCAAACGCCAACGATGCATCACCCCGGCGTTGCAAGGTACGTTTGACTAATTGAATATCCGTTAAATGCTGCAAATGATTCGGCCCATGCATTATTGCTAATGTATGGTTAGGCCATCTAGAAAGGATTTATTATCAATCACTTTAAGGCTCTCATCTTGGGTTCGAATAATCGTTACTACCGCAGTAATTTCCACCACATCCCCTTTAATGCCATCCTTGGTGGTCACGGTATCGCCGACCTTTACCGTGTCGGATATGTATAAGGAATAAATAATATTTTTCGAGGCTTCTCGGCTGCCTAAACCTAAAGAAATAGCCGTAGCAACACCCAGCGTGCCCAACGCTATCGCGATAATGGTATCCAGCAATACTGTGTTGATATCCAATTGATTGATGGTCAATGACAAGGTCAGAATCGCCACCAAGCCATAAGATGCTTTAGACAGGGGCCGGGCAAAATCGAAATCGGCCGCTTTGGCTGCATTGAAAATAGCATTTTTGATTAAGTTTGCAGCCGCGAGGCCAAAAAGTAGAATAAGAGTAGCGGCAATGATTTTAGGAATAAAACGCAGAAACTGATCCATTGTTTCGCCTAACTGAGATAAACCAAGAGAGTCCGCAGCGGTCACAATAAAAACCAGAAAGGTGATCCAAAACACTAACATAGCTAAGGTACTCGATACTGATACCTGGCTACCGAATTTGGATAACTGCTGATCGATCCCAGTTGCTTGGGCTAACTTATCTAAGCCAACTTTTTTAAGCACAGCGAAAACGGCAAACCTTAACACCCGCGATATAAAGTAACCGACCAACAATATGATAAATGCGGCAAATAAAGATGGCAGGAACGCGGCAATTTCCGCTAATAACGTGGTAAGCGAACTGGAAACCGCTTCAAACCAAATACTGATATTTTCTTTCATTGGGATTTAACCTTTTTCTTTAATAATTTTTTACTGTGACTCATCATCAAGGGTGCAAATAAGGTCAGTAGCATAGAAAACACGCCATGCACGCCATGCACGCCAAGGCGGACTATTTCTTTCGATTTATCTTGTTTAGTCACTTTTGCTGCCAGTGCTTCAGGCTCAGGAAGCACCTGATTGGCTAAGATATCCTCAGCAAGTTTTCGTTCAAGTTCTTGATAATATTCATTATTCACGTATTTACTCCTACTGGAAATAACCTGTTGGTGCTGGTATTCATCTAAGTGGGTATAATCTTGAGCTTATGTCCTTAGTTACTGGACGAACAAAACGTCTGAAAAGTCACATTACACCACTAATTTTTATCGGCGTTATCGGCACCGCGAATAGCAATAAAGAAAAACACATATTGTGTGACTTTATGGCCTGCAGACTCGTCAACCTTATGCACTGCTGGTCATATCTAAAACATGCCGGTGCTTGAATATATAATAATATTAGGAGCTTAGCTCTTAACACACGAGAAATAACATGACTGTAGATATATTGATTTGGTTGGGTATCGCGTTTTGTGTCACCCAGTCGGCTATTTTTTCTGGCTTAAATTTAGCGTTTTTCAGCTTGAGCCGCTTGCAATTAGATGTTGAAGCCAAACAAGGCAACACGAACGCATCGGTGATCCTGTCCATGCGAGAAGACTCTAATTTTTTGTTATCAACGATATTATGGGGCAACGTATCCATAAACGTTTTACTCACTTTACTGTCCGATTCTGTCCTAGCAGGCATGTATTCGTTTATGTTTTCCACTATCGTTATCACTTTTTTGGGTGAAATTTTTCCCCAAGCTTATTTTTCACGCAATGCATTACAAGTGGCATCTAAGCTCACGCCTATCATTCGATTCTACCAAGTACTGTTATTCATAGTCGCCAAACCAACGGCGTTGATTTTAGATGGCTGGTTAGGCCGTGAAGGTATCACCTATTTTCGTGAAAAAGAGTTAACCGCCATTATAAACGCGCACATAGATGCCGACGAAACCGATGTTGAGCACGTACAAGGTGTCGGTGCACTTAACTTTTTGCAGATCGATAACATCACAGTAAACGAAGAAGGCGAAGTGATTGATCCAAAAAGCATGCTGACCATGCCTTGTAAACTTGATTTACCCCTATTGCCGGAACAAGGAAGTGAAGGGTTTGCTGATTTTGTTAATGCGGTCAACGCATCAGGTCATAAATGGGTTTTGTTATTAGACGAGCAGCGTAACCCATTACTGATGTTGGACGCCGATGGGTTTATTCGCGCCACCTTAGTGGATAACATTCCTTGTGATGCTTATAAATTTTGTCATCGACCGCTTATCATTGAAGATAAAAACTGCACCTTGGGTGATGCGATGCAACGGCTGAAAATCACTCAAGATATTGATGTCAGTTCTGATGAAGTGCTGCATGCTGATGTCATAGTGGTGTGGTCTTCTGAATTACCCCGCCTTATTACCGGAGCTGATATTTTGGGTCGATTACTAAAAGGCATTGGCCGTCCGTCTACTGGGATAGTATTGGATACCGCCATGACACTAGAAACGAACACAGCGGTGTAATCGTTCTATCTCATAGTAAATGATGTTTGTTTGCACCAGGGTTAGGTTGAATTTTCCTAATCTAATCACTGGTTTAACTAACCGGCTGTTCCTCTCACCTTTTTAGCAACTAGGAATCAAGATACAATCGTCAACTATTCTCATTTTCATTCTCTATCTATATGAAATAAAAAGGTTTTTTGATTTATCTGTATTTATAAACTATACTCGCGGCATTCGGTGAAAGATAAGCCAAGTTTGCGCTTTATCGCGTTTATAAATAGGTGAAATTATGTTGCGCAGTAAAAAAGTCGTCTCTGCTTTAAATGAGGTATTAACGGGTGAGTTAACGTCAATTAACCAGTATTTTTTGCATGCTAGAATGTATAAAAATTGGGGATTGAATGCGCTGGACAAAAAGTGCTACAAAAAATCCATTAAGGACATGAAACAAGCTGATGCCATTATTGAGCGTGTCTTGTTTTTGCAAGGTTTACCGAACCTGCAAATGCTCGGTAAATTGCTTATCGGTGAAGAAACGGAAGAAATGTTGCAATGTGACATGACATTTCAACAACATCAGATCCCAGTATTAAAAAATGCCATCAGCTTATGTGAACAAGAACAGGATTACGTTTCCCGTGAGTTATTAGAAGACATTCTTGAATACGAAGAAGAGCATTTGGATTGGCTGGAAACTCAGCAATATCAAATTAAACATATGGGTTTACAAAATTATCTACAAGCCCAAGTTATTGAAGGGGAAGACTAATGCAAGGTAAAAGTAACGTTATATCAGGCTTGAATGCTCTACTCGCTTATGAATTAGCAGCGATGGATCAATACTTTGTGCATTCTCAAATGTATTTAGACTGGGGATTAAACAAACTTTACGAACGCATTAATCATGAATTCGATGATGAAAAAGGTCATGCCACTAAGCTTATCGAACGTATTTTGTTCCTCGAGGGCACACCTAATATGGTTGATCGCGATGGTTTGCTTATAGGTACAGATGTGCCTTCTATGCTAGAGAGTGACTTGCGGGTTGAATACGCAGTGGGTGATAAACTTAAAGAAGTTATTGCTGTTGCCGAATCTGAACAAGATTATGTGACCCGTGACATGCTTATGGTGTTATTAGATGATACTGAAATGGATCATGCTCATTGGTTAGAGCAGCAACTAGGGTTAATTAAGCGTATTGGGCTTTCTAACTACTTGCAGTCTCAAATGTAAACCCATGTTTGGTCATCACGATTATGAAACGCCTAGCCAGTTACTACCTAGGCGTTTTTTATGTGCGCTGTATTCATGCCAAACGGCCGGTGCTTAAGCGCCGGTTAAAAATGGGTTTGAAAATTAAAAAATAACCGTTTTTCGTCCAAGGTCGCTGGATTTACAAAAAGTAATACCAGTTGCCAACGCATATTTCGTTCACTGCATGCGCCTAAGAAAAACATATATTGGGCAAGGTTTATCTCCCCATCGTCCCTTGAGGTAGTTTTAATTAAAGCGGTTTGGCCCATGTACATATTGATGCCCTGAATGTAGCTTTGCTGCAGTTCGTATTGACTAGGGTAAGCCAATTCTATGTACAACTCTTCTTCCACTTCAGCGGCTTGCAGCAGGCGCGCGCTGAATTGCCGGTCTTGCAAAACCGCCACACAAGTTTGGGTGCCAACTAACTGACATTGTGCGCCCTGTTGAATTTTCACCTCTGGTGATGAATAAACGTAAGCAAAGGCGATCAAAATGGCCACCGCCACGACGGGCCATAAACGGGTAATAAGTAGACGATTCACAGATGGCTATTTTAATAACTTGATTTGCATCAAGTTTGCAACATAGAAACACGGCTTACAAGTGCGTTTGAGCCTATCTTTTTAGCCCTGTTTTGATTATTATACGCGGGTTTTTAGTATGCTAATTTTGTGTATGGGCATAGATGACACCTGTCAATGTACGCATACACAAAACAAACATGCGCTAAGACACACACGAGATACACATACATCCTTATTGAAGTGGAAGATTCATTAAAATGAGTGAAGCGATTCAAGTACACCCTGACTACAACTATAAAGTAGTACGTCAGTTTGCAGTTATGACGGTCGTCTGGGGCATAATTGGCATGTCATTAGGCGTGTTTATTGCGGCCCAATTATATTGGCCAGCCCTTAATTTCGACACACCTTGGTTAACGTTTTCACGTTTACGACCTTTACATACTAACGCGGTTATTTTTGCGTTTGGCGGGTGTGCATTGATGGCAACCTCATTTTATGTGGTTCAGCGTACCTCTCAGGTCCGTTTATTCAGTGACAAATTGGCATCATTTACCTTTTGGGGGTGGCAAGCTGTCATCCTGTCTGCGGTTATTACCCTACCAATGGGATTAACTTCGACAAAAGAGTATGCAGAATTAGAATGGCCAATCGATATCCTGCTTGCGCTGGTTTGGACCGCCTATATGATTAACTTTTTCGGCACTATGATTATCCGCAAGGTTTCTCATATTTATGTTGCCAACTGGTTCTTCGGGGCATTTATCTTGACCGTATTAGTCCTGCATATCGGTAACAGTATGGCTATTCCCGTCTCGTTATTTAAATCGTATTCGATTTATGCCGGTGCAGTAGATGCCATTATGCAATGGTGGTACGGGCATAATGCAGTAGGTTTCTTCCTCACCGCTGGTTTCTTGGGCATGATGTACTACTTCGTGCCTAAACAAGCGGGTCGCCCAGTTTATTCATACCGCTTATCGGTTGTTCATTTTTGGGCACTGATTTCGCTGTACATATGGGCAGGCCCTCACCATCTGCATTACACTGCACTGCCTGATTGGACTCAATCTGTTGGTATGGTGATGTCGATCATTTTGTTCGTTCCTTCATGGGGCGGCATGATAAACGGTATTATGACACTTTCCGGTGCTTGGCATAAATTACGCACCGACCCCGTTTTGCGCTTTCTTGTGGTGTCGTTGTCGTTCTATGGCATGTCGACCTTTGAAGGTCCGATGATGGCAATTAAAACCGTTAACGCCCTATCCCATTACACTGACTGGACAATTGGTCACGTGCACTCTGGTGCGTTAGGTTGGGTTGCTATGGTTTCCATTGGTTCGATTTATCACCTTATCCCGGTGTTGTTCAATAAACCTAAAATGCACAGTATTTATCTGATCAACGTTCACTTCTGGTTAGCGACAATCGGTGTGGTGTTATACATAGTTGCCATGTGGATGTCGGGTGTTTTACAAGGCCTAATGTGGCGCGCAGTCAATTCTGACGGCACCTTGACCTATAGTTTTGTTGAAGCTCTTGAAGCATCTAAACCTTTCTACTTTGTGCGCTTTGTTGGCGGTCTATTTGTGGTAGTTGGTATGTTTATCATGGCATATAACTGTTACATGACCATCCGTTCTAAGTCTGAAGACGAGCCTGCTCGTTCAGACGCCGAAGTACAGCCAGCGTAGGAGCAGATTAGATGAGAAATGCACACGAGTTAGTAGAAAAAAACGTTGGTTTATTAACTATTTTAATCTTGGTGGCCATCAGTTTGGGCGCCATGGTTGAGATCACACCGTTAATGTTTCAACAGCAAACAATGAAACCAGTTGATGGTCTTGAACCCTACACTGCCCTAGAAATGGAAGGGCGCGATATTTATATTCGTGAAGGTTGTGTGGGCTGCCATAGTCAAATGATCCGTCCATTTCGTGCCGAGACAGAGCGTTATGGCCATTATTCAGTTGCCGGTGAGTCTGTTTGGGAGCATCCATTCCTGTGGGGTTCAAAACGTACCGGTCCTGATTTGGCCCGCGTAGGTGGTCGTTATAGTGATGAATGGCACCGTGTTCATTTGAGAAATCCGCGTGACGTTGTACCTGAGTCCAACATGCCTGGTTTTCCTTGGTTGTTTGAAAACCAGTTGACAGGTGATCTCACCGCTAAAAAGCTAACCGTATTTCGTGGTTTT
Organism: Paraglaciecola polaris LMG 21857; assembly: GCF_000315055.1. Lineage (GTDB taxonomy): Bacteria > Pseudomonadota > Gammaproteobacteria > Enterobacterales > Alteromonadaceae > Paraglaciecola > Paraglaciecola polaris. The sequence continues at coordinate 217,078 of NZ_BAER01000044.1, read as the reverse complement.
GGTGTGCCTTACACCGATGAAGATATAGCAGGTGCAAAAGCAGCGGTTGAAGGGAAATATGAGATTGATGCATTAGTTGCATATTTGCAGTCTCTTGGGACAGCGTTGAAATAATATGGATTACGCAATCACTGGAACCATATTTACCCTAATCGTATTTGCTGTATTTATAGGTATTGTTATTTGGGCCTACAGTAAAAAATCTAAGGTAGGCTTCGACGAAGCCGCCAATCTGATTTTTGCTGATGAGGACAAAAAAGAGAAGCGGGAGTCAGGCACACATGAGTAGCTTTTGGAGCATTTGGATCACAGTTATCACGCTGGGAACAATTATTGGTTGTTTTTTATTATTGCGTTGGTGCTTAAGCAACAAAACAGGTGTTGCTGAAGGCGATGATATGCATCATGAATTTGATGGTATTCTTGAAATAAACAATCAGCTACCACGTTGGTGGACGATTATGTTTTATGCCACCATTATTTGGGGCTTCTTGTATTTCTTACTTTACCCTGGATTAGGCAGTTTCGAAGGCTTGCTTGGATGGAAAAGTTCAAACCAAGACATTCGTTCACTGGCTGAGTCAGAAGCGGCGCGCATTGCGGCAAAAGAAAATGGCGATATCGTTCAGTACGACCGTGAATTAGACTTTGCTGAAGAACGCTTTGCCCCTATTTTTGCTGCTTATGCTAAACAACCGATTGAAACATTAGCCCAAGACCCAGAAGCGTTAAAAGTGGGTCAACGCTTGTTTAGTCAGAATTGTTCTCAGTGTCATGGTTCTGATGCCCGCGGTCAACGTGGCTTCCCTAACCTAACAGATAATGATTGGTTATACGGCGGCACGCCAGCCAAAATCACTGAAACCTTAACGCTTGGACGTCAAGCCGCTATGCCTGCACAACTCGATTCGTTTGGTGAGAAAGGTATTGAAGAAGTAGTAGCTTATGCCCTAAGCCTTAGCGGTCGTCAGGTTGACCCCGACTTAGCGGAAAAAGGTAAAGTCCGCTTTGCCATTTGTTCTGCTTGTCATGGCCCTGACGGAAAAGGTAATCAAGCGATAGGTGCGCCGAATTTAACCGATAATATTTGGTTATACGGCGGCAGTCATAAAGCCGTTACTGAAACCCTAACGTATGGCCGTAACGGTGTGATGCCCTCGTTCAAGAAAACCTTGGGGGATGAAAAAATCCACTTGGTTGCAGCATATGTTTACAGTTTATCGCAAGGTAAATAAAACCGTTTTCGGTTAGAATAGGCCTCGCTTGTGCGAGGCTTTTTTATATTCATCATTTATTTAAGGTTGTTATGTCCCCTATTTCAGAGCCATCAATTACTGAAAACAAAAAATGGTATAAGCAGTTTTGGCCGTGGTTTCTTATTACCATTCCAGTATGCTCTATGATCTTGAGTTTCAATATGCTGCGCTTTGCATTCGACGGGCAAGACGCCATGGTGGTTGATGATTATTATAAACAGGGCAAAGCGATTAATATTAGCCTTGAAAAAGTACAAAAAGCAAAAGATCTCATGATTGAAACTCAACTGACTGTGGACCAACAGCAGGTTAGTTTACGTTTTATCAGTGGTGCACCACAAAGTGGCGCAGCCCTGCGGTTAGCGTTTTATCATGTCACTCAAGCACCCAAAGATCAGGTCATAGATTTGTTCAGAGATGCCCAAGGCGTATATCGCGGTATAGCTGAACACGATTTGACGGGTAAGTGGCAGGTCGCCCTGACGCCCCATGATCAAACATGGAAGGTGCAACAAACCCTGTCCTTACCACAAACAGATAGCATAACCTTTAAGCCCTAATGACACAGATAGTTAACTGCTACCATTGCGGCTTGCCCGCGGTGAATGGCGATAAATATTGCACCATAATTTTAGATCACAATCGCATTATGTGTTGCCCTGGTTGCCAAGCGGTTGCCCAAGCAATCGTTGAAAATGGCTTAGATGATTATTACCGTTTTCGGACAGAGCCTAGTGTTAAGGCAGACGATAATCTTCAAGAGACCTTAGATCAATTAGCCATATTCGATGAACAGAGTATTCAGCAAGACTTTGTTATTCATCAGGGGGATGTCAGTGAAATACAATTAAGCTTGAGCGGTATTAGCTGCGCGGCCTGTGGTTGGCTGATCGAAAAGCAATTAAGCAAAGTAAAAGGCATTAAACAGGTATCAGTGAATGTTACCGCAAATCGCGCATTAGTTAGCTGGTACTCCGATGTCGTGACTCTCAGCCAAATCATGGCATCCATTGAGCGTATCGGTTATCACCCAAGTCCCTTTCAACAAGAACAACACGAAGCCTTGTTTCAACAGTCTCACAAAACACAACTTAAACGTATTGGGCTTGCCGGCTTGATGACCATGCAAGTTATGATGTTAGCGGTTGGTGTATATTTTGATTTGTTTGGTGATTTGGAGCGGGAAACCAGTTCATTTTTTAGTTGGGTGAGCCTGATATTAAGTACGCCTGTAGTGTTCTATTCTGGCGCCGGCTTTTACCATAGCGCCTATAAAGCATTAAAAGGCCGTACAGTGAATATGGATGTGCCCGTCTCTATCGCCCTGCTCGCCACCTACTTCTCTGGTGTATGGGCCACTGTATTCGAGCAAGGTCAGGTGTACTTTGAGTCCGTCTGTATGTTTATATTTTTACTTTTGGTCAGCCGATTCATCGAACATCAGGCGCGGCATAAAGCGGCACAAATTTCAGCAAACATGTTGCAATACATTCCCTTAACCGCAAATTTGCTGATTGAAGAACAACTGCAACCGACCTTAGCAAAATCTCTGCAACTCGATGATGTTATCTTGGTAAAAGCTGGGGAAACCGTTCCTATTGATGGCGTCGTTTTAAGCGGTAGCGCGCAAATCGATGAATCATTGTTAACTGGGGAGTTTTATCCCGTCGATAAAAACCCAGATGATTCCGTATACGGCGGTACCATAAATAAAAGCGGTACCCTGACGATACGGGTCACATCCGCATTTAAATATGCTTTGGTCAATCAAATCGCCCGTTTGCAAGAGCAAGCAATGGCTAACAAACCAAAGATTGCCACCATGGCCGACCAATTTTCTCAGTACTTTGTGATGGCTGTTTTATTCTTTTCGCTGGGTAGTTTTATCTTTTGGTGGTGGCAAGGTAATCCTGAGGCATTCTGGATTGCCATATCCGTACTTATCGCGACCTGCCCTTGTGCGCTTGGGCTGGCGACGCCATCAGCCTTGTCCTTTGCTATGGCAAATCTGAATAAACAAGGAGTGTTGCTCAAGCGCTCTGATGTACTCGAGCAATTGACTCAAATCGATCACGTCGTACTGGATAAAACCGGCACCCTGACACAGGGTAAAATATCTATCGCCGCCATGAATAACATTTCAGACTTAAGTGACGAAACGTTGCTGCGCTATGCCCATAGTGTTGAACAATTTTCAGAGCACCCCATTGCACGTGCGTTTAATAACAGTTTGGCTTTCCCCGATGTCACAGAATTCAGTTTTACTTTAGGCGAAGGCGTCAGTGGCAAGGTCAATCAAAAATGGGTTGAGCTTCTTGGTACTCACACGCTATCAAGCACAACGAATGCGGTACCAAGGGCGTTAACTGGTAGCAGTATAGTGATGCGCATTGGCGGGCAGTTTGTGTGTGGATTTACTCTAAGTGATACCTTGCGCCCTGATGCCAGTGACATGCTGCGCCGTTTGAGTCGCAAAGACATCAGTTTGCTCAGTGGTGATAACAAAACCAACGTACAGCAAATTGCTGATAGTTTGGGTATTTCAAATTGGTTAGCCGAGCAATCCCCCCGAGATAAATTGGCGTTTGTGCAAAATTTACAGTCGGAGCAGCACAGCGTGTTAATGATAGGCGACGGCATCAATGATGCACCCGTCTTAGCGCAAGCCGATGTTGCTGTTACATTAGGCGCTGGTGCTGACCTAGCCAAGTCTTCAGCAGATATTATCTTACTCAAAAACGCGCTGGGTAAATTGCCCAATTTATTCACCATCGCCCATCGATGTAAGCAAAAAATAAGGCAAAATATGGCGTGGGCCTTAGGCTACAATATATTGGTATTACCTTTGGCAGTAAGCGGCGTACTGACCCCGTGGATGGCCGTTATTGGCATGTCACTTAGCTCTATCATAGTGGTCATTAACTCGGTTCGATTACTTAAGTAAAACAGGCAAGGCATTTTTATGAGCATTATTTATATCTTGATCCCCTTAGCCATCATTATTGTTGCGCTCGCCATCGGAATTTTCTTTTGGGCGGTAAAAAGCAATCAGTTTGACGATCTTGAACGCCACGGCTACAGCATTTTATTCGATGACGACATAAAACCTAAAGCGCAAACTGACGAGTCTGACTCGGCAAAAAACAAACAAGCTATCATTGATGACAAGCCTTAGTATCGCGTCTGCTTTTTTGATTGGTTTAGCGGGCAGTGTGCATTGCTTTGGCATGTGTGGTGGTGTCGTCAGTGCCTTTAGCTTTGCTGTGCCCAAAGGCGCCAAGCAATGGCCTTACGTAGTGACCTACAATATTGGACGCATTTTTAGCTACACCCTGCTAGGGGCGTTCACGGGTTATCTTGGTAGCATGGTTGCGCGCAACGACTTACTGGCTAATTTGCCCATTTTACAAACCATTAGTGCTTTATTTTTAGTTGCAATGGCCTGTTATGTGGGCAATTGGTGGCGCGGTTTACACTATTTAGAGCGTGCAGGTGCCAAATTGTGGCGATTCATACGGCCTTTATCTAAATCATTATTACCCTTTAAAAATCCACTATATGCGCTACCTTACGGCGTAATTTGGGGTTGGCTGCCATGTGGCTTAGTGTATTCTACGCTGACTTGGAGTCTGGCCAGCGGCAGCGCGGCTAACGGTGCAATGATCATGTTGTTTTTTGGGCTAGGCACCCTGCCCGCGTTAATTGTAATGGCAGCGGGCGTCGAATCGCTTAAGACGTTATTGGCCAACCCTAAAACACGTCAAGTTGTCGCCTTATGTTTACTTGGATTCGCGTTTCACATGCTCTGGCGCGCATATAATTAACACACAGCACCATCTTGTCTTCCTTGGGGCGATACAAATCCCATACCTAGCCTGTTTTTCAGTCAATGTATGAAAATAACTTGCGTTAAATCAGTAAAATAGTAACTTGGATGGCAAATTTAACGTTAGTCTCATACACTCAAAGTGTCACATCAGCGACGGAGAATAATGATGAAATATCAAAAAATACTCGCAGTTATCGATCCTGAAGATGACCAGCAAAAATCGCTTTTGCGCGCCATTGAAATCGCCCATATTACCCAAGCAAAAATCACTGCCTTTTTGCCTATTTATGACCTTTCCTATGAAATGACCACTATGTTATCTACTGATGAGCGTGAAAATATGCGCTTCGCCGTGATTGAAGACAAAAGTGCGTGGTTAGCGGATTTGGTTGCCCCGATAGAAAAAGCAAGCGGCTTAAAGATCGATTTAAACGTGGAGTGGCATAATCGCGCCTGGGAAAGCATTATTTGTCGGGTGATCAAACATGATTACGATCTTATTGTTAAAGGTACGCAATTAAACGACACCTTAAAAGCAGTCATTTTTACCCCCACAGATTGGCATATTATGCGTAAAAGTCCTGTCCCGGTATTGTTAGTTAAAGATCATGACTGGCCCACTCAGGGTAAGGTACTTGCCGCTGTCAGCGTTGGGGTCGAAGATGATGATCACACTGCCTTAAACGACTGCGTCACCCGCACGGCTAAGGCTTTTGCTAAATTGCTGTCATCAGAAGTACATTTGGTCAATGCTTACCCCGGTACACCGGTTAACATTGCCATAGAGATCCCTGAATTTGATCCTCAGGTTTACAGCGATTCAGTTAAAGACCATCATAAACATGCCATGTCACGTCATGCCCAGAAGCATGATATTCCTGAGCGATGCAGCCACATTGAACAAGGGTTACCAGAGGACGTCATCCCCGCTTTAGCAGATAAGATAGATGCCGAACTGGTTATCCTAGGCACGGTGGGACGTCAGGGGATTTCAGGGGTGTTAATCGGTAATACTGCTGAGCATGTCATCGATAAATTAAACTGTGATGTGCTAGCCATTAAACCGGATGGCTACGAATCACCAGTGAGCTGTGCATAGCAGGTACTCTATTGATCAGAGGCGGACTGATAACAATTCGCCTCTGATTAAAATAGATACATTAGGGGGCGGTCAAACCACGATTGAGTGCTCCACGATAAGCACTCAATGCCGGCCCTAATGCCAACAACCCTGCTAGCCCTAAAGCCAATATAGTGTAATGAATTAATGCATCTGAATACCCCAGTGGGCTAATCAATAAGCCAAATTTCGTCTGCACAAAGTCTGTTAGTAACCATATCGCACCGTTTGTCATCAAATAACCCAAAATACACCCTGTTAATGCCAAACATAACGCCTCGCATTCAATCAACAATACGATTAAAAATGCATTCGCGCCAAGCGCTCTAAGCACCGCGATTTCCCTTTGCCTTTCGTGCATGGAGGCAAGCAGCATAGTTAACATACCTAACATAGCGGCCAGTAATATTAAACTTGAAACCAGGCTCAAACTACTCTCAATACCTTTCATTAGATTCCACAGTTCGGCTAAGGCCACCCCAGGTAAAATCGCTGACATAGGCGCCTGTCGGTCTGTATTGATACTGCGCTGTACTTGCAAGGTTGAAATCTTGCTAGTTAATCCTAGGTAGATGGCACTGAGCTGTATATTGTTATGAGCATCTTGATGACTAGCATGCTCGTCATGGGGTGAATGAGCATTATCTTCTGCATGCCCGTCAGCCTTCCCCGCCGTTTGGGTCGTAGCGTTTGATTTCTTGCTTGCGTGCTTATTAATAATCTGACGTTTAAAATTTGAGAAACCTTGCTTGTGCATAACATCAATTGATTCGATTGGCACAAACACACTTTGATCAATCGGTGTTCCGGTGACGTCCAAAATGCCCTGCACGGCAAATGGAAATTGACTGTGCTTGGTAAAACTGACCTTACCCGTGCCATGAGCCAACACCACGGCTTGTTCTGGTTGATACATCAGTTGCTGAGCGACTTTTGCGCCAAGTACCATGCCCTTAGGATTGTCGAATGCTTCCCCAGCGACAAAACGTAACGCTTGTTTATCAGCATAACGATAGTGCAAAAAATATGCTGGCGTTGTGCCAACCACAGGAAAGCCCTGATGAGAGTCGCCTAAGGAGATAGGGACCGCCCACTTAACCTGTTTCATATCTGCCAACTTCTGATATTCATGCCAGGTAATGTTGCTACTTGGACTACCAATGTGGAACACAGAATACAGCAGCAAATTCAACTGACTGGTGCGTGCACCCACGATGAGATCGACCCCAGAAACGGCCCGCTCAAAATTAGCGCGTACCTCAGTACGCAAGTGTTCAACACTGAATAACACGAACATACTGACAGCAATAGAAAAGACGGTTAATCCAACCATTAATTTTCGCGCTTTTAGACTGGCAAGGGTCAGTTTAGCTAACATGACTTACCTCTTGTTCGATGTGCCCACGATTCAACTCCTGCATATTAATCTGTGAATGAAAGGCACCAGCCAGTGATCGGTCATGACTAACGAATATAACAGACGCCTTGTGAGCTCGACTTTGTGTCAGTAGTAAATCAATAAAACGATCTCGATGCTCAGTATCAAGTGCCGAAGTGGGTTCATCGGCAATGATCAGCTGGGGTTGACAGATGAGTGCTCTGGCTACCGCTACGCGTTGCTGCTGCCCCACACTTAGCGTTGAAGCTTGCTTGTTGAGTAGTTGCTGATTTAATCCTAATGATGTGGTTAATTGCTCAAAATGCTCACTGGCATCGGTGTGGGGTTTTATGGCATTTGCACGATCGGTAAACCATTGACCCAGTTGAATATTTTCCTTCGCCGTTAAATAAGGTAGCAGATTGAATTGCTGAAATATAACACCTAACTTGCGAGCTCGAAATCGATCACGCTGACGTGACGACAATTGATTAAGTTCATGGTCGAGCACCGATAACCGACCATTATTGGCCACTAACACACCACACAGTAAATTGAGTAACGTTGATTTGCCGCTACCAGAATGACCTTGCAAAAATACATGCTCACCCTGTGCAACCTGCCAACGGGGTATTGTTAAGGTGGGTGTGTCTTGTTTTGGCCAGGTAAAACTGAGGTTTTCAATGTCAACGGCAAACGACATAACATTCCTGATAAATGAACTGAGACTATAGGGTAATCATTTTTGTGTTATCGGCAAGCGAATGTAGCTTAAATAAACCTAATAACTTCGCTATAATCCGCCGGTATTTTCTTTTCATTATCCACTAGTTGCCCTATTCATGAATCATGCTCTTAGTAATAAATCTGATACCACACTTAATACTGCATCGCCGACAGCGATAAATATCAAAAAGCTCACCAATAAATTGCGCCGTAAAACTGGCCAAGCGATAGCTGATTTCAATATGATCGAAGAAGGTGACAAGGTGATGGTTTGTTTATCCGGAGGGAAAGACAGCTATACCATGCTCGATATTTTGCTCCATATGCAAAAATCAGCGCCTATCCATTTTTCGATTATCGCGGTTAATTTAGACCAAAAACAACCTGGTTTTCCTGAACACGTGTTGCCTAACTATCTCAACGAGTTAGGCGTTGATTACACAATTATCGAGGAAGATACCTACTCGATTGTCATAGATAAAGTACCTGAGGGAAAAACGACCTGTTCATTATGCTCACGCCTTCGCCGGGGCATTTTATACACTAATGCGATTAAATTGGGTGTGACTAAGATAGCGCTTGGCCACCACAGAGACGATATGCTGGAAACCTTGTTTTTGAACATGTTTCATAATGGCCGTTTGAAATCGATGCCGCCTAAGTTAACCAGCGATGATGGCAAAAATGTGGTGATACGGCCCCTTGCCTATTGCCGTGAACAAGATATTGCCGACTATGCCCAGCACAAAGGGTTTCCAATTATTCCGTGCAATTTATGTGGGTCACAGGAAAACTTGCAACGTAAACACGTCAAGCAGATGTTGAATCAGTGGAATACACAGTTCCCAGGGCGCATCGAAACTATGTTTAAAGCGTTGCAAAATGTCGTTCCCTCTCACCTTGCCGATCCAAGCGCTTTCAATTTTACTGATCTGAGTCAACATCCGCTAGGTGAAAACGAGGGCGATATGGCATTTGATCCTTTGGAACTAGCCCCCGTAAAGCAAGATAACACCCAGTTCGTGGCCATTACCCAACTCGATTAGGAGTACACAGTGAAGATAGGAATAGCCCTTGGTAGCGGCGCAGCCCGCGGTTGGGCACATATCGGCGTCATACAAGCCCTTGAAGAACTCGGGATTAAGATTGATGTGGTCGCCGGTTGCTCTATTGGTGCTTACGTAGGTGCTGCCTATTCATCTAATAAGCTTGCACCATTAGAAGAATGGGTACGCAGTTTAACGGAGTGGCAAGTTTTCGCTTTAATGGGAGTGGGCTTATATCGAGGTGGTTTAGTTAGCGGTTTGAAAGTATTCAAAGCGCTACAAGATAATTTCAGTGAGGAAACCTTTGAAGAACTATGTAAACCCTTTGCTTGTGTCGCGACGGATTTATACAGTGGCCGAGAAATTAACTTTCTAACCGGTTCAGTGGTGGACGCGGTGCGCGCCTCGTGTGCCATACCTGGTTTATTCCCCCCAACGACGTTTAACGACCGTTGGCTGGTCGACGGTGGCGTGGTCAATCCCGTTCCCGTCAACTTGTGTCGCCATTTAGGTGCCGATATTGTATTTGCGGTAAACCTCAGTGCTGATTTTCGTCCCCAAGCGATGGACAACAATGAAAAAGAGCGGGAACGTAACCAACAGAAAATATCGGACGTATTCAGTAAAAGTCAAAGCCACTTATCAAAATGGTTTAAAGGTGATCGCAAAGAGAAAGACGATGATAAACCCGATGCTCAGGACGACGTTGACTTACACAGTGAAGTGGCTAAACCTCGTACAAGTAAGAGTCATCCACCGAGCATGATTGGTGTCATGGCCGGTTCGTTGGACATACTTCAAGCCCGCGTGACACGTTCGCGTTTAGCGGGTAATCCGCCCGATATTTTAATCGAACCACAACTACGAGATTTTGGCATGATGGAGTTTTATCGTGCTGGCGAACTCATTGAGGAAGGGCGCAATAGTGTTAAGCGGATCGCTGACCAAATTCGTTATCAACTCAGGCTCGACTGACATTATTCGCAGCCGTTTAAGCAGTGAGTTTTCGCTAGAATAACCATATACAATAAAAGTCAAAATAAGCGCATTGTTATTTTGACTAACCTTTTGTCAGTAGCCTATTAAACTACACATCCTATTACCTGGTGGTTTTAGCGGTTATGCGTAACGGTACGTAAGGTAACGACAAAGGCATTTCCTCACCTAACCAGCGCTTATCTAGCAGCAAACGGCCATTATCAATTTGTAAGCCGTTCTCTAGTTTGCGTGTCAATTTATGGTCAGAAAAGTGGATAACTAGTCCGTCTACCGATGGCATTAAAAACGCCAAAAAGCTGCCCATATCATCGAAAAATGTCTGATACTGACCAAACAGCAGAGCAAGCTCCTCAGAGCTGTATTCAGACTTTAACCACTGTGGTGTGGTTTCAAGCTGCACTGACATATCACACTGATTAGCGGGCTCTATGATTGTTAGAGCAACCTTGGCATTCGCAAGCTTCAGGGCTTTTTCACTGGGAACGGTAAAACGTTGCTCGGCAGAAATCGTTAATGGAATATCTTGCTTTTGAGTATGTATATACCCTGAGGTTATATGACACAGAGCTCCAGTACGCACATGTTTAAAACCAAACGCAAACTGCAGGGCGTTTGTGTCCTCAGCGCTTAACTTACGAACATGACTGTAAAAATTACTGTAATCCACATTTACCGATGGCTGAGTGGATTTAGAGACGGTATTCGGTTCTTCTTGTGCTACTGCTAAGCAGCTTTGCATAATACAAGCTGCTAATAACCACTTTTTCATAAATTCATGTGCTCTTTATTAACTCTCATCATACTCAGCAATTCGTCGATATAGTCTTGACCACGTTCAGAGTAGCTTTGTAACCCATGGACTAACGCTTTGGCAGTGATAGGTTTATCCTGTGCTCGAAGGTTCGCTCTGATATCGCGTAATTCTTGATACGCATAATGCCGGTTAAGGTTTCTGATGTAGGTTTTTACTGCGTGGGATAAATCTTTAAATTTAGCCACTTCATGCACTGTGCCTTCATTTCTGCGCTTAGGGACAAAACCACAGCCTTGCTTGAAACACCATAAACCAAAAAAATTGTACCCTTGACGGGCAAAACGAGACGTCCCCCACCCGGATTCATTTGCTGCTTGAATCAATACCAACTCAGCTGGGATCATATCAATACGCTTTAGTAATACGGGCATAGCTTGCTTATTCGACAAGTTTTTTTCGATTTTGTATTCACGACGTAGATTTTTTAAAAGCTTAACACTAAACGGACTCAGGTTAGTCTTATTTGCTAATTGCTCGGTCATACTGACAACCGCTTTGCGTTTAATCAGGGTAATATTGTTTTGGTGACGTATTTCAGGCAAAAGATAGGCAAAGAATGCCTGTTTTTTCTCGGTAACGTCATCATAATCATTGAAGTTAGGCACTTTTTTACTCGACGCATAATGAGGCGAAGCTTGAGGTTTACGCTCTAAGTCGTCGATTAGAATACGCAATTCTATTTCATTCAGCTGCAAGTTTGTGTCGGGCAACTGGGCATCAAAATAGTTATCCGCAACATACATGATGGCGAATAGCGTCAGTGCAGCGGCAAAATAGCGTAATGTTTGAAATTGATTATTTGAGTTAGGCATAGAAAACCGAATCTTTATTATCTGTGGTGCTAGTGGGTTGGCCAATTACTTCAACACCAAATAAAGTTCGGTACAACACGCCTTTAGTATGAAGGTACCAAGGTACTAGCCAAATTAGCGCAATCCCAAACGTAAATAACCCAGCTATGAATAATATAAACGACACGATATAAAATTGACTCAAAGGCAACCAATAACGATTGAACACACGCATGGATGTCAGTATAGCCTGACTAGGACGATATTTTTTTTCAACCAAAAGTAACAGTGTGAAACCGGTAGACATGGCTAAATAAATGCCCGGCAATATATACAACGCCAAGCCTAAATTAACCAAAGCCCCTAACATTAGAGCACAAAAAATAAGCATCGCCGAAGCAACCAAACGTTTCACTAAACCTAAAAATGTTGTTTGCAATCCGACACTATGACTGATACCCATCATCATTAATGCGGTGATAAGCGGCGTCGTGACCAAGGTAAATAACAAATTCAAACCGAAGCTCAGGGAAACAGAAGGACTTTGCAAGTCATCCGTGCTGACATAGTTACCAATTAACATCAGCAGCAATAAAATAACACCCAAGGTAAACAAGCCACCTTGTAGGATACTGTAAAAGTGACGTTTTGATAGCGCCCATCCTTCTTTTACGCAGCTACCTAAATTAAGCTGAGTTTCACCCATAAGTGACTTATTGATATCGCCGCCCTGTGTATATTTATTCTGTTGTTCCACACGTTACCCTTTATTAATAGCTAGATTAGCAACAAGATCTATCTTGATAATACCAGCGTAAAGTCAATTGTTCGCCGGCAGATTATTATGCTAGAACCAGTTTGGCAGCCAAAAGTAATAGTACTGCTCCCATCACTCTGTCGAACCAATGACTGTATTGGCTAATGAAGGTGCGCACTTTACGCGTACTGAGTAAATAAGACAAAAAGCAGAACCAAACACCGGTGGCAAAGGCCAGATATAAACCGTAAATAAGCTTGATGCTATTCGGTGTATCAGCAGAGACCGCAACGGCAAATACCGAAAGGAAAAATAATGTCGCTTTTGGATTCAAACCATTTGTTAAAAAGCCGACAGTAAAGGCCTTTTTATCACTGATCTGATTTACGTTACTGCCGTGTTGTGTTCTGTCTTTGTTATCAGGAGCAGAGCTACGTAGCGCGCCAATTGCGATGTAAATTAAATATGCAGCAGCAACATAACTAAAAATTTTAAATAACAGAGGATTAGTTTTGAGTAACAAGCCAATCCCTAACAGTGAGTAAGTAACGTGCAGCAATATTGCCGCACCCACTCCAATACTGGTGATCATGGCGCATCGACGACCATAATTAATACTGTGTTTTAACACAATCGCAAAGTCGGGGCCGGGACTGGCTACCGCTAACAGATGTACTGCCGCTATGGTCAAAAACTCCCCCCAGTAAAGGCTTAAATCCACGTCATGCTTCCTTTTGATATTGTGCTAAATATTGCGCTACGACAGAACTTGCCAAACCATAATGCGTTTCTAAAAAATAACTATGGCCATCACTTGGCGCGAGATTAAGCTCCACCGTGTGAGCACCATAACGATCCGCTATTTGCACCAATCCAGCAGCCGGATAGACGTTACCCGACGTACCAATGGAGATAAACACATCGGCTTCACGTACGGCTAGTTCAATTTCATCCATAAAAAAGGGCATTTCACCAAACCAAACGATATCAGGACGAATGGCTTGGCTAGGCTGGCAACATACACACCTAGAGGCGCCATTAAAGTTTTCGCGCATATTAAAACTGCGTTGACTATGACAGCAGCGAGCCTTAAGCAATTCACCATGCATATGTAGCACATTTTGACTACCCGCACGTTCATGTAAATCATCCACATTTTGAGTCACTATCAATACGTTTCCATGATGGGATTGCTCAAACTCAGCCAAGGCATCATGCGCTGCGTTTGGCTTGACTGCTGGGCTTTGCAGCTGTTCACGACGCAGATTATAAAAACGATAAACTAATTCAGGATCCCGCGTGAAAGCTTCAGGCGTTGCTACGTCCTGTACTGAATGATCTTCCCACAAGCCGTTATTGTCGCGAAAGGTACGCAGTCCAGATTCAGCTGATATACCGGCCCCTGTCAGGACAACTACATTTTGATACGATCTAGCTAAACTCAGCACAAATTCCTCATCATTTCACTCAATCGACCCACAGCAAGTAATACTGCATAACCGGGTAATATACCTAACGGCCAATGCTAGCACTGTCTTTAGGGATATAATAGTTTGAGATGATTGCAAATTACTTAACGCTTGCGCTATTGACCAGCAATTAACAAAGCATTGATGCTAGCTGATGATTACACGGCAATACCCACTTCGCCCATTAAAGTCGTCTATCAGTGATGACTTCTAAGATACTTTCTAGCCCAGAGTTCCTTTATCTAAGGTAATTGGTATAAGCTATATGCCTATTTTGATTCAGCGATATCTCTATTTTGGCAAAAATTCCGTTTATTAAACGCATAGAACAGCAATATCAAGGACTCTCCCCTAACGCCCGTTTAATTGCTGATCATCTGCAACACACGCCGCTTGACGTCTTAAGTTGTTCTGTGGCGGAAATCGCTCAAAAAACCCATACCTCAAAAGCCACCGTCAGTCGGTTTTTCCGACAGTTAGGCTACGACTCCCATCACGATGCAAAACAGGAGTTAAATGCCTTTCGCGCTAATGGATATCCTATGTATATGGAGTCGAATCAAGGTGGGGCATTAAATCGGGAAATTCAGCGTATTGAGCAAACCTGGAGCAATATAGACCAAGACCAATTGAATGGACTGATCACATCGATTTGCGAATCGTCACGGATTACGATAATTGGTTTTCGTAATAGCTACCCTGTCGCCCTGCACTTTCGCCAGCAATTATTACAAATTCGCAGCAAAGTACGCCTTTTGCCGCAACCTGGGCAAACCTTAAGTGAAGAATTGCGTGACATCAGTGATGATGAGTTAGTCATTTTGATTGGTTTTAGACGCAGACCAAAGATATTCAAACCCCTGCTGGACAAACTTCAGCATCATAATGTGGCCTTATTCGCCGATCCTTCTGGCCAGATTTATGCTGAACAAGTGAAACAACTTATCATCTGTCAATTGGGTCAAGAACAAGCACTAGACAGTTATGCAGCCCCTATGAGTGTTATTTCGATTATCTGCAATCAGGTATTTACCTTGTTAGACAAATCAGCAGATCAACGTATTAGCGAGATTTCATCCCTTTATGAGCAACTAGACGAGCTCGAATAACAAGCGCATTTGCGCTGTTCTCGGTTTCTACCCTTGTCATTCTCCGTACCCTAAATTTTACAATCCAATGAGCAATATCCGGTTAGATATTTGGCCGTTTACCTTGAAAAAATAGTTATCACACCAAGTACTATTGTTCAGCTGCAATTTTTCTCTGTTTCTTTCACTCATCTAGTGCAAATAGGAAAGCGGGAACAGGGTTAATGCATACCTAAAAACGGTATATTTTTAGCAAATATTCAATGAGCCTAATCACCTTAAAAAGGAACACTGTATGTTGCCACGATCTCAATCAAAATCGACTCGCGCCGCTAACACGGCTTCAACCTCCTCCTCGGCAAAAAAGTGGGTATTGATAGCCAATGGTGCACAAGCCACTGTATGTGAATATCAACATATATTTGAATCTCTGCAGGTTGTCGAACAGCTTAGTCACACCCATGAAGCTTCAAGAGATTTAGTCACCACAGAACGTGGACGTGCTGTGAACTCAGCCAGCGGCGGCCGTAGCGCTTTCGAACGTCCAACGGATCCACATGATCACGAAAAGCACATTTTTGCTACTGAGATAGTGAGTTTTTTGCAAAAAAACACTGATAATTTCCTTAGCCTTATCATCATTGCATCCCCTAAAACCCTTGGGGAGTTACGTCATTTACTACCTAAAACCTTAATCCATAAAGTAATAGCTGAAGTAGATAAAGATCTGACCAATGTTCGAACCCATGCGTTACCAAATACGTTACGTAAACTCTTGGTTGATGAACTCTATCCTGGCACATCTCACTAAGGAAACCCCATGCAAACTTCTCAACCCGCTCACAAAGATTTGTTATACAAAGAGCAAACCTCTCTGGCCCTTGAAAACTTTCAGATCAGTGGCCTACCCATGCCAAGTACGTTTATTCATGCCTTGGCACTACTAAAAGCTTGTGCTGCTAAGGCAAATGCCGAACACGCTGGGCTCGACAGTGAAATAGCGATCGATATACAACGCGCAGCCATGGAAGTGGCAGAAGGTCAGCACGATAATGCGTTTATGGTCGATGTGTTTCAAACGGGATCCGGTACCAGTACGAATATGAACGCCAATGAAGTAATTGCCACCCTGGCCGGTCATAAATTAGGCCGACCGGTTCATCCTAACGACCATGTGAATATGGGACAAAGCTCTAACGACGTTATTCCCAGTGCGATTCACGTCAGTGCAACTATCGCTATAAGCCAAGAACTCGTTCCCGCGCTACAAAGTTTAATGTCGGCGATTGATGCCAAAAGCTTGGTATACCGTGATACCGTGAAAACGGGGCGCACCCATCTTATGGACGCCATGCCCATTACCCTTGGTCAAGAATTAAGCGGCTGGAGCAAGCAAATCCAACAGGCTATCAGTCGACTAGTCGAAGTATTGCCACGTATATCTACATTAGCATTAGGTGGCACTGCGGTAGGCACGGGCATTAATACTCATCCCGATTTTGCTGCGGCGGCGTGTCAAAACCTCAGTCAGTTAACTGGGCTACGATTTGTACCCGCTGATAACTACTTTGCTGCGATAAGCAGCCAAGATACAGCGGTAGAGGTCAGTGGTCATCTAAATACATTGGCGGTCAGTCTTATGAAGATATGCAATGATTTACGCTGGATGAACAGCGGACCGCTAACGGGCCTTGGAGAAATATCACTGCAGAAATTGCAAGCCGGTAGCAGCATAATGCCGGGTAAAGTCAATCCTGTGATCCCTGAAGCTGTCGCCATGGTTTGCGCACAGGTGATGGGCTATCATCAAAGTATTACCATCGCAGGTCAATCTGGTAATTTTCAGCTTAATACCATGTTGCCACTCATAGGGTATAACCTACTCAGTAGTTTGACTCTGTTAACCAATGGCATTAACGCTCTTACCCACAAAGCTATTGTCACTATGCAGGCTAATTCCCAAAAGATGGCTAAATCGTTAAGTATGAATCCAATATTAGTCACAGCCCTTAACAATAGAGTCGGTTACGAGAAAGGTGCACTCATCGCTAAAGCCGCTTATGAGCAAGAACGTCCTGTGGTTGATGTGGCTGCAGAAATGACCGATATTCCACTGGATGAATTACGCGACTTGCTCGATCCAAAGTCAATGACATAGCATCAGTGATAATACAGACGGGAATCGATATTAGTTACATTGAAACAAGATCAAGGTTTTGATCAGGGAGTTATCCTGATCTTGTTTCATTAAAAATAAAATAAAACGTACCCGACGTTATAACCTTTATCGCTGATTATAAAACGATATTTATTAAATACTTGTTAAATCCGAATATATACTGAACATAATCAATGTTTCTCTTGACTAAACACTGAAACATTTGTTTCATGTAAGACCATCTGGTCAACTTTATAAGAAACATGAGTCACACCGCTAAACATTTTACCAGTCACACACCTTACGTATGGCAAGTAGACAATAAAACAGCAGACGACGTTACATCAAGCAACTTACCGTTGTCAGGAATGACACTGGCGGTAAAGGATTTGTTTCATATAAAGGGGCTGCCCACCACAGCGGGTAATCCCGATTGGTTGGCCAGCCATCCGATTGCTGAGCATACGTCTCCTGTCGTTGATAAACTGTTACAACAAGGTGCAGCATTAGTCGGTAAAACCATTACCGATGAGCTGGCATATAGTTTAAATGGGCAAAATATTCATTACGGCACGCCTTTCAATGTTTCCAGCCCGGAGCGTCTACCCGGTGGCTCATCGAGTGGTTCTGCCGTGGCAGTGCGAGAAGGCAGCGCTGTGATAGGTCTTGGCACAGATACTGGCGGCTCAATACGTGTTCCGGCTAGTTACAATGGTTTATTCGGCTTGCGCCCGACTCATGGGCGGATTAGCTGTGAGCACATGGTCGGTTTGGCTCCCAGTTTTGATACCGTCGGCTGGATGACTCGAGACTTAGACAGTCTATGTGCGGTAGCGGATGTGCTTTTTACGGATAGTTTCAGTAACGGTTTACCTAATATACAGCTTAAGAAACCACGCATTAGTTTGTCGCCTGAATTAATGGCTCAATGCGAGTATTCGCAAGTCCTTGACGCGGCCTATCACGCGATGGTGAATGAGCCATGTCCCTTAACATCGGGCTTATCAGACACACTATTAAGTCAAGCAAGTGAAACGTTTCGCATATTGCAAGGGTACGAAATTTGGCAAACTCACGGTCAATGGATCACCGAGCATCAACCTAAATTCGCGGTGGATATACAACAACGATTCACTTGGTGCGCCACTATTAACCTACGTCAGTATCAGCAGGCACTCGTTCAGCAACAAATTTTTATTGCACATATTAATGATCTGTTTACCCAGTGCGATATGATATTTTTACCCACAACACCTGGTCCTGCTCCATTTTTGAACACCCCAGGTGACGAATTAACAACTTATCGGAATACCCTGATGAGGCTGACCTGTATCGCAGGTTTATGTGGCCTGCCTCAGTTACATGTTCCCTTAGCAATTAACCCCCATGCACCTATGGGATTTTCATTAATTGGCCAAAAAAATCATGACAAACAATTAATTGGAATCGCCCGCATGTTATTAGAGAAATCCTTATGAGCAATTCACCACGACCGGTTGGCTTTACCGCCCCTCATTATGCGGCTAGCCAAGTAGGTCAAAATGTATTACAGCATGGCGGAACCGCCATCGAAGCAATGGTCGCGGCAGCCGCATCAATTTCTGTGGTATACCCACATATGAACAGCTTAGGAGGCGACGGCTTTTGGTTGATTAGTGAGCCAGGTAAAGCCCCAGTGGCAATTGATGCTAGCGGCACCGCATGCGCTAAAGCCGACCTTGCTTATTACGCACAACATTCTGCGATCCCTTCTCGTGGCCCAAAAGCCGCATTAACCATGGCTGGTGCTGTGGCAGGTTGGCAAAAAGCATTAGAGGTAAGCCATACATGGCAAAGCGGAATCCCCTTAAGTGAACTGCTCGCCCCGGCGATTGGTCAAGCACAATGGGGTATTGAGGTCACGCAAAGCCTACAAGATGCCAGTGAAAAAACATTTGATGATTTGTCTACGATTCCACATTTCGAGCAATTTCTAATAAAAGGTAAAAGCCTCCAAAAAGGCAAAATACTCAAACTGCCAGCTATTGCTAAAACGCTCACTACGCTCGCCGAAAATGGGCTTAACGATTTTTATAACGGCGAAATAGCGCAAGCGTTAGCTGAAGATTTACAAGCCGCAGGCTCTCCCATTACCCTTGAAGACATCAAAGCGTATGAAGCTAAGATGGTGACGCCGCTTTCAGTCAACACCTCAGTGGGTAAACTGTATAATCTACCCGCGCCGACCCAAGGTATTGCCTCACTATTGATACTGGCGTTATTTGACAAAGTGCAGCACCTAGCCACAAACGAAGCCGAGTTTGTACATTTATTGGTTGAATGCACTAAACAAGCCTTCATTAAACGCAATCAGTATGTGGCGGATCAAAGCCGGTTGAGTATCGAGTTGCAAAGCTTACTCTCTGTCGAATCAATTGATGCCATGCTAACCAATATTAGTTTAGAGCAAGCTCTGCCGTGGCCACATCAGGCTAAACCGGGGGACACCATCTGGATGGGTGCCTGTGACAGCGAAGGCAGAATGGTCAGTTACATTCAAAGCATTTACTGGGAATTTGGTAGTGGCGTGGTATCTCCACAAACCGGTATCGTGTGGAATAACCGTGGTACGTCTTTCTCATTGCAAGCCGGCCATCAACAGCAACTTGCACCTGGCATGAAGCCATTTCACACTTTGAATCCAGCGTTTGCCGAGCTAAAAGATGGTCGTCGTTTAAGCTATGGCACTATGGGCGGAGAAGGCCAACCACAAACGCAAGCGGCACTATTTGCACGCTACATTTACCAACAAAAATCATTGCCAGAATCAATTCGCTTGGGTCGTTGGTTATTAGGCCGAACGTGGGGCGATGAAAGTCACAACCTCAAAATTGAGCGAGACCTAGCCGAGGACATTCAACACGATCTCGCCAGCAAAGGGCACGACATTGCACTTGTCGATTCGTGTAATGAGTTAATGGGGCATGCCGGTGCAGTGGTAATGCGCGCCGATGATACCGTTTCAGCAGCGACGGATCCTCGCAGCGACGGTAACGCCTTTGCGGCTCACACCTTCAAGTAAACGACATAAATATTGATTACCAGTACACAAGCCAAATGGTTAAATAACGAAAGCAAATGAGAAAATTATGGAATTAGTGTTAAACAATCTGCCGACTATCGCCGCGTTAATCGGCACCGGCGTTTTCGCCGGCCTTCTGGCAGGTTTATTAGGTGTGGGAGGCGGTATTGTCATCGTACCCGTGTTGTTTTTTTTGTTTCAATCTTTCGGTGTTAGCCCACAGAGCGCTATGTATATCGCCACTGGCACGTCATTAGCGACCATTATTCCGACCTCGATCAGCTCCATTCGCTCCCATCGCAAAAAGGGCAATGTAGATGCAGAGTTGCTCAAGCAATGGGGTTTGTTGATTCTGATAGGTGTACTAATTGGTAGCTGGTTAGTAACAAAAGTGGATGGTCGTTACCTGACGACTTTATTTGGTATTGTGGCGACGTTATCCGCCCTCAACATGTTGTTTAGAAGCGGTAAATCTGCATTAGCTGAGAGTTTGCCTGGCCGGGTTGGCCAGTCCATGATCGCTGGATGCATTGGCTTTTTCAGTTCCATGGTCGGTATTGGCGGCGGTACTTTATCTGTGCCAATTTTAACAGCATTTAACTACCCTGCCCATAAAGCTGTGGGTACTGCCGCAGCAATTGGCTTGATCATTTCCTTACCAGCGGCCTTGTATTTGTTGATATTTGGTCAAACCCCGGTCGACGCGCCGCTAGGCACCTATGGGTACATTAATCTTGTTGGTTTTGTCTGCATTGTGCCACTTACCGTTTTCTTTGCCCCTATTGGTGCTGGTATTGCCGCAAAGCTTGATGCCAATATGTTGAAAAAGATTTTCGCTGTCGTTTTATTAATAACCGGTACACGTATGTTAGCCCAGTTGTTTATCTGACAGCATTTTTCAATACAGATTTAGTCTATTCCCTTTAATTTTTACCTTGGAGCACAACTCATAGTGAAACACCTTACGCCTCCTCCCCGTCTACTTATGGGTCCCGGACCCATTAACTGTTATCCTCGGGTGTTAAGCGCCATGTCTACCCAATTGATAGGTCAATATGATCCCGTTATGACGGGTTATATGAATGAAGTAATGAGCTTGTATCGCGATGTTTTTCGCACTAACAACAAAGCCACGTTACTCATCGACGGTACGTCCAGAGCTGGCATAGAAGCCGTTTTAGTATCCTGTATTGAACCTGGTGATAAAGTATTAGTGCCTGTATTTGGTCGTTTTGGTCATCTACTCAAAGAAATTGCTGAGCGCGCAGGCGCTGATGTGCATTGTATTGAAGCGACTTGGGGGGAAGTGTTCGAACCTCAACAAATTGAAGATGCGATCAAACAGGTCCAACCCAAAGTCCTTGCCCTAGTACAAGGAGACACATCCACGACTATGTTGCAGCCATTGGATCAGATTGGCGATATCTGTCGTCGCCATGATGTCATTTTCTATTCTGATGCCACTGCATCTATCGGCGGTAATCCGTTTGAAACGGATAAATGGCAACTTGATGCCGTGTCGGTAGGTTTACAGAAATGTTTAGGCGGACCCAGCGGCAGTGCGCCTATTACGCTCAGTGAGCGTTATGTGGATTTAGTGCGTTCTCGCCAACATGTGGAAGCCGGCATAAAAGCTGACCATCATAGCGCGGGCAGTGGTAGCCGGATCCGCTCTAATTACTTCGATATTCCTATGATCCTTGATTATTGGGGAGAAGAGCGGCTAAATCATCACACTGAAGCCACCTCTATGCTCTATTGCGCTCGGGAGTGTGCCATCAATCTACTTGAAGAAGGGGTAACTGAATCTATTGCTCGCCATGAGTTACATGGCAAAGCAATGTTAGCCGGTATTCAAGGGATGAACCTTCAACCATTCGGTGATTTAACCCACAAAATGAATAATGTTGTGGGTGTACACATACCGAGTGGCGTAGACGGCGAACACATACGTCATCAATTACTTCATGATTTCAATATTGAAATTGGCACCAGTTTCGGTCCCCTGCACGGTAAAATTTGGCGTATTGGCACTATGGGCTACAACGCCCGTCAAGACACGGTATTACATACCTTACAATCGCTAGAAACCTTACTTCGTCGAGGGGGGCACAAGCTGCATCCTGGGCAAGCAATCGACTGTGCATTCAATGTTTATAGCGGGAAAGGTTAATGACCACATTTGCGCCTTACGCGATTCAAACCTATGAGCGTTGCGATGTGTTAGCGCACATTAGCCAAGATACCGACTGTATTGATCGACGATACTTAACCCCCGAGCACTTGCAGGTTAACCGCCAGGTTGCCCTATGGATGCAACAAGCTGGTATGCACACTTGGCAGGACGCTGCAGCCAATCAATGGGGACGTTATGCGAGTGCAAATCCGGATGCAAAAACATTGGTTATCGGCAGTCATTTGGATACGGTTCCCAATAGTGGAAAGTACGACGGGATCCTGGGTGTGCTAGCGCCGCTAAGTTTGATTCAATATATACATGACCATCATATTGCTCTGCCATTTCATTTGGAACTGGTTGGTTTTGGTGATGAAGAAGGCACTCGCTTTGGCGCAACATTACTCGGAAGTTGCGCCGTTGCTGGAACGTGGAACGAAAAATGGAACACATTAACAGATGAAAACGGCGTCTCATTAACTCAAGCATTCCTCGATGCAGGCCTTGATATTGACGCAATACATAGCGCAGGGCGTAACAATAAAAACGTCGATGATTTTTTCGAATTTCATATCGAACAAGGCCCTGTGCTTGAAGAACACGATTTATCGGTAGGCGTGGTAAATGGTATTGCCGGCGCGAAACGCTTCGCCATTACATTAAAAGGTTTAGCTGGTCATGCTGGTACGGTGCCTATGCCTATGCGTCAAGATGCCTTAGCTGCCGCCAGTGAAATGATCCTCGTCATCGAGCGACTCGCCATAGAAAAAGGCATTGTTGCCACTGTGGGTCAACTTAAATGTCTCTCTGGTGCGGTCAATGTCATTTCTGGTGCCACGACCTTTAGCCTTGATATTCGCAGTATCGACGATACCTTACGCGATGAAACTCTCAGCCTTATTATGGAGCAATTGCACAGTATCGCGGCTAAGAGACGTATCCATATGGATATCGCGGCGACCCATCAAGCGCTGGCAGTAAAATGCGACGATGAATTACAACGCCAACTATTAACCGCCTGTGAAAAAAACAAAATGCCGCCTTTTACACTCAGTTCTGGTGCTGGACACGATACCATGGCGTTGGCAAAAATATGCCCAGTCGCTATGTTGTTTATGCGCTGTGAAAAAGGTTTGAGCCATCACCCAGGTGAGGCCGTCGATGTAAATGACATTGAAGCTGCGCTCAAGGTGATGTTTGCCTTTATCGAGGATTACGCCGAATAGTAGTAAAGCGGTCATTTAGCTAAAAGTAATGACCGCTCGTTTTTGCTCGCACTATTTCAGCTGATTTCGAGGATAATGATAAGGGTAAATACAACGCGCTAGTTGCTAAATGCTGCCTTCTTTTTCGATCACTAGAATACGCGCTTCACCAATGGGACTGGCGACATGCTCAGTGCCTTCTGTGGCATAGAAAATATCGCCCTGATTGAGCAAGTCCGTATACACTACACTATTGATTTTATATTGTATTTCTACCATACCGTCGAGTACAACAAAGACTTCCTCACCTTCATTCTCGTGCCATCTGTACGGCTCATTTGTCCAATGTAACTTAGTAGTAATACCATTCATATTCGCTATTTTCATAGCCCCCCAAGGAAGGGAGGAGGTAAATTTTTTACTTCTTATAATTTCCATATATTCCTCTATATAATACTGCTCTGGCGCTTTACTGTGGTCTATTTATGGTAAATTTCTGTGCTGCAGTGATACTAAAATAGTCACCTGCCCCCCCACCGCGCAAAACGGGCTCTGCAGCAGCTGTGTTATAAACGCCATCGTCAATAAAAGCTGTATCAATATGTACACCCACAACTTCACCCAATACCATCCATGTATCGACCAATTCTCCGTTCGCGCCAGTCAATTGGATAATTTGACTTTTGCGGCACTCAAATACAGCAGGACTCAAGGCAACGTGGGGTACATCAATTACTTTGGATTGACCGAGTGTTAATCCCGCGGATTCAAACTCGCTTTCATTACGTGGCAGTGCAGCACTGGTTAAATTCATCTTATCGACTAAAGATGCGCTAACTAGGTTCCAGCAAAACTCACCAGTTTGTTGAATATTTTCCACCGTGTCTTTGTAACCGATACTGGCAAAGCCAATAATCGGTGGATGATAGTTAAAGGCATTAAAAAAGCTGTAAGGCGCTAGATTCAACACCCCCTCTGAACTTTTGCTGGAGATCCAACCAATAGGACGCGGAGCAATCAGTGCGTTGAATGGATCATGCTTGAGGCCGTGCCCTTGGTTGGGCTGGTAAAAGTGACTCTGATTTGGCATTGAACTTCCCTAAAACAGCTAAAAACCGACTTCAATAGGATAAAGCCATATCACGGAATAAATCCATATCTTATTATTTTATATGGTATTTTTAAAAAAGTAAGGGTTTAATTCCCGAAAATTGACCAACCTGTGCGCTGCACAAGCATTTCCAATGCCTCTGTACCTAATTTGCTATTACCTATTTTATCCAAACCCGGAGACCAGACAGCTATCGATGCTTTACCCGGTGCAATCGCTAAAATACCACCACCGACACCGCTTTTACCCGGTAAGCCCACACGATAGGCAAACTCACCTGAGCCGTCATAATGTCCGCACATCAACATCAGTGAGTTGATACGCCTGGCTCTATGCTCCGGCACAACACGCACACCCGTGCAATGGTTGGTGCCGTTGGAGACTAGAAACATC
This sequence comes from Paraglaciecola polaris LMG 21857, assembly GCF_000315055.1. GTDB lineage: Bacteria > Pseudomonadota > Gammaproteobacteria > Enterobacterales > Alteromonadaceae > Paraglaciecola > Paraglaciecola polaris. Next base: position 191,701 of record NZ_BAER01000044.1, on the reverse strand, counting down.
CCCGCCTTGGCCAATTGTTCTGTTGACATGGATATTGAGCAGTGATGAAAGTACGTGCCAAGAACGCTATCGACCGGGTTGTCTAAGCGTTTAAAGGATGCCATGAAATGGGCCAGTGAGGCATTTCTACTACCTGTCTTCATCTCTGACTGGGCAACTTTTTCATCGATTGAAATACTGTCGTCGTTGGCGACAAAACGCACAAAATGCAGGATTTCCGCAAGCGTTTCTTTTGGTGCATTGTGACCCATAACGGCATCTGCAACTGCGATTGCACCGGCATTGATAAAGGGGTTTCGGGGGATCCCACCTTCGTGTTCCAGTTGTACGATTGAATTAAAAGGATCACCCGATGGCTCCCGCCCCACCCTTGTCCACAAAGTATCCCCCATTTTGCCAAGGGCAATTGTTAAGGTGAAAACTTTGGAAATACTTTGGATAGAAAATAGGGTTTCAGCACAACCGGCATTAAACACTTGCCCATCTTGTGTGACGACGGTAAGAGCGAATTGGTTAGGATCAACACAGGCCAATTGAGGAATGTAATTTGCGACCTTACCACGCTCTGTTCGGGCTCGCATTTCATGGTAAATACTATCAACTATTTCTTGCACAATCAGCCCTTAATAAATGTCAATTCTTTCCCGAACACGTGCGCTTTATCTTGCATAACAAGCCAAAGGTGCGTGTTTCACAGGACTCGCGACCGGTTTAGCTTAGAATTACGCTAAGGTACGGCACTGCATAGATACTTTTTTGTGCGTGCTTCTATCTAGGGTTTCAGATAAATCCTGTACACGATAATTCTCGCTGACGCTGTTATCCATTGGTTGAACTATTCCTTCGTTAGCTGAAAACTTATTCAAGGGTAGCCACTGACTTCCCACCTCGCTAAAACCTAAGCGCTGATGGAATTTTGCGGAGGGTAAATTAGGCGGTTCAACATTATATTCGCATACCACCTGTTCTATCCCTTGTTGTTTAGAAAACGCAAAAAGGTCGTAATATAACCCTTGTCCAAGCTGCTTACCTTGATACTCGTGACTGAGCACAATTCGGTCGATATACATAAAGTTAGCGTGATGTTTTTTAAACCAGTCATAATTATCATTGATGTACTGACTATCAGGCCCCATCACCAGTAAAAACCCAGCAATGACACCGTCTATCTCAATAACTCTATGGTACGCCGCTAATGAATGCAGCTTGCTCAGCGCCGCAAAATCCATTTGACTGGTATGGGCTACCTCAGCCTGATTAAGCTCAACAATACGCATAAAGTCACTGACGGTGGCATTTCTGATCTCAATATCACTCATAACGTTTCCACTTATTAGGTTCAAATTTACGTATTATCCATTAAGTCGACGAAATGTGGCATGGGGTGAGTCACCTTCCAACATAATGTGATTATTGATCCCCCTGATAACATCATCAGCATGGTGATTGACGTAAATCACCGAGGTTTTATCACTTAATGCAATACGTTCAATGACAGACAGGATACGCAAACGATTAATTTCGTCCAGTCCATTGCACGGCTCATCCAAAATCAGTAACGGTGGATGCTTAACCATGGCTCGAATGATTAGTGCTAAACGTTGGTCGCCGAAAGATAATTGCTGAAACGGAGTGCGTTCATGCTCAGCTAAATCTATCAATGCTAGCCATTGTCGCGCTAAGGTGGATTGTTGTTTTGTCGGCTGCTGATACAAACCTATGCTGTCGTAAAATCCCGAAAGTATCACATGCAGTAAACTACAGTTTACGCGATAAGAAAGGTGAAAAGCGTTGGAAAGAAATCCAATATTTTGCTTGATATCCCAAATACTTTCACCACTTCCGCGCTTAAATCTAAACACGTAAATATCATTCACATAGCATTGAGGGTGATCACCCGAAATTAATTGCAATAGACAGGTTTTACCTGAACCATTAGGACCACTTAGTTGCCAATGCTGACCACATTCTATTTCCCAGTAAAGGTCTTTGATGACAAAACCTTGCGGATACTTTATTTCCACCCCATTGAGTTTAACTAACGTTTCTCCTGTCTCGAAGTGGTTACGCGTAACGCAGGGCTCAATTGCGGGCAACACCAAATCGGTCTGTTGCAAGCTTAATAATCGTCTCAAATCTTGAATGAGTCCTCTCTCATCTGCTAGTAAGACCGACTGAAGTTGTCCCTGGGAAACCAAACCATAATGCGTCACAAAAGGAGGGATTTCAGACCATCGATTAAGTACAAACACCATGGATATATCTTTTTGCAATTCGCTCAACAATAGATTTAAGTTGTGGTGCATTCTATTGTCTAAACCATCAAACGGCTCGTCTAAAATGAGCAATTGGGGTTGTGATAATAGCGCCTTGATCAAAAGCAATTTTCGCGTTTCACCCGTTGATAGATCGACAAAATTGCGGGTTAACAACCCTGAAAAATCAAACAACTCAATTAGCCTTTGATAAAAAGCTAATTGAGTTGAATTTTTATTGTTGTTACCTTGCCATAAAATTTCATGCACCTTGCTCGGTACAGGGACTATATCTAGAATATCAGCCGAATCTTTTTTCCTCTCCTGCTCTATTAAGCGCTGCTGGCTTTCATAAGAAACTAACGCTATCCGCGTAAATGTAGAATTTATGTTACCTTGATTAATTTCTGCATAACCAGCAAGCAATGCGACTAAGGCTGACTTACCCGCGCCATTTTTACCAACAATCACCCAATGCTGGCCTGATGTTATTGACCAAGTAATGTTATCTAAACAAAACCCTGAAGGGAATTCGGCATTAACGCTCATTAAATCAATACTCATGTATGTCCTTCGTTAACTTCTTTGTTAAATAAAACGGTGTTAATAATGCGACAAGCGTTCAACTTAATTTGTTTAACACCTCTAGTACGGTTGATAGTTGCTTCGCGCTAATATCTTTTACCGATTCATCAAAGGTATTTTTGCAACTCAAGAACGCATACTTATATATGTCCCGCCCAGTAAACGTTAGTTTGACTAAACTCACACGTGCATCACGATTGTTTTTTTCCTTTTCAACCAAATGAATTTTTTCCATTGGCGTCAACAAACGGGTCACACCTGATGCAGTCAAGTTAACAGCATCGGCCAACTCAGTGCGGCTCATCACCTGATTCTGTGCGTAATTTAAGTAATGCAGAACCATAAACTCACTCAAACTTATACCGTGTACCGCCAGCGCACGGTCTGCTTTTTTGCTGAGTTTACCAACGGTACCAGACAGTGAAAACAGTAGCTCTAACGATGGGGGAAGTTGGCCCATTGTGATTTTCTCCAATTAACTAGATGTTGATTATTAGTGATCCTGAGCACTTTACATCAAGCGCACAAACAAAACAAATGCTTGATCACTCAAGCATTACTCATGCATTAATCACAATTAGCTCAACAATAAAAAGTACACAGATTGACCTAATCACTCTAGAATCTTCAGTATTCATAAAGGGTGCAGAGGTAGTTGGTGCCTGCTTACTTTTTATTTTTTTGGCTATAAATATTGATGATGAATATAAAAATAAATATTTCAGGGTGGTTAATCCTAGCTATTATCTTAAAAAGCATTGAATAAAAAATGAAAATAAGGGCTTGTGTCTAACAGATTCATAAGCGGTGCATGATAATTTTTGGCACAATACACGCTCCGTTATAATTGATTTTGGTAGGTTCATGTTTCAACATTTTGTGATCACTCGTTTTAATCTGCGTAAAAAAGATTGGCAAACGTCTAAAAGTAACACGCAGGTATTAACCGACACCTGGATGGAGAATCGCTTAGCTCTCTTCGAAAACTATTGCTTCTCCTCTTTAGCGGCGCAAACAGAACAGAATTTTACTTGGCTGGTTTTTTTCGATAATACGACCCCTGATAAATTCCGCTCGGTAATTGCGAGATTAGAACTTACCTTTAGCCAATTCACCCCAATTTATATTGACGGAATGGACGCGTTTCTTACCCAATCTCAAGCGCAAATAAATCAGCGTTTGTGGGAACCCTACGTCATCACGTCGCGTTTGGACAATGACGATAGTTTGCATCAAGACTACATTAAGGAAGTGCAGAGCCATTTCGCTGAACAAGCCTTTATGGGCATAGATTTTGTCGATGGTTATACCCTGCAAGTGGAACCACAAGTGTGTTTTGCTAAGCGCTCTCACGTGCACAACCCGTTTCTCAGCCTGATTGAGCAAAAAGGACACATTAAAACCGTGTGGTATTTAGAACGACATGGCCAATGGAGTGAGGTGAAAGAACTTAAGACGGTACGCAATAAACGTATGTGGATGTCGGTTATTCATATGGAAAACAAGGTAAATACGTTTTTGGGCTTTGATAATGTCCCTTGGTCAGCAATTAACGCATTTCACCTTAATTCCGAGGTAGAGCAAGCGTTGGCAAACAAGCGTGTACCCTTTGATGTGTGGCAATCAAAAAGCCTGAAAAACAAATTAAAAACCATGTGGAAGGTTAACTTCAAACTTATTAAACGCCGTTTAGTTCGCTAGTAGAGTGACGTTTTGTGATTTAAGTCGTCGCTTTAACATGGAGAACAGTAAGTTTTCGCTTACCGAATGAATTCATACGCAGGGTACAGGCGGTGCCTGCGTATGAATGAATATACTAACGCGCCAAAACAGACGTTAAAGCGTTTACGCAGTAATCCACATTCTTTTTATTACAGCCGTATCCCATTAATCCGATACGCCATACTTTACCAGCTAACTCCCCTAGCCCAGCGCCTATTTCTAAGCCGTACTCATTGAGCAATTGGCTACGGACCTGTGCATCATCGACGCCCTGGGGAATACTCACCATGTTCAATTGCGGCAAGCGATAAGCTTGATCAACAACAAACTCCAAGCCAATCTTTTCTAGGCCAACTTTTAATGCTACATGCATTTCTTGGTGGCGAAGAAATGCAGATGAAAGACCTTCATTATGTAAAATACGCAGTGATTCGTGCAAAGCATACAAGCTATTAACCGGCGCAGTATGGTGATAGGCCCGTTTTCCGCCTTGACCCCAATAGCCCATCACCAGCTCCATATCTAGAAACCAACTTTGAACTTTGCTTTTACGACTCTTAATGACCTCAACAGCTTCTTGACTAAAAGACACTGGCGACAAGCCAGGTACACATGATAAACACTTTTGGGTACCCGAGTATATTGCATCGATTTGCCAACCATCCACATCAAGCTCAATGCCCCCTAGAGACGTCACTGCATCCACTATTGTTAGGCAATCATAACGTTTCGCCAGAGCACAAATCGCTTTAGCATCATTGCGTACCCCGGTAGAGGTTTCAGCATGCACAAAAGCGACGGCTTTGGCATCGGGTGTGGCTTTTAAGGCATCTTCCAGTTTATTTAAATCAGTTTGTTTGCCCCATGTATCTTGCACCATAACGGCTGTTGCACCACAGCGTTCTACATTTTGCTGCATGCGACCGCCAAATACGCCATTTTGGCAGACAATAACTTTGTCACCTGGCTCAAGTAGATTAACAAACACGGATTCCATACCTGCCGAGCCGGGCGCAGAAATAGGCATAGTTAATTGATTATCGGTTTTAAAAGCATATTGCAGCAGTTGTTTTATTTCGTCCATCAATTGAATAAATGCTGGATCTAAGTGGCCCAGTGTAGGACGTGAAAGTGCATTCAATATGCGTGGATCAACATCTGACGGCCCTGGGCCCATCAATGTTCTAACAGGGGGAATAAAAGTTTGAAATTGCGCTAACATGAATATCCTAATCCTTATATTGATTAATGTAAGACACATACTACCTTGATCTAACTTTGCAACAAGAGCTGGATATTCGACATAAATAAAATGAATAGGAAATTGAGTTAACCGTCATTCCAATGAATAGCAAATTTTCCACTGAAATGGCAAGTCAGAGGTATAAAAAACGCGTTAATTTTTTACCCTAATCTCTAAGGTGCAAACAGTGACAGAGTGAGTGTTATTTTGGAAGGTGTGGAGAGATTAAAATTGTGTCAATAAATTCGTAAATGTTCGTAACTAATCTACACTTCAATTGTACATTGGATATAGTTAGCGTAAGGCTCTAACGAGCCAAACCCTTCTGCTTGGATCTGTTGCTATGATCCAAGCTTTTTTTTGTCTACCGATGACCCGTTTCCCGCAATTAACTTCTCTCACATTCAGCGTATTACGCTTGTTGTGGTGTTAGATCACGTAAAAAACGTTTAGCGTTGTCCACATAATGTTGGCCCGATGCTTCCAACATTTTGTTTTGCTCATCAGGAATAGCTTTTATTACCTTTGCCGGGGATCCCATAACCAGAGAGCCGTCTGGGATAACCATATTTTCAGTCACTAAACTGTTGGCACCAATAACACAATGCTTGCCTATTTTAGCGCCATTTAGAACCACACTGTTTATCCCAATTAAAGTAAAGTCACCAATCTCACAGCCGTGCAACATCACTTTATGCCCGATAGTAACGCCTTTACCTACGGTCAGGGGGACATCAAAATCGGTATGCAATACACTGCCATCCTGTACATTACTCCCCACGCCTATAGTAATAACATCACAATCGCCGCGAAGTACTGCGTTAAACCACACACTACTATTGTCGGCCAGTATCACTTTACCCATTACGTGGCTGCCAGGGGCAATAAAAACGTTTTTACCCACGCTCACACGGTCGTCGCCTAATGAATACAACATGCTAATTCCTTGTGTTAAATTTTACGCATTAAACCTTCTTGCATACTCGATGCAACCAGCTTGCCTTGACGGTTGAAAAATTGCCCCCTCACCAGGCCCCGAGCCCCTCCGCTAAAGGGACTTTCAGCGCAGTATAATAACCAGTCATCAAAATCGAACGGATGATGAAACCATACCGCGTGATCTATGGTGGCCATAATCAAATTTTTGTCTCTTACAGACACACCGTGTGGTTGAGTCGCCGTGGACAGAAAATGGTAATCAGATGCATAGGACAGCATAGCTTGATTGAGATGAACGTTACCATGCAGCGTCTCTTCAGCTTTCATCCATATATAGCGTTTTGGTTCATGTCGTCCTGGATTAGCCGGGTCAATTTGTTGTACCGAGCGCATATCCAATGGTTTGTGGTAACCAATGGCTTCGCGCATCCGAGTCGACATATTCTCAGAAGCAACGTCATCAAACATAGTATCTCGCGGTAACGATTCAGGTGCAGGTACATCAGGCATGACAGCAAACTGATGTTCTAATCCTGGCTCTGGTTGTTGAAACGAAGCCGTCATGTAAAAAATACTGCGCCCATTTTGAATTGCTTTTACCCGACGGGTTGAAAAACTGCGTCCGTCACGCACGGTTTGCACGTCAAATACTACGGGCTTTTTAGCATCCCCGGGTAATAAAAAATAAGCATGAAAAGAATGGGCTACTCGCCCTTCCGGTAGGGTTAACTGTGCTGCTGCGATGGCTTGCCCCATCACTTGGCCGCCAAATAACGCTCGGAAACCGAGATCCCAACTTTGACCGCGAAACAACCCATCTTCTATTTTTTCTAAGGTTAATAAATCTACTAGTTTTATATCGGTCATAATCTCTCAAAGGTATTAATCTATGTAATGCTATTGGATGTTAGTCGTATTTGCGACCCGCACTTCATTCGGGTTTCTTGGATAAAATTTATCAGGTAAATGCGCTTGATGCTCGAAAAACCGCGTATCTTTGTATGGTAGTTTCATAAAACCTGACATACCTACCCCTTTTATTGTTGGAACTAAATGAATAATTCTACTCAGTAACGCCTTAAACTCATCAACCGCTGAATGATCTAATAACGTATAATAACTATGGATTTTCAGATGATTTGGCAAGGCCTCAAATATAATACAGCCAGTATGATGGATAGTGTTTAGTTGATGAATTATCGACATTAACTCACTAGGCAAGGTCAATAGTTCGTCTGGGTCAGCACCATCCTCAAAATAAGAATGCATACGACTTTCATCTTCCTGAATTGATATTTTATTGAGTTCATAGGGAATATGCATATCAGCTGCGGGGATAAACGGCGAGTCATCATTATCTCGCTCTATATGCAGAGTATCCCTAGCGTTGAACATACAACTTTTGAACACACCAACACGGTGAATCGAGCGAGCTAAAGTGACAATATTATTAACTGTTGCATCAAAGGAGCCCTTTAAGCCGGGGTCATAAATATTCAGACTTGAATCGATATATACACCTTGCGGGGTCCAGCGTACAGCTAAGCCTCCTACTACTGGGTATTTCCCGAGTCGACTGACCTCTGAAATGAATGCCTTTTCAGTTTCGCCCATACCTTGTAGGTAATTTTTATAATAGCGCTCGAACTGCTCGTCGTTGAGATAACGTAGTTCTTCTGTGCTCTGATCCGCTTCGGCCCGTAAAAAAGACTTACGGGAGCTGTACACGACTGTATCGATCTCACGTGCCTTCTGATGACACCAACCTGGTATTAACGGTGCTGCAAGATGAGGGTCTTGTTGACTGAAAACCAAATTACGCAGGTAATGAATGTTATTCAGTAAATAGTCTCCGCCCTTAGCACGGACTTGTCCATCCTCGCTAAGCATAGCGGTCAGAATTTCACCGAGCATTTTAGGCAGTCCCAAAGCGTTAGGCCGAATAACTTGTGCACCGAATCGGCTCGACTGACCCGAAGCCAATGCATATAACGTACTCGCGAGTCCTTGTTCGTCAAAGCGTGGTGAAGACAGGTTGCCGTTTAATTGCTCAGGCCCGATAAAATATACGTCACCTAATCGAGCGTTGGTTTGCTGCATATCACTGGACATTAAATCCATGACATCATTTGCCAAGTAATTCCCCTGCTCATCAAGTTGGGCAAAGACTGACGAGCCCCAATCGATTAAGCCAATTTCTTCAGTGTGCGGATCAAATACAATATTTGAAGGCTTAATATCACCGTGTACTATGGGTTTAGTCTGACCGTTTTCGGTAAAGGCACGCAAAGTTTGTAAAATATCACTTAACTGAACGGCAATTTTCACTACCAGCCGGGGCGAAAGTGGACCATATTCCAAGGATATTTTTTCTAAGTCTTTGCCTTTTGCTCGCTGCATCACAAGTATGGATTGCTTTTTAATACGTTGATATTCAATCAATGCAGGCACATGTGGATGCACCACGTGACTTAGCATATAAGCTTCTTCTTCAAGTCTGTCTTGCACATGTTGCGGTAAATTAGCCCGGGAGAACTTAAATACGTATTGCTTAGTCTTGTCTAATTGCGGCGTACCAGCAAAGGCAAATCCAAAGGCCCCTTTGCCAATCAACTCGATATCCCGATAGCCTAAACGTTCAAGTTGTTCGGTACACAACTTAAACCACGCTTTTAGCTTTTGTGCATCCTTGTGGGATAACAAATAGATGGATTGTTCATCCGGGATATAAAAATGTTTGAGATCAGTTTGAGGAACCATATCTACGATTGCTACCTAAAATTTGGACATTACGCTTCTTCCACCAGCCACTTAACCAGATTTGTCGCTTTTTTATTTTGCGCCATCAATGGGGTTAATTCACTCAAACATGCCCGGAGCTGGTCATCAAGTTGCCATGGCGCATTGATGATCGCCATACCCGAGCCATACATACCTGCAAATGTCTCTGGATCTTGCACGGCCAGCTCTACTTGCAATAAGTTTTTAAACCCTGCATTGCTAAGCGCTTCGAGCATGTTTTGGCTTTTATGATGTTTAGATGCGGCTCTTTCAAAGCTGTCGTTTGACTCATTTTCACGCTTAGCTAACAAAGGATACCAAATTGCGTAAATCCCTGAAGACCAACGTTTATAGGCTTTAGTGAGCGCATCAACAACATGGTGATAATCATCTGGAGTTTCATAAGAAGGATCGACTAATACCAAACCGCGCTTTAAATCAGGCGGGGTCATAGCAATTAAACCTTCGTAGCCGTCTCGGTGATGTACCGCTACGTTATGCCCTCGTATCTGACGCTTGAGGTTGATCACTTCTTGGTTGTTCCATTCCATCAAGTGCAATTTGTCTTGGTCACGCATTAACAAACGGGAAATTTCTGGAGATCCTGGATACTGGTGATTTTTTAAATAGCTCGATGTTAATTCTTGATAAGCCAAAAGGGCCGGCTCTGCTCCAGCGTAATCGGCTAGACGCGTAATACCTTGTTTGAATTCATAGGTTTTTTGCGCTTGTTCAGACGACAGATCATATAAACCCGCACCACTGTGGGTATCGATATAGGTAAAACCTTTATCTTTACATTTTAACTTATCGATGATCAACATCTGACAAATATGCTTTAACACATCTGCGTGATTACCTGCATGGTAGCCGTGGCGATAACTAAACAACTGGTGGACTCCTTGGATTCATCAAAAACGGAAACGGCTTGATTAGCCTATAATCGGCTAGTTTACCTGTACCTCTGGGGGATAAGCAAAAACAGATCAAAAATAAACCCGCAAAATGCGGGCGTATATAGTCGTCAATTAAACTGGCAACCAGTGCCTATGGCTCATCAATGGCCTAGCGTAAATTGCTGAGCATCGTCATTGGCTGTTCGAGATAAGATTTCCACAGATTATTAAAGCGCACCATAGTTGCCCCGTCTATAATGCGGTGGTCCCCCGACCAACTTACATGCATAATATTGACTGGAACCACTTGATCCTTATCATCATAACGCGGCAAGCGCTGGATCTTACCCAATGCAACAATCGCGGCCTCTGGATGATTAATCACAGGAGTGGCAACTGTCCCACCTAGCACACCAATATTCGAAATACTCACCGTTCCACCAGTCAGATCAGTTGCTTTTAAACGTCCCTGCCTAGCCTGTTCGATAAGCTCACTGGCACGGGTCGCTATCTCAAATATCGACATATCCTGTACGCCCTTGATATTGGGGACCATTAAACCTAATTTACCGTCTACCGCCATGCCAATGTTGTGATCATGGAAATACGTCAACTCAGTGCAATCGTCATTCACTTGACTATTAATGGTAGGAAACGCTTTTAACGCCATAGACAGCGCCTTGATAAAAAACGGCATAAAACTCAATTTAACGCCTTGCTCAGCAAAATCCTCTTTCAGCTGTGCACGCAGCGCCATTAATGCATCCATTTGGATTTCTTCGCTGACCGTAAAATGTGGGATAGTCGATACACTGTGGACCATCTGCTTTGCCATAGCCGCTTTCATGCCACTGATACGCTCCACGGTCGTCGCTCCCTGACCAGTGGCTCGAGCAACTTTCTGATTAACGCTAGCATCCGTAGCAATCTCACCAGTTGTATGACTAGAGCTCGTTTCTGACGCCAAATCGCATTTTAGAATACGTCCCTTTTCACCAGAGCCTTGCACCTTAGATAAATCAATATCCTTTTCTCTGGCGACACGGCGCACCGCTGGGCTGGCCAATACTTTGTGTTTGTTGGCAGTAAAATCATTGGATTTTTCGTTCACCTTACCCACGTCATTTTGACTCACGTTACTATCGGTATTACCAGCCCCCCCCCCGTCTTTGTCGACTCCGGCGTTATCCTCACCGGCAATATGCATGGTAAAAAGGGCAGAATGCACCTTGGCAATATCCCCTTGTTGATAACACAAGCTGACTATCGTACCGCTGTGTTTAGCAGGGATTTCCACTAAGGCTTTGTCAGTCATGACCTCGACCACGGGTTGGTCTTCCTCAATAGTATCGCCCTCATTAACAAGCCACTTAACCAATTCGCACTCAACAATCCCCTCACCAATATCAGGTAAAATAAAGGTTTCGAGCACAGTCGCACCAACTGACTGGTTGTTTGATGGCTCTGAAGCTACGGCTTTTTTGTTGCCGGTTTCAGTATCAACGTTAATCTGGGCGCTGTTTTCGCTCTTTTCTGCTGCGCTTGGCTCACCTTCTATTTCCATTGCAAATAGTGGCTGGTGCACCTTGGCGACTTCTCCGGCTTTATAATAAAGCTTTTTCACTTGACCGCTATACATAGCAGGAATTTGTACCGTCGCTTTGTCTGTCATGACTTCAGCCACAGGTTGATCTTCAACTATCGTGTCTCCTTCCGATACCAACCATTCCAGTAGTTCACATTCCACGATACCTTCACCAATATCTGGCAAAATAAAATCTTTCATTGCAACTTTTCCTCGATATTGATGATTAGAAGTTTACGCAGCGTTTAATGGCTTCGTAGGTCTTGAGATGATCTGGCATATATTCTTTTTCATGTGCCAGCGGATAAGGCGTGTCCAAGCCACATACACGGGTAATGGGAGATTCCAAATATAAAAAACAACGTTCCTGTACCGTGGCAGATATCTCACTTGCAAACCCACCGGTTTGCGGCGCTTCATGATTAACCAGTAGTCGACCGGTTTTTTTAACCGACGCACATACTGTTTCAGCATCCCAGGGTAAAATGCTGCGCAGATCGATGATTTCACAAGAAATACCATCTTTTTCAGCCATGGCAGCGGCTTTTTCAATCACTTCAATCTGCGCGCCCCATGCGAGTAACGTAATGTGATCTCCTTCTTTGACCACTTCAGCTTTGCCTAACGGCAATTCATAATCTTCCTCTGGTACCTCACCTACTGACGCCCGGTACAAACGTTTAGGCTCCATAAATAACACAGGGTTGTCGTCACGAATTGACGCCAGCAGTAAACCTTTCGCCTGGTAAGGATTACGCGGAATCACTACCTTCATACCAGGTATATGTGCAAAAAAGGCTTCTGGTGACTGAGAGTGATAAAGACCACCAGCAATTCCACCACCGTAAGGTGTGCGGATGGTCAACGTACCACAGGTGAATTGCCCTCCAGAACGATAACGAAACTTGGCGGTCTCATTCACAATCTGGTCAAAAGCAGGAAAAATGTAGTCACCAAATTGAATTTCAGCCACAGGGACTGAGCCATGGGACGCCAGCCCATTGGCAAAGCCAATGATCCCCTGCTCTGTTAAGGGAGTATTGAAACAGCGGGCTTTACCAAATTTCTGTTGTAAATTACTGGTTGCTCTAAATACGCCACCGAAATGCCCCACATCTTCACCAAACACCATGACCTTTTCATCATCTGTCATCGCGGTAATCAACGCACTGTTGATGGCTTGCAACATATTCATTTTAGTCATGGCGGATCCTCCCTGATGTTTTTGGGTACGCGTCAGGGTACTGACTAATATGTTGTTTCAATTGACTTAACTGCACCTGTAGATGCCATGGAGGCGTGTCGTAGACATCATTCACCAGATCGTCAATGTCACATATATCCACTTGTTCTGCTTTTTTCATCGCGGCTAATACCTCTTGACGCGTTTTCTCGATGAAATCCTTATGTTGGGCCTCATCTAACCAATTTTTGCTTTTCATCCAATTTTCAAAACGTTGAACGGGGTCTTTTTCTCGCCATTTTTGCTCTTCCTCTTTTGATCGATAGCCCGTTGGGTCATCAGAAGTGGAGTGTGCTGCAAGACGATAGGTCATCGCTTCTATTAATACCGGACAGTGCTCAGCAAGGGCTATCTCTCTGGCCTTCTGGGTGGCCAGATACACAGCCAATACATCATTGCCGTCTACCCTTATGGTTTTAATCCCGTAGCCAAGACCTCTAGAAGCAATCCCGTCACCGGAGAACTGTTCGCTAGCAGGGGTTGATATGGCATAGCCGTTATTGCGACAGAAGAAAATAACTGGGCAACTTAGCACCGAAGCCATATTCAGTCCGGCATGAAAATCACCTTCAGACGCGGCACCCTCGCCAAAATAACAAATGGTCAAGGCGTCATTTCCAGCCATCTTCTGGCCATAAGCATAACCGGCTGCTTGGGGGATTTGGGTACCTAACGGTGACGAAATCGTCATGAAGTTTAACGCTTTGTCGCCATAATGGATCGGCATTTGTCGACCTTTATTCGGATCAAGCTTATTGCTAAACATCTGATTCATGAATTGTTCTGTGCGGTAACCACGATAAGCCAGAGTCCCTTGCTCTCGGTATTGGGACATGATCATGTCATGCTCACTAAGAGCAGCAGCACTGCCGACGGTTGAGGCCTCTTCGCCGCTGCAGGCCAAGTAAAAGCTTATTCGACCTTGGCGCTGCGCACCGACCATGCGTTCATCAAGCACACGAATATAGTGCATAGTTTGGAAGATTTTTTGTGCGGTAGCCTTGCTTATATCTGGCATGTCGGCATTATCGTGCACCGAACCGTCGGGTCGTAAAATTTGTAACATTGGAATGTCTACAGTGCCTTTATCGATGATATTGACCCTATGACTAATTCCAACATCGCAGAGATGATTTCTATCTTTCACCATGAACCCTCTTAAACGTACTTTAACACCGTCATTATTGACCATGTTTAAAAATTGTTATTCGAGTGTTAATGCTAGTGCAATTTATAGGATAAGACGTTTCCAAATTAGGAATAAATTTAACAAAAGAAAGAATACCCAACCTAATTAATCAAAGAAAACATGATGTTCATCCGCCTTTTTATTAGTAGCTTGTATTACATTGCTCAAAGACAAGTTAAGCCATCCTATTGGTATAGGCTAACGAATGAGATGGGTGGACACTAAGTGTCTGTATCCGTTAATTGATCGAGCGGTATAGACGTGTTGGTAACAAGAATAATCGCGCCGCTTCTGTTTGGATAGTTCACGAAGCGGCGGATAAAAGAAATGTCACTTTGGCTTAGGCGTATAAGCGTTTGCGCTTAACCTCAATACTGTCGATGTACCCGTGCCAAGTGGCATAACCGATGATAGGCATCAACAGTATAAAACCCAAAAATTGCGTGGCAAAACCTATCAATACTGCGATTAAAATAATACTGGCCCAAAACAACATGGGCAACTTATTGCTCCACACAGTGTTCATGCTTGTTAATACCGCAGTGGCTAAGTCAACTTTACGCTCCATAAGAATAGGCTGAGTGAAGGCACTGAGAAAAAAGACTAACAGAGTGAACCCCGCGCCTATTACCCCACCTAAGGCTAAAAAGGGTAATAGGTTTTGGTAATTTTCATCTAAATAAGGAGGATACAAAGCGTGGATCAATGAGGCAACACGCAGCCAAAATATCATCAATACCATTAATAAAATGCCCAAACCCCACTCGTTAACGGCATTACGTTTAACCGCTTTGATACTGTGCCACAAAGACGGTTTATGGCCTTTTTCCAGTTCCCAACTGATATCGTAAAGACCAGCGGCTAAAAACGGGCCTATCAACATAAAGCACACTATGGCAGGCATAATAACAAGATGCCAACCAGTCAGTTTGACTAAATAAGTAATGAGCCAAGGAATTGCGGCAAATACAATGCCAAAAAATAGCGTCAATATGGGGGCGCGCATGGCGTCTTGCACACCTAATTTTAACCAATTTATCGGATCTGACATAGAAAGCTCCCGACAAGGAATAACTCTGGCGATCTGGCTATCCGTAATGGCATTTTGCGGGGCATTTTTAAACGACTGTGACATAAGCGAGGAACTCCAAACAAAATTAAAATTTATCGTCTGTTTTGTCTACTGCTCTTTAAGACTAATCCTATATATCAAACTTGTCAGGTAAAAAATGGTTCTTACATCCAGTTCCGTTACCTGCCAGCTGAGCTTTTCCAAGGGTATTGAGTCATTACCGGATGTCAGCTTCATGCCCGTCGACAACCCAGTGTGTCGGCCAATACTGAAAATAATGGATAAACGTAGAATTATGCTTAACATCCCCTAGCCCACTGTATTACTCTTGCCGGTACCTTCCGTTAGTTACCTTATCCCATGCGCACTTTTAATAAATCAAAAAAACTCGATAACGTCTGTTATGACATTCGCGGCCCTATTTTAGCGCAAGCGCAAAAAATGGAAGATGAAGGCCATAGCATATTAAAGCTCAATATAGGTAACCCCGCGCCGTTTGGATTCGAAGCGCCGGACGACATACTAAAAGACGTGATCCATCATTTGCCTAAATCTCAGGGCTATTCAGATTCAAAGGGTATTTACCCCGCTCGTGTTGCTGTCATGCAGTATTACCAGCAACACAATATCAAGCATGTCGAAGTAAATGACATATACATAGGTAATGGCGTAAGTGAGCTTATCGTCATGGCGATGCAAGCCCTACTAGACGACGGTGATGAAGTCTTGCTGCCGAGCCCAGATTATCCACTTTGGACCGCCTCAGTGAGTCTATCGTCAGGGAAACCAGTGCATTATCGTTGCGATGAAAATGCAAGCTGGGAGCCCGATATACAAGACATCAGGCAAAAGATCACGCCTAAAACCAAAGCTATCGTCTTGATTAATCCCAATAACCCGACTGGCGCTGTGTATAGCAAAGCATTATTGCTTAACGTCATTGATATAGCCCGTGAACACGGTTTGATGGTCTTCAGTGATGAAATTTACGACAAAATTCTATACCAAGGCGCACAACATCAATGCATTGCAGCTTTAGCTGAGGATATATTCTTCGTTACCCTTGGGGGCTTATCAAAGAACTACCGAGTCGCGGGTTTCCGTGCTGGTTGGCTCGTCGTCAGCGGGCACAAAGCTCTTGCCACCAATTACATAGATGGCCTGAACATGTTGTCATCTATGCGCATGTGCGCCAATGTGCCGAGTCAACACGCCATACAAACCGCACTTGGTGGTTACCAAAGCATTAACGATCTTATTGCTGACGGTGGACGCTTGAAACAACAACGTGATTTAGCTTCCAGCATGCTAAATCAGATTGACGGACTTGAATGTGTGGTGCCAAACGGTGCTATGTACTGTTTTGTTAAGGTTGACGCTGAAAAATTCAATATTCACAGCGATGAGCAAATGATTTTAGATTTGCTGCGCAGTGAAAAAGTATTGCTGGTACACGGTAATGCCTTCAATTTACGCCAAGGGTGCTATTTCCGATTGGTATTTTTACCCCATGTTGATGTATTACGTCCGGCAATTGAACGAATTGCTAATTTCTTTAAACATTATCGTCAGGCTGATTAATTTATTATGAGTACCCCACAGAAAAGTCATTTTTTCGCCCATTTATCGCGTATGAAACTCATCAACCGCTGGCCGCTAATGCGCAACGTACGAACAGAGAACGTGCAAGAACACAGTTTACAGGTTGCCATGGTTGCGCATTCTCTAGCGCTTATACGCAACAAGTATTTCAATGGCACGGTTAACCCGTACAAAATTGCCACCCAGGCGATGTTCCACGATGTATCAGAGGTATTGACGGGGGATTTACCCACCCCAGTGAAATACTACAATCCGGCGATTCAAGCAGAATACAAAAAAATTGAAAAAATAGCCGAACAAAAATTGATTGATATGGCTCCGATTGATTTTAAAGAGGATTACGCTGCGCTAATACAACATGAAGGGCAAGACGAGAGTGAAGCATTTATCATCAAGGCTGCTGATGTGATTTGCGCCTACCTTAAAACGTTGGAAGAACTTTCCGCTGGCAACCAAGAGTTTGGCCTGGCCAAAAAGCGGTTAGATAAAATACTAAAAGACTACCATTCTGAAGAGGTAGACTATTTTATGCGCGCCTATATGCCTAGCTTTAGCCTTAGTCTGGATGAAATCACCCAAGAGGAGCCAGAGCTTTAGCCATTCCAACCGAGCGGTTTTATTTACTCAATAAAATTCATTAACACATTATTAATTTACTGAATATCCATACCGTTCAGTTCACCTATTATAGCTGGCCAATTTACTATCGGATATCAAGCTATGAAAGCCATATCGCTTATATTTTGCGCCAGTCTATTAGGCATATCGTTTGTTACTAAAGCAGAACAATTTAACGTGTTGCTCTTCACTAAAACAGCTGGTTGGCATCACAAATCAATAAACGGCGCGGTACAAGCCATAGAGCAATTAGGCGACAGACATCATTTCGTAGTGGATTGGCAAGAAGATGCAACGCTAATTAACGATGATAATCTAAAGAAATATCATGTTGTTATGTTTTTACTCACGTCCGGAGATGTGTTAAACCCTGAGCAACAATCAGCCCTTAAACGCTTTGTTCAATCCGGTAAAGGGTTTGTGGGTATCCACAGTGCCGCAGACACCGAAAAAGACTGGCCTTGGTTTAATCGCCTTGTGGGTCATGTATTCACCATCCACCCACAAATACAAACGGCCCAATTAAATGTAATATCCCGAGAATTCCCGGGGTTGGCGTATTTCCCTGATGCGCAGCTATGGACCGATGAATGGTACGAATTCGGACCTGCCCGTGTAAATGGCTTAAATTACATATTGTCAGTTGATGAAAATAGCTATGATTATCACGCTCAGTGGGCAGACAATATTGCCAAGGGTATGGGCGAATTTCATCCAATCGCCTGGTATCATCACTTCGACGGTGGACGCGCTTTTTACACCGCGCTAGGGCATAAACCTATTACCTATCAGAATAATGCATTTTTACAGCACATATATGGTGGTATATATTGGGCAGCAACAGGTGAAGGAATTTCACTTACTAAATAACGCTCTAAGGTAAACAAGCCCATGCAACAAAGCTCGATGTGGTCGGCACGACATTTTTCTCAACAAGTCCAGCGGGATGGCGATCAACGTTCCCCTTTCCAACGGGACAAGGCCCGTATTCTGCATTCGGCGGCCTTTAGGCGATTACAAGCCAAAACACAGGTTTTAGGTGTTGGAATGAGCGACTTTTATCGAACACGCCTTACTCACTCTTTAGAGGCATCGCAAATCGGCCAAGGAATTGCGGCCCATCTGCGCCGAAAACATCCCCAACTAACAGAAACACTTGGCTTAAATGACACTTTGATTGAAGCATTATGTTTAGCCCACGATATAGGCCATCCGCCTTTTGGTCATGGAGGCGAAACTGCTTTGCATTACATGATGCGAGACCACGGTGGGTTTGAAGGAAATGGGCAGACATTTAGGATTGTGACTAAACTCGAGCCCTATACACCATGCCACGGAATGAATCTTAGCCGTCGTACTTTACTTGGACTGGTCAAATACCCTAACTTCATTGCGCCTTTGACCCCGTACCCCCCCAACTACAGCAGACAATAGCCAGCCATCCCAACACACATCACACCGTAAAATTAAGGCGGCGGATTGGGTGCCTCCAAAGGGTTTGTATGAATGTGATAAGAGTATGTTCGACTGGTTAATACAACCTCTATCAGCTGAGGATCAAGCCTTATTTTGTCAAATAGAACCCAGCACCTCAGCGCTAAAACACCATAAGACGAGATTCAAATCGTTTGATTGTTCAATCATGGAGCTGGCAGATGATATCGCTTACGGCATACATGATTTAGAAGATGCCATCGTCATGGGGATCGTTAATTTGCAGCAATTTGAAGAGCAAATAGTCGAGCCAATAGAAGCGCTTAGCGAAACATGGCTAGCTGGGCATATTTCCATGTTGGCCAAAAAGTTGTTCAGCAAACATCACCATGAACGTAAAGATGCCATTGGCGCCTTGGTGAATAGTTTTATTACTCATATTGATATTCAAAAATGTACTGCTGACTTCCATCATGATTTACTCAAATATAACGCCGTCTTCCCTGCGGAATTCGAACAAGCCCTCTCTATTTTTAAGCAGTTTGTATATCAACGGGTGATCTGTAAGCCGGAAATTCAATTACTTGGTTATAAAGGTCAACAAGTGGTTATGGCGTTATTTGAAACCTTTGCATCAGATCCTGAGCGCTTGTTACCAGAGAATACCCGTGAACGTTGGCGAAAAGCAGAAAGTGAGCACAATGGGATGCGAATTATCAGTGATTATATCGCAGGCATGACAGATGAATTTGCTTCACGACTGTACGCCAACCTCTTTATACCAAAGAGTGGAGCCAGTCCAGATAGCATCGGACTTTAGCCAACAATTAAAAAACAATTGAAATTTTTGCTCTTAATTCGTTGTCCTTAGTAGTAATCAGTAAGGTATTTAACAAAATTAAGGCCAGCATGTTAATCAACGTACTCAAAACGAGCGACGCAAACGAAAAGCAAGTCACTGACGAAACGGTATATAACCAACGTCGTGACATCCTTAAATCCATGGGATTCATAGGGGCATCAGCCCTGCTCACCAGTAACTCCGCTCAAGCAGGGTTTTTCAGCAGCGATGACAAAGAAACCTTTAAAACCCGTGCCCTTGATTATGCACCCGCTAATCAGCTGCATAGCGAAGCGTTAACGCCTGAAGAAAAAATCATAACCCACAATAACTTTTATGAGTTTGGCACGGGTAAATCAGATCCAGTAGAGAACGCCCAACAGTTTGATGTTAATCCCTGGAGTCTGCGAGTTGAGGGATTAGCCGAAGATCCGTTTACGTTAGACTATGACGAGTTGTTTAAACAGTTCCCCCTTGAGGAGCGTATATATCGCATGCGCTGCGTTGAGGCTTGGTCCATGGTCGTGCCTTGGATCGGGTTTTCATTAGCGGCATTGCTTAAAAAGGCGAAACCCTTGAGCTCGGCAAAATATGTCGCATTTGAAACCTTATACGATCCAAAGCAAATGCCAGGGCAAAAAAGTCGTTTTGCTGGTGGCGGTATCGAATACCCCTACGTTGAAGGACTGCGTATTGATGAAGCAATGCATCCTCTTACACTGCTTTCTGTTGGCCTTTACGGTAAAACGTTACCGCCACAAAACGGTGCTCCTATTCGCTTAGTGGTTCCGTGGAAATATGGCTTCAAAAGTATTAAATCTATTACCCGTATTCGCCTGACCGATAAACGCCCGCCGACGACTTGGAATATTCTAGCGGCAAGTGAGTATGGTTTTTACGCCAATGTGAATCCTACCGTTGATCATCCACGTTGGAGTCAAGCAAGCGAGCGACGTATTAGCTCAGCCGGATTATTCTCACGTAACCGAATTGATACCAAGATGTTTAATGGTTACGACCAAGTTGCCTCTTTATATCAGGGCATGGACTTAAGAAAACACTTTTAATGTCAGTCGCTTATTCTTTTAAACTTAAACCTGCACATCTTCCTTGGTTAAAATTGAGCATTCATTTAGGGGCATTAATCCCCTTAGTGTTGACATATTATCAGGCATTCAGTGACCAATTAGGCGGTGATCCAGTCACGGCATTACTTCATTTTACTGGCTTAGGTGCATTTAAATTACTCCTGTTGTCACTGACTATCACTCCTCTTGCACGCACATTTAAACAAGGCTTGCTCATCAATGTACGACGACTGCTGGGTTTGTACAGTTTCGCCTATGCTTTCGCACATCTGGTGAGTTATGTTTTATTCGATTTGCAACTCGATTGGACATTACTGTTAAGTGAAATAATTAAGCGTCCCTACATAACGGTCGGTTTTGCAGCCTGGTTAATATTGTTCAGCCTCACTTTAACCTCGACTAAAAAAGCCCAACGTAGTTTAGGCCGGCGATGGCAAACCCTGCACAATTTTGTGTATTTGGCAGTGAGTCTAGTGGCATTGCACTTTTTATGGTCAGTTAAGTCAGGTTTAGCTGAGCCCCTGATTTATATGGTAATGAGTGCAGCTTTGCTGTTATACCGGCGAGATAAATTACAGCGACTAGTGACAAAGCGGATAAAAAATGGACAAAAATTAAAAAAATAACTTGCATGTGTTTTTATACAGTACTATTGTATTTGCAATCACTGTATAAATAAACAGGTAAAGACAAATGGCCAGCGTACATGCAATCACGACGTCTAAAATGAGTCACTTCGATAGTGTTTCGGTTTTTAATCAACAACGCTTACAGGCAATTCATAGTAGCGTAGCGCCAGCTAAGTGGTCTTATCTAATTGCTGATAATATTACCTTTACCCAGCCTTACAAACATTGCATCAAATTGCGAAAGCCCGCGCCTGAGCAGATGCTTATTTGGCTAGAAAAGTTAATTACCGCTGGTCAGTGTGCCAATATATTTGTTGAGCAGTTAACACTAGACGAAATGAGCCAGGTACGACTGACTCAGCTTTGTGTGATGCACAATGTGAATCTGGTTAGCGTAATGACCCATAGTCATACACGTGTGATTAAGGGTCCTTGGCTTAACGATTAATACTTAGTTTCTTTGACGATCCATTTTGGATGATGACGTCAGCTAAGCGTGTAATCGCGCAAAAATGAAAGCTTGATGAAGATCATGCCCGTTCTTTTATAGCCAACAGTGTATAATTCACCTATTAGTAGTGCATCTTTGCAGTAGGAAAGGCAATATTTATTGCTTATTTTAATACATGAATAAATCACTTTGCTTTTGTAATAGCGGACTTAGCTTCAGCCAATGCTGCCAACCTTATTTACAGGGGACTGCTCTTCCTGAGACACCTGAGCAACTTATGCGCTCTCGCTATAGTGCCTACGCAACTAAGCACTTTAAATACGTTCTAGATACCTATGCGCTCGTCAGGCGTAGCACTATAACCTTGCAAGACTTATCTCAAGGTAGCGATGAAACTCAGTGGCTAGGTTTAGATGTTATCAAAACACATTCAGATGAAGCCCATGAAGCAGCAGAGGTTGAATTTATTGCATATTACCGTGTGTGCAATATTATCTACAAAATGCATGAGCGCTCTACATTCTGTCGTGAAGAAAATACATGGCGCTATGATAAGGGCCTACTATTTGAAGACGGCGGGGTATACAAACCACAACGGAATGCGCTGTGCTTATGCGGTAGTGGCAAAAAATTTAAAAAGTGCTGCTTATAAAAGCGACATGGATAATGCGTCAACCAAGGGATACTTAACTTGACGCATATGGGCTTACGGCCTAAGTACACCCGCTTTCACTCAATTAGCAACTACTTCTCATTGTCTTTCAACCACTCGTTCAGCAGCTTTATTTGCCCACACTTATAGGCTGCGTAAGTTATGCGTAACGCATTAGATAGCAATTCACTGTCTGACCAGCCAGTCTTAGCCGATAATTCTTTGTAGCTTTCCATTCCTTGCTGCGACACATAGCCGCGAACCTGTTGCTTTCCAAGTTCTTTCTGCCGCTCTCTGAATCTGCGTTGCTTCTCTGCATTGGCAACCATTTTTGGATTTTTCATTACTGTGTCATTTTTCGCATGTAGAAAAGGGGGTAAATTCATGGTTATCATCCATTACTATGACAAAGATGTAAAATAATTCACTGTTCAGAGTTGTTTAGCGTACAAGTGTTCGCTAAATTACATCCTTTAAAATATTAGACTCGGAATACTATGACAATTAATCAAGGCAGTTTTACAAAAGAAGAATTATTAGCCTGCAGTCGAGGTGAGTTATTTGGCCCTGGTAACAGCCAACTACCGGCTCCAAACATGCTTATGATGGATCGCATTATCAATATATCTGAAGAAGGCGGAGAGTATGGCAAAGGTATCATAGTAGCAGAATTGGATATTTCCCCTGATTTATGGTTTTTTGATTGTCATTTTCCTGGCGATCCTGTGATGCCAGGTTGTTTAGGTTTAGACGCAATGTGGCAACTAGTGGGCTTCTTTTTAGGTTGGTGTGGCGGTCCTGGTAAAGGGCGAGCATTGGGTGTGGGAGAAGTTAAGTTTTCTGGTCAAATACTGCCTACGGCTAAAAAAGTCACCTATCGAATCAATATGAAACGAGTTATTAAGCGTAAGTTATTTATGGGTATTGGTGACGGTGAAGTGTCTGTTGATGGACGTGTAATCTATCAAGCTAAAGATCTCAAAGTTGGCTTGTTCCAAGACACCAGTAATTTTTAGATTCATCGAGTCGTTTTAGGTAACCAATATTTACCGACAAAAATAACGAAGCCCCGTAAGGGGCTATATTTACCTAGAGTTTGAGACCGAAATTTCGATCCCCCATGGCTTCTCGCCATCCTCCTAACCATTCTGAACGAGCCGTTGAAGCTTGGAATGGACATATTTCTTTAGATCTACCGGAAATGCCAGCGTGATACCCTTTTGAATGCGCTCTGGAAAGTTTGTCTCTCTTTTGTCTCTTCATTTAATCGAGTTTCCTTTATTACTTAGCTATGACCGTGCTTGAATTAAGCACGTGTATAGAGATAGTAGATCAGGCTTTTTGGTTCAATTATCTTTCTATACTAAGTGCATTAAATTAACCTAACATTATGATTTTACTTAACTAAATTCTATAAACAATATTCGAATATACAGCTCATTTTTTATTGTGTTTTGTAATATAAGAAGTATGTCGATCAAAAAAGCCCGCAATTAGCGGGCTTCAGGCAGGTGTGATTTATTACACTACTTATGTACGCGCCTGCGTATTGCCACCATCATCAAAACGACCAGAGAAAGAATACCAAACCCAGCTCCTTTACGGTCCGTGTTGACGACTTCAACATCATCGGGCGTAGTGTCTCCGCAATCATCTATTGTGCCACCAGGAATAGGTTGCAAGCGAACACTGATAATTTTATCGATAATCACCTCATCACCATTACTGTCGATAACGTTTTCACCTGAAATATTCTGTGCCGCAACACGCACCAGTGCAGACGCCGCAATCACACCATCATCATTGATACTTCCAGCATCAACCAAAGTATATGGAGCGTTGCATTGAATTAAATCATTCAAATTAGTGAATTCAGACGTATTCGTGTCATATAAAAAAGCTTGGCTGCGCCGCGCCGAGACACCGGTTTCTACTTCACCTTTACCCACCACTAGGCCAGAGTTATTGATGGCTTTTGCGACGCTAGAGGAACCTAAGAAGAAATCTTCCGGGAAGGTCGTCTCGTTTGTATTGATATCGTAAACAAAAAACTTAGAACGTGATATGCCATTAACCTGTTTCACGCCGGAGCCAACCACTAAGCCATTATTATTAATGTCTGTGGCCGTACTTGAGGTAAACGTTTGATCATCCGTAATACCGGTGACGGTATCACCATCAAAAACGGCAGCAAAGGTACGTATAAAGACAGTATCGCGATATTGATCTTGAGACTCCCCTACCGCTACACCGTTGTCGTTGATTGCCAACGCTTTACTTTCAAAATTTCTAATATCATCAGCTTCAGGGGTATATAACAAGCCAAGCTCTTTAGTGCTGATAATTTGGCCTTGGTTGTCTAGTTGCCAAATTGTTCCTCGTCGCTGAAAGCTCAACTCTAGTGCTTTCCCACTACTTGTACCGGTTGACGTTGCTATATTAATACGCCGTAAACACACTTCAGCGGGCTCATCACCACGCACATCATCATCGTTACAGTTATCTACTGCCAGCTGTAACGTAGTTGAATTTAGTTCGGCCGTACTGTAACCCACCACTTGATTGTTGTTATTTATATCGTACGCAGCGCTCAAGCCACCCGCTGTATCATCAATAGGAGGTAACTCAATGGTCGTATTATTCACTGTGGCAAATGCCCGGCTGTAAAAATCGTTCACCACATAGGTGATATCAGTGCCCGCTTCTTGCGTATAATCAAGGGTGTAGAAAACATCGAAGCTGCTACCAACTGTCGTACCTGCATCGTTCAATCCACGTACAAGGGTATCGTTACTGAAGGTATACTCATTTGTGTCCGTATCATTGACATCAAAGCCGGGTATAAAATCACTGCCATTGTTTGTCTCTAGATAAGCGTGACGATTAGCAATTTGCTGATTGGTTAAGCCTTCACGATTACCCGCAATCAATCTATATAAAAATGTATAATCTGCGTCGTTATAATTGCCAATTTTAGCCGCTTCTATATCCGTCAAACCATCGATAAGTGTTTGTGATTCAAAATTCAATAACGACGCGTCGATAGGCGGATTAAAAGGCGTAGCAACGTTGACGGAAATCTCGCCACTCGCATTGATATCAGAGGGGAATACATTCAAACCTTTATTGTTCGCTTCAAGCTCAACCACATTGTATTGAGCGGCATTAGCCATTGATATTGCCAATGCAGAAAATGCGAATGCTGCCAATCTAGTTTTATTCATTTAAAATCCTGATTTCTTTTGTGTGTTGTTATTCAGTTAACGCTTCCAGTTCATCCCATCTTGCATATGCCTCGCTGAGGCGACTTTCGGCATCAGCGAGCTGAGCTAAAGTCTTTGATGTAGAATCGCTGTCTTGCTTAAAAAAATCGCCGTCACTTATTTGCGATTGTATTTGCGCCACTTCATTTTCTAATTTGTCGATAGAAACCGGCAGTTTTTCCAGTTCAAGTTGTTGCTTATACGACAATTTTTTACTTTGCTTACTCTGAGGCTTGGTCTTAGGACTCTCACTTTGTCGAGAAGTTTCAGTCTTAGCTTTATTGGCTTGTTTGGATACGGCATTTGCTGCATACCATTGATAGATATCAGCATAACCACCAACAAATTCTTTGATTTTTCCCTCACCTTCAAAGAACAGACTTGAGGTCACAACGTTGTCCACGAATTCCCTATCATGGCTGACCAGTATAAGAGTTCCTTTATAATTACCCAGTATGTCTTCCAGTAACTCTAACGTCTCTACGTCCAGATCATTGGTCGGCTCATCGAGAATAAGTAAGTTATTTGGTTTAAGCATGAGTTTTGCCAATAACAAACGGTTCTTTTCCCCTCCAGATAAAGAACTGACGGGTACGTTTACTCTTTCAGGGGTAAACAAATAATCCTGTAGATAACTAATAACATGTTTACTGTTACCGTTAATCTCTACTTCGCGCTTACCATCTGCGATGGCATCAATTACTTTAAGAGACACATCAAGTTGAGAACGATGTTGGTCAAAATACGCTAACTCAATTTTGGTTCCACAATGCACGGAACCAGACGACGGTTCTAATTGCTCAAGCAATAGCTTAATTAATGTACTCTTGCCGCAACCGTTCGGGCCGATGAGCGCAATTTTGTCGCCACGGAAAATAGTGAAATCTAAATGGTCGACAATATTTTTATTGTCTATTTGATAACTAAGGTTCTCGGCTTCAAAAATAATCTTGCCTGAGTTCTGGCCTTGCCCAACTGTAACTATCGCACGGCCTTGTACTTCACGGCGTTCACTGCGCTCATTCCGCAAGGCTTTCAGGGCGCGAACACGTCCCTCATTACGAGTACGACGGGCTTTAACACCTTGTCTTATCCACGTCTCTTCCTGACTTAATTTTTTGTCGAATAGTGCATTTTGCGTTTCTTCCACTTCTAAGTCATGGGCCTTTTTATCCAAATATTCTTGGTAGTTTCCTGGATAGCTAACAAGCTGGCCACGGTCTAAGTCTACAATGCGGGTGGCAACGTTACGAATAAATGCTCTATCGTGGCTGACAAATACCACTGCGCCTTGATAATCAAGTACCGTGTTTTCTAACCATTTGATCATACTGATGTCTAAATGGTTAGTTGGCTCATCTAATAATAAAATATCAGGTTGGTTGGCTAACGCTCTCGCCAAGGCTGCTTTACGACGCCAGCCACCGGATAATGAAGACAATTGTTGATCAGGATCGAGCTTAAGCTGGGTTAACACCTGCATGATTTTCTGTTCAAATTGCCAAGCATTATGATGATCAAGTTGCTGCTGCAGTTTCTCAAGCTTGTCCATTTGCGCTTCGCTGTAGTCCGTTGCGATAACGTGAGTCTGGTGGAAGTAAGCTTTTAAAATCTCCCCCACTTCGGCCATACCCTCGGCAACATAGTCAAATAAACTACAATCGACACTCTGGGGGGGATCTTGTGGTAATCGTGATATTTTAACTTGATTACCCACTAATCTCTGACCATCGTCAAGTTTCAATTCATTGGCAATAATTTTTAGTAACGTAGACTTGCCACAACCATTTCGGCCGACAAGACAAACCCGTTCACCAGGATGGATCACTAATTCAACACCGCTTAATAGTGGCGGGTGACCAAAGATAATACTGGCATTTTTAAGCTGTAATAAACTCAAGACAAAAACTCTCTTAATTGTTGTTCGTTGAAAGGCCACCCGAGCTCTTGCTCTGAGTCTTGGCGTTTCAGTACTGGGATCCGTGCACCATATAAATGGTATAATTCGGTCGACGTTTTGACATCAACCTTGGTATACAAAGCGTTTGGTGCAACGTGATTGAAAATAACTTCAGCATCGTCACACAGGCAACATTCTTTGCCTGAATAAAATAAAATGGCTGAATTAGACATTGAGTGTTAATACCCAACATCCGTGTATCTTAGGATTACGTTTAAAGTCTTCAGGCAGGGTTTTCTGAGTAATATTCTCGATACTCAAGCCTAACTTCCCTAATCCTTCTTCATCTAATTTAAACTGACGGAGATTATTGGAAAACATAATTTCGCCACCTGGACGTAAACACGTAACCGCATTGCTCGATAATGCAACGTGATCACGCTGTACGTCCCATGTTGTATCCATACGTTTTGAGTTTGAAAACGACGGAGGATCAATAAAAATAAAATCGTACTTATTGTTATGTCTCTCTAACCATGTCAAACAATCCGCCTGAATAAACTCATAGGGCCCTTTTAGGTTGTTCAACGCAAAATTCTCTTTTGCCCAATCAATATACGTATTCGACATATCAACTGTGGTAACAGATTTCGCTTTACCTATAGCCGCGTGAACGGAAACACTGCCCGTGTAGGCAAAAAGGTTTAATACGTCTTTATCTTTTACCCTTTGCTGAACCAACTGACGAGTAAGGCGATGGTCTAAAAACAAACCCGTATCCAAATAATCAGTTAAATTCAGTTTAAACTTGGCTCCGTTTTCAAAAACCTCGAGGGTTTTCTGTTTTTGAGAGACTTTTTCGTATTGGCTTTTACCTTTTTGCTGCGTTCTAACCTTCATCACTATCTGTTCTGATGGCACATCGACACATTGCGGCAAAGCGACAATCACTTCATGTAAGCGACGTTTAGCTTTTGCTGCTGGCACATCTTTCGGTGCGGAATACTCTTGAACCACCAACCAGTCACCATATCGATCAATTGCGACGTTATATTCTGGCAAATCGGCATCGTAAATACGGTAACAATTTGTATTTTCGGTCTTAAGCCATTTGTTTAAGCGCTTTAAGTTCTTAGCAAGGCGGTTAGCAAAGTCATTATTGCTCAGGGACACTTCCCGAGTGATACAGTTCTTTTCGTCTAAAGCAAAATTAACAAGTTGGCATTCTAGCTTGCCATTCATCAACTTATATTCCTTGTGAGCAAACATTTTCATGCTGCGCAGCAAGTCACGGTTTGACGTGAGTAATGACAAATTCCAACCTTTGAAGTGTTCTTTGAGATTTGCTCCCCATGCTTGGAACACTGGAAGCAATGCGGTGATTTCACTCAAGCGTTCACCATAAGGAGGATTACTAACGATATAACCGGCTGATTGTCCTTTAACTGGTGTGACCTTACATGCGTCAATAGTATTGAATTGAATCGCTGAAAAGACGCCCGCTGCATCGGCATTTTCTTTGGCAATAGACACCACACCGTGATCAATATCACTGGCGCAAATCACCGTATCCGACTCAATTATTTGAGACTCCGCATCGGTCAATAAAGACTGCCATAATGTTGCATCGTGCTGCAGCCAGCGGTTGAATCCCCAGTTCTGGCGTTTCAATGCAGGGGCAATATTGGCAGCCATAAGTGCCGCTTCGATAGCAATGGTACCTGCACCACACATAGGGTCTAGCAAAGGTACTGTTTTATTATTCGCCCAACCACTGCGTACTAACATGGCACATGCAATATGTTCTTTTACCGGTGCTAATCCAGTTTTTGTACGGTAGTGACGTTGATGCAAGCTTTGGCCCGATAAATCGAGATACACAGTTAACTTGTCACTCCACATCCGCCCTTGCAAACGAATATCAGGGGCAATTTTACTCACTGACGGACGCGATTCAAACAACACATTGAATTGGTCAACAACCGCATCCTTAATTTTTAACGCGCCGAACTGGCTGTTATTAATACAGTGGCTAGCGCCAATAAAATCAACAACGAACGTACTGTCAACGCTGAAATGTGAGGTCCAGTTTACGCTGCTGGTAATTTGGTATACATCTTCAGCACTGTCCACATGCCCTTCTGCAACTTTAAGTAAAACCCGATTGGCTAAACGCGACCATAGACAAATTTTATAAGCCTGCTCGATTTCACCGCTAAACAACACCTGACCGGGCTTGGTTTTCACGGATAATTGCGGACATAGCGCAGATATTTCTTGGGCAAGAAGCTCATCGAGCCCCTTAGACGTAGTGACTAAAAATTCAAACATATACCAACTCAGTTAATTCTTCGGGCGCGATTATACGGTAATAACAGACTTATCACATGGCTAAATGCATAAAAATCTGATTGTTAATCAGAAGATAAAAATAAATGTGGCGGAGAGTTTTAGTGTGGGAAGGAAACGTTTAAGCACGTTTATATACTGGGATATCAGCAAGGTAAGGGATTAAACGGTCGTTCATGACTTTAATTATGTCAAACTGCGACAACGTTTTGTTATGGCTAACAGCAAATTCATCAGAAATGAGCATACAGGTTGCACTGGTACCGTCTTGCTCTATCACTACCACCTGCCCTAAGGCCGCGCTATCGTCATGGGCAGCTTCAAGCATCGCAAGCTGACAATGTACACCATTTGTTGCCTGCGATTTATACAGCCAACTTTTCATACAAACTGGCTTATGAAACTTTAATGCAGCTGTCGCATTTAACAATACCTGTACCAACTGCCCCTCAGTGAGCGTTACGCCGCTGCTATCTAAATTCTCCGCTAACGCAACATAGTGCTCAGTATCTTCAAGGCTAAATAATTGTTTTTCGCTAGGTAAATTAATTAAATTCTTCAACGCAAAAGGCACCACAAACGTTAGCGTGTCACCTAAATCAAGACGCAGTTCGTTGTCGTGTGAATACCAAAACCAATTTGTATTTGGAAGCAGCATAATTCCATAGCCTATTGAGAATTTAATCCTTAATAAAAACTAGCATAAAAGGCAGTGAAATCATGCACTTTTCGTAATACTTAAAGGTGATAAAAGACCACGATCACGCATTGATCATTATAACGAATCTACGATCTCTTTTATTAATTTCGGACCTTGGTAGATCAGCGCAGAATAGACTTGAATTAAAGGCGATCCGGCCTCGATCCGCTCTTTCGCGGCGCGGGGTGAATCAATCCCCCCTACACCAATAACAGGCGCACGCCCAGCGAGCTGACTACACAATGATGCAACGATCCGCTGACTCTTGTCAGTGAGTACTGACCCACTCAGACCGCCAGCTTCATCAGCATGTTGCAAACCTTTAACGGCATCGCGATCAAGCGTGGTGTTGGTCGCGATCACACCGTCGATCGAGGAGGTTAAAAAAGAATCAACCATCGAGCTTAGTTCAGAATCCTCCAGATCAGGAGCGATCTTGATTAGAATGGGGACACGCTTCTTATGCTCAATCTCAAGCTTGCCCTGCTCCAATTTTAAACCCTTTAAAAGCTGTGTAAGAGCATCACCATATTGCAAGTTCCTTAAGCCTGGAGTGTTAGGAGATGAGATGTTAATCGTGACGTAACTGGCGTGCTGATAAACCTTGCGTAAACAGATTAAATAGTCATTCAACGCTTGGTCTTCTGGAGTCGATTTATTTTTGCCTATATTGATCCCAAGTACCCCCGTGTAACGAGCTTTTTTCACTTGCCCCACGAGATAATCAACCCCTTTATTATTAAACCCCATACGGTTAATAATCGCCCGCCCTTTTGGTAAACGAAACATTCTCGGTTTGTCATTGCCAGCCTGAGGTTTAGGGGTCACTGTACCGACTTCAATAAAACCAAATCCCATCGCTGCGAATGCATCAATGCACTCAGCATTTTTATCTAGTCCTGCCGCTAAACCGACTGGATTTTTAAAATGTAAACCTAAGCACTCTACTGGTTTATCAGCAATTCGCTGTTTGTAGGCCAAATTCAAAAATGTATGTTGTGTGCGCTTAAGCCAATTAATTGTAAAGTCGTGGCTCCACTCCGCATCTTGAGTGAATAGAAATTTTTGTAAAATGGCGTACATGGTATATTTTTTCCTCAGACAAAAAAAAGCCCCAGTTGATCACCAGGGCATTAAGACGGTACGTTTAATATTAAGCGTTAGCGTTTATGCTAAGCAACATTAATTCACGTAATGCGACTGAAAACTTCGCAAATTCATGAGTACTACTGGTTTTGAATTCTGACATCATACTATACCAGCGCTCTAATAGAGCCTGATTATGTTCCATCCATGTACCAAGAATCATTTCAGCATCGTCACTTTTTGGTGCGCCAGTCAGCAATACGATTGCTAATGCCCTTTGTTGCCAATCAAGTTCTTCACGATATGAAGCGCGCGCAAGTGCTTGCCAGTGATTAGAAACCGTCTGATTGTTTATCTGTTCTAAGAACCAGTGCAACTCAAGACGCGAACCAAGTCGGAAGTATAAACTGGCAACCAATTTAATACTGCGTCCTTCTGCCTTAGCAATTTGTGCTAAGTCTAAGCACGGGAACAAATTACTTAAGCTGGCGACCTTGTAGGCAATATCCTCAGGCACACCATCTTTCTTAAGGCGTGCACAATTTGCTTCAAGTTCTTTGTATTCACCTTCAACAAGATAGTCTTTAAGGTTTTTAAACAAATCAGCAAAGGTTGAGGCATAGCTGTCGATGGCGTCTTGAATTCCCATGGATTTTACGCCGTGACGTAAATACCAACGCGAAGCTCTGCGTAAAGTACGGCGCATACTTTCTAACATTGAAAGTTGCGTTTGGGCACTGACTTTATTGTCCAATGCTTCAACTTCAGCCCAAAGACCTTCCATGCCGAATATGCCTTTGACAACACAATAAGCATTGGCTATCTCATCAATCGTCGCCCCTGTTTCTTCTTGCATACGAAAGACAAAATTCATACCCATGTCATTGATCAAGTTATTGGTCAACTTAGTGGCAATAATTTCGCTGCGCAATGGATGTTGTTCCATTTGCTCGGCGTAACGTTTTTGCAGCACTTCCGGAAAAGCACTCACGAGTAATTTTCGATGATAAGGATTATCAGTCAGCTCAGGTATGTTAAAACGTTCTTTCAACATCATTTTTCCGTACGCGATAAGCACAGATAATTCAGGACGAGTCAGACCTTGTGACACAGCTAAACGGTCAGAAATCTCATCGTCAGTTGGAATAAATTCCAGTTCTCGATTTAAGTTACCTTCTTTTTCCAAATTATGGATAAAGCGCAATTGCTCTTTTAACTGACTGCCGCCGCTTAGTTGTGTAATCGAAATCGATTCTGTTTGGCGATAACAATCTTGGATCACTAAATCGCCCACATCGTCGGTCATTTCAAATAGCAAATTATTGCGTTGCTTGAGGGTTAAATCACCAGCACTGACCAAGGCGTTGAGTAAGATCTTAATGTTTACTTCGTTATCTGAACAGTCAACGCCACCCACATTATCTATAAAGTCGGTGTTCACTCGCCCGCCATTGCGGGCAAACTCAATTCGTCCAAGCTGGGTTAAACCTAAATTTCCCCCTTCGCCAATAATTTTGGCTTTCACTTGTGAACCATTTACACGGGTATCATCATTTGCGCGATCCCCGACTTGCGAATGGCTTTCTTTGGTACTTTTCACATACGTACCGATACCGCCGTTCCAAAGTAAATCGACTTCCATCTGCAATACATTATGGATCAACTCGTTTGGTGTCATGGTGAGCTGTTTTGTGCCCAGCCATTTTTTCATTTCGAGCGTTAACTTAATTGACTTAGACGCACGGCTAAAGATATCACCGCCGCTAGATATCAGCGATTTGTCATAGTCGTTCCAACCTAGAGAAGGATTATCGAACAAACGTTTACGTTCGGCATAACTGGCTTGCACGTCAGGCGCTGGGTCAAAGAAAATATGTAGGTGGTTAAACGCACAAATCAACTTAGTATGCTGGGATAACAACATACCGTTACCAAATACATCACCGGCCATATCGCCCACTGCCACACAGGTAAAATCAGTTGTTTGACAATCCACGCCCATTTCACGGAAATGACGTTTCACCGACTCCCAACCACCTCGAGCAGTAATGCCCATTTTCTTGTGGTCGTAACCAATACTGCCGCCAGAGGCAAACGCATCGCCTAACCAGAAATTAAATTCTTCAGAGATACCATTTGCGATATCGGAAAACGTAGCGGTGCCTTTGTCGGCCGCCACAACTAAATACGCATCATCTTCGTCAAGACGCACAACATCACGAGGATATACAATTTTTCCATCCACTATATTGTCAGTGATGTCGAGCAAGCTGCGGATAAAAATTTTATAGCAAGCTTGGCCTTCTTTTTGAAAAGCTTCCCGGCCTTGGTTAACTGGCAAATTCTTACACACAAATCCGCCTTTAGCGCCGACAGGCACAATAACGGTGTTTTTAACTTGTTGTGCTTTGACCAAACCCAGAATTTCGGTACGGAAATCTTCTTGTCTATCTGACCAGCGTAAGCCACCTCTCGCAACTTTGCCGCCGCGAAGATGCACCCCTTCTATGCGCGGTGAATAAACAAAAATCTCAAATTTTGGCCGCGGCAATGGCATATCAGGAATAAGCTCAGGCAACATTTTAAACGATGCATATGATTTCTCATTGCCTTGGGCGTCACTTTGATAAAAATTAGTACGAGTGGTTGCTAAGATAAGATCCAAGTAGCGACGGATAATACGGTCGTCATCGAGATTCGACACGTTATCCAGATGCTTTTTCACTTCATTTAATAATGTGTCTTCACGCTTGGCCGAGCGGCGTACTTTTGGATTGTAGCGCTGATTAAATAATGACGCCAAAATCTTAGCGATATCAGGATAATGGGCTAACGTGTTAGCAATATAATCTTTACTGAATGAACTACCGATTTGACGCATATATTTAGCGTAAGCACGCAAAATAGTGACCGTTCGACCTGGTAAACCAGCCCCCAATACCAAGCGGTTAAAGGCATCGTCTTCTAATTCATTTGACCAAACCTTTGCAAACGCATCTTGGAAAAGTGTTTGGGCGCGCTCTAAATCCATGCGATTACTGGTACTGTGTAACATGGAAAATT
Source organism: Paraglaciecola polaris LMG 21857 (assembly GCF_000315055.1). Lineage (GTDB taxonomy): Bacteria > Pseudomonadota > Gammaproteobacteria > Enterobacterales > Alteromonadaceae > Paraglaciecola > Paraglaciecola polaris. Next base: position 156,515 of record NZ_BAER01000044.1, on the reverse strand, counting down.
CCATGATCCAATTGACGTCACCATTGCTTGATTTAACCCGATACGGGCTTTCGTCAATCACGCGAAGACCAAAATTTTCCAGCATGGGCAATACAGCAGATAAATGAATCGGCTCATTTTTGTGGAACAATTTTAGTTTCACAACTTCGCTGTCATTCGCTTCTTCTTGAGGCCGATAAAACAACATATCTAGAGTATGTTCAGCGCTGAGTAACTCAATTTTTTCCAAATCAACTAAGGCAGCACTGGGTAAGTTTTGTTCTTTATAACTTGGTGGAAAAGCATCTTCGTATTTTTTCTCAAGCACCTTACCAGCGGCTTCGCCATAGGTCGCTCGAATTGTCGCCGTTAATTTATCATTCCAACTTTTAGTCAGTTCGATAATATTCTTTTCAATTTCCTTCACGTTATATTCCGAATTGTTGTCTTTCACTCTGACAATATACTGGGTTCTGGCATACACTGATTCTGAGAAGTAAGTCGTAAACTCCACGTCCTCTTGGCTATTAAACGATTTTTGCAGTAATGCTTGGGTATCTTTACGCAATTGCGTGTTGTAACGCTCTCGAGGCACGTAAACCATGCAAGAAATGAAACGTCCAAAAACATCTTTACGTACAAATAAGCGTGAAATTCCACGTTCTTGCATTTGAAAAATACCCAATGCAATTTGCGCTAACTCATCTTCGCTGCCTTGCAACAACTCATCCCTAGGATAAGTTTCAATAATATTCAAAAACGCTTTATAACCGTGAGAGTCTTTTTCAAAACCGGATTTTTGACAAATGCTGTCAATTTTAGTCTGCAAGACAGGCACTTGCGTAGCACTACTATTATAAAAAGACGCGGAATAAAGACCGATAAAACGCTCCTCACCAACGACATTCCCCTGCTCATCAAAACGTTTGATGCCGATGTAATCTAAATACGCTGGGCGATGCACCCGAGAGCGACTATTGGTTTTAGTTAACAACAGAGGATGGTTACTTAATGCTTCTTCACGGGCAGAGCCTGGAATATTTGACAACACCCGTTCACGTTCGCTGGCCGAGTTCTTCATTAAACCTAGGCTGGAGTCATTATCAGCCAACCATCGATAGTCACCTTTGACTGCCTTAGCGCTATAAGAGCGATAGCCCATAATGGTAAAGTTATGATCGTTTAACCAAGTTAAAAATTTAATCGTTTGTGCTTTTTGCGCTGCTGATGCAGGTGACGGATTATCTGGAAACCCCTTAATAATGTCGTTGAGTTTGTCACTCATCGCACTCCAATCCTGCACGGCTAATGATACTTCGTTCACCACTGACATTAATTCGCTAGCCAGACTGTCCAACGTCTTCTTCGTCGTTTGACGGTCTACTTCGATTAAGAAAATCGTTTCCTTAGTCGCATTTTTTACGTTCTTTTTCGCCTCCACAAACCCGTTGAATTTATGCTGCTCGTCACGTTGCAACGCAATCGGACTGTGCAGTAATAAATGCGCGGTTACCCCAACACGATTTAATGCCATGCGCACCGAGTCAACAAGAAATGGCATATCCTCAACTAAAATTTCAACTATGGTGTGGGTTGACTGCCAACCATGTTTACCTACCTCTGGATTAAATACACGGATAATTGGCTTACTGGCATCAAAGTTTAAAAACTTATTCCACAGGCTGAGGGTTGCTCCGTACAAATCACTATCACTGCGATTATCGAGGTCCTCTGTTGAAATATTGTTGAACAAAATACGAGAAAAATTTTTGACCAAGTCTACTTGGGATTTATCTACCTTTTTCTCAATAAGTTTGACTACGTTTTCTAACAAAACTGAATGCTGGTGTGTTGCAACCGTCATGTGTTTACCTATTCCTTACTCTTTTGGAAGTAACAGTGGTATTGAATCGACGCATTAACAATTTGTTACAATGCCAGTACCGTCGACGATAAATAATGAGATTAGACAATAGGCTGACATATATACAGTTTTTCGTCTATGTAGGACTATTCTCGCTAAAATAGACGACCATTAAAAGCCCTAAATTTACGCCAAATTTACATTTGAAATAGTTATCTGAATTTCGCACATAAAAAAAGGCCATACGGCCTTTTTTATGCAAAATTTTAAATAATTATGCGGAATTATTTTTGCTTACGCCAGAATACACTCGCCAAAGCTGGTAACACTATAATGGCTCCCATCATGTTCACTATAAACATGAAGGTTAATAAAATCCCCATATCCATTTGGAACTTCAGTGATGAAAATACCCATGTGCTCACACCAACGGCTAACGTAGCACCGGTAAACAATACGGCACTTCCTCGCTCTTTTAGCGCTTCGAAGTATGCTTGGCGTACTGCCATACCCGCTTTCAGTTTATGATTCATGGTAGACAAAATATAAATACCATAATCAACACCAATACCAACACCGAGTGCAATAACAGGCAAAGTCGAAACCGTTAAACCAATTTGCAAGTACGTCATTAGCGCTTGGGCCAACACAGATACCACATATAAAGGAATAACCACAGCCAATGTAGCGCGCAATGACTTAAAGCTGATGAGACATAATAAAATCACCGCCCCAAACACATACAACATCATCGGATTTTGCGATTCATCTACGGCTTCATTTTGAGCCGCCATCACACCAATAGGCCCTGACGCAAGTTTAAACTGCAACTCAGGTGTTTCAAAATCTACACGATATTCTTTTACCGCTTCTACCACGCGATTAATCGTCTCAGCTTTGTGATCCTTCATAAACAAGATGATAGGCATCACAGAACAGTCACCGTTTAATAAACCAGAAGAGGTATCGACCCGAGCGATATCTTGTACTAACGTTTGTTGGTTTCTAGGCAACACTCGCCACTTAGCATTACCTTCGTTGTAACCAGCATTAATAATTTTAGCCACGGACGCTAAACTTACCGCAGATTGCACACCTTCAATGTTTGCCATGCGCCACTGCAATTCATCAATCGAATTCATCACATCATAAGAGGTACAAGCATCTTTGGTCGTCTCGACTAGGATTGACATATAGTCGGTACTGATCTCGTATTTATCTGTAATCAAAAACGTATCTTGGTTATAGCGAGAGGACTCATGAAGCGCGGGTGCACCTGCGTGCAAATCGCCAATTTTCATTTTCTGTGCCTGCACCCAACCGAAACCAAACAATACAGCTGTTACGACTAAAATAACGATTGCAACTTTTGGGCTAGAGCATGCTGCAATCCAATCCCAAAACTTATCGGCACGATTTTCTTTACCAGCGAACTTTTGTTTGTATTTATCGTTAAATTTAACAAACGACATTAAAACAGGCAGTAACAATAAGTTGGTCAGAATGATCACTGCCACACCCATACTGGCTGTAATCGCTAGTTCTCGGATGATGCCAATATCGATCACCAGTAGGGTCATAAAACCTATGGTGTCAGATAATAAGGCAACACCACCGGGAATTAACAAAGTCGTAAAGGCCATTTTGGCAGCGTTAAAAGACGTGCTGCCTTTGGTGACCTCTTTGCCCACGGAGTTTATCATTTGCACACCATGGCTAATGCCAATGGCGAACACTAAGAACGGCACCAGAATAGACATAGGGTCTAAACCAAAACCAAGTAATGTTAACAATCCCATTTGCCAGATAACGGCAATGATCGAACATAACAGGGGCAAAAGCGTTAGCATCAGGGATTTACAGAAGAAATAGACCAATACTGCTGTTATCGCGATAGCAATGGCGAAGAAGACTAAAACATCTTTGGCGCCGTCAGCAACATCGCCAATCATTTTTGCGAAGCCAATGATATGAATGCTGATATCGTCAGTTTCAAATTGCACGCGAAGTTGAGTTTCAAGTTCATCAGCAAGGGCTAACGTATCAAGCTTTTCACCAGTCTCTGGATCTAAGTCCAATAGTTTGGCGTTGACCATGGCGCATTGATAATCGTCAGAGACTAAACTACCGACAATGCCCGCCTTTTCAATGTTGGACGAAACCTTGTCTAAACCCCGTTGCTCAGAAGAATTGAAATCGGCAGGTATAACTGGCCCACCGGCAAAGCCCCCTTCTACTATCTCAGTAAAACGTGTGGATGATGAAAATAATGATTTAACCAATGAACGGTCAACACCATTGATAAAGAACAATTGGTCATGAACATCTTTTAATGTATCAAAGAAGTTTTGATTGAAAATATCACCGTGTGTATCACACACCGAAACCAAAATGCTGTTCGCACCACCAAAATCATTCACATGCTTCATATAATTCTGCATGTACTCATGATTGAGGGGAATATTCTTGGTAAATCCCGCATCTAAACGAAGTTGTGACGATTGATAACCTAAAAAGACTGTTGCCGTTAAAAATACCAATAAGACAGCGATGCGGTTTTTGAAAATCAAGGATTCTAAAAATTTAATTATATTACTCATGAACGGCTACCGTGCTTGCTGCAAATGTTTAATGCCGTCAACCGACACTGCGATAATTTGATTGTTATAAAACACTCCATTAATAAGAGTTTGCCCATCGCTTTGCTGTTCATAGCTGACATCATCACCTTGAACGGTTACCACTGCGCCATTATTGCCCAACAAAACGGTTCGCGATGCGTCCACAGAAACAACTGCATTCATAGATGCTTTGCTGCCGGCATCCAATGCTTTCCATTCTTGCTCGTCATTATTAAAGATAAACACATTGCCGCGAAGGCCAGTCGCAATTAAATCACCGGATTGCGCTTTTACAATATTGAAAAAAGAGCCGTGATAATCGATGTCCATGCGTTTCCATGTACGACCTTTATCGGAACTCATCGCCAGTAAACCTGCTTCACCGGCTAAATAAATGTCATTACCTGAAATGGATACGCTGTTTAAATGCGGTAATATTGCGGCGAGTTCTTCTTTATAAAACGCCTCATCTTCCAGACGAAGTTCATTCAGATAATCTTGATCGTCTTGGTTTACAAACTCTGCATGTAATTCGCTCTGCCAGGTTTTTCCACCATCGACCGTGCGCAGAAACGCCCCATAAGCGCCAATCGCGATACCTTCATTTTTATTAAAAAACGCAACATCTAATAATGGTCGTTCTTGTTCAGGGGCATAGTATTGTACTTCCCAATCAAGGCCATTGTTTGCAGTATGTAAAATAACAAAATCGTGACCCACAGCCCAACCTTGTTGACCAACGAAATACACACCCGTTAATGTTGACGTTGAAGGCACATCAACTTGCTGCCATTTTTGTCCGTCAGTTGAGCGAATAATATGCCCCCGCTCACCGACAGCAATAAGTTGCTCTCCACTTTGGGTAATATCAAGTAATAAAGACTGATCAACTAACGGGGCTTGAAAACTGTTCTGGGCGGCTTGAACAGTGGATAAGGGTGCAAGTAAAACGGCAATCACTGCACTTGCAAGGGATAATTTCATAGTAATTGGGTTCCATCAAAATGAAAACGGTTGGCAATGGCCAACCGTTTTTTTACTCGATTAGCGTCTACCGGCTCGGCGCATCGCCTCGGGGGTAAATTCGCGATCTTTTAAATCTGCATTAAACTCGTACATTTTCTCTTCGTTATCTAGTCCTAACGCTAAGTAACGACGAGAGTTCAAGTCATGATAAACATCTAGCGTTGACCATTGTGTGGGTACTTCATAATAATTAATACCATGAGAGATACCTACTCGGTACAATTCGTTGCGATTGTCGTACATATCCGCAACTTGAATTTGCCAGCTATCTTCATCTATAAAAAATACGCGTTTTTGATAGATATGACGGAATTCAGGCTTAAGCGTTGCTTCTACTACCCATACACGATGCTTTTCAAAGCGCGTTAAGTCTGGGTTGATGTGACCAGGTTGAAGAATATCTTCATATTTCACTTTATCGCTGTGTAGGTGGTAGTTGTTGTAGGCCACATACAATTCTTTTTTGCCTTTTAGCTCCCAGTTATAACGATCTGGGGCACCATTGAACATGTCAAAATCATCTGAGGTACGTAAACCATCAGACGCTGTACCTGGGGCATCGTAAGCAACATTCGGAGCACGACGAACACGGCGTTGACCGGTATTGTAAGTCCATGCTTGACGAGGTTCGCGTATTTGGTCCATCGTTTCATGCACCAACAAAGCTGTGCCTGCTAAGCGCGCAGGTGACGTAACACTCTGCTTGAATTTAGAAATGACATTTTCTTCAAGTAGTTTTTCACGGGTTGCATCTTTAGCTGAATACTTCTGCATCAACTCTTCTTCAAAACCGATTACGTTATAATCACCAGAAGCCGTAGGCGCTGCTTGACCCGCATAACGTTTAACGCTTTCACCGCGATAACGTAATATGTGGTTCCAAATAGTTTCTACCCCATTCTGTGGAATAGGAAATGGAATACCAATAGCCGCATTTTTAACGCCATTGCCATCTTGCACTAACTCAGCCATCACCGCATTTTTCGCAGTTTCATCGTAGACGAACTGTGGTAATGAAGCTGAACGACGAGTTTGGTATATCGGCATTTTGTACGTATCAGGGTAAGCTTTAAACAGCTCTTTTTGCCCATCAGTTAAAAACTCTGCGTACTCTTGGTAGTTTTTAGCCGTAATATTAAACAGCACTTTATCATCGGCAAACGGATCAGGATGATGGTCTCCGACTTTATAACCTGCTGGAACTTCAGTTATGCCGCCAGTCCATGCAGGTATACTACCGTCTGCATTTCCCGCTTTCACTGCGCCAACGGGCGTCAGTTCAGCGCCTAATTTAGCCGCTTCAGCTTCGGATACTTTGGCTTGTATCAAGCCGGAATTGAATGTTAACGCCATTGCAGACGCGATGAGAGCAAATTTTCTAATCATAATATGGCTCCTTAGATAGAATACTTGATGTTAAAAGAAACGAAATCACGGTCTGAAAGGGCATTAGTTGTGCCTTGGCCACCCCAGAACGTATTGTACGATGCCGTAGCCGACCATTTGCTTAGGTAATCAAATGTCAAAGAAGCACTGGCTGATTTTCTATCTTCAATAAATAAGAACAAAGGATCCGGGGTAATACCATTTACATCATGAGCAAACGTTGCTCTAGCTTGTAAATTGATACCAGCGAAAACGTTGTTGAATGACGCATTAGCCAGCAAGCGATATCCCCATGCACTAGACGTCGGGAATGGGTTTGTTTCAGGACCATTAGATAGCCCAACATGTAAACCTTCACGAGTATTGCCATCTGCCGTTGGTTCTAGAGACGGCGTACGCACCGAACCTGGACCATTCAAGCGGATTACACTTGGATCAGGGAAGTCTTGAATACTCACATACCCGACTTCACCTAACACCACTAAATTATCTGTGCCCAGTGCAGGGCCAAAAATATGAGTGGCCGTGACTTGCATTTGTAACGTGTCCGACTCCAGATAACCCTTGGCCGTTTCACCTGGACCTGTGGTAAAACCTTGGTAGCCGTCAAGCTGAGAAATTCCCGCTAAATCAGGACGTAACCCGGCAATAGCTAACTGTTGTGGCATGGCTGCATACAACAATTCAACATCGTCTAATTGTAATGGCTCATCAACACGATAGGCTATTTCACCCGCAAGTGCCGTTGTACCCACATTGGTATTGAAGCTAAATCCATAAAGCTTTAGATCTTCAGGATACACAAACCCTGTTTTTGTAAAGGCTTTAAGATCGGTTACGTTTTCTTTAGTGATTTCAGTAGTGGCTAACATAGCCAAATCAGCACCAATACTCTGTGCAGTGAAATCAGACGTTAAACCTGCGATTAGCGGTCGCTGGCTATGATAGTTAATCAGATAAAAGTTAAATTCAGTTTCATTTAAGTCTTCGGCATAATAACCAATCTTAATACCGTATTGACCTTGGTCGTCGGCATCAGTATGAGCACGATCACTGAAACCCCGTACTGCTACTTTGGTTGGGTAGGCTAAATAAGCTTGCCCAATAAGCGAACCATCAGCCCCAGCTCTTAGTGCGTCTCCTAACCCATTTAAATTGCTTAACAAGAAGTCTAAATCGATATCAGGATTACCACTGAAGCCCAATTGAATATTTTGCGCTTGACCACCTTCACCGGCAAAGTCATTGGTCGAGAAATAGCTGCCCGCTTGTGGTAAACGGCTACGTTCCCACTCGTATTGGTAGTACATGGATAAACTGAGGTTTTCGGTCAATCCAAATTGTGCGAACACCATACCCACAGGAATAAAGACTTCTTTGAGCTCTGCTCCTGGTGCCTGAGCACGGGATACATCCACCGGGTTAGTTGAGTTAATACCATGCTGGATAAACGTGCTTTCACCCCAACTGACCACTTGGTTACCCACGCGGAACGTAACTGGCATATCGCCAAGATAGAAGTCAGTGTAAAAATACGCATCTAATAAACGTACATCTGAACATAACTCATCACTGGCGGTTGACGATGCGCAAGGGTCTTGCGTGGTACCAGTAATCGGATTTTGCCAATCACGTGAGCTGTCTTTCATTTCAAAATCATAAAAATACATGCCGCGCATGAATACGCCCATGTTTTTATATTGAATGTCTAACTCATGCACACCTTTGAATAACGTTGAAAAAGGATTGCCTTTTTCATAGTTCAGCGTACTAAGGTCGCCGTTAGTTGAATAACCGCCTGTACCTAATTCCCATACATCAGCAGAACTATAGATTGGATTCGTCGCTGGGTTGTAACCCGACCAATCAAATTGCACACCGTTACTGTTACCTACACGCGAGAAGTCGCGCTCTTCGACACGAATACTGGTGCCAAAAGAAAAATTTGAGTCAAAGGTCACAGACCAATCGCCATAACTCCAACTGGCGGCTTGCGCTGACATCAATGCTGCGCCCATAAGCCCCACTATGCCTAATGCTATAGGCGACTTTTTAAATCCGAAGACTTCACGATTCATCCTTACCTCCCTTGAAGTTAGCAACATGCACTAACATACCATTCAATTAAACCACTCAAATTTTACAAAATGATTACATCAAACCGCGCCGATAGCAAGTACAAATCGTACCAGTATTCTTGGATACAAATCGTTTACTTTCAGTGACTTGAGAAAAGGCCAGTATAAAAAATAACCCGTTCAGACTATTTTTTCTAAACGACTAATCTTATTAGTATCAGTGATGATCAACCGGAAACGGCCGTGTATTCCGTTATGTTGAATAAAAGGACGTAGATTTTTAGCGGGTAACTGCACGCGTTTACCGTTATCGGCGAGGACGATAACGGTTTGCGTACTAGTGAGGTAAAGGGGTTCACAGCGCTCATAACTGAGCGCTAAACGGAAATATAAAGTTTGCATTAGTGTGACGTGTAATTAAGACTCTTGCTGACTTTTTCAATTAAATCTTTACTCAAATCTTGGCAATCCGCAATACGTGCTAATTGATAGCGCATCAGTTCTCGGCGCTTTTCATCAAATTTCTGCCATTGCGTTAACGGCGTAATAATACGTGCCGCCACTTGTGGATTGACGCTATTAAGTTTAAGTATGTAGTCAGCTAAAAATTTATAGCCGCTACCGTCAACAGCATGAAAACCCAGCACATTATAAAATGCAAAGCTGCCTAATACAGAACGCACTCGGTTAGGATTATCTAAGCTAAATTTGTCATGACTTAACAATAAGGGCAAGCGCACAAGTATGTCACTGCGCTCCATATTGGCATGTAAAGCAAACCACTTATCAAGCACTAAAGGATCATGACGCCAGCGGGTCTCAAACTGTTCCATCAATTGGTCAAATTGCTTAAGCTCACCAAATTGAGCCGCTTTTAATACACCCAAGCAATCAGTCATATTGTCTGCTTGGGCAAACTGCGCTAACAATATATCGCTAGATTGCGGTGCACCCGCTTGCACCAAATAGCTCAAACTTAAATTACGCAACCGACGACTATCTACATCATCAGCAACATAACGATAAGGTACAACGGCTTGTTTATGGTAAAGCGTCGACCATTGGTCCGATAACGTAGTCGCAATTAAATTGCGCACACTGCGCTGGGCATGGTAGAGCGCCTCAACTTGGATCTCATCCACTTGCTGGCTCAGAGTTTCAAAACTTGGAAGACTCAACATTGCCCCGGCCAGTGCTGGATTCACGTCAGCAATGTCGAATATCCCCTGCACAGCTTGAAGCATGCTATCGAGTAATTCGTCGTCCGGTGTATCTGGCGAGATTGCTAAATTATGGATGCAGCGGCTGTATAAACGTTGGCTGGCATCCCAACGAGCAAAGTCATCACCTGAATATAGAATGATGTTACTGAGTTGCTGATGGCTATAAGCATAATCAACTTTGATTGGCGCACTAAAGTCATGCAGTAACGAGGGTGTTGGCTTCGCCTGCAAACCCGTAACCGTGATCCGATGGACGCGGGATGTCAACTCAATCATTTTAGCACTGAGTTCTGGCACCGAATCATCAGAAATACTGTTGCCTTTCTCATCTAACAATTCGAACTTAAATGGAATATGTAAGTTCTGTTTAACTTTTTGATCTGCGGTAGGCGGTGTATTCTGAGTAAAATCAATGTGGTAAACACCTGTTTTTGCATCAAAACTGTCGGTTACCTTAACTTTAGGCGTCCCTGACTGACTATACCAACGTCTAAATTGGCTTAAATCAACTTGTGTCGCATCCTGCATAGCTTGCACAAAATCATCACAGGTAACGGCTTGTCCGTCGAAACGCGAAAAGTATAAATCCATACCTTGCCTGAATCCAGCGGCGCCGAGCAAGGTATGCATCATGCGAATGACTTCTGCACCTTTATCGTACACGGTAACGGTATAGAAATTGTTCATTTCTATTACTTCTTCTGGACGAATAGGATGGGCCATAGCGCTGGCATCTTCAGCGAACTGATGCTCCCTAATTATTTGTACATTTTTAATCCGATTGAACACAGGCGACGACATATCTGCACTAAATTGCTGATCACGAAAAACCGTTAAGCCTTCTTTCAAACTAAGCTGAAACCAATCTCGGCAAGTCACCCGGTTGCCCGTCCAGTTATGAAAATACTCGTGCCCTATCACAGCTTCAATATTGAAAAAGTCATCATCCGTGGCTGATTCCGCATCGGCTAACACAAATTTGCTATTAAAAACGTTCAGGCCCTTGTTTTCCATGGCCCCCATGTTGAAAAAGTCCACCGCAACAATCATATAAATGTCGAGATCGTATTCTAGGCCAAAAACCTGCTCATCCCATGCCATGGCTTTTTTTAGCGAGGCTAATGCGTGATGTCCTTTATCAAGGGCACCTTTATCAACGTACAATTCAAGGGCAACACTGCGCCCACTTTGCGTGACAAAACGGTCGGTAAGTAAATCAAAATTCCCTGCGACCAAAGCAAACAAATAACTGGGTTTCTTGAATGGATCTTGCCATTTGACCCAGTGGCGACCGTCGTCTAGTTCACCTTTGTCGATCTGATTGCCATTGGATAACATATGTGGGTAACGTGTTTTATCCGCAAAAATCGTCACATCGTATTTGGCCAGCACATCAGGGCGGTCGAGAAAATAGGTGATTTTACGAAAGCCCTCAGCTTCACACTGGGTGCAATAAGCCCCGCCTGAAAAATATAAACCTTCTAAGGTTTTATTCTCCTGGGGATTAATGCGCGTTTCAATACACAGCTCAAAATCGTTTTGGTTGATATTTAAGGTTAGATGCTCATCACTCTGATGATAATCCGTCACGGGCTCGCCGTTGATAGTCACGCTGATGAGCTGCAGATTTTCACCATCGAGCACCAACGGAGACTGATGTTGCCCATTACGAGTGAAACGGGACGTACTGATCACCCGGGTCTGCGTTACGTCTAAATGGAATGCCATATCAACATGGTCTATTAAAAAATCGGGGGCGCGATAATCACTGCGTTTTTTCGCAACTGGAGATAAAACCGACATAGAGTCCTCTTAATGTGAGCTACAAAGTGTGTATGACGTCATCTAATCTAACTGCCGGCGCTAATTGCACTAATGAGCTATTCAAATGACGTCACTTGGATATTTTACCTATTCGATTGAGCAGGTTGTGTGGCGGCAATTTCTTCATCACCGATCTCAACTGCGACATCCGGAATAGGAATACGCAAAATTTTAACCCCTAGATAAGCGTAAATAATCGCTAAAACTGGGTTAATCAAGTTGAAAAACGTATAGATAAAATAGTCAAACGGGTGAACCAGCAGCACACCTTGCATATATGCACCACAGGTATTCCAAGGAATAAGTGGTGAAGTAATCGTGCCACCGTCCTCTAAACTGCGTGACAGATTTAACTGATGTAATCCACGTTTGGCATATTCTTCTTTGTACATACGACCCGGCATCACAATCGAAATATATTGATCTGCGGTGATGATGTTGGTGCCAATACAGGTAAAAATAGTCCGGCTTATCATGCTGCCAGCTGTTTTTGCACCACGCAAAAACAACGCCACAATCGCTTTCAATAATCCCGTTCGCTCTAACACGGCACCAAAACTCATAGCACAAATGATCAACCAAATAGTATTTAGCATACTCGACATACCGCCGCGACTCAGCAGCGCATTCAGATTTTCATCCGCGGTACTAAACACCACACCATCGAACATAGATGTCCATACAACAGCAACCACACCCAATGACCCTTGCTGATTATCATCCAGCATGTTTTGGATAACATCAGGCTGGAACAACACTGCCCAAATGCCACCAAGTAAGGCGCCAATGGCAACCGCTGGAAACGCTGGCATCTTTTTTATGGCTAAGGTTAATAACGCAACAAGTGGAACCAGCATAATCCAATTGATATTAAACTCTTGCGCGAGCAAGGTCTGCATTTGCGCAATGTTACTGGACGTATCTTGCTGGGCACCAGAAAAGCCAATGATGGTGAACAAGATTAAGGCGATGACAAAACTTGGCACGGTAGTCCATAACATATAACGGATATGTTCAAATAATTCGGTACCCGCAACAGCAGGCGCCAGATTAGTTGTTTCCGATAAAGGTGATATCTTGTCGCCAAAATAGGCACCAGAAATAACCGCTCCGGCAGTAATAGCATCTGACATGCCCATACCTGATGCGACGCCCATTAAGGCCACCCCCACCGTCGCAGCGGTTGTCCAAGAACTGCCGATACTCATAGCCACAATGGCACAAATTAAACAGGTCGCCGCGTAGAAAAAGGATGGGTTCAATAACTCCAATCCATAATATATCAGTGTCGGTACTGTGCCTGACAACATCCATGTACCAATAAGTGCCCCAACCGCCAACAAAATCAAGATAGCTCCAAGGGATATAGAAATCCCCTTCACTATGCCTTTTTCGATTTCAGCCCAGCTATAGCCATTTTTTAAACCAATAACCGCCGCCACGCCCATAGAAAACAGTAAGGCTATTTGGTTAGGTCCAAACGATGAATTATCAGAAAACAGATAAACTGAGGTACTCAATAAGGTGACCAATACGACTAATGGGATCAATGCGTCCAGTAACGTCGGCTCTTTCTTTTGTTTTAGCGTTGCATTTTCCATGACTAGATATCCAAAATATTAAGTGAACGGACGAACATGAATAAGATAATAACCGGACACACAAATTTCAGATACCAAGGCCAAATTTTCCAAAACAAGCTGTGCTCGGCTTGCTCATTACCTTGTTTGATTTCAGCGAGAATTTGATCCCGTTTCCATACCCAACCGACAAATATACTGAGGGCTAAACCAAGCAGCGGTTGACTATATTCAGTAGTAATAGAAATAACCAGACCAAATAACTGCTCAAAATTAACAATAATAATACTGCTCATCACGAAAATGATCAGCGCGAGCATCCAAACCGCTTTTTTGCGCGGTAACCCCTTGCTCTCCACCACGTAGGCAACGGGTACTTCTAGCATAGAAATAGAAGAAGTTAATGCTGCAATGACCATAAGTGCAAAAAATGCAAAGGCCACTACATACCCCACCATCCCCATGGTGTTGAATAATGCAGGTAGTACTGTGAAAATAAGGCTATCTCCAGCAATGAGTTGACCACTTTCGGAGAATATCTGTACACCATTATTCAGTGCCACATACATGGCTGGAATAATTAACATACCGGCTAAGATAGCGACGCCAATATCTACTAGTGCCACAGACGCACCTAATACTGGTAAATTTTCATTTTTACTGACGTAAGAGCCATACACCAACATGGTTCCAACCCCTAACGACATCGAGAAAAACGCCTGCCCCATAGCACTGATCAGTAAACCAGCATCCCAGATAGCACTAAAATCAGGTACCAAATAGGCTTTCCAGCCCGCTAGCGCGCCATCTAACGTGGCAACATAACCGATGAGTAATAAAATGATGAGTATCAAGGTAGGCATTAAGCGCACAGACCAACGTTCTATACCGTTGCTTACGCCACCCACCACGATGGACGCGGTAAGCGCGATAAATACACCACAAAAAAGGAGGCTGCGTAACATGGATGAACCGGTAAGCCATTGAGAAGCGCTGTCCCAGCCAATGATTTGGGTAAAAGACTCAAAGAAATAACTGATCATCCAACCGGCAACAATCGCATAAAACGCCAGAATCATAGAAACAGTGACAAACCCCCACACACCCGTGGCACGACCTAAATTACTATTGGATATTTTGCCTAAAGCATCCACCATATTGGCCCGCGTTGCACGGCCAATAATTAATTCGGCCATTAATACCGGATAGGCTAATACGAACGCCAATAAAACATAAACCAGCACAAATGCTGCGCCACCATTACTGGCTACCTGGGTAGGAAAGCCCCATATATTACCAAGCCCAACCGCTGACCCTGCTGCGGCCAATACAAAACCAATTCGAGACGAAAACTCTCCGCGTGCACTCATCAATCACCTTTATCTTTATTTTAGTTTTTATGAGGTTTGTTATTTCATCAACTCTCAGAATTGAGAATCCTTTTTGAGTAGGTTGATGCATCTTATATTTAGTTAGTTTATCGGTTTGAACAGCACCACGCTATTAGAAAAGTCTTATCAACAAAAAAGGGCTAGATTATATCCAGCCCTTTTTTGCGTAATCAATGTTATTTGGAGTGAATTGCGTACTTACCCGTACCTAACAAATCGTAGGTTATATTCGCGGCCTCGTCTAAAAAAGGATCAATTTCAGGTTGATCTTCTGGTAGGTCATCAATACTTTTGACGGCCTCGAGTCCTTGGCGAGCGAGACGCTCATTGGCACGTTTCAAACGTTTAGCGTCACGTTCTTCACGCTCTTTAATGCGCACGGATTCCACTAGCGAAAGCGTTTTATCGTTTTCCTTGCTCTTGTACTGTGCGATATCTTCAAAAATATAGCCAAACTCAGGGTCCGATTTAACCCGCTTCTCATGCAATTCGCTGAGTTGTTTTGCCGCTTGTGACGTATCACCGAAAGTCGAATACGTCGCTCGTTTTATGCTGTCCCACGGAAGTGCATTTTCTTCTTGGCTTTCGCCCCAATCTTTAGGATCGATAGCTGAAGGAAATAAAACATCTGGGACCACACCTTGATGCTGGGTACTGCCACCATCGATACGATAGAACTTAGCAATCGTAAACTGCACACTGCCCAATGGGTTTTCATATAAATCGTATATTCGACCTAAACCACGATGTTGTTGTACAGTGCCTTTGCCAAACGTTTGCTCACCTAAGATCAATGCACGACTATAATCTTGCATCGCTGCGGCAAAAATTTCAGAGGCCGAAGCGCTGTATCGGTCAACCAACACAGTTAAGGGACCGTCGTAATAAGTTACGCCATCCACGTCCTGTTCTACGCGGATACGCCCTGCTCCATCACGGATCTGAACCACTGGGCCTTTATCAATAAACAAACCAGACAGTAATGTTGCTTCAGTTAATGAACCGCCGCCGTTACCACGTAAATCAACAATGACGCCTTCCACTTTTTGTTCTTTTAAGCTTTCTAATTCTTTACGAACATCATTACTTAACTTGTTGTAAAACGAAGGAATGGTAATCACTCCAAGCTTTTCACCTTGGTGTGGACCACTCTCAGGTACGTACACTTCAGATTTAGCCGCTCTGTCTTCTAACTTTATCTTGTCTCGGGTCAAACTAACCACTTCAGGCACGGTACTTTCAGAATCACCTTTTTGAATCTGTAAGCGCACCACACTGCCCTTGGGACCTTTAATAAGCTCAACCACTTCATCTAAACGCCAACCAATTACGTCAACAAAATCATCGTCATCTTGGGCAACGCCGACAATTTTATCTTCTGGTTTTATCTTTTTCGAAAGATCAGCTGGGCCGCCCGGTACCACACTGCGAATAGTAGTGAAATCATCTTCACTGAGTAAAACAGCACCGATACCTTCAAACGACAAGTTCATTTCCATTTGGAAACGTTCGGCATTGCGCGGAGATAAATAACTGGTATGCGCTTCAATACTGCGCGCAAACGAGTTCATCAATGTTTGAAATACGTCTTCACTGGTTGTTTGCTTTAAACGCTTAATCGCGCGTTCGTAACGCTTGGTGAGTAACTCTTGTATTTTAGGCCATTCTTTATCGGCTAATTTTAGGTTCAACGCATCATATTTAACGCGTTGACGCCATAGCTCATCGAGCTCAGCGGTATTTTTAGGCCAAGCTGCATCTTCGCGATCGAACGTGAAGGTGTCACCTGCTTTTTCAAAATCAAACTCTTTATCCAATAAGGTTAAAGCGTATTCATATCGTTCAATTCGACGTTGCATGTTTAACTGGAAAATCTGATAGGCAATATCTAAGTCACCCATTTCGATAGCTTCATCAAAATGATCTTGCTCAGTTTTAAATTTTTGCACATCAGCGTCCAAAAACACGTTTCGGTTACTATCCAGAGAACGCATATAGCGATCGTATACTTTCTCTGATAACGCATCATCTAACGTAATCGACTTATAATGCGAACGTAAAAAATTAGACGAAATGCGCTTCACCGACACCGCATGTTGCGACTCCTGTTTAAGAACAGGAATTTCGTCGACGCTTTCTGCATGGTTAACAGCAAGGGCTACTGTGCTGAACGCAAAAAGGGCTGAAACAGCGGTAACGCGAATTGAATTGATCATTAAACTACCTCTTAGAACGGGCCAACCTCAAGTTATCTACTTGAACCTTAACCACCATACCTGTATCAAGTTGAACTTGAACGCCATCTTTGCTGACATCAGTAATTGTAGCAGGCATAGGTGACTTACCTATTTTGACGGTAACTGAAGTACCCGCAACAATTTGCTCAGCTGAGAGTTTTTCAGGTGGTGGCAACTTAGCTTTTGGCTTCACATTATCCTGATTAGTTCCCTTGGGCGAGGATTTAAATGCAGGCACCGACTTAGATTTGTAACTTTTCTTTGCGCTTGGCTTGGCGGCGGCATTCTGCGCTTTGCGCTTTTCTGCCACTTTAGCCTTGCTCTCTTCTAGTTGAGTTTGAGCATGATCAGCGTGTTCTTTTTCGATAGGTGCATCGTCCTTCCCATCCAAATCGACTCTGAACGCGCCCTCTTTCACGCTATGCAAATAACGCCAGCTATTTGTATAGTGTCTAAGAGATGAACGTAATAAAGTTTTACTGACACGCTCTTCTTCTTTTAAGCGTTCAGCTAAATCTTGGAAAATTCCAATTTTTAATGGTTTTGCATCACCGGTCACGCTAAAGCATGCTGGAAATGATTCGCTTAAAAAATTGATGACTTCTTTACTGTTTGAAAACTTTTGAGGATTATCCATTAAATATTCTAGTTAGTGTTTAGTTAGCGGGGTTCTTGACGTTCATCATCCCAAGTTGACAATAGTTGGTCAACCCAGTCGAATAAATCATCATCGTCTATGTCAAGTAAATGACTATCGTTACGCCAGTTTTCCCATATATATTGGATCATATTTTCTAAACTGACGGTGTCAATATCTTCATCTGCTCTGTCATACAACATATGCAACAGAGCATTAAAGCGATCCATCGCTTCTTCGGCATTATCCTCCCAAAACTCCATATCGTCTAGGGTAGCGAGTGTCACATGAATATCTATCGAACTTTTCATGCAATTGCATCCTGCAATATATTGACCAAGTTTTGTAGGCCGGTCATATCTTCTTGATCAAACCTTCCCGTATGGGGGCTATCAAGATCCATCACGCCGAGTAATTTTCCGTTTTTAAAAACGGGTAATACGGCTTCAGAATTCGACTCAGCATCACACGCAATGTGACCAGCAAACTCATGTACATCATAAATACATTGAGCGAGTCCGGTTTCAGCCGCGGTGCCACATACGCCGCGTCCTAAAGGAATTCGAATACAGGCAGGCTTGCCTTGGAACGGCCCTAACACCAATTCTTGCTCTTTCAACAAATAGAAACCCGCCCAATTTAATGTAGGTAAGCGCATATATAAAAGTGCACTCACGTTAGCTAAATTTGCGATCAGATCTTTTTCACCGGCCATTAAGGCCTGTGCTTGTTGGGCAACTTCTTTGTATAAGTCAGTTTTACTTAACGTCACGTTATAAATACCAATATATCGAGTTAAATGGATAGCTAGGGCTGAATATGGCGCTCAAGTTAACTGGATCAAGTTCAAATATAAAGAAAATTACCGATATTTTTACGATTAACAGGAAATTTAACCAATTTGACTACTTTAAGTACGAATCATCCCTAAACACGATTATTAAATCCAAGGGATCTGTTGCTATACAGAGACGTCTGTTACGCATTAAAAAGGCGCCTAAGCGCCTTATTTAAAAACATCTATGAATTACTCAGCTTTGTAGCTGTCATGGCAGCCTTTGCATGAACGTAAAACACCACCGATAGCTGCTTTGTAGGCACTTTCGTCACCGTTCATGGCCACAGCCTTTAATCCTTGTGACGCTTCAGTCAATGCATCAATTTTAGTGGCAAAATCAGCACGATTTTGCCAAATTTTTGGTAACGCGGCTGTATCCACATCAAATGCTCTTGTATCTAACGCGAAGTAATCATCCATCATTAAGGACAGTTGCTCGATACGTGTCGCATTGGTTTCAATCGTTTGCGTGTCCATAGGAATCGCGCCTTTCGCCATCGCCCCTAGTGCACCTACGTTGCTGCGTACTAGTTGCAACAAAGCCTGCCTAAATTGTATCGCACTCTTAGCTTGTTTCTCTGAGTTAGCTTCCTGAGCGGTAACGCCACCAGTAAGTAAAATAGTGCTAGCCAAAGCACTTACTAATAATTTGTTCATAGTCCCTCGCGATTATCGGTGTCTAAGTTTAAAACGTGGTTTTTGGTGAACAATGTCGTCATAAAAGATAACAATGTTCGTCATAAGCCTGCCTGAATGGTATCGCCCACACTAGGCGCCTAACGCCTCTTAACAATAGACTCAAATGGATAACATAGGTCTTTGAAATATTTAACGTTAATGCAACAAAGGCAGCGCCAACAGGCTAGCAAATTAGGTTATAAATTACACGTGAATTTACACAATATAACCAACTAAACACTCAGTGAACGCAACAAGTTAAACAAAAAAAAGCCGCTATTAAGCGGCTTTGAATAACATACTTACAATTTAATTCGTCAGGTCTTCAAAGAATTTTTTAACACCATCGAAAAAGCCGCTCTCTTTAGGGCGATTTTTCGCTGTGTCTTTACCTTTGCCCATGGACTCTTCAAGCTCTTCGAGTAACTCTTTCTGACGGTTGTTTAAATTCACCGGGGTTTCAATAACCACTTTGCAGATTAAGTCACCTACGCTACCACTGCGCACAGATTTAACGCCTTTGTTACGTAAGCGGAACATTTTACCCGTTTGTGTCTCAGGGGTCACTTTGAGCTTGACCTTACCTTCTAGGGTAGGCACTTCAATTTCACCGCCTATGGCTGCGCGAGTAAAACTTAAAGGCACTTCGCAGTATAGGTTGTTGCCATCACGCTCAAATATTTTATGTTGCTTAACATGAACTTGTACGTATAAATCCCCTGCTGGAGCACCATTTTCTCCCGCCTCACCTTCGTTTGACAGGCGAATACGGTCGCCGGTGTCCACACCCGCGGGTACTTTGACAGACAAGGTCTTGGTTTTTTCAACACGACCTTGGCCATGACATTCACGACATGGGTCAGAAATGATTTTACCTTTACCTGAACAGGTTGGACACGCTTGCTGCACGGCAAAAAAGCCCTGACGCATCTGAACTTGCCCTTGCCCATGACAGGTAGTACATGTCTTCGCACTGGAGCCTTTTTTCGCGCCTGTGCCGTCACAGGGTTCACACTCTGCTAATGTCGGCACACGAATTTCAACACTCTTACCACGTACCGCTTCCTCAAGACTTAACTCAAGGTTGTAGCGTAAGTCTGAACCACGACTCGCACGTGATTGACGGCCGCCACGGCCACCGCCAAAAATATCGCCAAATACATCGCCGAAAATGTCGCCAAAATCACCTGCTCCTTGACCGCCGCCATGTCCTCGATTCGGATCAACGCCAGCATGACCATATTGATCATATGCGGCACGTTTTTGCGAGTCGGTTAGAATTTCATAGGCTTCTTGCACCTCTTTGAATTTCTCTTCCATAGCTTTGTCACCCTGAGTTCTATCCGGGTGGTATTTCATAGCAAGGCGCTTGTAAGCCTTTTTTATATCGCGCTCAGCAGCCGACTTATCGACACCTAGCACTTCATAATAATCTCGCTTCGACATATAGCTTGTTTATCCTGATATTTGTCGTCAGTCACACTGACTACCTATTCTTCTATTACAATCTCGCCACCTGGTTTCGCGTCATGGTCATCAATGCCAACGACACACCGGGTTTTGAAACAAACGCGGGCGCTATGAAATAGATCCATGCGCCCGAGCTTGCCCTTGCGTCATCACGACGTTCGGGCTGATGTAGTCAACAAAAATTACTTTTTGTCGTCTTTTACTTCTTCAAACTCGGCATCAACAACGTCATCATCTTGCTTAGCAGATGCTTCGCTGTCTTGTCCTTCCGCAGCGCCAGCAGCTTGCTGTGCTTGAGCCACTTCCATTAATTTCGCTGATGCTTGAATTAGCTCTTGGGTTTTCGCTTCCATTGCTTCTTTATCGCCAGACTTAACGGCTTCTTCAAGTGCAACAACTGCCGCTTCGATCTCAGCTTTATCTTCGTCTGACAAGGCGTCACCGGCTTCTTCCACTTGCTTACGTGTACCGTGAATTAGGCCGTCAGCTTGGTTGCGAGCCTGAACCATTTCTTCGAACTTTTTATCTTCTTCTTTGTTCGCTTCAGCGTCTTGTAC
The DNA here is from genome assembly GCF_000315055.1 of Paraglaciecola polaris LMG 21857. Lineage (GTDB taxonomy): Bacteria > Pseudomonadota > Gammaproteobacteria > Enterobacterales > Alteromonadaceae > Paraglaciecola > Paraglaciecola polaris. The sequence continues at coordinate 135,126 of NZ_BAER01000044.1, read as the reverse complement.
CATTTTTTCAACTTCGTCATCACTCAAGCCAGAAGAAGCTTTAATGGTGATTTTCTGCTCTTTATCCGTATCTTTATCTTTAGCAGATACGTGCAAAATACCATCCGCATCGATGTCGAAAGTCACTTCAATTTGTGGTGCGCCGCGCTGTGCAGGACGAATACCTTCAAGGTTGAATTGACCAAGTGATTTGTTACCTGCAGCTTGCTTACGCTCACCTTGCAGTACATGTACCGTAACCGCTGCTTGATTATCTTCAGCAGTAGAGAAGGTTTGTGACTTTTTGGTAGGTACCGTTGTGTTTTTCTCGATCAAGGCCGTCATTACGCCGCCCATTGTTTCGATACCAAGAGACAAAGGAGTTACGTCAAGCAGCAATACGTCTTTCACATCACCTGACAATACTCCACCTTGAATTGCAGCACCTACAGCGACAGCTTCATCAGGGTTAACGTCTTTTCTTGGCTCTTTACCGAAGAATTCCGTTACGTATTTTTGTACCAATGGCATACGTGTTTGACCACCAACAAGAATGATATCGTTGATGTCACCTACTGATAAGTCAGCATCCGCGAGTGCTTGTTTTAATGGCCCTAATGTTGCTTTAACCATTTTTTCAACAAGTGACTCAAGTTTTGCACGAGTAAGCTTGATGGTTAAGTGCTTAGGACCTGACGCATCAGCCGTGATGTACGGTAAATTAACTTCAGTTTGTTGTGCAGAAGACAATTCGATTTTTGCTTTCTCACCGGCTTCTTTAAGACGCTGCATCGCAAGAGGATCTTTACGTAAATCCATGCCTGAGTCTTTCTTAAACTCTTCAACCAAATAGTTAATAACTTGGTTATCAAAATCTTCACCACCTAGGTGAGTATCACCATTGGTCGCCAATACTTCGAATGTATGCTCGCCGTCAGCTTCGTCGATTTCAATGATAGAGATATCGAACGTACCACCACCTAAATCGTAAACCGCTACAACGCTGTCGCCTTTTTTCTTGTCCATGCCGTATGCAAGTGCTGCGGCAGTTGGCTCATTGATAATACGTTTAACTTCAAGACCCGCGATACGACCAGCATCTTTAGTCGCTTGACGTTGTGAATCGTTAAAGTATGCAGGTACGGTAATAACCGCAGCTGTTACTTCTTCGCCAAGATAATCTTCGGCGGTTTTTTTCATTTTTTTCAAAATTTCAGCAGAAATTTGCGGTGGCGCTAATTTCTGATCTTTCGCTTCAACCCACGCATCACCGTTATCCGCTTTGATAATTTTGAACGGCATGATGTCAATATCACGCTGAACTTCTTTATCTTCAAAGCGACGGCCGATTAAACGCTTGATAGCGAATACGGTATTTTGAGGATTGGTTATCGCTTGACGTTTTGCTGGTTGACCAACTAACGTTTCACCGTCTTGGGTGTATGCGATAATCGAGGGAGTTGTACGATCCCCTTCTGCGTTTTCAATTACTTTTGCTTTATCACCGTCAAGTACTGCAACACATGAGTTTGTTGTACCTAAGTCGATTCCAATGATTCTACCCATTAGTTTTTCTCCAAAAATTTGTTCAATTAAAGCCTGTACACTTTGTGGGGTTATTTAATTTTTTTTCAATTAGCTAACTGAAAAAACACCCCATTTTTGTGAATTATTTTCATATTTGCTTACGAATTAAGCTTGTGTATCCACACCGCCTTCAGGGGCGCGTGAAACCATGACCATAGCGGGACGTAATAAACGCCCGTTTAACTCGTAACCTTTTTGCATCACTGCCATAACCGTATTGGCTGGCAATTCTGCGTTTTCTTGCATCGACATAGCCTGATGCTGTTCAGGATTAAAAGACTCGCCCTGTGGGTCGATGACTTTCATTCCGAATTTTTCAATGCTGCTAACAAATGATTTAAGGGTGATTTCCACACCTTCAACCACCGGTTTAAGTGTTTCATTTTCTTTATCAGCTACTTGCAGCGCTCGCTCAAGGTTATCCGCAACGGGTAATAACTCAGAAGCAAATTTTTCAAGGGCAAACTTTCGCGCTTTATCGACTTCGCCTTCAGCACGCTTACGGACATTGTCTGCCTCAGCTATGGCGCGCATAACAGAGTCTTTCTGTGCCGCTAATGTAGCTTCCGATGCTGCTAAGGCCGCTTCAAGCTCAAGAATGCGTGTTTGTTCAACACTTAATTCTTCCACTAAAGCTTCAACTTGTTCAGCGTCAGCGTGGATGGCTTCTTCATTAATTGGCTGGGCCTCATCTTTTTGAGCTTGATCTTCGTTACTCATTCTTTACTCCGTTCTTTGGTGTCACATTAAAGCTAATTTCAATTGCAGCTATTAATGGGGTTGCTTTAAAGCTCTTCAAGGGCCTTTTTTTGTTGTTTTAAAAAAATTGTGTCTAAATTTTGCAGTTTATCAGCCAAGATCGGCTCAATCCCCCCTTTTACCCAAAGGATGTTCAAGATAAAGTACTGATATAAAAATAAATTTGAGTATCTATGTTTAGCGTACTGAGCTTAATGGCCATTGTGGTCGCCTATCTGCTGATCTTATTTATATTAGCGTTTTGGGGTGACAAACGAGTCAACGCCAATCAGCAACATCCCTACATATACAGTCTCGCCTTAGGCGTTCACTGCACTTCTTGGGCTTTTTTCGGTACTACCACCCAAGCAGCCCATTACGGTTGGGCGTTTATTCCCACATACATAGGCGTCATTTTTGTCTTTTTATTTGCACATCCTGTTATCCGCCGCGTTGCCAATGTATGCCACCAGCACAATATCAGCTCCCTAGCGGACTTTATTAGTCTGCGCTATGACAAATCTCACTTCCTTGCGGCGTTGGTGACTCTGTTGTGTTTTATTGGTGTCGTACCTTATATCGCGCTGCAGCTCGATGCTGTAACCGGTGGTATCCGCGTCGTCACGGGGACAGATAATTTATGGTCCGACAGCGTAGGGTTCTATGTTGCCTTATTAATGGCCTTATTTGCTATTTTATTCGGTACACGCTCCCTTAATTTAACTGATAAACACCCTGGTTTAATGCTCACTGTCGCCTTTGAGTCCGTAGTCAAACTCGCCGCATTAGTCATAGTGGGTTTGTTTGTTTGTTACAGTTTGTTTGACGGGGTATTTGACTTATTGGGCAAGGCCCAATTGGATACCCGCGCTCAGCAAACAATTAGCGCAGACTCTGGCATCTGGGTATACGCTAGCCAAATGCTTCTCGGGGTATGCTCCATGTTTTGTCTGCCTCGCCAATTTCATATCAACTTTATCGAAAATAACGGTGATAAAGAAATCAGTACGGCGCGCTGGCTTTTTCCTCTTTATTTACTTGGTATGACCGCATTTGTACTGCCAATTGCGTTGGCCGGACATATGTTATTTCCCAGCGGGCTTGTCAGCACAGATACATACGCATTGGCGCTACCTGTGGCATCAGGCAATATGTGGATCACCATTATTGCCTTTATTGGCGGCTTAGCTGCCGCAACCAGCATGATAATTGTCGCTACACTTGCAATGGGCGTAATGATTTCCAATAACTTAGCCACTCCACTGTGGTTGACCTTACAACTACGTACCCAGCAGCGTCACAGATTAAAGCCCGCTAGCATCCTATTTATCCGCCGGGCAACGGTATTAGTCGTGTTGGGCGTTGCATATTTTTACCATGTGAATATCAGCCAATCTACATCCTTGGTGCAAAGTGGTGTTATTGCCATTGCGCTGTTGTCGCAAACTTTTCCTATTTTAATATTAGGGTTATATTGGAAACGCGGTACAGCTTTAGCGGCGCAACTGGCATTAGTGTGCGGGGCGTTATGCTGGGTGTACTGGCTGCTCTGGCCAAGCATTACTGCCAGTTATTATTTCAACTCCCCCCCCAGCGACTTACAATTAGCCCAAGGGTTTGTGTATAGCTTAGGGGCCAATATCGCCTGTTTTGTATTGGTGTCATTAATGCAGCGCTTGCGTAATCAACCTGCTTCTGGCGACGCTGTCACCCACAATACTCAAGCGTTTGGCCATGCGGTCAAAATATCCAATTTGTTGGCCATAACAGAAAAGGTATGGGGTGCGGAGCGTCATCAGGCACTGTTGACTAAAATATCACCCAATCAATTATCAGGTTATGCCAGCCCTAAACTACTGACGAGTGTAGAAAGCGAGTTGGCCAGCCAAGTCGGCAGTGCCAGTGCTAGAATATTGCTCTCAGCCATTGGCGAAAAACGTGATGTAGAATTATCTGAACTAGTAGAGCTGGTAGAAGAAGCCAGTCAAACCTTCCAATTTAACCACGAGCTCCTGCAATCATCCGTAGAGAATATTCAACAAGGGATCGTCGTTCTTGACCGGGACTTAAAATTACTTGCTTGGAATCAACGATATATCCAACTGTTTAATTATCCCAGAGGATTTGTACAGGTCGGTATGTCAATTTATCAAATATTAGAATTTAACGCGAAACGCGGGCTTTTTAGTCATAACGCGGATACCGGACACAAAGACATTCATGCTGAAATAAGCAAACGTGTCGATTTTATGCAGTCAGGTAGCCAATATAAATATGTGCGTCACCAAGAAAACGGTCAGGTAATTGAATTAAATGGCAGCCCTTTGCCCGGCGGAGGGTTCGTTACCACCTATAGTGACATTACCGAATACATTAATATTCAGCACCAATTAGAGCAAGCCAAAAGTAATTTGGAAACACGAGTAGAAGAGCGCACTGAGCAATTACAAACGGCCAATAGCGAACTCGAAAAAGCCCGTCGTGATGCCGAAAATGCCAATGAAAGTAAGACCAAATTCCTGGCCGCTGCTGGGCATGATTTAATGCAACCTTTTAATGCTGCGTCACTTTTCGCCGCCATGTTAAAACAAAAAGCCCCCAAGGGTGAAATGGCGCAAATAAGTGCAAATTTGGTCGACTCTTTAAGTAACGCTGAATCCCTGTTAACCATGTTACTCGATATGACGCGGTTGGAATCGGGTGCGCTCACCGCGCATATTCAAACGTTTCCTTTAAGTCATATATTACGGCCCATGATCAATGAGTTTTCTGTCTTAGCCGAACAAAAAATGTTACGCGTAACCTATGTAGACACTGATTTGATGGTGACATCCGATCCAAAACTGCTAAGACGTATAATTCAAAACTTACTGTCAAATGCCATTCGTTACACAGTAAAAGGACGTATTTTAGTGGGCGTTAAGCGCCAACAAGGACAAGCTCGAATTTGTGTTATTGATACCGGTGCGGGTATTGCCAAAGATAAACAGCAAGAAATTTTTCTCGAGTTTCATCAACTGGATAATAATCCTAGCGAAGGTTTGGGCTTAGGCTTGACGATTGTTGAGCGCATCAGTACCTTGCTTGGGCACCCTGTTACGCTTTATTCAACACTGGGAAAAGGAACCTGGTTTGATGTAGCGGTACCAATAGATAAAAAACCCTATGCCCAAGCTGAAATAGCAACGAGTATAAGTAAAGATGCGAGTTTCCCTTTGCTGAATAAACGTGTGTTGATTGTGGATAACGAGCCGCAAATTCTCGACGCACTGCAGCGTCTGTTAGCTGATTGGGGAGCAACCGTTATTGCCGCTGCCGATTGTCAAAGCGCGCTGGCGTTGCTCAAGCAACCGGTGGATTTAATGATCCTTGATTATCAATTGGATCACGGTGAAACAGGTATCGATGTGGCCCATGCCATTAGGCAAAACTTTCCGCTGAATGTTAATCAATCATCTATGGGAAAAGAGCCAAATTCTACGCTTGAAACAAACCGTATCCCTCCTTCACTACCTGGTATTTTAAACTCAGCTCGCCAAGATGAAGATATCCGTCAGTTAGCCATTGATGCACAGCTACACTATTTACCCAAACCCTTGAAACCCATTGCCTTAAAACGCTTAATAAAACAGCTATTACCGGTAAAATAGGCAAACTATCAAAGGTATTATTGCTTTTATTAAGCAACCTGTGGTCAGATCACATTCACTACAGCTTATTCGTTGCTACAAGGACTTCACGTGAGCGACCCTATTATTCCCTTAGTGGCAGTGGGACTTATTTCCATTGCCTGTCAGTATTTTGCCTATAAAGTAAAACTTCCAGCCATTTTACCCCTACTGGTGGTGGGAATTTTAGTTGGCCCTGTATACGGGGTAATCGATGCCGATTCTCTGTTTGGCGATTTACTTTTTCCTATTGTGTCTTTATCCGTCGCCATTATCTTATTCGAGGGCTCGCTAACGCTGCGTTTTGGCGATCTTGCAGGACACGGTTCTATGGTGCGTAACCTTTGCACCGTTGGCACCTTAGTCACTTGGCTAGTCACGGCACCTGTTGCACATTACGCCTTAGGCATATCTTGGCAATTGGCTTTTTTATTCGGCGCGATAGTGACGGTCACCGGCCCCACAGTTATTGTGCCAATGCTACGAACGGTGCGCCCCAGTAGCAAGGTGTCAAATATACTGCGCTGGGAAGGGATCGTTATCGACCCCATTGGCGCACTGCTTGCGGTACTGGTATTTGAATACATTATTTCCACACAAGATGCCCTAAGCCATACCTTATATGCATTTGGCCTGACCCTGAGTGTCGGTTTGGGCATCGGGGCAGCAACTGGTTACTTGCTCGGTTTGGTACTTCGTAATAGCTGGCTTCCTCATTATTTGGAAAATACCGCGGTACTGACGCTGATGTTAGGCGCGTTCGCTGGCTCAAACTTAATTGCCCACGAGTCAGGGTTGCTCACGGTAACCATCATTGGTATGTGGTTGGCGAATATGAAAAATGTAGACGTAGAGGACATTCTGGAATTCAAAGAAACGTTAAGCGTATTATTGATTTCTGGCTTGTTCATTTTGCTCGCTTCGCGTATCGATATACATTCTATGCTGAGCGTTGGTTGGGGCTCCATTTTAGTGTTGGTGGCATTGATATTTATCGCCCGGCCAGTCGGCGTATTTTTGTCTTCTTTAGGCACTGGACTAAATTGGCGTGAAATCGCCTTACTCAGTTGGATTGCCCCTAGAGGGATAGTCGCAGCGGCCGTATCCGCGCTTTTTTCATTGAAACTTGAAGCCCTTGATTACGCCCAAGCTGAGCTCTTGGTCCCCATGGTATTTTTAGTGATCATCACCACAGTAGTGCTGCAAAGTTTAACGTCGGTCACGGTTGCCAAAAAACTCAATATGCGCGCCCCTGCCCCTCATGGCTTTCTTATTTTTGGTGGCGGGTTATTTAGCCGTCTATTTGCCAAAGAGCTTATGACTCACGATGTGCAAGTTCGTGTTACCGATACCAACTGGAACAATATGCGCTTGGCGCGTATGGAGAGTATCCCCACCTATTTCGGTAATCCTATGTCAGAACATGCCGCCCGTACTTTAGATTTATCCATGTTTGGTAAAGTGTTGGTTATGTCACCCTATCGCCAATTAAACCCGATGGTGACCTACCATTTTGAACATGAAATGGGCAAAGGCACTGTGTTGGGCCTTAGTAACAATGAGCAACAGCAGCGTCCAAGTCATCAGGTGTCAGAATCTTATGTTAAAAAATTGGGCTTGTTCAGTGATGATGCCACTTACGGTAAATTAGCAGGCTTGGTTGCTAAGGGTGCGACCATTAAGACGACCCGCTTGTCAGATTCATTTACCTACGATGATTACAAAGAGCAGTACAAAGAAAGGGCGATCAAACTGTGCGCCATTGACACCCACAATCACGTTCAGATGTTTACCACATCCAACAACGTCAAACCTAAAGCAGAATGGAAAATTGTCAGTTTAGTCAACCCAGAAAAAGGGCATGAAAAGCCAGACGATTCAGCATCCATTAGCGACGAATCAAAACTGCCAGGTTAAGCATCTTACTAGGTTAAATTTGTGCGACTGGGCGGTCCAGTTGCACTGGCTTGACAATCTTTCATACATTACTGACATTAACCGTCAGTAATGCGTTAAAAAGCGAAGCAAATAGTGTTGCTCTATTTACTCGACTTTAAGCATTTGCTTGAACAAAACACCGGCTTGGGTGCGATTATTAAAGCCCAATTTGTGAAGTACCGCTGAGACATGCTGCTTAATCGTTGACTCACTCACTCCTAGCTCGTAAGCAATTTGTTTATTTAACAAGCCATCTGCCATTAACTGCAACACTTTCAATTGATGGGGCGTTAACTGGGTCAGTTTGGCGGCAAACGCTTGTTCTTCACTGCCCTCAATTTTTTGTACCTGATCAATTAATTCCGCTGGCAGCCATTGCTCTCCTTCAAGAATTTGTTGTACTGCGCTGGCAATCACAGGAAGCGGCGTCGATTTAGGGATATACCCACATGCACCAAAATCCATGGCTTTTCTCACCATAGTGGGGCTTTCGTCACCAGATACGATTGCTACCAGCACATCGGGAAAATGGCTGCGCAGCATGGCCAACCCTGTCAGGCCGTCATTGCCTGGCATATTCAGATCTAAAAAAATCAATTCAACATCATTATGTCGATGCAATAAATCAATGGTTTCCTGGTATGAGGCTGATTCAAGAATATCATTACCCAGCACGCTCTGTATGGCTTGCTTCATGGCGCTGCGAAACAAAGGATGATCATCAGCTACAATGGCTTTTACTTGCATGTACAGTACTCATTTATAACGCGGTTGAAATCTAACGATTGATGCTAGATAGTTGATATTTAATAACATTATCTATTGCGACTATCAGTTAATTAAAATTTACTGTCAAGGGATTGTAGTAAATACTACGAGCGTCAGCAGAATTTAGACAAAGGGGTGTAAATATACCAATTGAAGCTGATAAATGCAGACAAGAAAAAAGGCAGTATTCACTGCCAAACATGATTTAGAACCTGCCAATTTCATGCTGCTTTTTGAGAGCATGTTGGCATTGTTATTATTATTTATTTTAGCTGTATATTTAGACAGTAAGTTATTGATGTCTGAGCACTGCTGATTAAGCACAGTGCTCATTTATAGTAGCCAAGTTAAGGTCGAACCAAGGACAGTGCCAGGGTCAATGCCAGAGTCAATTAAAAACGGTAACCCACAGTCAAACTAACCGTGCGGGGGTCGCCATAATAGCCTATTAAGGTGTTGTCTCCCCCCGTACCTGCGGTATAACCCGTTGGATCTTCTGGGTTTTCAACTACAAATTGATATCCACCCACTACGTATTCCTCGTCAGTGAGGTTTTTAGCATGTAGACCACCATACCAAGTGCCATCTTCGCTCTGCCACGACACGCTTAAGTTAACTAAACCATAACCATCTTGGGTAATTAAACTATTGGATGTCTCAGTAATTGTGTAATCGTCACGGTAGTAATAATTCGCATTGAAAATAAAGTCCCCCATGTCTGTGCTAAGCAGATAATTAGCCGCAATGTTTGCCGTGTATTCAGGAGTATTGGCGATAGCGAAAGTATCCGCCACGTCGACTCTTCCTTCTAAGGTTTCTTGGAATACTTCTTCAAACTCTGCATCGATATACCCTAGGGCTAAATCAAAGGTGAGTTCATCTGTTGCAGCATAGGTGATTTCCGCTTCAACCCCTTTGGCTTTGGACTTACCCACATTACCCAATATTTGCTGTAAATCTTCTGGGGACGTGACAGGCAACACCGAGATGTATTGGCGATCGTTATGTTCAAGGGCGAACAAAGTCACGTTTGCACGTAGGTTATCGTTCCAGTCACTTTTGATCCCCACTTCTACCGAATCAACCACTTCAGGATCCACTGCGGGCTCATTAATCGTTGCTCTTGGGTTATAGGTACCCGATTTAAAGCCTTGTGAGTAACTGGCGAATAACATCACATCAGTATTCATTTGATATTCAATGCCCACGCGCGGGGTAAAACGAGACCAACTTTCTTTCGCGGGCGCATCAAGTATGCCATCACCGTCTGAATCAGTACCCAATACTTGTGGTACTAACTCGGCTTCGGGGCGAACGTAGCCTGGGATCCAATTTGATTCAGGGTAAACGTTTGCGAAAACAAGGCCATTCCGTACCGTCGCTTGTTTTTCTTCATCTGTGTAACGCGCGCCTAAAGTAAGCGATAATTGCTCGGTCACATCGATTGAAGATTGTACATATGCCGCAATACTTTCACTGTTATTGCACCCTGAGACTTCACGCGTTAACCCCGGAGTTCCGAACGCGGCACGCCCAAGAAAGCCCAGAATTGCTTCAAATTGACCACAAGACTCTCCGTCATAATAGTAAATACCGCCCACTGCATTAAAACCATCACCGGTATAGGCCAGTTGTAATTCATGGGTATCGTTTTCATCTTCATAGATAGCCGGAACATCAAATATATCAATCGCGGTATTATCAAAATCAATGTTAGTCGGAGAGTAACTTTCGCGATGAGCGCCTATGTATTTCAAGCTAATAGCATCATTTACGTCCCAATTCGCCGTTAAACTATAACCTTCAAGCTCGACGTTATTCTCGGTTGGTAAACTGGTATATGAATCAAATACACTGTTTGGAACGGGTGCATCGGTCAGACGGCTAGGCAATAAACGAAAGCCACCTTTTGCGTTTGAGTCATCTTCAGTTTTGTCCCAACTCAAACGAAAAAACAAATCATCCGTTGGGGTAAATTCCACGGTGATACGGGCCGCGGTCAAGTCTTTGTTGTAATTTTCTAAATCTTGGCCATCTAATGCAGACTGTAAATATTCACCGTAACCGTCACGGGTTAAATCTGCGATACCAAAGCCGATATAGAGTTTGTCTTCAATCAATGGCAGTTGACCGGTGAGCTTGATATCACGTTGCGAATAGCTACCCACAGTACCTTGGATATTCAAGGTTGGGTCGCCGCTCATCGGCTTGGTAACGTATTTAATTGCGCCACCTATGGTATTTTTGCCGTACAAGGTACCTTGTGGGCCGCGCAACACTTCTATTCGTTCTACATCAAGTAAATCCAGTACCGCCCCTTGAGGACGTGCAACATAAACATCATCAATGTATATCCCTACCCCTGGTTCGTAACCCCAAAGTGGGTCTTGCTGGCCTACCCCACGTATAAATGCGGTTAGCGTCGAATTCGTACCACGACTATTTTGTAAGGTAGTATTTGGCGAAAACTGCTGAATTTCAGTCAGTACCGAAATACCTTTTTCATCGAGCTCAACTGCCCCTAAAGATGTCACCGAAATCGGTACTTCTTGCAGGCTTTCAACGGTTTTACGGGCGGTAACTTCAATACGCTCTAGGCCCTTCTTTTCAGCTTGCACACTGTTATTTGCTTCTTGTGCAAACAAAGCGGGTTGATAACACAGTACTGATGCAACAGCGCCAGCGATAATCGATTGGGTAAATCTATGTGTGTTCATAGTGTGTCCTTGAATAGCAGTTTTTAGTTTTGTCGAGGTCTGCTTGCTGCGGTCGTAAATACCTTAATCGAGTTTTGAATTGACGTCCTTAGTACCATAGTACTATGGGCAATCGAATCGCACTGATTCAGACTCCAGTCATCACTTTACTTGTTTGCTTGCGGTCACAAGTTTTCATTTAAAGGAAGATAACATGCTCAGTTTATTTGGTTTAATCGGCGGGTTATTGCTGTTAATAGTCTTAACTATTCGCGGTATGAATCTGTTTATTGCCGCCCCCCTATGTGCGCTTATTGTCGCGCTCACAAGCGGTATACCGGTGTTTATCGGTGAGATTAATTTTGTCAGCAATTATATGCAGGGCTTCTCTGGATTCATTGCATCCTGGTTTTTCATGTTCTTACTTGGCTCTTTGTTCGGTAAATTTATGGAGGACACGGGTGCAGCTGACGCGGTAGCTCGCTTTATCATTTCTAAATTAGGCCGCAGCCAAGCCGTTGCAGCGGTCGTTTTGGCTTGTGCCATCCTAACGTATGGTGGCGTCAGCCTTTTTGTGGTGGCATTTTCGGTTTATCCCATGGCTCTTAGTTTATTTAAAGACGCTAATTTACCGCGCCGCTTTATTCCAGCTGCACTGGCGTTTGGCTCGGTAACTTTTACCATGACATCTGCTGGCTCTCCTGAAATCCAAAATTGGATCCCCATTAAGTATCTAGGTACTTCGCCTTTTGCAGGCTGGGAAGTGAGTCTGATCGTCGCTATCTTTATGGCCACCTTTGGTTTTTGGTGGATGCGCCGCATGATCAATAAAGCGTTAGCCAATGGCGAAACGTTTGAGCCCTGGGCTCAAGATCCAAAAGTGACCAACCGAGACCTGCCTAGTCCAATAACCGGATTGATCCCGTTACTAGTGGTACTCATTCTCTCTTTTTCGCTGCATGATAGCCTAGGTCACCTCGCGCTAATCATTGCCCTTAGTGGTGGCGTGTTAACGCTTATGGTCATCAATTACCGTTATTTTTTAAACATGCAAGATGCCATTAGCGCTGGTACGACAGGCGCCCTAGTTGCTATTGGGAATACCGCAGCCGTAGTCGGGTTTGGCAGTATTGCCAAGTCAACCGAGGCCTTTCAAACGGCAGTTGAAGTCATGACACATATCCCTGGCAATGAGTTAGTTGGTGCTGCCATTGCCATCAGTGTTATCGCTGGCTTGACTGGCTCAGCCTCAGGTGGGCAAGTCATTGCCCTGCCCCTATTAGCCCCGCATTATATCGACCAAGGTGTTAATCCTGAAGAGTTACATAGGGTGGTCTCCATCTCATCAGGCGCGCTAGACTCACTGCCCCACAATGGTTACGTGGTTACCGTCATTCGTGCTATTTGTAACGAGACACACCAGCGGGCATATTGGTCGGTAGGTGCACTCACTGTTGTTGTACCATTATGTGGCCTGACGTTGGCAATCGCCTTATTTAATCTCTTTTAATGGAAATCAATTTCATGCAGTTACGTCGTCTATTAACCCGCACATCTTTAATATTGCTTAGTCTCTTGACCTGTTATCAAGCAACGGCAACAACTGATTTGTTAGTAGAAAAAAAGCGTTTCGAATTAGATGCTTTCACCACTTTTGGCGGTAAAACCATCAAGCAGCTACAAGTAGGATGGGAAAGTTACGGTAAATTGAATAACGCGAAGGACAACGTCATTCTGATTACCCACTATTTTAGCGCCAGCTCTCACGCAGCAGGTAAATATACGCCTAACGATACAACTCCCGGATATTGGGACGCGATTATCGGCCCAGGTAAAGCCATTGATACCAACAAGTATTTTGTATTAAGTGTAGACACGCTGGCGAACTTAAACGCGTTTGATCCTAACGTGATAACCACAGGTCCAGCTTCAATCAACCCGGATACTGGTAAAGCCTATGGCTTAACTTTCCCCGTGGTGACCATACGCGATTTTGTCAATGTACAAAAAGCCTTGCTTGCGAATCTAGGGATCACAAAGCTGCATGCTGTGATCGGTGCGTCTATGGGCTCTATGCAGGCTCTTGATTGGGCCACAGCTTATCCTGACTGGGTACCTCGCATGATATCCGTGATTGGTTCAGGGCAAAGTGATGCCTGGACCACTGCACTGCTCGAGCAATGGGCCATTCCAATCCGGTTAGATAAAAATTGGGCAAACGGTGACTATTATGATGGTGAACGTCCGTTGCAAGGCTTAACCGCGGCGTTAATGTTTATTACCCAAGATGCACTCACACCTGCATTTTTTAACACCACAGGTGAGTCGATGCAGTACTCTGCAATGGAAGAAGGCCCGCTAAACGATATCAACAAAAGTCACAGCATTGTTACTTGGCTACATGACCGAGCAGAAAATCGCTCAAAATTAATGGACGCCAATCATTTATTGTATTTGGTACGTGCATCACAATTATACATGGCAGGCCACAGTGACAATTTGCGAGAAGCGTTAGCCCAAGTAAAAGCAAAAACCTTATTTTTACCCTCTAGCAATGACTTATTACTCATGCCCTACCTAGCTAAAGATTCTTCTGACACCCTGCAAGCATTGGGGAATAACACCCACTACCAAGAGCTCTCGGGTAATTTAGGTCATTTAAACGGTGTGCTTGGGATAAGTCAGTCTGCGAAACAAATCAGCTCATTTTTACAAGAATAAAAGGCAACATTATGACGTTTTCAACCACATTACTTGGGAAAACCTACACCTGTGCGGCGTTGACATTGTTATTAAGTGCCACTCAAACCCAGTTGTTCGCCAAAGAAGTCGCAAACAAGGACTCTTTGCAGGTGCAGTACAATGTAGATTTAACCTACATTAGCCTTTCAGGACTATCAAGTGGTGGTTACATGGCCACCCAATTTGAGCTGGCATACTCAGATTGGGTATCCGGTGTGGGGATTATTGCTGCTGGCCCCTATTATTGTGCGCAAAATAGTATTCAAACCGCACTAAGCCAATGTGTTAACCAGCTTAAAAGCCCGATTAGTTTGGATGTGCTCAGTGACAAGGCTATTCAATGGCAAGAAGCCGGCAAATTACCTTCATTGAGCAATTTGCAGCAACATAAAGTTTGGTTGCTCAGTGGTGCACTTGATACCAAGGTACTGCCACAAATTAATCAAGCCTTATATACCCAATATCAACAATGGGTAAAACCAGAAAATCTAACTTATGTTACCGATAAGCCCTTTGCGCATCTCTTTCCCACGTTAAATTCAGGGACCGAGTGTGATGTTTCTGAAGCGCCTTTTATTGGCAATTGTGCTTACGACGCAGCTGGCGCGATGCTGACTTTTATTCAGGGGGATTTAACCCCTAGAAACAAGACCCAAAGCGGCCGATTGATCGAAATTGACCAGCATAAACTAGGGGGGAAACCAGCCGAAACCTTGGCAAAAAACGGATACCTGTATGTTCCGCAATCTTGCCAACAAGGCGAGTCTTGCACCGTGCATGTTAGTTTTCATGGCTGCAATCAAAATGCCAGTGCTGTAGGTGATAAGTATGCAACACAAACTGGGCTTAATAACTGGGCCGATACCAATAACATGCTGGTACTTTACCCGCAAACCAAAAGCTCCATGATGATGCCCCTCAATCCCCAAGGTTGCTGGGACTGGTGGGGTTATACAGGGGAAGATTATGCCAATCAAAACGGGCCACAAATTAAGGCCGTGAAACACATCATTCAAGCACTAGCAAAACGAGAGATACACCATGACTAATCCCGAGCATTTTTCAAAACGCACCATACTTATTACTGGCGGCGCCAGTGGCATTGGATTGGGCCTAGCGCAGCAACTTGGATCAAATGGGCATAAAATAATCATCGCTGATATGAATTTAAACGCGGCGAAAAGTACCGTTGCCGATCTTGGTGCCCAAGGGATCAGTGCCCGAGCGGTATTATTAGACGTAACAGATACCCTGCAAGTCGCCGCGCTAGCCGAAACTTTGGCACCTGATAGCGTTGATGTACTGATCAATAACGCAGGTATTCAGCATGTAGCCAAGCTTGAGGATTTCCCAGCGGATAAGTGGCAGCAATTAATCAATATCATGCTGGTGGCACCTGCCATGTTAACCCAAGCGTTTCTACCCAGCATGCGCAGCAAAAATTATGGCCGCATCATTAACATCGGCTCTGTTCACTCTCTCATCGCTTCACCATTCAAATCCGCTTATGTGGCGGCTAAGCACGGCCTACTTGGCTTTTCAAAAACAATTGCATTAGAAACCGGTGACTGCGATGTAACAATTAATACCCTGTGCCCTGCCTATGTGAAAACTCCATTAGTGGAAAAGCAAATAGCGGCACAAGCTAAGGAACACGGTATGAGTGAAGAAGATGTGGTCAACAAAATTATGCTCGAACCCATGCCCAAAAAATCCTTTATCGACATCGACGAACTCGCCAGCAGCGCAACGTTTTTAATGAGTAACAGCGCACGTAATATAACGGCCCAAACAATTGTGATCGATGGAGGCTGGACCGCACGTTAGTAACGTGCACGGTTGAATTAGCTTAACGTTCTAAAAGCATCTGCATATTGATGTAACCATAAAGGCCTAGTCGCTGTCAGGCCTTTATGGTTACTCGAATTTGTTGTTACTGAATAACCGATACACATTTTGCTCACATTAATCGGTCCCAGCTTTATCCAAAATTCATTAATAAATGCCGAACACAATCGCATTACTTTTTACACAAACGGTACTTATTATCGATCGCGAACAGAAAGATAAAAGAACAAAAATTGGTTTGACCTCTGATGAGTTGATCTTACCGTCGCGATAATGTAAATTAATTGTTAATTAAATAGACTAGGCATTAGCATGAAACCCATACGTATCTGTTTAACTTTTATTTTGCTCTGCAACACTTCATTTATGGCAACCGCGTCCGAATACACCAAAACTAAGTACCCTATAGTATTGGTACACGGTTTATTTGGCTTTGACGATGTATTCGGTATCGATTACTTCTATCGCATCCCAAATTCACTGTCAAAAGATGGGGCAAAAGTATTCATTGCTGCTGTATCCGCAGCGAATAGCTCAGAAGTTCGCGGTGAGCAACTTCTTACCCAAGTTGAAGATATTTTAGCCTTGACCGGCGCGGCTAAAGTGAATTTAATTGGCCATAGTCATGGCAGCCCTACCTCACGCTACGTGGCTTCAGTGAGACCTGAGCTTGTGGCATCGGTCACCAGTGTAGGAGGCGTAAATTGGGGAACCCCAGTAGCTGACTTATTACGCGACTCATTGCCCGAAAATAGTATACCTGAATCCGTATTAGCGTCAGTGGGCAACAGTCTTGCTGGCCTGATAGAGCTACTTTCTGGCAATAGTGAATTACCACAAAGCGCGATTGCCTCATTAGACTCCTTGAGTACCCCAGGCTCATTAGCATTTAATAACGCCTATCCTGAGGGCATACCTGAAACGTATTGCGGCCAAGGCGATATATACGCCAATAACGGCGTTGCTTATTTTTCATGGAGTGGTGCTAGGCCTTTTACCAATGTTTTTGACCCCGTAGATGGGCCGCTTTCAATTGTCAGCCTGTTATTCAGTGAACCTAATGATGGTCTAGTATCGTCATGCAGCAGTCACTTGGGCTACGTGATAAAAGACAACTATAAAATGAATCATCTGGACGAGGTCAATCAAACCTTGGGTATTCATCACATCTTCGAAACCGACCCTATCACCCTCTATCGAAAACATGCGAACAGATTGAAAAAAATGGGAATGTAGAAAATTGCCTAAAGCACGAATCATTGGACTGCTTATTTTAGCACTCGGCGGTATGGCATTCGCCTACCGCTGGTATCCAGCAGAAATAGACAGAGTGCAAATAATATCCTTCCATCAAACCCTCGATAATTCGCTAGATAATCCAGTGCGAAACGACGTTGACACGCATCTCCCTTTCCAAAAAGCATCAAATAGAAAGGCGGAAAAAGCAGATTGGCTTAATGAGCAACTAAAAGACCGGTTAGATTCCTATATCGTTTCTTATCAAGATGATGAAAAAAAGATGTGGCAAGAGTTCCAGCATCAATGCCGCATGTTTGCAGATTGCCAAGGGTTAACCGCCCTGTTAATGCGCTATATAGACTATAAAAAGGCTTTAATTAATATAGACGGCCCCTCGCCTAATGACATCAACGCCTTCGCCAAGCGAATGGATGAGTTGCAGGGCGTACGCGAACAGTTTTTCACCTCCCGAGAATACCAATTACTTTTTTCCCATGAAGTTGAATGGGATAAGGCGGCCTTACATCGTTTACACATAAAAATGGATCCGACTCTAGATTTATCCCAGAGAAGCGCTTTGCTCGAGGCGCACATTGCAGGGTTACCTGAATCAGTAAAATCTGCCTTTGAACCGTCGTTACAGTTGCAGAAATTAGCCCGACTGCGTCATCAACGTGTTCACATTGATGAAAAAGATGAGGGCTCGCAAAGTTATAATACGTTTGCAGCACAATTCGGTGAACCCGCCGCTGAGCGATTAATTACCTTGAAAAAGCAACGCAATCAATGGCAAAAACGTGTGCTTGAATATGAGCTGAAACGGGCAAGCCTCAAGCGCCAATATAGTGATGAAAGATTGCGAAAAGAAATTCAGATATTACGAAGCCAATCCTTTACCAGTAATGAGATCAAACGTATCAAGGTCATTTCTCTTACACGCCCAATTCCCTTGGCCACCAGAACTGATTAGGCTCTTGCAACGCCTTCTGCAAACGCCATCAGACTTGCCATTAATGATGCTATGGTCACAGGTAAAACGCTGACGAGATAGATTGTTGGTTTAGCATGTTGGTTTTCTGAGTGAATGGGGTCTATCCACAATCACTATTGGTATACCGGAGCACTGTAGCCGGACGGAAAAATAAAATCCAAAATTTTAGCTTACCGGTGATTAGATCACTTTATCTCGCCTGTGTTGTTGCAAACGTCTGCTCAATAGTTAACTATTTATATCTATTAAAACAAGCTATTAAGAATAATGATGTCATCCGTTACCCTAAACTTCACCCTCGAAAAAGAAACGAAAAACAGCGTTCGCTATAAAGAAGTACCAGAAGAAGGCAAAGCGCCTGTTTTAGGGTCCATTTATGTACAAAAATGGTACGCAGGCTCTTCAAAAAACATCCAGATAACCGTCGAGAAAAAAGATTAATGTCTCGCTATTATCGCATATTAAGATGCATTCAAGCTTTGCATATCATCCATAAAATGCATTAACGCTCTTGCTTCAATTTTTTTGATTTTTGCTTGCTGTGACTCGCTCAACATGTGGTACATACTGGCAGCCCCAAAATCCCCAAAGATAATATTGCCCTCATCATCGAACAAGGTGTTGTGGGCATACAAATCGCCGTGGCATACCTGATTCAGGTGTAAATGCTCAAACACGTTTTGCATTTGGGTAATAATTTTTTCAATTTTGTCTAAAGGTAATATAAAACCACCAGGAAATGTGTCTCGCGTGCAACTATCAAGTGATGGCGGAAAACCTAAATTACGATAATGACGGGGGATCAGCGCCATTATCAGAGCTAAGCAATCTGGCTCCGTCACTTGAGCCAATGGCCTTACCAAGTTTTCATGTTCACCGACTTTAAGGCAAACCTGCAATTCATCTTTAGGGTACCCATCACTGGTCACCTGCCCTTTAAACACTTTTATCGCGACCTCTGCTGGGTACTCGTTTTGCGCCTCATGCCAGGTCGCCTTTGAAATAACACCTGATGCGCCTTGGCCTAAAACTTCGTGTAAAACAAAACTTGAAGACGCCAAATGAGGTACGGTTTCTATGTGTAAGTCTGCCGCTGAAAATGGATTACCGGCAAACGCAAACCAGGCGAGTTTAGGTAAATCTAGCAATTGTTCTGGGCAAGTTGTTAAATTATTTGCTGAAATGCGCAGCAACTCAAGATTATGTAACTTGCTCATGTTATTCGGTAAACAGCTTAATTTATTGCCAGCAAGCGCCAGTTTTTGCATGCTAGGCCGCTCACCTAGTGAGTCTGGCAGCGATTCTATTTGGTTATCCGTTAAAATTAACCAGCGCAGCTTGATGGGTAATGATTGCTCTGGCACCAGCCTTATTTTATTGGCTTTAAAACCGACCATTTCCAAGTTTTCGCATTGCCCCAACACTTCTGGCAAAATTTCAAATTGATTGTTGGAAGCAAAGATAATTTTAAGCTTGCTTAGCTGCGCCAGCTCAACAGGTAAGGTACGTAAAGCATTGCCTGACAGGTCCAGTACCTCAAGGCTATCGGATAAGGTCAAGATCTCCATGGGAAACTCAGTGATATCTTCAGATAAGCTGAGTCGTGTTGTACCAACAAGCTCGCCACTTTTAAGTTGATTTAGGCTGTGCAAAATAGAAAATCCGATTTAGGTAAATAAGAAATGCGACGCGGTAAAGTCGTGGAACGCGCGCTAGCCTAATGAAAAAGGGCGAAAAAAGATAGTTCAGTGGCTTATTGAAAAGCATCAGCAGTAGTGGCTGACAATCTGTGTCACAGTCACCGATTAAGCTTATATTGGCAGCAAAGTCACAGTTGCTGCTTGACGCACTAACGCTTTAAACAGCGGAAAGTTGGAGCGCTTTAGCCTGCGAGGGATTTTCCGGTGATTTAACTTGTTATGTAACATGTGTCACGAGCCTTTCATGATGTTTTGATTAAGCTCTTCAAATTCTTGCATTAATCTATCGCAGGCAGCCTTTTTAGCCTGACAAAGAGCTTTCATTTGAATATAAATACTTTGGTTTTTCTCAAGCACTGTACGCTTTACTGCTACTGGATGCGCAGGGTGAGAATCTGGAGTAAACGACCATAAGACCATATTAGAATTTTCTTGGTCTTCGATGATTGTCCACCCGCCTTGCACACTAGTTTTCGTCCCATCTTTATTTTTTAATGCATCCAAAGCTAGCGCGACTGTTTTAAAACCAATTGAGCTATTTTCATCAGCATATGACGGGGCGGAAAGTAATGCAGCCCAACAAATTACTATGATTCCAAATTTCACATTACTCTCCTTGTTACATAATGCTTATTATCGAGCATGTCGTATATGTAACTGCTCGGGTTAATTTTTATTGTCATCATAACAAGCATTTACCGTTTAATTTCATTAGATATTTTCACTCGTTACCCTGTTCTTACGGCAATAAGCGTAAGAACAAAAGGAAACCTGACGGGGTCGCCACGACTTTTATGCTTCTTATTAAAAGCGATGTGAAAAATATTTTCCATAATTAAATGGATAACTTAGCAATTTCCTGAAAAACAAAGTGAGACTTAAAAAATTTAAATAATATGAAGGGTTTACAGCAAGGCTGTACTAATAGTAAGCAACGGTTTAGTCTTTTGGGGCTAGGGCTTTGTGTACCCTTTATAACCTCGCGTGTTGATCAATCTGTTACTAATCACACTGATCTGCCCTATTCAGACTGATATCATAGGACTTGTTTTTTCTCGATGACCATTATCAAGAGTTCAGCGGCCGCTTTTGCATCACACAAGGCTCTGTGATGATGATCCAATGACAAGCCGTACTCCTTAGTCAACTTACCCAATGCATATGACTTTGAGCCTGGGTAATATTTACGCATCTCGCGCACGGTGCACAGCTTAGGCATAGAGAAAGTGCGATCTAATCGCTCGTATTCTAATTTAAAGAAACCATAATCAAAATTCACGTTATGAGCGACAAAAATACCGTTTTGCATAAACGCTTCAAGTGTGTCCAGCACCTCACAAAAAAGCGGGGCATCTTCTACCATTTCATTACTGATACCCGTTAAACGCGTGATAAAATGCGGTACGCGTCGCTGGGGGTTAATCAAGCTACTCCAGCTGTCCACCACCTTGCCGTTAATCACTTTTACCGCACCAATTTCGGTAATACGATGACCCGGTTTGCATCCACCTGTGGTTTCTACGTCAATTACCACATAGGGTTGCTGGGGGTTGTAGCGCCACTCAACTTGGCATACACCCACATCAAAACCAGCACTTTGCAGCGCATCAATACTGACCAATTGATTAGCACGCAGTTGATCCCCAGGTGCTTTAACTTCTTCGAAGCGTAGTTGATTATCTTCGATGACCATCAAGTCAGGGTAGCCGTCTTTTAACCCTTGATAATTTTTGGCCATAGCCCGTAAATGGTTCACCACCCACTGCCCGTCAACATGCTGTAAAAACATACCGACTATTTCAAGCATATCGCTGTGCCAGTGAAAGATCCCGTTAGGCTGACCATAGTAGCGACTGGCAATTTGCGTGATATACCTCATAGCAAAACTAGTGTTGCTACCATTTTTATATTGTGTGAATAGTTTTAGTCGAGACTCCACCTGTTCACTAAGCTCTTCATACAGACAGTTTTCTTTAACTAAGCGAGGTCGGCGTTCAAATTCTGAACCTGTGGCACGCGTAGCTTCATTAAATAGTTCATGCCAAAACGTTAATCCGAATAAGGCCCGAAATAGACGGTTTTCTGTTCTATAGGCAAGTATTGCCAAGCATTCATCCCCCGAGCTGCACGAGTCTTGTGCCCTGTTGGGCTGCATATCTTCGTAGTAACGTTTTACACCCAGTTCAACCCTATCTTTGTATACTTCATCGATATACAGTTTTCGACTATGTTCACGCAAACGCTGTGTGCGCACACTTAGCTTCTTTTGGTTGAACTTACGCTGGTAAAAATCAAAAGCGAACAAGCTTAGTTCGTCGTCTTTTGGGGCACTTAAGATCGCTTCAAGTGCGAACTTGGCTTGCGCTTTATCACTTTTGTAGATTTCCCTGATCAAACGCTCTTGGGCTTTTTGATGGGATGACAACTGCCAAAATGCCAGAGCCTTTTCTTTGTCTATGGCCAATAATGCGCAGCCTAACTCGTACCAAAAGTGTGCCGCATATTCGGTTGCTATGCTCCCTATCGGGCGTTGTTTAAGCTCAGCGTTATCCGTTAGTTCAAGCAGCACTTGTCCGTCAAGCAGGGCCAAGGCTTGCTTTTGACAGGCAAAATAGAAAGCGCTTTGGGCTTCTTCAATACAGTCGAATCCCGGGCCTTGTTGTGGGGATTTTTGGCGAGTTTTGAGTACACCCAAATCACGCATTGAGAATTTATCCAGTGCGCTATTAAGGTTGCCAAAAAATAAAAATAATAAATATTGCCACTCCTGAACAAAGGTTTTTATTTTGAAATCAGAGCATATATTGTGCTGAGCAATATGCTTGGGGTCAGCATCACACACCAGCGCGAATAATTCAGATTTTGCCGCGCTTTTCTTAAAAACTATGCCACTGCCACTAAGCAGCTCTGCCAATTGCATTTTATTGAGCCCGCTCAATAAGGATGGAATATCCTTAAACGTAAGGCTGCGTAAAATCCCCAGTTCCTGCAAAATATCTAGCTGAGTTTGACACGCTTCAATCTCAGCGTAGTTGAACTTACTACAGGCAATTAGCGGTCCTTTTCGATTAACGACTCTGACAAACATACACTGAGTATTATAGGGCAGCCGTTTGAACTTGCGGATAAAAGTCAGGTGCTCAGGCAGCAACAGTGATGCACAATGAGATTCTGTAAATCGAATAAACTCGAAGAAATGATCTAGGTAATATTTTTCAGGTAATACAAGGGAGCGCACCTTAGCGACTCCAGAGGCCTTATTAGTCATCAAGTGAAATGCTATCAATCAATAAACAAAACTCACCTTCTTGTCTATCGCTAATAAAAAAGCCAAGTTGTTGCACATCCAACCAATTAAGCTTAGGCGCATCGGGTACGCGCTTGCCACGCAAAGTCGCTTTAAATTCATTTAATTTAAAGCGGAAGGTTTGCCACACATTGGCTTGGGTAGTAAAGCCGGCGCTATAAGAAGGACAACCTTTTTGCACACCACTTTTGAGACGCAGTTGATAACGTTTGCCATCACCCATGACTCGGATCGTTAACTCACTTTCCAGTGCGACATTCGAAACAAACACACGCCTGTTAACCGATGCAAACCCGCCGTTGTTATCAAGAGAAACATGACCACTAAATACCGCCAACTTATCCAGGTGCGTTAACTGCGATTTAGACACACCACCCATCACGCCATCGTTCAGCGATTGCCAGCTGTCGTTTTCGTTAATTTTAAAGAGATTCATCGAGGCTGTGTCCATTTTCTGCTACCCACACTTTTATACAGTGGTTCATACAGTATTTTAACCAGCTTTTACAACTTGGTGCAACAAGGGAATTACAAATATCTGCCTTCATCCGTTTTTTTGCCAATACGTTGAGCATGATCCCAAAGTTCAATCACCGCCAACACATCAGGCTATGTTTACACATGCGATATGCTAAGAAACAGCGCATTTGCAATTGTGCGCCTTGACCATAGTAAAGGCGCCCACTTTCCCGCGATTCAATCCGTTAGGGATCCCCCATAGCGTTGCATAGCCTAAACAGAGCGTTTATCCTTCTTCTTAACCGCCTTTTCGGACTGAAAATCAACCATGAAAATCAAAGTTGTATGTTTATTATTTAGTATGTCTTGCGGTGTCGTTTTTGCCGCTCAAGATAATGCAACAGCAATCCCGAGCCAAACCCAAGTCATCGACCGATTTGCCCAGCTCGCGCTTGAATGTGTACACAAAGAGTACCCAAATATCATCAAACACATGATGACAAGTAATGAAGATGTTAAAAACCCTAAGCGGCTATACCCTGCTTTTTACGGATGCTTTGACTGGCATTCTTCGGTGCATGGGCATTGGTTACTGACCCGTATTGCCAGTCAATACCCCGACTCTGCCCACTATCAAGAAATTATGGCAAGCCTCAGTCAAAGTTTCACCGAAGAAAACATGCAGGGCGAGTTGGCTTATTTTAATCGTGAAGATACCGGCACCAGCTTCGAGCGACCTTACGGCCTTGCATGGTTTTTACAGCTCACCACTGAGCTGCGCGAATGGGATAACCCGCAAGCTAAGCTATGGCTAAAGAGATTAACGCCATTGGAGAATAAAATTGTCGCTAACGTGAGTGATTGGTTACCAAAGCTGTCGTTTCCCATTCGTGTGGGTGAGCATAGTCAAACCGCTTTTGCCTTTGGCCTGATGCTAGACTGGAGCAACAAAACTAATAACCTAGCTTTTCATCAGTTACTTATCAATACCACGACCCGTTTGTACGCTAGTGATGTGAATTGTCCATTAGCTTATGAACCGTCAGGGCAAGATTTTTTGTCTCCGTGTATTGCTGAAGCAGACCTAATGCGCCGTGTGTTACCCAAAAGTGAATACGCAAAATGGTTGGCTGAATTTTTGCCGTCTATCCCTAAAAATGGTGACGGCAGTTGGCTGACCGTGGCAACAGTGGTGGATAAAAGCGATGGTAAGTTAGCGCATTTGGATGGTTTAAATTTAAGCCGAGCGTGGATGCTCGAAGGTATCGCATCTGCCTTACCGGATGACGATAAAAGACTGGAAGCCATCCAAAGTGCAGCTCGAAAACATCACCAAGCTGGCATTAATTCAGTCATACATGATATGCACTATATGGGCAGTCATTGGTTAGGCAGTTTTGCCACTTACTTAACCACTCAGCGCGGTTTGCATCAAGAGTAAAAACCACCTTGTTAATAGAATTTCTATTGGGAACTTTGATGAGCAAAATGACAAAGGTTCCCAATATTCGCCATATGGCTGCTCAACCACCGGCGAAGCAGCAAAAGTAGCCGTTGCCGCTGCAGGGCTTGGCAACGGCTTTCCCATTCAATGCAATAACGGCGATCTCATTTCCCTAAATAGCTGATTCTCGTCGTTCTTAATCTTCAACCTTGACCCATTGTTGATTGTGTTTTTCCACTTCAAAGCGGGCCCAATTATGGAATTCTTTTCGCAGGCACATATGCGTTTCATACCCACCATCACCCGCTAATACCTTGTAAATCACTTTGTCTTTACTGCTGTGAGTATTAACAGGTGCGGCATCCACTACTTGGCGAATACTCCAAAGTCTGCCTAACTTGCCGTTACTGTATATGCGTCCGGCAATTATCTGAGCTGGATGCGTGATATTTTTCTCTGCATTGTTTTTTTGCTAACTCAAGCAAATCCGTTAGGCCATCTGGGGTGATATCCACATAAGAGTCAAGCTCCTGCATCGCGGCAGCAAAATCTTCTTGGGTCAGATCATATTGTCTATCGCTAGATTGCGGGCTCACGGGCTTTTTGAGTTTATGGGCTAAGTGTACTGGGTAACGACGCCAGCCAAAAAACCAGTTAAAACATGATGTTACCGTCATGATAACCAAAATATTGAGTGCTAAAGGCATCCACAAAAATTCATAGCCCAGCGCATCAATATCTGCGCCGCCAATAACGATAGTTAGCGCCGTTGCTCCCCCTGGAGGATGAATACAACGTAGGTAATACATGGCACCAATAGCGATACCCACGGCAAATGCTGCCACCCAAGGCCCATGGCCAAGTAATTTAACGCATGTTATGCCCAGCACCGCCGAAATAAGGTGTCCGCCGATCACCGCCCAAGGTTGAGAGAGCGCGCCGTGTGGCACTGCAAAGAGTAAGACTGCACTGGCCCCCATAGAAGCGATAATCAATACACTGCTGTTGACACTCAATATTTGAGACTGCACTACCATATGCATGACCCACATAATGCCCGCTATCCCCAGTGCTCCGCCTATTGCCGAAATCACTTTTTCACTATGGCTTGTGGTATTAACCGAAAATCCGAAAAGCAGTTTTAGTTCATTGATGGTGGCTTGTAACTTCATTAAATAGCGTGACATTGGGAAATCAGGCGAGGATCCTATGGGAAAACAAGCAAGAGGTACAAGTAAATCGCTATATTTCATCCATGTAAGCTAGTTATTTTTCATCTAATTTATAATCTCCAGCTAGACTGGCAAATTGGCAATACACTGCCCCTACGTGGCAACGCGATTCCCATACCTAGGTGATGTATGCCTGCCTTAACAGATAACATTATCAGCACAACCGTTTCAACAGTCGCCGTTTTAATCTAGTTCAACAACCATTAGTCACGCGCTTATTTATCCTCGGAGGTTTCCAGCCCGAGTGTTTTTTTCACTTCCTCGAACAAACCTTCTGATTCACCTCGGGAAGCAATCGACAAACCGCGATCAGATAAATAAAAGCTATCTAGTGAAAACAGATAGTCACGACTTTGGGTCAAATACGTCACCACATCGTCTTCATGCACATCCGCAGACTGAAGCTCTTTAGCATATTCTTGAGACTGGCCTAGTTCGTAGAATTCGGATAACGCATTTAGATCATTAAGCTTTGATTGTAACTTTGGGTTTTTATCTAAATACTGCTGTAACTGTGCTAGCCCTTTATGGTCGGGGTTTTGATCGCTACTGACTTGCCATTGACCATCCTGTTGACTTAACTGCACATCGAAGGTTAAACCTAAATCCTTTGCGGCTTGCGTTAAATCTTCTGTCACTGGGCGCAAATTAAAGCTCAACATATTGTCTAATGTTTGAAGATTTAGGCCATTCTCACCAGACTTTAAGCGCGCCAACGCATCATCTATATTTCCCGATGCTAAATTGCTTTGCACACCGGTAATTTCTGCGTAGATGTTGTTTTTTTGATTGCTTACCGCACTTTGCAGTGCGTTATCTGACTGAGTGGAATTAGAAATATAATCAAACAAAGTTAAAGCTGATTGCTGTATCTGCATCGGATGCGTCCTTCGTTTTCTCACAAGGTTATTGTGAAATCGGCTCACTCGGTAGGTAAAGTCAGCACGAAAAGTAATGAATATAGCTTTGAAATAGCAAACCTTAGGCCAATACTTATTTCAGTCAGAAAATAAAAACCGGAGTCAACTCAAGACACTACATGCATAAAATTTACACTTGCTCGGCTGCTCAGCCTATTCGCAACCTGTAACCATCATGATAAAGTGAGCGACAAATTCTCGTCTATCTTCATTTTACAAAAAGGAATTCACATGGACTTTTTTGTCGGCTCTTACGCCACTTCCCCCGCATGGGAAACTTGGGATCCTGAAGCAGAGCAAGCTTACTTTGCAAAGTTGAAAACCTTTACCCATCTGCAAGGGCTCGAACATCCCTTTACCGGCACTTTACATCCACATGATGATGACTGGTTTATGGCGAATGTCAGTGCTAAATGGCAGTTTGTTTTTACCTGCGTACCTGGCACCATGGGTGCACTTGGTAAAAACCCTCACTTTGGTATCGCTTCAGATGATGAAGCCGGACGCCAAGAAGCGCTTGTTTTTATGCAAAAAGCCTGCGATGCCATAGGCAAGCTTAACCGTGGCCTTGGGCGCAAAGCGGTAAAAGCCATAGAAGTACAGACCGCCCCGGATAGAAGCAAGGCAAGCGGTTCAGCGAGATCCCTGAAAGCTTCCCTAGAAACCATGCTAAGTTGGGACTGGCACGGTGCAGATATTGTCATTGAACACTGCGATGCACTGGTGCCTGAGCATGACCACGCTAAAGGCTTTTTATCGCTGGATGATGAAATTACTGTGTTAAAGGAACTTAACGCCTCCAAGGATGCAAACTTAGGTATCTTAATTAATTGGGGGCGTTCAGCCATTGAAACCCTCAGCACTGACGGCGTATTAACGCACATCGAGCAAGTTAAACAGCAAGGTTTATTCAAAGGCTTGATGTTCTCGGGCGTAACCGATCAATCGTCACCTTACGGTATATGGAAAGACACTCATATGCCTGCAGCGAAAAGCCCGAATGTTGCTTTCGGCGCTGAGCATTCATTGTTAACTGAACAAGAGATACACCGCTCATTGGCAGCTTGTGGTCACGCATTAACCCAGGACTCAATTGTTGGCATCAAACTAGGCATTCGCCCTAAAGATGCACCACTTGAACCTAGAGTGGGCTACAACCAGTCGGCGCTAGCTATGATCGAACGCTTTTTTAATTAGCTGTCGCCCTGCGGCTGATATAACAGGTCGCAGCAAAGTAACGCTATTAGCAGCGTATGTCTCTGCTTCTTAGGTTGATTGATACTTTCCTAATAGGTCTCGGCTGTCTACATTAGAATACGAAACAAGGTTTACTTAAATTTAAACGCTATCGAAAAAGGTGATTCATGGAAGAAATAGAAATAACCTGGCTGCGGGCAAGTCGAATATGGTGGAGTTGGGCGTGGCGCACCATGCTTTGGACTATATGCACAGCAATATTATTTGGCTTCATAATTGGTTTTGTCATTGCCATAATGGGCATTCCAATCGAACCCTTTACGCCATATATTCAAACTTTCGGGGCATCTATAGGCATATTTTTTGGGATTTTGGCGTTTAAAATTATCCTGGCCAAACGTTTTAACGGTTTTCGCATAGTATTACTGAGGACCATTGATCCAAAAGCGCTTAAGATCGATGCATAACTAAATTTAATGACATGATTATTCGCTGACCACTGTTGGCCAGCGATACGTGGGTCTGCTGTTATTTTGCAGCAATATGTACTTTGATTACCAGCTCAGATCGTCGGGGATTTCGTAGTCGGCATACCAGTCTTCATCTTCACTGTTTTTGGCTTTTTCTTCTGGCAGGATATCTGCACGATACAATACGTAACTTTCGTCACGCTCGGCAATTTTGTCGGCTACCGGCATAGGTATAAGCTCGTACGCGTCGTTGAGTTTAACAATAGCTAATTGACCTTGCGTGATCTGGCTATGTATTTTTTTATCCACGTAAATGCGCTTTATCACATTATTATCGCTGAAGTTACACGCAATATCACCGATTTTACGTGATTGTTTGTTCACATTAATCATTTGCACAATTTGCGCTTGAACCGCTTTTTTCTCAGCCTCTGCTTTCGCTTTTTGATTTAGCTCTCTGTCACGGGCTTTTTTCTGTTCTACTGACTTTTCTGCTGCAACTTTGCTTTCGTTCGTTTCTTGAACCTTATGATTTTGCTTCGCTTTCGCCTGTTTGTGTTTTTGCTGACGTACTTGCTTCGCTTTTTTCTTATCAGCGAGGCCTGCTTGTAAAAGTTGTTCTTGCAGTGACAATGCCATTCTCGAGCCTATTCAATTGAATGCATAAAGCCGGTAAGGATAAGTTACCAGCTTTTAACTATAAAGATTTGTGGGTAGTGAAATAAAACGCTACTTTGCTTTTTTGCGTTTATCTTCGACTGTCCATTTGTTATCGCTATACCAAGCAGACCAACCTGTGGCTTTGTTCTCTTCGTTTTCACTCATAACATACTGCTGCTTAGTTTTACGACTGTATCGAACCAGGGTGTCATTACCATCTGGATCTTTAGCAGGTGCATCAGCTAAGTAATAAAACTTAGGGGATAAACGATCTCTAAAGCGCGCTAATTCAGCCACATGCGGGGCTCTGGTTTCACGAGATTTAGGGAAGTTATGCGCCGCTAAAAATATACCAGACGCACCATCACGTAGTACAAAATGCGCGTCAGATTTAACGCACTCCAGCTCAGGCAAATCAACGGGATCTTCCTTAGGAGGTGCAGCCTCACCACTTCTTAATAATTTACGGGTGTTCTTACATTCTTCATTTGTACAACCGAAATACTTACCAAAGCGCCCTGTTTTCAGTTCCATGTTTGAAGCGCATTTATCACACTCAATAATGGGTCCATCATAACCTTTGATCTTAAAGGTACCGACTTCGACTTCAATGCCAGGGCAGGTAGGTGTGTTACCACAAACGTGCAACTTGCGGGTTTCATCTACTAGGTAGCTGTCCATGGCTGTTGCACAGATGGGACAACGACGCTTGGCTCTAAGTATTTCAGTTTCCAGCTCTTCTTCGTCCTCCACCTTGATGACTTCATCCCCAAAGGTCAGATTCATCGTACCCGTACAACGTTCCTTTGGCGGTAAGTTGTAACCTGAACATCCCAAGAAAACCCCAGTACTGGCAGTACGAACATTCATCGGACGGCCACATTTTTTACATTCGATATCGGTTGGTACGGCTTGGTTTAAGCGCATACCACCTTCTTCGGGATCTTTCTCAGCCTGAATAAGTTTTTTCTCGAAATCACCGTAAAAATCGTTCAGTACGTCTTTCCAAGACACTTTACCGTTGGCAATCTCATCGAGCTCTTGTTCCATTTTGGCTGTAAAGTCGAAACTTAATAGATCGTCAAAGTTCTCTAGCAATCTATCGTTTACAATTTCACCCATTTTTTCCGCGTAGAAACGCTTACTTTCAAGGCGCACATAACCACGATCTTGAATGGTAGAGATGATGCTAGCGTAGGTAGATGGACGACCAATACCTCGTTTTTCTAGCTCTTTAACCAAAGAGGCTTCGTTAAAACGTGCCACAGGTTTAGTGAAATGCTGTTTGGGATCAAGTTGCTTCAACACCAGGCTCTCGCCTTCTTTTACATCAGGCAACAAGAAATCTTCTTCGCCTTTTTTGCGCTGAGGATTTTGTACCTTAGTCCAACCATCAAACTTCAACACCCGACCTTTTGCCGTTA
Source organism: Paraglaciecola polaris LMG 21857 (assembly GCF_000315055.1). Lineage (GTDB taxonomy): Bacteria > Pseudomonadota > Gammaproteobacteria > Enterobacterales > Alteromonadaceae > Paraglaciecola > Paraglaciecola polaris. Next base: position 104,119 of record NZ_BAER01000044.1, on the reverse strand, counting down.
ATTCGTAATCCGCTGCAGCAACACGAATTGTACTCGCGTCGTATTTCGCCGGCGTCATCTGACACGCAACGAACTGACGCCAAATCAACTCATACAAGCGCTGAGCGTCACGTTCCATTTCAGACATAGACTCAGATTTTAGTAACACATTTGACGGCCGTATCGCTTCGTGAGCCTCTTGTGCACCTTCTTTGCTACCATATTTAAGCGCATTTTCAGGTAAATAATTGGCACCAAAATTGTCACCGATATAATCGCGACAGGCATCAACCGCTTCTTTGCTTAAATTAGTTGAATCGGTACGCATATAGGTGATGTGACCCGCTTCGTACAAGCGTTGGGCCATCATCATGGTTTTCTTAACCCCAAAACCTAACCGCGTGCTCGCCGCTTGCTGTAGCGTCGAGGTAATAAAGGGAGCAGACGGACGGCTTTGTGTCGGCTTAGAGTCACGGCTCACCACCTTATAATCTGCACCATCTAAATGGGCTAATGCAGCGTCGGTTTGCGCCTTATTAACCGGTTTAAATGCCTTGTCGTTGAATTTAGCAACCTGCATGCGCAGATCACTTTCTTTTGCGGTAACAAGGTCTGCGTGCACATCCCAAAACTCTTCAGGAACGAATGCTTTGATTTCACGTTCACGCTCAACCACTAGGCGCACTGCAACGGACTGAACACGACCAGCAGATAACCCTCGGGCTACTTTTTTCCATAACAATGGCGAGACCATGAAACCAACAATTCGGTCCAAAAAGCGTCGTGCTTGCTGAGCATTCACTCGCTCAATATTGACTTTACCAGGTTCAGAGAAGGCTTCTTGAATCGCGTTTTTGGTGATTTCGTTAAACACCACACGCTGATAATCCTTGCTCGGATCATCAATTAATTCTTGTAGGTGCCATGCAATGGCTTCCCCTTCTCTATCCAAATCCGTTGCGAGATAAATGGTATCGGCGTTTTTGGCTAATTTTTTCAGCTCATTAACGACTTTTTCTTTACCATTTAACACTTCGTAATGGGCTGCCCAATCGTCTTTTGGATCGACGCCCATACGGTCAACTAATTTCCGATATTCATGCTCACGTAAATACGCATCACGTTTCTTTTCCGATAATAATTTCAGCTCTTTTGCCGGTTTTTTAGGCGGAACTTTGCCTAACGCTTTGGTTGGAAGGTCTCGAACGTGGCCTACACTAGATTTAACAATAAAATCTTTGCCGAGATATTTATTAATTGTTTTCGCCTTTGCCGGTGATTCGACAATGACCAGAGACTTTGCCATATAATTAGTCTTAACCTTTGAATTTAATAGGGTTTTTAGGTGAACCTCTATAGAAGGATGCGTTCACCTCTTTAAAATGCTTTTTAACATATATCGACAAAGTGAATAGAAAACAAGTTCTTCTTCATACTTATCCGATAATCGTTGCATGCGTGTACGGATCTCTGCTCAGATTTTAACCGCCTCGATTGGCAGCGACCATAAAACCAGTATAATGCTGACCATGACACACCTTAATGAAGATGGAATTGTCATTTTCAAGGTCAATTTTTTCGCTGTCGTTTAGCGAATACGGATGCGCACATGAGGATAAGATGAAGCAGTTTGAAGTGAATTTTGACGGACTCGTTGGACCGACCCACAATTATGCCGGTTTATCATACGGTAACGTTGCCTCGTTAAATAACGCGAGTGCCGTGAGCAGCCCTAAACAGGCTGCTAAGCAGGGTTTAAAGAAAATGAAAGCCCTTGCTGACCTTGGTATGATTCAAGGCGTGCTGGCCCCTCAGGCGCGCCCTGACGTAGATGCTTTAAGACGTTTGGGTTTCTCTGGCTCAGATGCTGACGTGTTACAGCAAGCTGCAAAGCAAGCACCTGCGATATTTCAAGCCTGCTGCTCCGCATCCAGTATGTGGACCGCCAATGCTGCAACTGTATCTCCAAGCGCTGACACAGCTGATGGTAAGGTTCACTTCACTCCAGCAAATTTGACCAATAAATATCACCGCTCTCTGGAGCCTCAGGTGACTGGAAATATTCTCAAGGCGACGTTTGCTAATTCACAATACTTTAGTCACCACACGCACTTACCGGACAACGAGCATTTTGGCGATGAAGGAGCGGCGAACCATACTCGCTTATGCCATGAATACGGTGAGAGAGGTGTCGAGTTATTTGTTTATGGCCGCTATGCATTTGATAAAAGTAAACCAGCGCCGGTTAAGTACCCTGCTCGGCAAACGTTTGAAGCCAGTCAAGCCATTGCACGCTTACACGGTTTGAGCGACGACAACGTGGTCTATATTCAGCAAAACCCCGACTTGATAGACCAAGGTGTTTTCCACAACGACGTGATCTCAGTCGGGAATCAAAATGTGCTTTTTTATCATGAACAAGCCTTTTTAGACACAGACAAAGCACTGGCCGAAATTAAACAAAAATACGGTTCAGGTGAACTGCATTTCATCAAAGTCACTAGTGAGCAAGTGAGTGTTCAAGACGCAATTAAAAGTTATTTATTTAACACCCAAGTGATTACCCTAGCAAACGGTGAAATGGCGATTATTGCGCCCACCGATTGTGAAGAAAACCCCGCGATTTCAGCATACCTTGATGAGCTTGTTACGCTCAATACCCCCATTAAACACATTCGATATTATGATGTGAAACAAAGCATGCGAAATGGTGGTGGACCTGCGTGCCTGAGGTTACGCGTAGCCATGAATCAAACGGAGTTAGCCGCCGTCAATCAAAGTACAATGATGAATGACGTACAATTTGAACGTCTCAACAATTGGGTCGATAAACACTATCGCGATCGCTTGTCCGTTGACGATTTACGTGATGTAGCTTTGCTAAATGAGTCACGCACTGCCCTTGATGAGCTAACGCAATTATTAAAACTAGGCTCGGTTTACCCATTCCAAAAAGGGTGATTTTTGCTCATTAATCCTGGGGTGTTTTCCGTAACTATTATCGTTAAAACGTAGGTAATAAAATCAACCTAAAAAAAAGCCCGACATCATGTATTTGATATCGGGCTTTTTTGTTGTTTTCTCTGGATATTTTAACGCATTTTAAAACGTCCTAATATCGAGATTCAGCGCTACAAGATATCGTTGCAATTGAATGACTCACCATAAGGGTTAGCAGGCGGGGCTGATGCTTGGTCAGTTAAATCGCCCGCCGCTACGCCCAAACTATAATCATGTTGTTCAGATGATTCACTGCCCTGGGACTCGCCATTGGCGGTAATAGAGACGGTCGTCCATGCTCCAAAGTTTCTAGGATAACTTAATGTAAAAACCACTTGGCCGTTGTCATCCGTTATGCCTTGGGATTGAACTGCCACCACATTGCCCGGCGTTAATTGCTCATCCCCGTTAGAGTCTTCACCTTCATCAAGAATACCATTGCCATTAACGTCTTCATTGTCACAAATGGCCGTTACATTTTTATTCCACACGTTGGTAGTGGTGTTGAATGTCCAGAACCCTTTTTGGTATGTGCCACCCACGTTAAATGCCTTTGGCGGGGCTGAAAACGTAATGTTGGCATTTTCAACTGGATTGGAATCAGGATCCGTCACAAAAGCAGAAAACTCTTTGGTGTATGAAGACTCGGTAGGTGACTGAATGAGGTTACCGGTACCAAATACAATATCGAAAGGCTTGTCCCCCACCGTCAGCAAGGTGAATGCAGACACACTCTGGGTATCATCCACTGTGCCATATACTTTAACGCCTTCGAACGAACTTAACGCATTCGAGGTATAAACGGTTTTGGCAATACCACTTCGATCAGTGGTGGCTTGATTAGGGGATATTTGTCCGCCGCTCACATCATCCAATAAAAAGTTAATGGTTTTGCCTTTGACTAAATTACCACGAGCGTCGCGTACAACCGCACTTATGGTACTGATTTCGCCCGTTGGGCCTATTGAATCTGGTGTAGCATCCACAATAATATTGTCAGCGACGGTTGCCACAAATTCAATTTGGGCGCGTGCAGTCACTTGATTGCCATCACTGTCTGTACCGGTAGCAGAAACGGTGGCAAAACCTGCATTATCAGATGAAATCGCAAAACTCACTAAGCCGTCACTATCCGTTGTTTTGGTGCTTGTGGCTATGGTACCTCTAGATGTGGTTAAAGTTACCTGGGCACCAGATACAGCGGCATTATTCGATAACCATGTTAAGCCCAGCGACTGTGATTGGTTTAACGCAATGTCGTCATTAGGCACACCCGTAAAGCTAAAGTTATCCGGTTGCACAGTAACACTGAATTCACCTTGGTCGTTTAAGGCACTGGCGCTAATAGTGTCAATACCAGCGATGTTGCCAGTATACGTAACCGTAACTTGACCATTGCTAGCAGTCGTTGGCGTGGTTGTGCTTAACAAACCATTCGACGCGGATAAATTAATCTGTTGATTGGCCACGCCATTGCCATCAGAGTCAAGCAAGCTCAAGGTTAAATCAACGGGATCGTTTAATATGACAGAACTTGGGCCATCAATATTTACTGTGGTCCCCACAACCGAAATCAATAATGTTTGACTTAGCACACCCGTAGTTGCGGTTACTTGAATTTTGCGGTTTTGACGGTTGTTCTGGGTGGTAAGCGTTGCTGTCGCTTGACCATCGGCGCCAGTTGTACCTTGCGTAATCATAAGCGCGGCATCAGCATCTGCTGAAAACACCACATCAACACCTTCCATCAGTACGTTCTGTGCGTTTTTAACCAGTGCAATCAGTTCAATACTATCGGTACCACTAGAGGGTAACTGCACTGCTCCAGCAAACAGATCGAGCGCGCTAGGCTGAACATTAACTTGTGTGGTTCCCTCTGAGGTGAAAGTAGTACTGGCGGTTTCACCGCTACTGAGCGTAGCAATGACTTCACCCGAACCGGAGTTTTCGCCTACCAGCAAGGTTATTATTGCTTCACCTGTAGTACCCGTGGTGGCGGTACCTGAGTCATTACTGAATTCTGCCAAATTTTCAGAGCTGAAGGTAAACGTGACCAGCTTGTCAGTAGCAATGGCGCCTGTGCTGTCAGTTACACGAGCCGTTAAGGTTAAAGGGGTTGAAGCACTTAATTGCGAGGCTGTTTGTCCGTTTACATCAACTAGGCTCAAGGTAACGACATAGGTTGTCGTACCACCGCTATTATCGCCGCCGGTGGATGACCCCTCTCGGGAAATAGAATCTGAACCGCCGCCTCCACAAGCAAATAATGTAAACAATAAAAAGCTGCTTAAAAGCAATCTTGTGCGTTGATACATACAAATAGTCCTTTGTTTTTAGTAGTTAATGAATGCTATGTGTCACATATCTGAACATTTTAGTAGTTCAGCTTGTCGAGCAAACTTGCTAACCTATGGGCAATAATAATAAATTCAGGAAAATCATGAGCCAATCCCTTCCCTCCAACCCCGAAAAATTCAGCTTAACTGCCAGAATATTTTTCGCCATGCTGGCCGGCATCGTAATCGGTAGCCTTCTTCAGCAACTGTTTGATGATAGCGGAGATTTTTCGTTTAGTGTATTCGGGTTAGAGGTTTCTACGTATGGGCTTTTAGTCGATGGTATATTTAACGTAGTTGGGCAAATTTTTATCGCCAGTTTAAAAATGTTGGTGGTGCCTCTGGTCTTTGTTTCTTTGGTCTGTGGCACAGCTAGTCTGTCAGATCCAAGCAAGCTGGGGCGCTTAGGCGGTAAGTCAATTTTGCTTTATATAGGGACAACCGCCATTGCTATCAGTTTAGCCGTGGGCTTTGCGTTATTGGTCTCTCCCGGTGAGTCGATTAATATGACAACCGATGCCGCTTATCAGGCGAAAGAAGCGCCAAGTCTGGGACAGGTTATTATCAATATGATGCCGTCAAATCCAGTCAGTGCTATGGCCGAAGGCAATATGCTGCAGATTATTGTCTTTTCTGTATTATTTGGCGTGGCCATGTCTATGGCTGGAGCAGCTGGCCAGCGTTTAACGGCAGTATTCGAAGACCTAAGTGAAGTCGTTATGAAGCTCGTGACGATTTTGATGAACTTAGCACCTTATGGTGTTTTTGCGCTAATGGCGAAGCTGTTCGCCACTATCGGTTTTGACACCATAGCCGGATTACTTAAGTACTTTTTGCTCGTCATGTTCGTCTTGGGTGTACATGCTTTTGTTTCCTACCCCATCATACTGAAATTATTCAGCGGGCTTAATCCCATCATTTTGCTCAGAAAAATGCGCGATGCTGCTATCTTTGCTTTTAGTACATCAAGTAGCGGTGCCACATTACCTGTCACTCTGGAAACTGCGACCAATAAACTTGGGGTGAAATCCTCAGTCGCTTCATTCACCATTCCCCTAGGCGCCACCATAAATATGGATGGCACCGCTATCATGCAAGGTGTCGCTACCGTGTTTATCGCCCAAGTATACGGTATAGATTTATCTCTGGGTGATTATATGATGGTGATCGTTACCGCAACACTCGCTTCTGTCGGCACAGCAGGCGTGCCTGGGGTTGGTTTGATTATGCTAGCCATGGTGCTGCAACAAGTTAACTTACCGGTAGAAGGTATTGCACTAATCATAGGGGTTGACCGCTTACTTGATATGACGCGCACAGCCGTTAACGTCACAGGAGATTGCATGGTGGCCTGTATCGTAGCGAAAAGCGAAGGTGAGTTTGATGTGGATAAATACAATGACCCTGACGCCGGTGTAAAAGAAGAGACGCTACATTCCCCTTCTAAAAGCTAATTAATTTTTCGCCCTAAAAAACAAAGGCAGTGCGTACTCGCACTGCCTTTTTTGTATCCGCCGATTAACGCGCATCCGTTAGCAGGTCAGCGCACGACGTATCAACCCTAGCAACCACTGTACTATTTACGCGCCAAAGTCTACTGGCGTAACACAAGCATTTAAGTCAACATCCACTTGGCGCCCATCATTCATTCGTCCTAACCTATGCCCGTCTAGGGCGTTAATGACCTAACACACTCGCGGGGTTAACCTCTGCTGCTTTTTTGGCGGGATACAAAGTCGCTAGTATAGTGAGGGACAAAGCGATGATACCGGTGACATAGACTTCATGCCATTTAAGCTGGGACGGTAAGAAATCAATAAAATAAATATCCCCTGATAAAAATTGGATCCCGGTTAACTGTTCAAATCCCTGGGCAACAGTGGACAAATTCAACGCCATTAACACACCACACGCAAGCCCGATCAACGTACCTATTAGGCCATTAATGAAACCTTGCAGCATGAATATTAAAACGATCCGCCCTTCTGTTGTTCCCATCGTTTTTAACATGGCAATCTCGGATTGTTTTTCGTTGACCGCCATGACGAGGGTCGAAACAATATTGAAGCAGGCGACCCCAATCACCAATATCAAGGTGATATACACCACTACTCGCACCAGTTGAATATCTTGATATAAATGACCTTGTGTACGCGTCCAGTCTGACATATACACTTCTTGGCTGAATCCATAGCCCATTTCACGGGTAATAATAGGTGCTATAAAGGGATCGTGATAACGAAACCTCAGCCCCTGTACGCCATGGGTAATCCCCAAGGTTTCGGATGCTAACTTGAGATGCATATAGCCAATATGATTATCCAGTTCCCCGCCGATATTGACCACGCCGAGTACATTTAACCACAGCGTTTTTGGGGCGCGAATCGACAAGTCATCACTTAATTGAGGAAGTAATAATTTCACTTTATCACCCACTTTGATGTCGAGTTTTTTCATGGCCCCTGCGCCTAACATTACCCCTTTAGGATCGTCACTAAAAGCTTGCCATTGCCCGGTCGGCACACTGTTGAGCATACCATCATTCTGTGCATACTGAGTATCAATACCAACCAACTCGATGGCCTTCATGTTTTTGCCTTTTTGCAACATGCCAGTCGCCTTGGTGTAAGGCTGGATCGACTCGATACGCGAGTCAGTTTCAAATGACGCTATCGCTTGTGGCCAGTCAGCAATGCCGTCGCTCCCGACTGCGTATAATTCGCCGTGAGGAATGATCGACAAAAGGCGATCTTTGAGTTCTCGTTCAAAACCGTTCATAACAGATAGCAACAAAATCAGAACAAAGCAGCCTAGAGCGATCCCTGCAGTGGATGAGGCTGAAATAAACGAAATGTAGCCATTTTGCTGCTTACTGCTGCGAAAACGCCAGGCGAGTTGAAAAATTAGCTTCATCTAAGGGTCTCTTGTTCTATTCGCTTTGCGGCGTCAATTGGCCGTTAACCAGACTAAGTGAGCGATCTAAACGTTTCGCTAATTGAATGTCATGGGTCACCACAATAAAGCTTGTTTGGCTAAGCTCTCGTAGCTCATTGAGCAACTGATATATCCCTTCGCCGGTTTTCGCATCCAAGTTTCCGGTAGGTTCGTCAGCAAGAACTAACTTAGGCTGATTAACCAAAGCTCGTGCGATCGCCACACGCTGACGTTCACCGCCGGATAACATGCTCGGCCTGTGACTTAAACGGTGTGCCAGCCCTACTTTGCTGAGCATTATTTCTGCATGATGCATAGCTTGTTCACGTCTTTCATTGGCAATCAAACGTGGCATGGCTACGTTTTCGAGGGCACTAAACTCGGGTAGTAAATGATGAGCCTGATAGACAAAGCCTAGAGATTGATTGCGAAATTTAGCTTGCTCTGCACTGGAAAACGCAAAAATGTCTTGTTGCTCAAAGAGCACCTGACCCGATGTGGGTTGATCGAGCGCACCAAGTAAGTGTAACAAGGTACTCTTGCCCGATCCCGAGGTGCCAATAATAGCTAGTTGCTCAGATACATTAACTGTTAAGTTCACGTCATTAAGAATTTGCACGCAATTTTTACCATCATCATACTGCTTGGATAGTCGAACACAGCTCAACAGTTCACGCATATTTTTATTTGTTCCTTAACTTGAAGTATCATTAAGACATTAGGATTTTGTCTGGGTGTTTTTTTGCAGGGCGGCACGCTCTCGGCGTTTCCACATTAGTCGAGCGAGTTTTTTCATACTCACATTCTTATCATTTTCATCGACGATTTCTACACCAAGTAATGACTCGGTGAGATCTTCATCTGTCATTATGCCTTCTAAGCCTCCGTACTCGTCCACTACCAGTAGCATATTAGCGCGCTTAGTGTGTAATGGGTGTAGCGCAGCTGACAAGGGCATGCTGCTTAATAAGGTCACCATGTCTTTGCGATAAACACTCAACAGGTTCTTCTCATTTTTACGGATCATAGCCAACAGAATGTCTTTTTTAAGCACATATCCGGTAATTTTTTCTGGCTCTGATTGCTCGTAAATAGGAATACGTGAGAATTCTACTGTGCCATGTTTATGATAAAAGGCTTCCACTGTCATATCTTCTGGCACCGAAAAGATCACCGTACGGTGTGTCATAGCCTTCTTTATCTTTAACTCATCCAAAGACAGCAAATTTTGTAGAATGTTGGCTTCTTGCTTGGCTATTTGCCCTTCCTGATATGACTCATCGGTTAGTACTGCTAACTCTGCCTTGCTTAGCCCTTTTAAAGGCGAATCATCGCTAAACCCAGCTGTGAGCTTGTTTGCCAACACCACAAAAGGATATAAGCATAAAATAAGATACTTTAGGAAGTGGGCTGTAACTGGCGCAAGTTTGCGCCAAAACGTTGCCCCTAAGGTTTTTGGAATGATTTCCGAAAAAACCAGAATAAATAAAGTAAGAATAGCGGAAATAACGCCCATATAGACTTCACCAAAGACTGCAGCGGCTTGTGCACCAGCACCAGCCGCTCCCATAGTATGAGCAACAGTGTTTAAGGTAAGTATTGCCGCCAGAGGGTTGTTGATATTTTGTATTTGCTTACGCAACAGCGCGCCACTCTTGTGGTTTTGTTTTTCAAGCACGGATATATACGAGGAAGACACACTTAAGATAACCGCCTCAGCAATAGAGCAAATAAATGATACGCCCAGAGCTAAGGCGATATAAAATAACAATAAGATCAAGTTAACTCACCCATTCGTCAAAAATACGTCCTGTGATTACGCGCACACAAGGGTAAAATATAAAACAAGCAGTCTACCTCAAGCATTAATTAATGACATGGGTTTCAGCTAGATAGCTGTATGATAGTTAAGATAAAATGTTTCAAATATTTGCCAAGAATTGGCGAAGATAAAATAGAAATAATACTGGTAGGTTACATCATAATAAAATTTAATGGCGGAACGGACGAGACTCGAACTCGCGACCCCCGGCGTGACAGGCCGGTATTCTAACCAACTGAACTACCGCTCCCCATATAAATTTTTGTGTTTTGAAATTGGCGGAACGGACGAGACTCGAACTCGCGACCCCCGGCGTGACAGGCCGGTATTCTAACCAACTGAACTACCGCTCCGCTGTTTCAAAACCGAAAGTACTAAAAGAAATTGGCGGAACGGACGAGACTCGAACTCGCGACCCCCGGCGTGACAGGCCGGTATTCTAACCAACTGAACTACCGCTCCAGTTTCTTTAATACTTTCAACGAGTTAAGAAGTTAATCTAGGACCTTCCCCTCAACCGCGGCGCAGATAATACGGTTAACCCCCTATTGAGTCAACCGCTTTTTCTGAATTTTATCGCTTAATTTCATTATTTTTGTTCGTTTGCCTACGCATTGAGCAATTTGACCAAATTGCACGCAGATTTAGGCTTTATCATCTGAACTATCTGATGCTGCTTTGCTCTTTTTACCTTTGCTTGCTTTATCTGCCTTAGTAGGCTTTTGATCTTTATTGCGTGATAAGCGTGATTTTAAGCTGGCTATCAAACCTAGCTTCGTTACTTCTTTACCCTTAACGGGTACTTTTTCTTTTAGTAACTCGTCAACCGTGGCCGGTTTTTCTTTGGTCATAAACCAAATCAACGTGCCACCGACCATTAATAAAAACACATTAATGCCAATAATCAGAGACACTAATGTCCCAATAGCCATTTCTGGCGCAACATCTTGTCCAAGCAAAGGCGCTGATAACATCCCTTGTGCATTAAGCTGCTCACTGGCTTGCATCGTTGAGGCTGCTATAGCGTTATCATCTATCTCAGGAGCGACAATCGGCTCTTCGGTTAAGAAACTAAATTCTGGCACATCCAATATTAGGTCGCGACCATCTAACGTATTACCAAACGCCGTTAATTTTATTCTGTATACACCATATTCATAATTAACAATCAGATGCTCGCGAACGTCAGGTGTCATGTCAGTAATAGAAAAATTTTGTATGTCCCCGTTTGGGAACTGTACTTTGCCATCAATAAGTAACGATGACATGTCAATATGTTCACGCTCGGCATCAATTATTAGCTTGTGATAGCCACCACCACCGCCATGTCGCTCCACCGAGATGTGAATCGGATTGGGATAAAGCATCACCGGCTCGCCCACTTGCTCTCGAGAAAACATAGGGGTGCTGACGATAAAGGTTGGGATCCATTCGCCAGAGGCAACAGACAAATTGAACTGACCGGTAAACGTCCCATCTAGCGGTTTTTCATCCATCCCCTGACCGTTGTCTTCAAAGGTAGCTATGGTTTGCGAGTCCGCACCAAAATTATTGTAATCAGGGTTATTGGTACTGAAAAATTGCATGTTTAGCGTAACGACATCTCTAAACTCTGAATAATTTATCGGCTCACCACCGTTAGTTAAATACGCGGTTTGCTTCAGGATTTCACCAGAAAAGATGATGTTTGGCAGTGGTTCGGCGTGCAGCGTTAGGTCGCTTATGACCATCACGCGGCTATCCGGCGTAATACTGCCTATTGCTTGCCACGGCCCTGGCACCGGCTTTTTAATGCTTACCATGTCATAGGTAGCAGTATCGAACCAAAATATACTCTCACCGTCGGCTTGGGATTGGTATATTTTACTGCCATCCGGCCTGACTAATACGACAGGTAAACTGCCATAATCACGAAAAAAGACCATGGTAATTTCTTCCACTTCATGATCTATTCGAAAGCGATTTTGCAGCAGCTTAATGCTGTTTTGAAATTCATTACCTAGGGACTCAAGAGGATTGTGCGCTTGTTGCTCCGTCGTGGGGGTTTGCGCATTGGCAGAAACAGACAATAGTAGCGCACTGAATAACAAGGGTTTTAACATAGCGTCCCAAATAATTAGTAAATTGGCGATTATTCACGCCATAAACAAGAACCGCCTTCCTTATTAACCAGATCTAGACGCTTCTCATGCTCTTCTATTTCATCGGCTGTGGCACGTAAAACCTTTAACTGATTTCGACTAGGGTCGAGTCTACGAATATGCTCCACCTTGCCACCACCGTCGGAATTTGATTTGCCTGACAAGTTCAGATCAGTTTGCCCCCCTGTCATCATCAAGTAAACGTCAGCTAATATCTCAGAATCCAGCAAAGCGCCGTGTTTTTCACGGTGGGAGTTATCTATGCCATATCGTTTACATAAAGCATCAAGATTATTCTTCTGCCCTGGGTGTATCTGGCGAGCCATGTTTAGAGTGTCTAAAACGGTGCATATATCAGCCGTTTTTAGTCCCTGCATGGATGCAACACGGGCAAATTCATGATCCATAAACCCCACATCGAACGGCGCATTATGAATAACTAATTGTGCACCTGTGATGAACTGGACAAAATCAGCCGCAACGTCAGAAAAGACAGGTTTATCCAATAAATACTCGTTGGTGATGCCGTGAACTTCTATTGCTTCTTGTTCGATTAAACGCTGAGGGTTAACGTACGCGTGAAAGGTATTGCCCGTTAGGCGTCGATTGAGTAATTCCACACAACCTATTTCGATAATTCGGTGTCCCTGTCTAGGGTCAATACCAGTCGTTTCTGTATCAAGTACGATTTGTCTCATGGGTTCTCAGTTTGTTTCAGGGTGGCGTTAAGTCGCGATTACATTATACTGCGAAAAATTTTAAATGATTGATAAATGAAATGAAACACTTAGAAATTTATACTGACGGTTCTTGTTTAGGTAACCCAGGGCCAGGCGGTTACGGTGCGGTACTGGTATTTGGCCAACACAGTAAAGAGTTAAGCCAAGGATTTATTCATACCACCAACAATCGTATGGAGCTGTTAGCCACCATTGAAGCCCTCGCCAGTTTAACTGAAACTTGCAAAGTCGATCTCACTACGGATAGTCAATACGTCAAAAATGGCATCAATCAATGGATCAAGAATTGGCGTAAAAATGGCTGGCGCACGTCCGACAAAAAGCCCGTTAAAAATGTCGATTTGTGGAAACGTCTAGACGAGCAAGTTAATCAACATCAAGTTGAGTGGCATTGGGTTAAAGGTCACTCTGGTCACCCAATGAACGAACGTTGTGACGTGCTCGCTAGAGACGCAGCATCTGGCAAAGATCTATTACCCGACTCAGGTTTTCAAGCTTAGTCCACTGTGACTGTCAACACAGCTGGAACGTTATTTATCGCTCCAGACTGCGTATTCGTTTCCGTTGGGGTCACTAAAATGAAAACGGCGACCACCAGGAAACGTAAAAATAGGCTGCACTAACTTGCCACTGTGCCTTTCTATTCGTTTTTGGGTAGCAACTAAGTCATCACTGTAAATCACCACTAACACACTACCATTAGCGGTTGATACCGTTTGTTGGGCACAAAAAAAACCACCATCAATACCTGCCCCTGTTATCGCCGCGTAATCGGGACCATAGTCGGTAAATTGCCAATCAAATACCTGACCAAAAAACTCTTTTGTCGCGCTGACATCTTTGACCGGAATTTCTATATAGTTAATTTTATGGTGGTTACTCATATTATCCTCTTTATCTAATGGCATGTGGTGCATCATTCATTATGTGCTAAATATGTCATTTATGTCTGCCAGAATACCAATAAATAGCTCACTCAATTTCCCGACTAAGAGACAACATCTCCGCAATAGCCTGAGTGCCAAGTCTTTTGCTTTGAAAAAGTAAATTTCACTAAAATGACGCTAACGTTTAATTATATGTACTAAAAAGCAGCATAAGTTACATTAATTTACACTTGTGGATTCTAAGATGATCGGATTTTGGTTAGGATGCAGCATCGTTTTTAAGTAAGTGAACCAATATTCATATGTCAACCGATAAAAGTTGGACCAAGTCACTGTTTAGCGGCATTTGGTCAGTACTCAATTTTAGCCGTAAGCTTTTCTTTAATATAATATTTTTAATTATTTTCATTGGGATTATCTCTGTGTTCTTCCGAGATAATGGGCAGATAGGTGTGCAACAAGATTCTGCGCTGGTGCTCAACCTCAAGGGTGATATTGTTATCCAAAAGCATGCAATTGATCCTTTTGAAGCGTTCATGCAAGAAGCGTTGGGACAAGCTGACGAAAAACCTGAAGTTTTGTTACAAGATATATTGCTAACAATAGACAACGCCAAACAAGATCAACGCATTAAAGCGTTAGTGCTGGACTTGCAGGAACTCAATGGCGCTGGCTTAGATAAGCTTGAACAAATTACGCAAGCCATTGATGACTTCAAGCTTAGCGACAAACCTGTTTATGCTATAGGTGACTATTACACCCAGGAGCAATATTACATTGCCAGCCATGCGGACCAAGTCTACATGAATCCAATGGGTTGGATGTTATTTGAAGGCTATGGCCGTTTTGGGATGTACTACAAATCAGCACTGGATAAAATTAAAGCCACCACCCATGTATTCAAAGTAGGCACGTACAAATCAGCGGTTGAACCCATTTTACGGGATGATATGTCTCAACCCGCAAAAGAAGCCAACAAAGCATGGTTAAATGCTATGTGGACACAATACAAAAACAGTGTTGCCCATGCGCGAGGATTGTCACCAAGCAACTTTGACGAGAAAGTGGAAGGCTTCATGGTCAAGTTTGAAAATGCTAACGGTGATTTCGCCCAGTACGCATTGGACAATGGTTGGGTTGATGGATTAAAAACCCGAGAACAAGTGTTACAAGAACTTGTTTCAATCGTGGGTAAAGATGACTCTCCGCGCGGCTACAAACATATTGCGTTTAAGCACTATCTGCACATTGTTAACCCACCCTTGCCCCACATGAGTGGAAATATTGACAAAGTGGGCGTAATCGTGGCCAAAGGTACAATTTTAAACGGTGAACAAAAACCAGGTACGGTTGGCGGTGACAGCACAGCTGAATTATTGCGAAAAGCCCGCTTAGATGACAACATCAAATCTGTTGTGCTGTATGTTGACTCACCAGGTGGCAGTGCGTTTGCTTCTGAAATCATCCGCCAAGAAGTCGAAAACCTCAAAGCTGCTGGCAAACCTGTCGTGGCCCTAATGAGCACATATGCAGCCTCCGGTGGTTATTGGATTTCAGCCAGTGCTGATGAAATTTGGGCTGCACCAAGCACCATTACCGGATCAATCGGCATTTTTGGTATGTTCCTCAGTTTTGAAAATACCTTAGACTACTTGGGTGTTCATACTGATGGCGTAGGCACGACCGATTTTGCAGGTATGGGAATTACCCGTGGTATCGACCCTAAAATGGGACAAGTTTTACAACGTAGCATAGAACATGGTTATGACCAGTTCATTAGCTTAGTCGCGAACGAGCGTCACATGAGTAAAGACGATGTTGATAGTATCGCCCAAGGTCGAGTGTGGATTGGTGAAACGGCACTCGAATTGAACTTAGTGGATCACCTAGGTTATATCGATGACGCCATTTCGGCTGCTGCTAAACGCGCCAACCTCTCAGAATATGACGTAACGTATGTTGAGCGGACGTTAAATAGCAGCGAATTGTTCTGGAACCAACTGTTTGCAAAAGCGTCCGTTATGCTTGCACAAACACAATTCGCCCAAAGTGACAGCAAACTTATTAGTTTAATCAGTAAAGTAACCGCTGATTTTGATAATGTAGTGAAACTAAACGACCCCCGTGGTGTATATGCTTTCTGCTTGACCTGCGATATTTAATAATCTTAATACAACACGCAGCACCCGAAACTATGTTGTTTATAGGTGCTGCGTTTGAATTTAGATCTAGATGTTTTTTCCAATGAAACCACTCCCCTTAACCCATCTTACACCCGTCCATATGCAATCAAACATCACGGCTAGAGTTATCGCTTGCATAGAACACGCAAACCGCCAATTAAACATACGTTTACCTGAGCCCAAAATCAGCTTTAATCAACGAGGGAAAATTGCTGGCTGTGCACGCTTGCAAACCAATGAACTAAGGTTCAACCCTGTCCTTCTAACAGATAATTTCACGGCTTTTATGGAGGAAGTTGTGCCCCATGAAGTGTGTCACCTCGTAGCTTACAACGTATACGGACGGGTAAAGCCCCATGGAAAACAATGGCAAGGATTAATGGAGCATTTATTCGGGTTAACGGGACACACCTACCATAAAATGGACGTGACTAAGGTAACGGGTAAAACATTTGCTTATCTGTGCTTGTGTGGTCAGGTTGAGCTAAGTATACGGCGACACAACAAAATTTTACGCCAACAACAGCGCTATATTTGCCGTCAATGTAATGAAGTTTTACGGCCATCTTAAACGTAAAAGCGGGATTCAGAACCAGCGCTGGGTAAATGCCTTGTCCAAATCATCAAATGCGGTTTTAAGTAAATCTGCTAATTCTTTGTATTTAGGCCGAGGTTTCACATTTGCCACTCGGCATCCCTGCTGTTGCATTTTATAATGAATATCGCGATACCAACTTAACGTTGATGGCGGTAACCACTGATTTGCTCTATGCCCAAGCCACAATAAGCCTTGTACCGGAATGGATAAGAAAAAGATGCCCATGGCAACAGCATTAGGCAAGGTTTCTACGCCGGTTACCGAATAAGCCGAAGCAACGGTTAACACAGCCAATGGCGGCATAGTTTTGATGGCAAATTTAGTAGCGGATATCACCCTACATTCAGGAAATAACGGGTACAATTCCTTCCTGATTGGCCATGTCTGCATATATTCCTGACCATCTTTGAACATTGTGAAAACGGTTTGAGCCATGAGTAACCTGCTGTTTAAGAACCAATGTGTAAGGCATGCTAAGGATTTTAGCGAAAAGTTCACCCTTTAGAAAGTAAACGATATGATTAGTTCGTGCTAAATACGATAGAAATATTACATATAGCAAATTTATTATCCCATAAAGATTGAAAGTTGCCTGTCTAGACGCATTTCTATGCGTAATGAGGGGGAACCTCTTTACCTAATTGGCACTATTGCATAAAATCGCCCACAAATTCATTTTGGAGACATTCATGTCTGAATCAAGACACGTAAAATTACTCATTTTAGGCTCAGGCCCAGCAGGCTACTCTGCGGCAGTTTATGCGGCACGAGCAAATTTGAATCCGGTACTGTTAACGGGTATTCAACAAGGGGGTCAACTTACCACTACCACCGAAGTGGAAAACTGGCCAGGTGATGCAAGTGGGTTAACGGGTCCTGATTTAATGGTGCGTATGCAACAACACGCCGAAAAATTTGATACCGAAATTATTTTTGATCATATTAGTAAGACCGATTTCAGCAAACGTCCATTTACATTAGTCGGCGATCAAGCCACTTATACTTGTGATGCATTGATTATTTGCACCGGTGCTTCGGCGAAATATTTGGGAATGGAATCAGAAACCGCATTCATGGGTAAAGGCGTATCAGCGTGTGCAACCTGTGACGGATTTTTTTATCGTAATCAAAAAGTAGCGGTAATTGGTGGCGGTAACACAGCTGTTGAAGAAGCACTTTATCTTTCAAACATCGCCTCAGAAGTTCATGTAATTCATAGACGTGACACTTTCAGAAGTGAGAAAATTTTGTCCCAGCGCCTGCTAGACAAAGCGGAAAATGGTAATGTGACACTGCACCTCAATAGCACTCTTGACGAAGTACTTGGAGATCAAATGGGTGTCACAGGAGTGCGTATAAGATCCACCACTTCTGATGAAAGTAAAGAATTGGATGTCATGGGATTATTTGTCGCCATTGGTCATCAACCCAATACCGGTATTTTCGAAGGGCAACTAGAGATGCACGACGGCTATATTAAAGTGAATAGTGGCACTGCGGGCAATGCGACCCAAACCAGCGTTGAAGGCGTATTTGCAGCCGGTGATGTGAGTGATCATGTATACCGCCAAGCGATTACTTCAGCAGGGACAGGCTGCATGGCTGCTCTTGATGCTGAGAAATTCTTAGACGCGCAATAAGCCCGTTTTATTAGGCCTCGCAAGAGGCCTGTTTACTGCTATTGAGTCAGTATGATTGAACTTTTTCAATTAGATAGTTCCCTACACTTCCCCCCTCCAGCCCACGCCTTAGACGAGCCTCCTGGTTTACTTGCTTTTGGTGGTGATTTGTCGGTTAACCGATTAATACATGCCTATCAGCATGGGATTTTTCCTTGGTTTAGTATCAATGAACCTATTTTATGGTGGTCACCCAATCCCAGAGGTATTTTGCCACTAAGCAATTTTACTGTTTCTAAAAGTCTGGCAAAATTTATCCGTAAAAGTCCCTATCGCGTCACCGTAAATCATAGCTTTGAGCGTGTTATTCATGCCTGTGCTAAGGTGCCTCGTCAAGCATCAGGTACCTGGATAACGCAAAACATGATCGATGCCTATATCACTTTGCATCATCATGGCAGCGCCCATTCAATCGAAGTATGGGACAGTAAGGAATTAATTGGCGGTTTGTATGGCGTCACGCCTGGTAATCTATTTTGCGGCGAATCCATGTTTCATTACGCGACGAATGCATCGAAGCTTGCTATGTTTCATTTAGTCGCACTGCTGCGTGAAAGTGGCGGCGAATTTATTGATTGTCAGTTACAAAACGACCATCTGGCCAGTTTGGGATGTATAGAAATCCCCAGAAATCAGTTTCTAAACAAACTCAAAGTGGCCGTCAAACAACCGATAAATCATCTATTATGGCAACCTAGGGAATTAACCTAAACACAATGAAATTCGGTATCAGTCAAAGTTTTGCCTGTAGTTACCTATCCGATGAACAAGAGACGCTCCTAGTATATGCTGAAGAATCAGATCACAGCACTTACTATGAAATGCTCATGGGTGCAGGTTTTCGCCGCAGCGGCACACAAATTTATCGCCCGCACTGCGCATCCTGTCATGCTTGTCAGGCAATTCGTATTCCCGTTAATAACTTCACACCTTCTCGCAGCCAAAAGCGTATTCTGAATCGTAATAGCGACATCAAGGTTGTATTGAGCGAAGAGGACAAGGCGCATTATTACCCCTTATATGAAAACTACATTAATTCTCGCCATCAAGATGGCAGTATGTATCCCGCGACCCCTGAACAATATGCAAGCTTTGCCCATGGACAATGGCTAAACCCACTTTATGTTGAGCTGCATCTAGAAGGTGAACTTATCGGCATCGCCGTGACGGATCCATTGGAAAAGGCGCTGTCGGCCGTTTACACTTTTTTCAAGCCATCCTTAGCGCAACGCTCTCTCGGAACTTTCGCAGTGTTGCAACAGATAGCAATTGCAAAACGTTTAAACAAACAGCATCTATATTTGGGCTACCAGATTGATCGCTGTCAAAAAATGCAATATAAGCGCAATTTTTTGCCCCACGAACGTTTTATTGGCCAAAAATGGCAGCTAATTACAAAAAAAGACTGGTAAAGCTTTACACTGAGGTGGTTATTGGGCAAAATCTGCGCGGAATTTTTGAGACTTATTTTATTGATAGAGGTAACAGAGCTACATGGCGAAAGAAGATTGTATTGAAATGGAAGGTACAGTGTTGGATACCCTTCCAAATACTATGTTTCGTGTCGAATTAGAAAACGGTCACGTTGTTACTGCACATATTTCAGGAAAGATGCGTAAGAACTATATCCGCATCTTAACAGGCGACAAAGTAACATGTGAAATGACGCCATATGATTTATCGAAGGGCCGTATTATTTACCGCGCTCGTTAGTATACAGAAAACGAAAAGGCCCAATGTTGCATGACATTGGGCCTTTTTCTATGTCTGAAATTGGGTGTTTAGCAGTTTCCCCCAAACACCAAATGACTTAATTAAGCTTCAGACTTTTCTTTTTTCAATGCTTTGAAGGTAAATACCAGCTTTTTGTTTTTCAGGGAAATTTTCACACTACCACCCTGACTCAATTCCCCGAACAGTAATTCACTGGCTAATTCTTTTTTAACATGCTGTTGAATAACGCGTGACATGGGCCGTGCCCCCATATTTCGATCATAGCCCTGTTCAGCTAACCATTGTCTTGCATCGTTCGTTACATCAAGAGACACGCCCTTATTGTCCAACTGAACCTGTAACTCAACAATAAATTTATCAACCACTTGCAGAATCACGTCTTTTTCTAAGTGATTAAACCAGACGATTGCATCCAAACGGTTTCTAAACTCAGGTGTAAAGACCTTGTTGATTTCAGACATAGCATCGTGGCTGTGATCTTGCTGCTTGAAGCCAATGGACGTACGTATCGTTTCTTGCACACCCGCATTCGTCGTCATGACTAACACTACGTTGCGAAAATCAACCTTGCGCCCATTATTATCCGTCAACGTTCCGTGATCCATCACTTGTAATAAAATATTAAATACATCCGGATGCGCTTTTTCAATTTCATCTAACAACACAACCGAGTGTGGATTTTTAATCACTGCGTCAGTTAATAAACCACCTTGATCAAAACCGACATAACCGGGAGGTGCACCAATTAGGCGACTCACAGCATGACGTTCCATATATTCCGACATATCAAAGCGTAATAACTCAACTCCCATGATATTCGACAGCTGCTGGGTAATTTCGGTTTTACCGACCCCAGTCGGCCCAGCAAACAAGAAGCTACCAATCGGTTTTGTTTCAGTGCCTAAGCCGGCTCGTGACAAACGAATAGCGTCAGTTAAGGTGTCGATAGCTTGATCTTGACCAAACACAACAAGTTTTAGATCTCTATCTAGGTTCTTCAAAGACTCTTTGTCACTAGAAGAAACTGACTTTTCAGGAATACGCGCTATTTTTGAAATAATATGTTCAATGTCAGTCACACCAATGGTTTTCTTGCGCTTAGAAGGCGGTAACAAGCGTTGGCTTGCCCCCGCTTCATCCATCACATCAATTGCTTTATCTGGCAAATGGCGCTCATTGATATACTTTGCCGATAGCTCAGCAGCTGCACGTAACGCTTTATGCGTAAAACGCACACTGTGATGCTCTTCGTAGCGCGACTTCAATCCCATCAAAATTTTCGTTGTATCTGCTACTGAAGGCTCAATCACGTCGATTTTTTGGAAACGACGCGCTAAAGCACGATCTTTCTCAAAAATACCTTGGTATTCTTGGTACGTCGTGGATCCCATGCAGCGAAGTTCTCCACTGCTTAATTTAGGTTTCAATAAGTTTGATGCATCCATCACACCACCCGATGCAGCACCGGCACCAATAATAGTGTGAATTTCATCAATGAATAAAATAGCGTCTGGATCTTTAGCCAACTCTTTCAAGATACCTTTAAGGCGCTTCTCGAAGTCACCACGGTACTTAGTACCCGCAAGTAGGGTTCCCATATCCAAAGAGTAGATTATGGCGTTAGCGATGACGTCAGGCACATCATTGTGAATTATTCTAAAAGCTAACCCTTCAGCAATAGCCGTTTTACCTACACCAGCTTCACCGACCAATAATGGATTGTTTTTGCGTCGACGACAAAGTATCTGAATACTGCGCTCGACTTCAAAGTCACGGCCGATAAGTGGGTCGATTTTTCCTTCTTTCGCCAGTGCATTTAAATTGGTCGCATACTGGTCCAACATGGATGAACCAGCTTCTTGACTCGTTCCTTCTTCATCTTGTTCCACAGAATGAGGACTTTCCTCATCACTTTTTGACACGCCGTGAGAAATAAAGTTAACCACATCAAGACGTGTTACATCCGCTTTCTTCAAAATATACACAGCTTGCGATTCTTGCTCACTAAAGATAGCAACGAGTACATTCGCGCCGGTTACTTCTTCTTTCCCCGACGACTGAACGTGAAATACTGCTCGCTGCAATACTCGCTGAAAACCTAGCGTGGGCTGGGTTTCTCGTTCATTATTTGCGTCTTCAAGCAACAAAGGTGTTGTGTCTTTAACAAAATCGGTGAGTTCTTTCTTAATCACGTCGACATTCGCGCCACAGGCTTGAAGCGCTTCGGTTGCGGAGCCATTGTCGAGCAAGGCTAATAGAAGATGCTCGACTGTCATGAATTCGTGTCTATGCTCTCTGGCAAAGATAAACGCTTCATTTAACGTTTGTTCTAATTCTTTATTTAACATTTTTAGACCCTCTTACTGCGCTAAACCTGTTCCATAGTACACATCAACGGATGTTGATGCTTCTTGGCATACTGGGTGACTTGCATGACTTTCGTTTCGGCAATTTCAGCGGTAAAAACACCGCAAACCGCTCGACCACGATAATGCACAGTCAACATAATTTGATGAGCTTTCTCTGAGTCTAGATTAAAAAACCGAACCAATACTTCGATTACGAAATCCATTGGTGTGTAATCATCGTTATTCAGCAAAACTTTATACATGGGTGGTGGCGCTAACTTTTGCTTAACCGTGTCTAGCTGCTTTTCGCGCTCAATATTAATAGTGTTATCTTTGCTCATAATAAGAAGAATAGTGCCCTTAGTGCAAATTTTGCAGTTTTATTAGCAATTGTTTAATTATCAATTTACCTTGACAAAAACAGGTTAAAAAATCTACATTTTCTAGTGCGACATCTGTTATTTTAACATTTTCGCCTTCCCCATAGTTCATTGTGGGGATAAATATGCGTCAGTTCAAGGGATTAAAAGGAAGCAGAAGTATGGCTGTTGGCAAAGTAAAATGGTTTAACAATGCAAAAGGGTTCGGTTTTATCGTTCCAGAAGATGGGGGTGATGATATTTTTGCCCATTACTCTACGATTCAAATGGAAGGTTACCGCTCTTTAAAAGCAGGGCAAGAAGTGAAATACGACGTACAGCAAGGACCGAAAGGTCTGCACGCTGAAAACATCGATTTTAACGGTGAGCCCGAACAATAAAAATTGAGCATAAAAAAAGCAGACCTTAGGGTCTGCTTTTTTATATCTAATTAAAATTTATTATTTAAATTCTTTTAGGATGGTGTTCAAAGTTTCACTTGGGCACATTGCTTTAGTCAGTAATGCGTCGTCAGGGAAATAATATCCACCAATATCTTCAGGTGATCCTTGAGTTCCATCGATTTCAGTCATGATTTTCGCTTCATTTTTGCTTAACACTGCAAATAACGGTGCAAATTTGGCCGCTAATCCAGCATCATCACTTTGGGTTGATAATGCTTCAGCCCAATACATGGCCAAGTAGAAATGGCTACCACGGTTATCAAGTTGACCCGCTTTACGTTGCGGAGACTTGCCTTCGTTCAACAACTTTTCAGTTGCGCCATCAAGCGCTTTAGCTAAAATTTTAGCTTTAGTGTTGTCATTTTTAATGGCGAGATCTTCAATTGATACCGCAATTGCCAAAAACTCACCCAGCGAATCCCAACGTAAATGTCCTTCTTCAACAAATTGCTGAACATGCTTTGGAGCACTGCCGCCTGCACCCGTTTCGAATAAACCACCACCGGCCATTAATGGCACGATAGAAAGCATCTTAGCACTGGTGCCTAATTCTAAAATGGGGAACAAATCGGTAAGATAGTCACGTAATACGTTACCCGTTACTGAAATAGTATCCAGGCCACGAAGTGCACGTTCCATTGAATAACGGATAGCACGTACAGGTGCCATAATCTCAATGTGTAACCCATCCGTATCGTGATCTTTCAGATACCCAGTCACTTTTTCAATTAATTGCGCATCGTGAGCACGTTCATCGTCTAACCAAAATATGGCCGGATCGCCTGACTGACGAGCACGGTTGACTGCAAGTTTTACCCAATCTTGAATAGGCGCGTCTTTCGCCTGGCACATACGCCAGATATCGCCTTCTTCAACATCATGCTCAATCAATGCATTTTCGTCTTGGTCGATAATGCGCACAACACCCGCACCAGTCATTTCAAATGTTTTATCATGAGAACCATATTCTTCTGCTTTTTGCGCCATCAAACCTACGTTTGATACTGAACCCATAGTGGTGGGATCAAACGCGCCGTGGGTCTTACAGAAGTTAATCATCTCTTGGTAAATTGTGGCGTATGTACTTTCAGGAATAACGGCTTTAGTATCGTGCAATTTTCCATCAGGACCCCACATTTGACCAGAAGAACGGATCATAGCAGGCATGGACGCGTCAACAATAACGTCGCTTGGTACGTGCAGATTTGAAATACCTTTGTCTGAGTTAACCATCGCAATCGGAGGACGGTCAGCATAACAAGCATTAATATCAGATTGAATTTCAGCACGCTGAGACTCAGGCAAAGTCGCTATCTTGTCGTAAACACTGCCTAAACCATTGTTTGCATCAACACCTAACTCTTCAAAAAGAGCAGCATGTTTTTCGAATAATTTCTTATAAAAAACTTTAACGCAATGGCCGAATACGATGGGATGAGATACTTTCATCATCGTCGCTTTTACGTGTAGAGAGAAAAGAATACCCGTTTGCTTAGCATCTTCAATCTGCTCTTCGAAGAACTCACACAGGGCTTTTTTGCTCATGAACATGCCGTCTATCACTTCGCCGGCCAACAAGTCAACGCGAGGCTTTAACACTTTCACTTGACCATTCTTATCCGTAAATTCGATACGTACATGGCCCGCTTTAGCCACTGTTACTGATTTCTCACCTGAGTAAAAGTCGCCGCCGCGCATATGGGCAACGTGTGTTTGTGAAGCTTGGCTCCACTCACCCATTGAGTGTGGATTTTTACGCGCATAGCTTTTTACTGCTTTAGGTGCTCGGCGATCAGAGTTACCTTCACGTAAAACTGGGTTAACGGCACTGCCCAGTACTTTTGAGTAACGTGCTTCAATGTCTTTTTCTTCATCGGTAGACGGATCTTCAGGGTAAGCTGGAACGTTAAACCCTTTGTCATTTAATTCTTTAATCGCCGCTTTAAGTTGCGGTTTGGACGCACTGATGTTCGGTAATTTAATGATGTTCGTTGCTGCATCTTGTGTGAGTTCGCCAAGTTCTGCTAGAGCATCAGGTACTTTCTGCTCGTCACTCAAATAATCAGCAAAATTGGCCAAGATACGCGCCGCTAAGGAAATATCACTAAGTTCGATTTCGATATCAGCAGATGAAGCGAATGACTCGACTATGGGCAGCAAAGAATAAGTTGCTAGCGCTGGTGCTTCATCAGTTTTCGTATAGATAATCTTTGACTTCTGAGTTGTCATTATATACCTCAAATGTTGCGGTAGAGAGCTACCGGATTAGTGTAGACTGGTAAAAGCACAATAGTTGCTGCTAAATATCCGTCATTTAGTAAATTTATCAGGAATTAATACATCTGATCCTGACATCAGGGTAAAGTTACATTGAAAAATTAGCTGGAAGATAATAAACAATTCATCGCAGAGTGCAAAATAACTCAGCCGTTTTATTCATAATAAGTTACAAGAAATGAACATTGATCAATCTAAAAAGCCCAAAAAGCCATTTGGCGGTACAAAAATCGTACTATTCAATAAACCTTTTAACGTATTGACTCAGTTTACCGATGCCACTGGTCGTCAAACCTTAAAAGACTATATTCCCATTGCTGATGTTTATGCCGCAGGTCGTTTAGATAAAGACAGTGAAGGGCTATTGCTGTTGACAAATGACGGTAAGCTTCAGAGCAAACTTACGGATCCAAAAAATAAAACCAGCAAAACTTATTGGGTACAAGTCGAAGGGATCCCCAGCGATGTGCAACTTCAAGCATTGCGCGATGGAATTGCATTAAAAGATGGCACGACACGTCCAGCTAAAGTCGAAAAAATGGAAGAACCCGACGTTTGGGTACGCAATCCCCCTGTGCGCTTTCGTCAATCTATTCCCACTAGCTGGCTGTCAATTACCATAAGTGAGGGCAAGAATCGACAAGTTCGACGTATGACTGCCCATATAGGTTTTCCAACTTTACGACTAATACGCTATCGCATTGGCAACTGGACGTTAGACGGGATTCAAAATGGTCACTATGTTGAATTAGCGTAACGCCCAACCTATCTCAACATATTGTGACATATTACGCGCAGAATCCAGATGACCTGTGCGTTGATATTTGCTAATATTCGCCACCATTTTTATAGAAACTTTGTTATTTATCATGTCTTATGTCCATTCCCTTAGTGCCTCCGAGTTAGCCAGCAACAGCCAAAAAAAGGTTATTGTTGGTATGTCTGGTGGTGTCGACTCTTCCGTTTCAGCCTACATTTTGCTGCAACAAGGCTACCAAGTGGAAGGCCTTTTCATGAAGAATTGGGAAGAAGACGACAATGACGAATACTGTGCTGCTGCAGATGACTTGAAAGATGCTCAGGCAGTTGCAGATAAACTTGGTATCGAATTACACCAAATTAATTTTGCCGCTGAGTATTGGGACAACGTATTCGAGTATTTTCTAGAAGAATATAAATCCGGACGCACACCTAACCCGGATATCATGTGCAATAAAGAAATCAAGTTTAAAGCATTTTTAGAGTTCGCTGCTGAAGAACTCGAAGCTAACTATATTGCCACTGGACACTACGTGCGCCGTCGGCAAGTCAATGGCCACTGGCAAATGCTACGCGGTATGGATGACAATAAAGATCAAAGTTATTTCCTGTATACACTGGGTGAGCAACACGTCGCCCAGACATTATTTCCCATTGGCGACATTGAAAAACCACAAGTACGTGAAATCGCACAAGAGCAAGGGTTGATCACCCATGACAAAAAAGACAGCACAGGTATTTGTTTCATTGGCGAGCGCAAGTTCACCGACTTTTTATCACAATACTTGCCTGCACAACCAGGCGTAATAGAAACCCCAGAAGGGCAAGAAATTGGCCAGCACCAAGGATTGATGTATCACACCTTAGGCCAACGTAAAGGCTTGATGATTGGGGGCATGAAAGAGTTTGGTGAAGAACCCTGGTATGTTGTGGATAAAGATATGCAACGCAATGTCTTAGTCGTTGGCCAAGGAGCAGACCACCCTCGCCTTTATTCTAATGGTTTAATAGCCAATCAATTGCACTGGGTCGATCGCAACGGCCCGCAGTCGCCAGTGAAATGCACAGTCAAAACACGATATCGTCAACAAGATATTCCTTGTACCCTGACTCCCGATGCTGACGGAAGCGTTACCGTTTTATTCGACAAACCGCAAAAAGCAGTCACTCCGGGTCAGTCAGCAGTCTTTTACGCAGATGAAGTCTGTTTAGGTGGCGGAATAATAGAGAGCTACATTCGTTAATGCAAAATTCGACTAAAAACAGTGTAAATACCAACGAAATTGAGAAATGCATTGCCCTTGCGGGTGTTTGTCAAGCCGCGGCATTGGTTAAACAAGTATCTAAACATGGAAGCTGTGATGAGCAGGCTTTTAAAGCCAGCATTGAAAGTATTATTATTACTGAACCAGACAATACTGAGCAGGTCTACGGACAGTTATCCAACTTAAAAATAGGTTTCGACACGCTTTATGCGCAACTTGGTAATAGCGCTCAACCTAAAGACACTGAAATTACCCGCTATATCGCAAATTTACTGAGTATTGAACGTAAGCTCAGCCGAGCAAACAAACGCTTGAACGAGTTAGGTGACAGAATTAATCACGTTAAACGCCAGCAGCTACATCTTGATCTGTTTGCCGAGCAGATGTTAACTAATCTGGCGAGTATTTATAGTGATATTGTGAGCCCCATCACAGCCAAAATTCAAGTATCCGGTGATCCGCAATTACTCAAGCAGAGCGATAACCAACACAAGGTTCGAGCATTGCTGTTGGCTGGTGTTCGCTCAGCCGTATTGTGGCGCCAACTGGGCGGTAAACGTCGGCACATTTTATTTAACAGGCAGCGCATCCTTGTGTGCGCTGAACAAGCATCAGCGCAAATTAACCAATCACGTTAGGAGCACACATTCCATGCAGTTATCCGCATTAACCGCCGTATCCCCCGTCGATGGACGTTACGCAGAGAAAACCGCTGAGTTACGAAGCATCTTTAGTGAATTCGGTTTACTAAAATACCGGGTACAAGTTGAAGTTCGTTGGTTGCAAAAATTAGCGGCTACCAATCAAATTGAGCAAGTTCCTGCTTTCAGCGTTGAAGCGAATACATTGTTGGACAACATAGTGGCTAAGTTCGACGAAAGCCATGCTAGCCGCATTAAAGAAATTGAACGTACCACTAACCATGATGTTAAAGCGGTTGAGTATTTCTTAAAAGAACAAGTAGCCCAACACGCAGAATTAAACGCAGTGAATGAATTCATTCACTTTGCTTGTACCTCTGAGGACATTAACAACATGTCCCATGCGCTGATGCTAAAAGAAGCCCGCGATAGCGTTATTTTACCCTACTGTGATAAGTTAATCAGTGAGCTTAAGCGCTTAGCGAAAGAATATCAGCGCATCCCTATGATGGCCCGCACCCATGGACAACCTGCATCTCCTACCACTATGGGTAAAGAGATGGCAAACGTGATGTACCGCTTACAACGCCAGCGTGATCAAATCGCTAACGTTACTTTGCTTGGTAAAGTAAATGGTGCAGTGGGCAATTACAACGCTCATATATCTGCTTACCCTAATGTAGATTGGGCTAACTTTGCCGATGAGTTCGTATCAAGCTTGGGGGTGACATTGAACCCATTTACTACCCAGATAGAGCCCCACGATTATATCGCAGAACTTTTTGATGCAATGGCACGCTTTAACACCATACTTATCGATTTTAATCGCGACGTATGGGGTTACATTGCACTCGGCCACTTTAAACAGCGTACCATTGCCGGGGAAATTGGCTCGTCTACCATGCCCCATAAAGTTAACCCCATCGACTTTGAAAACTCTGAAGGTAACTTAGGCTTAGCCAATGCACTATTTGGCCATTTAGCCACTAAATTACCGGTATCTCGTTGGCAACGTGACTTAACCGATTCAACCGTTCTACGCAATCTTGGTGTAGGCGTCGGTTATGCCATTATTGCATATCAAGCAACGTTAAAAGGTATCAGTAAACTACAGGTTAACGAGCAAAGTTTACTTGATGAGTTAAACAATAACTGGGAATTACTCGCAGAACCGATTCAAACTGTCATGCGCCGTTACGGAATCGAAAAGCCGTACGAAAAATTAAAAGATCTCACTCGTGGGAAGAAAGTAAACCAACAAATTATGGCTGAATTTATTGATGGCCTCGACTTGCCTGATGAAGCAAAAGAACAGCTAAAAGCGCTCTCTCCGGCAAATTACATCGGTCAAGCTATCGGGCTCGTTGAACAACTTTAAACGGTTAATTTAGCCTCTCTAATTCTCCGCCTAATACTGCGCGCCACATATAAGCTAACCATAAACGTTACGCCTATATGTGGTGCGGCTATTTGTACGAAATCGTCAAACTAACGATCAACCTTTTGCCTCTTCACACGCTCAATTAAAACTGCCTAAATTTCTATCCTGAATTTTTGACCTATACTATTCAACCTACGGTCAAAAGGAAGGCCCCATGGTCACTCGTATATTGCACACATGGATTTGGTGCGGAATTCGTCCTACTGCTACCAACAACATCAACCCAACACGTATCAGTAACATTCTAAGCCTGATGGTTATTTTTGTATTGGTACTGCAAATTCCTATCGCCATTTATTACTGGCGTTTCGGAGGCGTATTCAAATTAACGTTATTACTGAGCCACAGCGCCCTGTTATTTTTAGTGCCCCTGTTGAATTGGGCTCAATATCAACGAACGGCAAAATTGGCACTGGTCGTTATTTTTATTAGCTATATTGCATGGTCTAGCTTTATTTGGCAGGCCAATGTGCATGTACATTACTATCTGCTTTTAGGAATATTTGTTTGTCCCTTTATTTTCGTTTCACAAGGTTTCACCATGTGGGCATGCATAACCTTTCACGTGGCGGTATTTTTACTGATTGATGGTTATTATGTCTGGCTGATTAATCCACAAAAGCTGTCTGAATATCATCAAATGGTAAGCATTTCGAGCGCCTGTTTCCTCGCATTATCATGCACCTTGACAAGTTTTCATATTGGCAGAAATGTAACTCGAACACAGAGCAAGCTTTCAATCGCTCGACTACGCTCAGAGCGTTTACTACTAAACATCTTGCCCGCATCGATCGCCCAGCGCTTAAAACAGCAAGAAGGTAAAATTGCCGATCATTACGAGCAAGCTTCAATATGTTTTTTAGATTTAGAAAACTTCAGTTTGTCAGCAAAAACATTGAAACCCGAAGAGCTGGTTGACATGCTAGATGATATTTTCAGCCTGTTTGATCAGTTGAGTCAGCTTCACGGATTGGAAAAAATTAAGACTATCGGTGATGGCTACATGGCTGCCGCCGGCGTACCCGACGCTAATAGCTCCCACGCATTGCAATGCTGTGCTTATGCGCTGGCTGCCAAACACGCATTCGCTTCGTTACAAAGCAAATACCAACTAAAAACCGGATTACGTATAGGTATCGGTTCCGGAGAAGTGGTTGCTGGTGTCATTGGGCGCAGCAAATTCTGTTACGATTTGTGGGGCGAAGCTGTTACCCTTGCCGCTCGCATGGAAAGCCATGGTCTCGGTGATCGGATTCAGGTTACCCAATTTACTTACGAGATGGCGAAACATAAATTTCACTTCTGTGCTAGGGGTGAAATATCAGTCAAAGGTTTAGGCCAAATCCAAACTTATTGGTTACTGGGTGAAAAGTAAAAATCCTATCTTGCAAAGTAAACCAAGCACACAATTAACCATTTTCTGCACAAGGGCTGTATTTACGATGTATGTATTTGATAATTTTGACCCTGAGATATTCTTAGACTACCACTGGCAAAAACGCCCCGCCGTTTTTAGACGGACCTTTGCTAAATTTGTCGACCCATTAGACGAGCATGAACTTGCCGGGTTAGCCCAAGACCCGAGAATCGATTCACGGGTTGTCTCTTACACTTCGCCGAACTGGCAGGTTGAGCATGGGCCGATAAATGACTTTGAACAGGCATGTCAGGGTCGATGGAGTTTATTAGTACAAAGTGTTGATCAACATATTAGTGATGCTGATGCATTGATCCGCATGTTTAATTTCATCCCTTATTGGCGCTTAGATGACCTAATGGTTAGCTTTTCAAACGAAGGCGCAGGTGTGGGTCCACACCTTGACCAATATGATGTATTTATTATTCAAGGCAAGGGTAGCCGTCGCTGGAAAGCAGGTGAAAAAGGTGAGTATTCTACTTATCGTCCCCATGCTGACTTGACCCAAATTACCGAATTCGAGCCTACGATAGACGAAGTTCTGTTACCAGGAGATATGATCTATATCCCAGCAGGCTGCCCCCATAACGGCGTCGCTCTTGAAGATTGCATGAACTATTCGGTAGGCTTTAGAGCCCCTACCCAGCAAGACTTATTATCTTCATTGGCAGATTACAGCATCGATTTGGGCCTATTTAAAAAGCGTTATCAAGATGAGAATCTAACGCCGAGACGCGATCCCAGTGAATTGGCCCCATCAGAAATAAACAGTTTTAGAACTATGTTGCACGAAGTCATCGATTCGCCCAAATTCGACCGCTGGTTGAGTTGCCACTTTAGTGATACGCAATTAAATCAAGGATATGATCCCCAGCACAACCCAGATTATTCGCTGGAAGAGATCCTTACCTTGTTTGATCAACACACTGTTTTCGAACGTCAGCCTGGCATTCGGCCCATCTATTTAGCCAAGCATGACCCTGCACAATCCTTAGAAATATTTATTGAGGGTCAAGCGTACTTTGCCCCGGCAAAACATGTGACAGAGGTGCGTAAAATGCTAAAAATGCCCAGTTGGCAGTATAATATAGAAGGTGACGATGCCACGCCGCTGTCAGTTAATCATTTTTGGGTTCACCTTTTGTGCGAACTGGTTAACGCAGGTGCTTGGTTACCCCAAGAAAAGACAGAATTTTAAAGCTATTTTTAGTGTGGCCCCACAACGCGAGCCACACTAAAAAGATTAAGGCGCTATTTGGCTCGGCCCAAAGAAGTCAACATAGAACCGCACACTACTACACCGGCCCCTACGTACGCCCATAGGTCTAGTTCGCTCATGACAAAATGCTCTGGTAACCAGGCCACGGCACACCACATACTGATAAAGGTAAAAATAGGCGCAAGGGCGATAACCGCACTAACTTTTGACGCTTGCCACACACTAAGTGCTTCGGTAAATGCGCCATAACCGACTATGGTATTCACGCAGCAAAACACAAGAGCGGCAAACTGTAGCGCTGTCATTTTCAGTAATTGATCAAGTTGAATAAAGGGCAATAACAGCACCATACCCAGTAGATATATTGTCATGGTTAACTGCCTAGCAGTGAACACTCGCAACAACGGCTTTTGTAATAAGGCGTAGACAGCCCAAGTGGCAGCAGCACCAATCACGTACATGATACCTGTATTAAATTGGTTCAAGGCACCAAATACAGTGTCGAGTCGGTCGTTAAAAAACAGTAACAAACCGGCGAAAATGCACAGGGCTCCAATTTTTTCAATGCCAGACAAACGTTCAGCAAAAAACACGATACCGCCAACCATTAATAAAAATGGCGCAAGCTGCATCACTACTTGTGACGTTTCAGGGTTTAAGTATTCCAACCCTTTTACATTGCCCACATAATTGAGTACCAAAAACAGCGTCGCGAGCACGGTCAACACGCCAAAATACGAAGCAAAGCTGCGCATAACGGGTAACGCGCGCTGCTTGGCTAAAACAACAAAGACAAATATACCGGCAACCAAAAAGCGATACCAGGTAATGGTTGGGGCATCCATTACTTGCAAACAAAGCTTGATAAACACCGGTAATACTCCCCACATAACCGCCGTGAGCAATGACAAACTAAAGCCATACCAATGTTTATTCGAGTCATGCATTACTAATTAATCTTCTTGTAAGTCGGAAATATCATCAATAATGTCTTGCAGCTCATCCATGGCTTTACGTTTTTGTTTAGGGCTTAAGGATGTCGTTAACGCTGCAAGCATAGCGGCGTATACCTGATTATTATGAGCAGACACCAACGCCAGCCCCTCATCCTGATAAGCTTCAGGATGGGTTAATAATGTTAGAAATTTTTGCGCAAAATCAGGCTTGCTGCGTTCTTTTAGTAACATCCCATGTGCTGCCTGCTGAATGCGCTGCCGGTACGTCATCCACAAATCAAAACTGCTTTGAAATTTATCCGTATACGTCACTATGATGTTTTTTTGCTCCGGACTTAACTTGCCGATAAATTCCCGGGCGTTTTCTTGTGTGTCTTTGATATTCTCTGTTAAGCGTTGTTCGAAATTTTTACGTTGGTGTTTTTCAATCCGTTTTTGATTTTGTTTTTCTAATTCAGCAAACATTGTGTTGACCTGTTCATCGCTCAAATGAGGAGCAAGGTGCGCCAATTCAGGGCTAACATGGTCGCGAACGCGCACCCAATGTAGCTTCGCATTATCGAACTGTTGCCCCCATTGTTGAGCACTGATCGTCTCTTGTGACAGTTGCCATTTAATGTGTTCAAGCTGTGCTTTATATTCGCTTAATTCCTCTTGACGATGCCATGTCATCCACTGATCGACATGGCCATCAAGCAATGATTTTTGACGTTTGTCCAACTCGACATAATCATCGATATACCAATACATCAACCAATCGATATTGTTATAGGCAAATTTAGAACTGCACCCTGTCAGTAATATACTTAGGACGCTAAAAAGTAGCAGGTATTTTTTCATCGTAATCTCGTTAACTTTGACTAAAGGAAGCGCCGACACTTCCTCAGCTAGTCATTGGAATATAACCAGTTACTGATGGTAAGTCGTTAATATTATTTGGATTAGTTAAAAAAGCGTTAGCCGTTAATCATGGCCTTAACGTTATCCCGATGGCTTCTGCTCACTTTTAGCTCAGTGCCGTTTGACAAAATTAAGTGGTATTCGCCGCTAATATGGCTAACCAATTTTTGTACAAACTTAATGTTTACGATCGCCGAGCGATGTATACGTACAAATAGACGTGGATCCAATTCTTCTTCAAGCTCTTTCATCGTGCGGCGCATAATATGTGTTTGCTCTAACGCGTGCACACACATGTAGTCTCCCGCAGCATCAATCCACTGAATGTCTGCCAGCTCAACGCGAGTCACTTCTGTACCATCTTTAATGGCTAACACATCAGCGTATTGCGTGGTGCTGATCGATTCACCTATCGCTAAGCGGCGTAAAATATCTTCGCAATCATCGCCGGTAAAATCGGCAACCAACTGCGCTAACGTCTGTTTGTGATCTGATTCGCTGCTTAACGAGACGTGCTTAATCACTTTGTCTACTGCGACTCGCAATCGGCGCTCATCAACAGGCTTTAAAACATAATCAAGGGCATGGGCATCAAAAGCTTTAATGGCGTAGGTGTCATAAGCAGTCACAAAAATAACCATGGGTACAGGCTGATTGAGTTCGCGTAACTTATTGATTACCTGAAATCCATTTAAGCCCGGCATTTGAATATCTAAGAAAATGAGGTCAGGTCGTAGTTGCGGGATCAAGGCTACGGCTTCAATACCGTTTTTACATTGGGCCACAACATTTAACTCATTGAACTCAGCCAAACGCATCGCGAGTCCCTTGCGAGCAAGGGGTTCATCATCAATGATGACAGTATTAATCTTCATGTGGGGCTTCTTGCGTTTCAAATGGAATACGAATGCACACTTTTATACCAGAAGGTTGGCTATTAGAGATACTAAACGAAAAATCATTTTTGTATAACGAGGCTAATCGCTCTTGGATATTTTGTAAGCCTACCCCATTAGCACGGTACATTTGGCCGTTGTCTAAATCTGCTCCCGGGCCGTTGTCAGTGACTTCCAACATCATATCTCGCCCAAATACCTTAGCGGATACCGCTATACAGCCTCCATCTTCTAATTTTGAAATAGCATATTTAATGGCGTTTTCAATCAGCGGCTGCAATATTAGGCTGGGGACCAGTGCATCATTTGCATTGGGCTGAATATCCCAAATCACCGTCAAACGATCTTCGAAGCGCACTTTTTCAATTTCCAAATAAAGCTTAAGCGCCTCTATCTCTTGTCGAAGAGGGACTTTTTTGATCGGATCTTTATCTAACGAATAACGTAAAAAATCACTTAGCCGACTTACCATCGCTTCGGCAGTTTTATTTTCTTTCATTAGAATAAGGGTCGAAATCGCGTTTAATGTATTAAACAAAAAATGTGGGTTTAGCTGATAACGTAACATTTTAATATGTGCTTGATGCGCCATAGTAGAGGCGCGCAGACTGTTTTGCTTTTCTTTTAGCAACATCTGATAGTTCTTAATACCGAAATACAAACCGGTCCAACAGCCAATCATGATCAATGAATTTACCGTGTTAGTGAAATACATATACCACTCTTCAGGACGGTAACCTTTTTTGTATATTTCCCAATAATTGACGTTTTTAACCAATGCCCACATCAGAGCAACAATGTATATGCTGACCACTACGACTGTCAGCATTTTTAGTGGACTGAGCTTCATGGCTCTGGCATAAATATAACGAAGGGGAATAGTAAGCAACCAACCCGCGTAAGCATTTAAAATAATGACAAACAGCCAAACGCTACGCATATCATGCAAGAAAGAACCGATGTAATAGATTACCGCAAATCCACCCCACCCCAAGGTGTGTAGAGTCCAAAACATACGTTCGCGGGTGTCAAATAAAGCTTGCCACTTCATTACAGGAATACCATTAAAATTCAATGAAATACAATTATACGAGAAAGGTTGGCTAAGGTCTTACAGTTGGGCGTGTGCCCTTCCCCGTTTATCGCATATTAGCCAGCAAACGGGGACAAAATTTGTTTAATAAGGAATGTTCATGCGCTTAAGCCAATGCACCCACCACCATGCAGGACCGACTAATAAAAATTGCACATCCTTGAAAAAAGATGGGCTTTTGCCTTCTATTTTGTGACCAATAAACTGCAATATCCACATCACGACAAATAAAGTTAAGCAGACTTCCCAGACTTCGTAACGTGTTCCTTCAAGTAACATAATGCCATATAGCGCCACAACACTGAGCAATGTCATTGCGGCCCCAATGGGGCCGGATAATCTAAAGTAGTAATAAAGCATAGGGACCACTGCTATGTGTGCCCAAGTCACATCAAAATGCAGCAATACTTCAGGCCGAGGGACTGACCACAATAAACCCAATGTCACGAAATATATTGCGGGAACCGCAACGGCGTGAATAAAGATATTCAGTTTATTAGTATGACTGTGGCCATATTCGTTTAACAGCAACTCTATGCGGCGCATGTAAGTTCTCGCTCTTCTTTTAACAATTTATTAACAGCAATATATTGAGCATACCTAAAACCCGAACTTTCGTCTATTGACCTTTTGGCTTGCTCAAGGGACGTCATTATTGATCAGTAGTTGCGATAAAAGCTTAGCCACATCATTTTCTTCGGCACAAAATTGGATCCCAAAATATTGACGAGTATCATCCTCTTTTTTGTTACGCACGTAACCTGACAGACTAATATCGTCTCCTTGTGAATTAGGGATAAGCAATTCAAGTTCTTGATCAATGGCTGGTCGCACACCTTTGGCGTCGCGACCAATACTGATCATGCAGCCCTGATTTGATATATCCCGTACCAAACACGGAACAATATGACTGCGCTCTTGAGTATCAATAATCATGGCGGCAATGCGTGTTTGTGCTCGCTGTTCGGCTCTTAGTCCATGACTTTGTATACTTTCGGGAAAGGAGGTAAAAACCAGCTTAGACGGCTTGGTTATAACAATGGTAATTTTGACTTTAAACGCGACAATTTCTCCGGTTTCATCTTCCAAGATACAGCGCACAATCATACTATTGTTCATGTAAATCGCCCCTCCTAACCCTGCCCACTTACTTTCATCAGGAAAGCGGAAAATCAGGTTACGGTTGCCATCAATGCCAACAAATTCCGTTTTAACCCGTCTTTTTAACGTCGGTGAATGGATCTGCAAATCAACGACCATACCTGGACGCATGGAACGCAATTTAAATAAATCATCGCTTGATAAACCAGAGTTATGTGGCAAGAGTCAGATATCCTGTAAAATCTAAAACAAAGGTATGTCTAATCAGTTCATTTAACGTAAAATTCACCTGAATATAAAGTGTTTTCGAAAAAGTTATCGCTAAGATGACTGAAAATTCCCATCATCTTCGTGTTTTTAAGGTTGCTGCTCATGTCTCAACACTCTGCTGCTATTCATTATACCCTTGACGTTTCATCTCTTGCTGGTCACATTTTAGGGGTGGTGCTGCACATTGATTTACCCTCTTCTGAGGGGCACGTATTATCACTTCCCGCTTGGATACCAGGCAGTTACATGATCCGTGATTTTGCGAAAAATATCGTACAAATCCACGCTGAGGACGAACAGGGTGTTCAGTTAACGCTGCGAAAAAATGACAAGCAAACTTGGCAACTGCCCCCTACGTCCGGTCCAATAAAGGTCCATTATCGTATTTATGCCTTTGACCTTTCGGTGCGTAGCGCATACGTATTTGATGACTTCGCCTTTTTCAACGGCACCAGTACTTTTTTAGCGGTAGAGGAACATCGCAACCAGCCCTGCGGGATAACGCTGATGAAGCCCAAACAAGCACAGTGCTCAAACTGGCGTGTAGCCACCACATTACCCGTGGCGAATAACACACTACATCATGATTTTGGTGATTACCTTGCCGCTGATTACAATGAGCTTATTGATCATCCTATCCTATTGGGTGAATACGACATTGTCCCCTTTGATGTCGTTACTCCCCTGAACCGCACCCCACTAGAAAAAGGAATGCCACCGGCGCATACCTGCCATTTCGAGCTCATACTTGCAGGTGGACATCGCAGCGATACCCAGCGTATCGCCAAGGACTTACGGGCGCTGTGCGCACATCACTTTGCTCTGTTCAATGATGTACCTCCCATTGACCGATATTTATTTATCACTATGCTCACCGGTAAGGATTTTGGTGGTTTGGAGCACATGTCATCCACAGCGTTATTGTATAGCCGTGACGATTTACCCAGCATCGCCCAAGCGGATCATATGCCTGACGGTTATCGTACGTTTTTGAGTTTGTGTAGCCATGAATTTTTGCACACCTGGCACGTCAAGCGCACTAGGCCTGCCGTACTTAAATCAAGTACTCTTGCTGAAGAAGCGTACACCCCGCAATTATGGATCTACGAAGGCTTTACCAGTTATTATGATGATATGAGTTTAGCTCGCAGTCAGGTAACGGATGTTAGCAGCTACCTTGAGGTACTGGGTCAAACGTTAACCCGTTTAGAGCGCAATATCGGTCGTCATAAGCAAACGGTCACCGAATCAAGCTTTGATGCTTGGACCAAGTTCTATCAACAAGATGCCAGTGCAATCAATAACATAGTGAGTTATTACGTAAAAGGGGCTGTCATCGCTCTTTGTCTCGACTTACAAATTCGCTTAACAAGCCAGCACAAACGTAGTCTGGATGATGTTATGCGCTATCTGTGGCAACATCATGGCAAAATTGATGTGGGTACCCCAGACGATATAATTCAGCAAATTATACTCGTGGAATTTGAACTGCCTTTACAGTCATTCATGCACGATGCCCTGTATACAAACAAAGACTTACCGGTACAAAGTCTATTGGAGACATTTGGTGTAAGCCTGCAACGTCGTCCACGGGTTGATGCGAATGATATTGGTGGTAAACCTGCAACTCGCACAAGGCCTAATCATTTTGGTGCAGCCTATAAAGCAGCAGATACCGGCGTCATCATCACCCAAGTAAGCGAAAATACACCTGCTTTTCACGCAGGCCTTCAGGTGGGCGATCAGCTGATTAGTCTGAATGACTGGCAGCTAACAAACACAAACTTACTTGATATCTATGACCACTTCCCTGAAAGCAGCGACTTAGTTATGTTTGTTCTTCGTCATCAACGACTCAAGCAGCTCACGTTAACGATTAATCAGGCTCTGCACGACACGATTTTTCTAACGGTAAACGACGAGCAAAAGTTGCTAAAATGGTTGTCAAACAAGCAAAAGTAACAGTCAAGTGTATCCCTATTAAGGCACGCATTCCCCCAACCAAAACAGTGCACCAGTTTTGCGCAAAGTGTTGCGATTTAAACTATTCTGGTGCACGGGTCCCGCGTTACTATCCATTTTAGTCAACAAGCGCCATAAAAATGCCAAGTTTACACTGGTATTTCTTGGGCATGAACTTTGCTCTGGTGTTCTGTATATATAATCAGTTTGCTACTTAATCAAAATTATCGAAAAGGATTAATCCATTGCACAGCCAACCATTAGATATGCAACAATTCATCAGTGAAATGCCAAAAGCAGAGCTTCATGTTCATCTTGAGGGCACACTTGAACCTGAACTCAGTTTTGCGTTAGCAACAAAGAATAATATTCCGCTGGAGTACAAAACGCCCGAGCAATTAGTTGCGGCCTATGATTTTCATGATCTCCCATCGTTTTTAAAAATCTATTACGCTGGCATGAATGTGCTGATTAACGAAAGTGATTTTTACCAACTTACCTGGGATTATTTAGTTAAAGCAGCCAGTGAAAACATTGTATATGCCGAGCTTTTTTTCGACCCTCAAGCCCATACAAGTCGTGGTGTTAGCTTTGAGACTATTATCACAGGAATTCACAAAGCACAGCTCGATGCTGAGCAAAAGCTGGGGATAAACAGTCAATTAATCATGTGCTTTCTGCGCGAGCTAAGCGCGGAATCTGCAATGGAGCACCTCAAACTCGCCATGCCTTATTTACCTTGGTTAGTCGGGGTAGGACTAGATTCGAACGAAAGGGATAACCCGCCAACAAAATTCGCTGAGGTATTTGCTAAAGCCCGCGCCCTCGATCTTAAACTCACCATGCACTGCGATGTGAACCAGCTAAATACCTTAAACCATATCGAGCAGTGTTTAGATGAGATACAGGTTGACCGTATCGATCACGGCGTGAATGCGCTGCAAGACCCTGTGTTGCTTGAAAAAATCAAACAAAAAAAACTCGGGTTAACCGTATGTCCGATCTCGAATCGCTTTGTGGTCCAGTCATTAACCTCAGCGGAAATTCGTCAGATGCTTGAACACAATATACTGGTCACAATTAACTCTGACGATCCGGCATACTTTCGTGCCTACTTGAACGAAAACTTTATAGAATTACAAAAAGAGGGGCAATTCAGTGCACAGGATATCGTCACCATGGTAGAAAACTCATTTAAGGTGGCTTGGTTAAAAGACAGCGAAATAAACCAATATTTAGCTCAGGTCAGTCAATATACAAAGCAGGCTCAAAAAGCAGCCTAACATCAATCCAGTTAGTTATATCACTGACAAGCAATTCGTTAGTGATATATAAGCTACTGTGCTGAGTGACTATCAATTGTTGTGATGCAAATTTTGATTGTGATTAGCACGTCTAATCGCACACTGTGTATGATGATTAAAATTTGTTGAGGAATCCCCCATGATAAAAGCTTACGCAGCACACGAACCAAAAGGTCAACTCACCCCTTTCGAATATGATCCTGGCGAACTCAAGCCCAATGAAGTTGAACTTGACGTTATGTATTGCGGTGTCTGCCACAGTGACTTAAGCGTTATCGACAATGAATGGGGGTTTAGTCAATATCCTGTTGTTGGCGGTCACGAAGTCGTTGGTACCATCCGTCAGATCGGCAGTGAGGTCAAAAGCCTTAGAATAGGCCAAGTTGCCGGTTTAGGCTGGCATGCTGGTTATTGTGATCATTGTCGTCAGTGTGACACAGGCGATCATAATTTATGTGCAAAAGCGCGACCGACCATTGTCGGCCATCATGGCGGTTTTGCCGACAAAGTGCGCGCGCAGGAAAGTGCAGTGGTCGTTATTCCGGATGGGATCGATCTCGCATCGGCTGGGCCATTATTTTGCGGCGGAATCACGGTATTTAATCCCTTGAGTGAATTTGCGATTAAACCTACAGATAAAGTCGCCGTAATCGGTATTGGTGGTTTAGGGCACTTAGCTTTGCAGTTTCTCAATGCATGGGGATGTGAAGTGACTGCATTTACGTCCAGCGAAGCAAAGCAACAAGAAGCCAAGTCGATGGGCGCCCACCACGTGATTAACTCACGGGACAAAGCACAAATTAAACAAGCCGCGGGGGAATTCGACCTCATTATATCTACCGTCGCCGTTACGCTGGATTGGGAAGCTTACATCAGCACGCTTGCACCGCGGGGTCGTTTGCATTTTGTTGGCGCGATAACCGAACCATTAAAAATCAGCGTTTTTTCGTTAATGTCACAACAGCGTAGTGTTTCTAGCTCCCCGGTAGGTAGTCCTGCCACCATTGCAAAAATGCTTGAATTCGCCAAACTGCATGACATAAAACCGGTTATCGAAACCTACTCATTCGACGAAATCAACCAGGCGCTTGAGCGGCTTCGTGTGGGTGATGTGAAATATCGCATCGTATTGAAGCGCTAGGCAAGTCTTTCAAATCCCTATTTGTCTGGCCCCGTATAACCGGTCGCGTTTGATCAGTAATATGAGGGCCTGACAAACAGGTGGTGTTAAAGCCACCATACATTGTGCGCCATGCGTGATTAGCGAACGAACATCCAGATCCCCGCTGCAATCATAAACAGATTCTCTGTCAAAGAGACAAAACCCAATGGCACATTGGTATCACCGCCTGCGCAAGCGCATTTCAGGTCTCGTTTATCTATGTAAACGGCCTTAATCACCGACACGGCGCCCACTGTACCGATAAAAAGTGATACCGGTGCGACTAGCCACGCAGGGAGCCCCGCTATCATACCTATACCTGCAAATGCTTCAGCAAACGGATACACGTAGGCATAACGCACCACCTTCATGGCAAATAAATCGTAGGTAATAAACTGATTTGAAAAACTGTTTAAATCACGCAGTTTTTGCACTGCCAACACACTCATGCTCAACGCAACAAAGACCTCCAAAGTGCGCATTGAAAAGATGTTTTGCATGACAGCGCCTTGGCCGACATGATAGGAAAATGCAATGGCGAGAACAAACGCCATTGCAAATATGGAGGTGACGGGTGTGTACGTTTTCCCTTGAGGCGCGGCAGGCGGCTTGCCAAAATAACTGCGCAGCTCATCGTACCCTCCTACCCGCTCATTATCGATAAACGTTTGTGGTGTAGTTTCAACGTCATGTTTTGCTTTAAAGGCATCGGCTTCTTCACGTGTTGTTAATGTATGATCTTGTACTTCAAACCCTTTTCTCTCGAGCAGATCTTTGGACTTAAGACCAAAAGGACAGATGTGCTCAGGCGTGACCATACGATATAGACTGGCTGTTTTACTCATGTTCTTCTCCCTTATTTAAACACTTAAATAACACCTGTATTAACGGCCTCGTCAATACAGGGTAAAAATCGAACTATAAATTGACGTTAAATTTAGGCACTGGGCGATGTTCAGCGCCAGCCCTATCTTGGGCTACTCCATTGACCCGAATATCGTCGAGCAGCCATTGCATTTCCTTAATTTCACGTCGCTGAGCCTTAATGATGTCATCCGCTAATTGGCGCACTCGATAGTCTTCGATATTGGCCCGCTCACTGGTCAATATTGCAATGGAATGATGGGGGATCATGGCGCTCATCCATGCGCTATCGTCGATGGTATCTTGTGAGCGCACTAGGTAAAGAGATGACACAAAAATCAATGTGCTAACAACAAAAATAGCGATATTGCCTTTTTTGTTGCTGTACATTTTGAGCATGAATAGCAGCATAATGATTGCCATGGCAGCGCCCATATAAATGGCCATGTAGACTCGAGTTTCACTGAAGAATACGTGCCCAAAGGCATAGGTATTCAAATACATTAATCCAAACATAACCACCGTAGATGTGACTATCATGGCCAAAAATTTTATATAATGAGACATTACTCACTCCTGTTTTTTTCTAACTTTAGGCGTGTCGGCCGGACAAAACGTAATACCGTACTGACACGCGCTTTATTAACATGGGGGATAAGCTGAAAACGTA
The DNA here is from genome assembly GCF_000315055.1 of Paraglaciecola polaris LMG 21857. Classification (GTDB taxonomy): domain Bacteria; phylum Pseudomonadota; class Gammaproteobacteria; order Enterobacterales; family Alteromonadaceae; genus Paraglaciecola; species Paraglaciecola polaris. The sequence continues at coordinate 60,718 of NZ_BAER01000044.1, read as the reverse complement.
ATGGCATGAAAAATCAACGCCACAACTAAAATTAGCTGGGTATCGGAGGGCGAAGATCCCGTGAGAAATGTGCTGAAAGGTAATCAGATATTGATTCTGTTATCTCAATGCTCTCATTCATTGGTTCGAAGGTGATATGACTGGGAATAATAGCAAAATGTGCGCACATCCCCCCAGTACAATTACACTGTCCCTCACAGCAGTCTTGCATGGGCTGCCCGGAATGTTGATGCTGCAGCGACTTAGTACTGCCTTTCACAGGATTTTCGGTGTGAGCATTGAGGGACGGTAAAAAACGACGGTTCTCCAACGACGGTACTTTTAATCTGAGCGTCATTTTGGAAAGCCCTTCGACAGCAACTTGACTTTCAAACGTTTGGACTTGCCCAGCAAACATAGCCTCGTCAGTATGATGACATGCAAAGGCATCGGCGGCATAAAACACACAGCTAACCAACACCATAATCAACTTGATCATTGTGCGATTCGTCGTGCTGCTATGTTTTATTAATGGCACTTTGTATCTCCTTTATTGACTCAGGCAATCTAAAGTATCAGGCCGTCACATTGCCGCTAAACAAGCATTACTTTTTTGGGCAATATTACCGCTCACTAAGTAAAAATTACCGAATAACATAATTAATAGAATATAAATAAAAGAATAAAATTCTATTAAAACAAATAGTTAAACAAAACAGGCAGGTGTATTGAAATGATGAAAATGCCTTTTGTCTATGTATGCAGCAAAGATTGCACCAAATTATATTGATTGCATTGAAACAGAAGGTTATGTCAAAAGCTGTTTGATAACGGAGATGACATTAGACATGTGCCTAATGTTGTTAGGATAAAACGGCACGGTATTTTTCGTACACATACCAAGAAGGGAAATGGATTAAACAAAGAATCAACCTAAGCCCCATTGAAGCGGTCACTTAGGTTGATCGAAAGTACAATGCTTTATCATTCGTTTAGGCGCTGATTGTACTATCAGTTATAGGATGAATTTAGCCTCGCGTTTGCGCCACAAGAAATACACGACAGGTACAACGAGCAAACTGAGCACTAGTGCACTAGCCATCCCGCCCACCATAGGCGCGGCAATACGACTCATTACTTCAGATCCGGTGCCACTGCCATACATTACAGGTAACAAACCTATGATCACTGTGGCCACCGTCATCATGACAGGGCGTACTCTTAACCCTGCCCCTTGCATTACGCTGTGGCGTAATTTATCAATGGAAAGTTGACCACCTTTTCCTAACTCCTCCTTGCATAATTGTTCATACGCTTGATTCAAATACACCAACATGATCACGCCGATTTCAACCGCCACGCCTGCCAGAGCAATAAAGCCCACCCCCACGGCCACAGACAGGTTAAAATCGGCCAAATACACTAGCCAAATCCCCCCTATCATGGCTAATGGCAACGTACCCAAAATGATCGCCACCTCAGCAAAGCGTTTAAAATTAAGATAAAGCAATAACACTATGATGGCCAGAGTGAGGGGAATAACATAATTAAGCTTTTCTTTGGCCCGCTCAATATATTCATACTGCCCCGCCCAAGTCACGCTGTACCCTGGCGGTAGCGTTAATTTCTCCTGCAGTAACTTTTTGCCATTTTGCACATAATGACTCACATCGATATCCGCAATATCGATAAATATCCATCCGTTTAAACGTGCATTTTCGCTTTTAATCGCCGCGGGTCCGTCATCTATATACACCTTTGCCACATCACCTAAGGTCAAATGCTGACCGTTTTTTGTGACTATAGGCAATATCTTCAATTGCTCTGGGCTATTTCGATATGCTTGAGGATAACGAACGTTAATCGGGTAACGCGCCAGTCCTTCTACCGACTCACCAACATTGACTCCCCCTACAGCCATGGAGACCACTTGTTGAATTGCACTCACGCTCAAGCCGTAGCGCGCTGCTGCTTCTCGGTCGATATCCAATTTAATGTATCGTCCACCCACAGCGCGCTCTGCATAAACGGACGCCGAACCCTGCATGGGGGTGAGTAGCCGCTCAATATTTTGACCAATTTGCTGGATCACCGCCAAATCTTCACCCGCCACCTTAATACCCACAGGGGTTTTTATGCCCGTTGCCAACATATCAATACGGGTTTTAATCGGCATGACCCACGCATTTGTTAAACCCGGCAGGTTAACCGTATTTTCTAACTCTTTGCGCACATCCGCCTTAGTCATTCCCGGGCGCCACTGATCTTGTGGCTTAAATTGAATAAAGGTTTCTATCATGGTCAGCGGCGCCGGATCGGTCGCTGTATCGGCCCGGCCAATTTTACCAAACACATTTTTGACTTCAGGAACACTGCGAATGAGCTTATCAGTTTGCTGTAGGATCTCCCGTGCTTTGCCAACCGACACCCCAGCATAAGTCGACGGCATGTACATTAAATCGCCCTCATCTAAAGGGGGCATAAATTCACTGCCAATTTCGCTAAGGGGATAAAACCCCACTAGCGCAATAATAAACGCCCCAAGCAAAGTGCTTTTGGGATAATTCAACACCTGCTTCAATAGCGGCATATACAGCGCTACCAACGCCCGATTGACTGGATTTTTATGCTCACTGATAACTTTGCCCCGTATGGCGTAGCCCATTAGCACAGGTACAACGCTAATCGCTAAGCCTGCTGATGCTGCCATGGCATAGGTTTTGGTAAACGCCAACGGTGCAAACATTCGGCCCTCTTGAGCTTCAAGCATAAATACCGGCAAAAAGCTGACCGTGATAATAAGCAGGCTAAAGAATAACGCAGGGCCCACTTCAGATGCGGACTTGATCACAATTTCCCAGCGATTTTTCTCGGTGAGTTCTGTGTCTTGCATATGTTTGTGCATGTTTTCTATCATGACGATGGCACCATCTGTCATGGCACCAATCGCTATGGCAATCCCCCCTAGCGACATGATATTAGCGTTGATCCCCTGCCAATACATGATAATAAACGCAATCAATATACCCAGTGGTAAGCTGATGATGGCCACGAGCGATGAACGTATATGAAATAGAAATACTGCGCACACCAACCCCACGATGAATAGCTCTTCTAACAATTTTGTCCATAAATGTTCAACCGCACTATCAATCAACTCGGAACGATCATAAACGGGCACAATCTCAACACCATCAGGCAGCCCTTGTTTCAGCACTTCGAGCTTTTCTTTAAAAGCTTCTATGGTTTTTTGCGCGTTTTCACCGAAACGCATAACGGCAATACCACCAACTACTTCGCCTTCCCCATTAAGCTCCGCGATACCTCGGCGCATTTTAGGCCCAAGCCGAATGTCTGCCACATCGCGCAATAACACTGGCACCCCGTTGTCGTTAAAACCTAAAGGAATACGGGCAAGATCTTCGCTTTTTTCGATATAACCATTGGTCGAGACTAGATATTCCGCTTCGGCCATCTCGATTACAGACGCTCCTACCTCTTGATTACCTGCTTGAATAGCGGTTTGAATTAGGCTCAGGGGTACGTTAAAGGCCCGAAGTTTGTTCGGGTCGACGACCACCTGATATTGCTTGACCATTCCGCCTATGGCTGCCACCTCTGAAATACCGGGCACAGTTTGCAGTTCAAACTTTAAAAACCAATCCTGTAATGACCGCAGTTCACTTAAGTCATGGCGGCCACTTTCATCTTTTAGGGCGTAGATGTACACCCAGCCAACGCCAGTTGCATCCGGACCTAGTTCAGATTTTGCTTGAGCAGGTAAACTGGAACTTACCTGGGACAGATACTCTAGTACGCGAGAACGCGCCCAATAGGGATCGGTATCGTCATCAAAAATGATATACACGTAGGAGTCACCGAAGAACGAAAATCCGCGCACAGTAGTCGCGCCGGGCACTGACAACATAGCGCTAGTCAGTGGATACGTGACCTGATCTTCCACAACTTGGGGGGTTTGTCCTGGGTAACTGGTTTTAATAATCACCTGCACGTCTGACAAGTCAGGGATCGCATCCACCGGGGTGTTTTTGACACTAAACAGGCCTAACGCCACCACCATGGCAGTAACAAGTAGCACCAATAACCGATTGGTCACTGACCATCGAATAATATGCGCTATCATTGTGTGTCCTTAGTCATTAACGTGAATGAGGTAACGATAAATTCTCCGTCTTTTATTTCGAACGTAAAGGTCATTTCACTTTTGGGCAGTAAGGTTTTAATAACCGCGGGGCTAAGCTGGTCACTGAAAATAAAATCCATGGTATCAGGTCCGCGGCCCCACTTTTTAATTGGACCCCGGCTAATATTGACCAAACCTGATGCGTAGTCGATTTTGTTGACGGTACCTTTTACCGTCGCTTGCTGCGTCACCGAATGTGCCATATTTTGTGCATCATGCTTCATGTTTGACATAGATTCGTTTTGATTCATGCCATTCATACTTTCCATATCACCTATGATAGTTTCAGATTTCTCTGATAGAGCAGACGCAGCGTTATCATGGTCCATGCGTATAAAATCAGAGGAAATGCTGCTTTGCGAGTCCAATAAAAATTGTGCCGAAGTGACAATTTCATCACCCGCTTCTAAGCCTTGCACAATCTCGATAAAGTCACTGTTCATGCGACCTAATTTGACCTCGACCGATTTGAAATAGCCTTTTCCAAGCGCCAATACTAAGCGGTCTTGGCGACCTGTTCGTATAACCGCCTCACGTGGAACAAGCAACGTGGGTTCACTAGCTTTGCCATCAATCCTAATGTCAGCAAACATATTGGGCTTTAGCTGACGTTGTAAATTTTCAAAACGTAATCGTACGCGTAAGGCTCGCGTGGTTTTGTCAAGTGACGGATATATGTAATCTAATTCGCCATGCCATTGTTGTTCCGGCAGATAAGCCACATTCATTGTCACCGGTAACCCAACTTCAAGCAAAGCTGCTTGCTGCTCAAATACCTCAGCCTCAACCCACACTTCATCTAAGCTCGCTATCGACATCAAAGTATCCCCGGGTTTAACATAAAATCCGTGACGGATTTTTAAGTGCTCTAATACCCCGGATTGCGGTGCATAAAAGGTCACGCTTTGCAGCACTTTATTGCTATTTTGCAGTTCTTCCATGGCTTTGTCAGGCATATGTAGCGAGTGCAAACGCTGGCGGGCGGCATCAATCAGCACTCGATTATCGCGCTTCTTCGCTAATAAATATTCCTCTTGGGCACTCACCAATTGTGGAGAATAAATACCGTAGACCTTTTGGCCCTTGGTGACAGCTTCCCCTGCGGTGCTGACGTACAAGGCATCTACCCAGCCCTCTACGCGAGGGTGCATGTGCACTATCGTGTCTTCGTTGTAACCGATGTAACCCACGGTATGTATGGTGTTATTGAGCGTAGCCAAGCGGACACGTGCCGTGCGCACACCAAGGTTATTGATCACATTGGGTGAAACCTTTACTGCACCAGCTTGTGCGCTCATATCATTGTCGTCACTTTTTTCATCATAAAAAGGTATCAACGCCATGCCCATGGGCGATTTACCGGGTTTGTCCCGGCGAAAATTGGGATCCATTGGGGCGACCCAATACAAGGGTTCACTTTGAGATTGGTTGCCCTTTACTCCAGGGCTCATGTTCGCCTTCGTACCAAAATCGTTCTCAACAGCAAACTGAAGATAAAGCGTAGTGGTAATAAGGCCTCCTAAAATAAACGCGCCGACAATGTAAATGACTGTTTTCATGGGTGACGTTCCTGATTGATTTCTGAGGGTTGAGCGCTAACTTGTTCCGTTGACATCACGCCCTTAAAGCTTGGTGATCCAGCTTTAAACGTGTCGCTTTGGGATGAAACGTTAATGTTTTGATTTTGCGCAGGTAAAAAATATTGTATTTTTGCTTGGGTTCTCTGTTGTTTATTCATCAGGTTAAGCTGCTCGAGACGAGCATCGAGTTCAATTATCGCCACCTCGGTTGCTTGGCTTAAGCTGCCATAGTCGTGACTGAGGTTAGCCATAGAGACTTGTTTTTGTGCAGCAATGTTACCTAGGATCACCTGTTCATAATGAGCAATACGTCGAGTGTACGACCTATACTGGCCGTGCAAGCTATCAACTTGAGCCAACATTTCTCGCAACTGTAAGCGATAATCTGTGCGTAAGGCTTCTTTTTGATGATGTGATGCAGCCAGTAAATTATCTTGTTTGACCGATGAAAAAATAGGCATATCCACGCTAATACCAACCGACCAAAAATCAGCACGACTGCGGTTTGCATCATCGTCTTGACGATAAGCATAACTGGCATTAACCCCCCACTGGGGCGCGTATTGACTTTTTGCTAATTGTACGTCGCTATCACTAGCCGCTATGCCTTGATTTAAGGCTTTCATTCTTGGATGCTGAGACAACAATTGCGCAATAGCGTGACGATCGATTCTGTCTACACTGGCTAACATAGGTAATGGCATTAACCTAGGCAATGTCGATCCCGTTGTGTCATCCACATCACACTCTTCAAACCGAGCCGCAATAACAACTGAGGGATCGTGTTTATTGTTGTCAGGCTCTTTTAACAACCATTGACATAAATTAGCCAGTGCTGTGCCCTGGCGCGTTCGTAGCTCAGCGATACGATCATCTAGCCGAGCTAAGGTTAATTGTGCAGCGAGCACATCGTTCTGCGTGAGATTCTTTTGGCCACTTGTATAGACGGCGGCATAATGGGTCTGAGCAATATCAATAAGCTGCTCGAGCAAATCTCGTTGCTTGATTGAAAGCCCAACACTTTGTTTAGCCGTATATAGATCGAGCCATAACAAAGTCACATTAAGTTTTACTTGGGCTAAGCGGTCTTGGCGCAGCAAAGGTTGTTGCGCAGCAAGCTCATCAAAGTGCTGGCGGGTGATCGCCCGGCTGTCACCTCGAGTGAACATTTGTTTAACCCCTAGCTTGAATTGTGTCATTGGCTCTTGATTAAAGGCAAAGCCATCACTGGGTACATTCAACATACCAAGGGAAAATTCAGGATTTGGTAAGGTATCTGCAGCTGCACCTTGAGCGGTAAGCGCATGCTCCTTCTCATCACTACCAGTAAGCCAAGGATCATGTTGCTGGGCTTGTAGCACCGCCTGCTGCAAACTCATTGCCCGACTTTGGGGACTTAATGCGAGTATGCTACAGGTCAATACCGAGCAAACGGCAATACTTAGCGCACTGGGCACACGGCTTTTAACGTTAGCCAATATCATTATTACTCTCTACAGGTATATTCGAGCTATTTATCGACGAGCATGATTCGATACGAAAAATAGATCTGTTTAAAATGAAAAAGCCCAGCAATAAAGCATGGCTTTCTCGGTTAAATGGGATAAATGCGCCTTAAAAGGCCCAATTACTCGTCTTAACCGTTTATTGGAGGGCGTTGTAATTTGGCAGGAAAAAGACTTGGAATAGAAAATAACCGGTCTGAAATTTTATCTTCGGGTAGGTTATTAGCAAAATCGGATTGTGCTGACATAAGCGTAAACACTCCACAAGCAGCAATCGGACAGTGGCATGACTCAGCGCTGTTTTGCTCACAGCAATCCATGTTCATGCCGACACCTTGTGTCATAGGCGGTTCATCATTGCTCATTTGCATCATGCAAGGGTCGTTAGCTGCGTCACGGTAGGTGGTCCCATCGGACATTTTTACCATGGGTAAAACACTTTCTTTGTCATGCATGGTAAAGCAATTCATACCATTAACCGCGAACGATTGACTAGCAAACAGTATTGCTATCAAAAGATATGTGGCTAATTTATAGGTCATGTTTTACCGTTCTCAATATAAGGGTTGGTCGCAATTACATTGCGTTTGGTGTCATCAATACAAAGCAAAAAGAGCAATACATCAGTCGATTCGTTGCCAGTTTATCGTTAGTGCGCTGAGTGTGCACGCAAAAACGTCTTTAATGGAAGTTGACCCTGTATCATATTCTTACGTGATATCTACTCAGTAGAGACAGTGTTTGTCGGTAAAATCTTTCGCGCTAATGCTACCCAAAATGGACTGGCGAATAAACTGAGGGCAATTACAGCAACCGTCATATGATAACCATAATCACTAATAAGCTTTGACTGACGCCCTAACGTAGCCAAAATAAAACTGAACTCCCCCACTTGAGCGAGCATAGCGGCTGCATACACACTCTTAGCCCAACTCACCTTCAAGGCTCTCAATGTGACGGTCGCGATAAGCGTATTTCCCACCAGTACCATGAGTAACAGCACAGTAAGTAATCCACTGTTTTGCAGTATAAAATGTATATTTAACAGCATGCCTATCGACATAAAAAATATAGCAATAAAGACCACATGAAACGCTTCTAAACTGGTTCGGATCCAAAGAGAGTCTTTCATTTTGGCCACCAGCATGCCGCCAACGAAAGCACCTAATGCCGTGGATAAATGCATTAGCCCTGACAGTAAGCTCAAACCGAAACAGCATAACAAAGCGCCAATCACTTGTAACTCGTGATTCACCTTGAGTTTATTTAACCACCGAAATTCGATGTATGCTTGATTAAGCAGCCATCGCACCAGCAATAACACAACGATACCCGCAATGACTTGCATAGCAATAACATTGGACTGCACACCCGTTTCATCCATGATCCCAATAACAATGACCATGGGTATCACTGCCAAGTCCTGAACCACTAAAATACCCAGTACATGCTGGCCTTGTTCACTGTGCAACTCATTCTTGTCTTGCATGAGTTTGAGTACCACAGCGGTACTGCTTAAACTGAGTACAAAGCCAAGTAACACGATGCGCTCTGCAGACCAATTCAACAAACTGCCGATTGCAAACATGCTGAGCAAACTTAATACTATCTGTAACCCGGTACTGCCGATAGAAATACGCCAACTATGACGCAATTTGTCAGGGCTGACCTCCATACCAATGAAAAACAATAATAAAATGACACCCAACGAACCCATAGTCTCGATAACATCGATATTGTTTATCAAACTTAAGCACTGGGGACCCACAATGAGCCCGGTCAATATATAAGCAAGGACTAAAGGTAATTTAAAATGTCGAAAAACAAGGGCAAAAATTAAACCAATAAAGGTAGTGCCGACTACGGCCGGTAAAATAGGATCAAAATGCATAGGGTCCAAAGTGCTAATAAAGTCGAATTCGTCATGTAACGGGGTTTCCTTTGGCAGTGAAATACATCCCTATCGCCAAATAAACTAAACACATCACAGACTCGAAAAAAGGTCGTTATGAACACAGACCCTGACATGGAAAAAGGTTCATTTTTGACAAGTTTTGTAACGCTTTAAAACAGCCAATATTAAGCTAATAGCCCTTAAAAATGAGAGAAAACAGCCTTTACTAACACGTTACTGTACTTTGCTTAAAACAACATAGATCGCCATCTTATCACTGGGTTTTATAAGCTGGTCTTGGTTCTTCATCAACTGTTAATTTGAATACGTCTGGTCGAGAATAATGCCCAGCGGGATCCAAGTCGTAACGCGCTTTTACAATGTCATCTAAATCAATTACGGCGCTGATTAAGCCCTCTTCATTGTAAAGTGGCCCAGCTAATATGCAGCCCATGGGTGAGACAATAACGCTACCGCCACGAATAAGCGGTTTATCCGCTGGCCAAATATGGTCCGGCATATCACCAGCCTGTGGTGGGCCCATGTATTGACATGCGCTGACTAGAAAATTACGCCCTTCATAGGCAATATGACGCATACTCGCTTGCCATATATCTCGGTCGTCTACAGTCGGCGCACACCAAATATCCATGCCTTTAGCGTACATAGTGCTGCGTAGCAAAGGCATATAATTTTCCCAGCAAATAGCCGCGCCTACTCGCCCAGCGGTGGTGTCCACAACAGGAATGGTTGAGCCATCACCCAATCCCCAGATCAGGCGTTCGCTGGCGGTTGGCATCAATTTTCTGTGTTTATTCACCTCACCATTTTGGGTGATAAATAATGCAGTACAATAAAGCGTACTCCCCCCGCGTTCGATTATGCCTATCACGATAGACGTATTACACATGATTGCTAATTCAGTGAGCGCTTGGACTTCAGGACCGTCGATTTCAATGGCTTGCTGGAAGTAAGCTAAGTATTCTTCACGGCCTTGCTCAGTACGATACCCGACCCGCGTGCCAAAATCCGAGCCTTTTGGATACCCGCCTAAGAGCGCTTCAGGTAACACCAATAAATCGCAATGGCTGTCTTGAATAGCCTGTTTAAAACTCACGATGCGCGCTAACGTTGCAGCAGTTCCGTCTACAGATGAGCCAAGTTGTAACGCAGCTATTATTCTCTTATTCATTGACTGTCCTGTTTTTCAGATATATTGATTGATGCCTTAACCTTATTTAAATGTGCAATATTGATAAGCACCCTGTCAATGCAATTCGCGATGGCTTGCCCTAGTAACCGATGGTTCACTTGCGCTTGTTTCATTAGCACCTTACTCTGAACTAAAACAATGATAAGGCTTACCCAATGACAACGACTGCCCCCTTCCCCCATCTTTTAAGTCCACTTGATCTTGGGTTTACCACCTTGAAAAACCGAACCTTGATGGGCTCTATGCATTTAGGCCTAGAAGAAGAAAAAGGCGGCTTCGATAAACTGGCCACATTCTACGGCGAACGTGCAAAAGGCGGCGTAGGTTTAATTGTTACCGGTGGCATCAGCCCTAACATTGCTGGTTGGGTCGCGCCATTCGCGGGACGCATGAGCTCAAGCCGTCATGCTAAAAAACACAAGGTGATAACCGAGGCAGTTCATCGCGAAGGTGGCAAAATTTGCATGCAAATACTGCATTCTGGTCGCTACGGCTATCATCCCTTTAACGTATCAGCATCAGCGATGAAAGCCCCTATCGCCCCCTTTAAACCCAAAGCATTGTCGGTTAGAGGGATCAAAAAGACGATCAAGGATTATGTGTCCTGTGCAGGGTATGCCCAAGAAGCTGGCTATGACGGTATCGAAATCATGGGCTCAGAAGGCTACCTCATTAACCAGTTCTTCTGTCAACGCACCAATCACAGAGACGATGAATGGGGCGGCACATTAGCAAACCGAGCACGCTTGGCTATTGAAATAGTGCGTCAAACGCGGCAAAAAGTAGGCACTGATTTCATCATTATTTATCGTTTATCTATGCTTGATTTAGTCGAAGGTGGCGCCCCATGGGACGAAGTCGTTTATCTTGCCAAAGCCGTTGAGCTAGCAGGTGCAACGTTGATCAATACAGGCATCGGCTGGCATGAAGCCCGCATACCGACCATAGTGACATCAGTGCCAAGAGCAGCCTTCACTTGGATCACGCAAAAGATGAAAGCTGAAGTATCACTGCCGCTGATCACCACCAATCGCATTAATACTCCAGAAGTAGCCGAGTCTGTGTTAGCGGATGGCCATGCGGATATGGTATCCATGGCCCGGCCTTTTTTAGCAGACTCACAATTTGTGGCTAAAGCCATGCGTAATGAATCAGATCAAATCAATACCTGTATTGCCTGTAACCAAGCCTGCTTAGATCATGCCTTTGCCCAAAAGCGCGCCAGCTGTTTGGTTAATCCCCAAGCCTGTTATGAAACTGAATTAATTTTTAGCACAGTGGTCAACGTAAAAAAATTGGCCGTCATTGGTGCCGGCCCAGCAGGATTAGCTTTTGCAACTTATGCAGCACAGCGCGGGCATCAAGTACATTTATTTGAGCAAGCCAATGAAATTGGCGGTCAGTTTAACTACGCCAAGCAAATTCCAGGTAAAGAAGAGTTTTATGAAACCTTGCGTTACTACGCACGTATGATTGAGGTAAATGGGGTTCATTTGCACCTCAATACCTCTGTGGATGCAGAGCTTATTCAGCAACAAGACTTTGATGAAATCATCATGGCCACCGGCATCAAACCTCGTCAATTGGCTATCCCCGGTATTGAGCATAAAAAAGTCTTGAGCTACATAGATGTACTACGCGACCACAAACCGGTGGGCAACAAAGTTGCGCTTATTGGTGCTGGCGGTATCGGCTTCGACGTCGCTGAATATTTAGTTGAACACGAGCAACTGACCACCCATCTCGATAAATGGCTAGATCATTGGGGGATCGACAAAGAGATGGCTCATCCTGGTGGGTTAACGACAGCAAAAATTTCGATTTGCCAGCGAGAAGTCTATTTACTCCAGCGTAAATCTAGCAAAGTAGGTGCAGGGTTAGGCAAAACGTCAGGTTGGGTACACCGAGCCTCACTGACAAGACACAAGGTGAATATGCTCAACGGCGTCGAGTATCGTAAAATTGATGACCAAGGTTTGCATATCAGTATCAAAGACACGCCTCGCGTACTGGCAGTTGACAACATCATAATCTGTGCAGGGCAAGAGCCGTTGCGTGAATTGCAGGCGAGCTTATTAGCATTGAATGTGCCTGTACACGTTATTGGCGGAGCGGATGTGGCGGTGGAGTTAGATGCCAAGCGTGCCATCAGGCAAGGGGCTGAATTGGCAGCGAAAATATAATGCCAACGGAATATTAAGGCTGCAACCAAGCAAAATGTATCGTCATCGGCTTGTTAGTGCCCCAGAGCACTAACAAGTCATAATAGAAGATGGCTACATCAGCAATTAATAATCACACTGACCTTGGTTGATGTGTTCAGCGCGGTCCACAAAATACCCAGCAAGTAACTGATTCAGTGCAGTACGTGCCGCATTTGCCTGGGAAATTTCGCTATCGGTCACCGCTTTAGATATACGATTGTAGTGATAACCGTAAAAGTGAATGCCCGCTCCTTTTAGCGCGTGCGCCATGTTATCGATGTTATGTTGCTTATCATCGACAAACACCACTGATGCGTATTCATCTCCTGTGCGCTTAAGTAAGTCTAAAAGCATCACGCCTTTGTCCATACCTTGCACCATAAAAACTCCATCTACGTAACTTACCTGAGCAGTACGTCCACCTAATGTATAATCGTAATGGTATCCAATATCAGATAATGCCAACGATTTATTGCTAAAATTCAACTGATTACGCTCCAACTCTCGCATAGTTGCCGAGCGATATGCCCCTGAGCGAGCCGTTAAAATAACCACATCGTTGTTCACACTGTGCACAATATCAGCCATGTTCGTCTGGGTTGGTTGGTTTACGGCCATTTCGAACACCATGCCCAATACATCAAACAGGCAGTTAACTTTTTCACTGTCGCGGGTGTTCACAGGTGCACCTTGTAGATCAAGTGCCCTGCCTCGTTGCCAGTCATACCATTTATCGCTACCAAAAAACTCTGTAGCGGTCAGCAATGTATCGTCAATATCAAAAACCACTAAGGTCGAACGCGTGTCCAAAGTATTGGCTTTATCAACTGCGTCTTGCAGCTCGTTTGTTTCATACACCGTACTGACCACAGGTTCTATCACCTGGGTATCGATAGACCCGAGTTCATTATGACTCGTGGCACAGCCCGCTATAAATAAGCTCGAACTCAGCCCGAGAAGCGCTGCATATATCATAGGTTTAGGCCGGTTAATGGCACGGGCCAAAAAGGTTTGTGTAAGCATTATTATTTTCGTTATGCGCAAAATTAGGCGGCGATAATACAACATTTAACACCTATGGTGTACCCACAATTCCCTTGCTAAAACCTGTGGATATCACCGTAAACATGTCTTATGTCAGCACGTCATACTTATATTTCCCTGCCAATCAATTCCCTTCGCTGGTTCGGCTAGTGAGAAAAGTTCAATTATTATTTGTAAATAAGAATTGTTTTTATTACCATTCTCGAACTTTTACACCTAATCAAACGGATATACTATGCAGCATGCTTCACTCACCTTGCTCTCACTCGTTGTCAGCGCCAATCTTCACGCTCAAAATCAGATCAGTACTGATAATAATGATCTCGAAAGAATGATCATCACCGGCAGCCGCATCGTTGAAAGCATTGATGAAGTGCCAGCATCTATCGTCATCATCACTCAGCAGCAGATACAAGACCAACTCAAAGTCACCAGCGAGTTACAATCACTATTATCAACGCTCGTGCCTGGTCTTGCGCCTTCTACGGGTACGTCTAGTAATTCTGGGCAAACCTTACGCGGTCGAGCGCCTTTGATTATGATTGACGGTGTACCTCAATCCACTCCTTTACGTAACGGTTCCTTGGGTGTACGTAGCTTGGATGCTAGTACAATAGAGAGAATCGAAGTGATAAAAGGTGCGACCTCTGTTTACGGAAACGGAGCGGCTGGCGGGATCATTAATTACATCACCAAGAAAGCAGCAAGCGATAAACCCTTGTCGGGCCACGTAACCGTTTCATCGCGCTTTAGCGGCGTAAAACTTGACGACACTCTAGGCGCTCGGGTCGATGGTGGAATTAACGGTCAGCTTGATAAATTTAGCTATGTACTTAATGCAAGCTACGAGGAAAATGGCGTACAACGGGATGCCGAAGGAGATATTATTGGCCTTACCTATGGCTTATCAGATACCAATACACAAAATTATTTCAGCAAATTGGGCTATCAATTTGATGATGAAAAAGCCCTGCAAGTCACCTACAACTATTATAAAGCGAAACAAGATACTGACTTAATAAATGTTGTCGGTAATGTCAATTCAGGGGTCAAAACCTATGCCGTGGAGTCTCAGAACGGCGCATCTATCCTAGGTGAACCCCAAGGGCCAGAAAATCATAACGTCATGCTTAAATACTCGGATGACGAGATATTCAGTCATACCCAATTGGTCATTGATGCGTATGCCCAGCGTATTGAAAATATGTTCTTTTTCTCCACCAATTTAGCCAATCCAGAACAAGGTTTTGACGGTGGCCAGTCTATTATTGAGTCAGAAAAGAAAGGTCTTCGTGCTACGTTTAATAGTCAGTTCACCTGGCAAGATATCGATACTACTGTGATTTACGGGATTGACGCCCTAAATGATGTGACGTCTCAACCGCTAGTTGATGGCCGCGTGTGGGTACCTGAAATGGATATGGAAAATATCGCGGGCTTCGTACAAGCTAAATGGATTTTACACGACAACATAATTTTAAAAGCAGGCGTTCGTCACGAAAATATCGATTTAAAAGTAGATGACTTTAGCACCTTGCGCCTATGCCGCACAGCGGATCAGTGTTCCGTTGCCTTTGACGTGGTGGGCGACACCCTAAATTACCAAGCAACCACCTACAATGCGGCGATACGCTATAACATGAGCGACGCATTTAGTCCGTTCATTAGTTATTCTCAAGGGGCTGACATTTCAGATACTGGCCGCTTACTGCGCTCAGCTACTGTGACTGATATTGCCCTTATTCGCACCGAAGCCTCGATTATCGACAACTACGAAATCGGCTTCACCTCTAAGTTTGACCGGATCCGTTTCGAGTTTTCGGCTTATCGCAGCACTTCTGAGCTGGGCACGACAAATTCGTTTGACTCTGAAACTGGGATCTATCTGCCCGTTCGTGCACCACAAGAGATCTATGGCTACGAAGCCTTAGCCACATATCAAGTGCAATCAAACCTCGATATCTCTGCGACCTACTCCTGGGTCGAAGGCAAAAATACTGAGCTTGATGTGTATTTGGGCGGCAAAGACATCGGCGCACCAAAAGGCACCTTCAATGTAAACTGGCAACCCGCTGATGGTGCACGTTTGGCGCTTAACTACTTATATGTAGGTGACCGTAAACGTTTTGACCAAATTGACGGCGCATACGTGGGCGACCAAGGGCCTGTGGACAGTTATCATTTAGTCAATGTAAACGGCAGTTATGATCTGGGCAATCAGTGGCAAGTCTTTATGGGCATTGAAAATCTCTTAAATAATGATTACTACCCCACTCGTTCACAAGTTTATACCTATGATGGCTACAACCATAAAGGCTTAGGCATGACGGTCAATATCGGCGCGTCTTATCAGTTCTAGGTAGACGAGCCAATTAACGCCTGCCCATTGTTGAAAATCGCCTTTTTAACATGGGCCGTTTGTTAACTTTTTCCACTGACCTACAGAGCAATCTATTGAAAACTTGGCTTAGACGTGTCCACCTTATTCTTGCCCTAGCGAGTGCGCTTTTCTTAGTAAATCTGAGTGTCACCGGAGCATTTTTAGTTTTTGGCAAAGATATTCAAGCCTGGGTAAATCCCCAGTATTGGTCTGTTTCTTACGGCAAAGGCAATTCTGAGCAATCTGTGCCGTTACCTGTAAGTGAAATTACAAAGCACCTGAGTCAAACCTCAGCGTCATCTATCGTATTTATCGAACACCATGAATCACCTTTTAGGGCATGGCAGATTCGCCTTGCTGATAGTAGCTATGTGAGCATCAATCAATATAGCGGTGAGGTATTGTTGCGCTATCAATATGACGAGACCTTCTATGGTTTTATGATGGCCTGGCACCGTTGGTTACTTTACACCGATGGCGACGCACGTCCTCTTGCATTGCTTCCTCCCCTCGCCTCCTTAATCTTATGCATAGAGCTACTCTTAGGGTTTTACCTTTGGGTAAGGACTAAACACCGTTTAAAACGCCTCAAAGTAAAATGGAATGCCAAGAATAAAGTCAGGTTAATGCAGTTACACAACGTACTGGGTGTATACAGCCTAATACCACTTTTCCTCATTTCATTCAGTGGGTTAGCATTTTATTTTAAAGATGCGACCCAACAGATAGTGGAGACATTGGCACTGTCCCAAATTCAAACCCCCAAACAAATAGTCATTCCACATAGCATGCTAATTGAGCAACAACAAAAAACCTCACAAGCCGCGCGCCTGCATACCTATCGATTAGATAAGGCTGTTGCGTCAGCCGAAGCCGCTTTGAGCGATGCTTGGGTGTATCGAGTCTATCTACCCCAATCAGAGCAGGATCCTGTCAAACTTCGAATGCGTATGCCTGCCGAGAGTCACGCTTATAGTTACAGCTGGTCAAACCCATACACAGGGGACGTAATCGATAGCTTCGATGCCAGTCAGACCTCATTGGCTACCCGAGTATGGAATTTTAAATATTCATTTCATATCGGAAGTTTTATCGCCTTGCCCATTAAATTTATCTGGTTATTTTTAAGCTTGCTGCCAGCGTTCTTTGTTGGCTCAGGCATATATATTTTCCTGAAACGTAGAGTAAAGCGTTCGGCTAAATTTAAGTCCCCAGCAAAAGCCACCTAATAAGCGCCAAAATACAGAAAACTAACGTGTAACAATGATACCGAGCGTGAAATATTTTCTGCTCGGCAACAACGACGCTTTTCGTTTTTCATTTACTGTTGTCTGCTCGGTTCCCCCCAGAGCGCGCCAATATTACGTTTTGGTTTAATTGCCCATGGGTAAATTTTGTTTGGCATAACCCATGCTAAAACTCTTGTTAAGTATTGAAAAATTGCTGTACTTAAATACTCGCCAGCAAAGTAGTTTGCGCTGCGCGGTTTGCAATCGACCCAAGGAGGACATTATGTCCCACGAATTACGCGAACAAATGTGGAAAGCCATGGCCCATAGCCCAATCGTTATGCTAGCTTTAAACGATTCTAAAGAGCATAGCGAACCTATGTATGCACAATTAGACAAAGACGCCAACAGTGCGTTTTGGTTCTATACAAAGCAAACGAATCGCTGCGCTCAAGGCGGAGCAGCCATGGCTCAATTTTCCAGCAAAGATCATACACTTTTTGCCTGTATTTCAGGCACATTAATAGAAGAAAGTAATTCAGATATCATAGATAAATATTGGTCAAAACACGTCGCAGCTTGGTACAAAGAGGGACGCAGCGATCCTGCGCTCAAAATGATGCGTTTTGAGTTAAAGAATGCTGAGGTATGGCATGCTGATCCCGACTTTAGCGCCATGGTTAATCTGACCTTTGGTGGTAAAGTAAAACCCGGAGAAATGGGTGAGCATGACAAGGTAGTGCTTTAATCTACCTATTTTTCTGTTAAACCTCGGCCATTAAAATAACGGGCTTTGGGCTGATGAGTACGCCCGCTAATGTGCGTTTGCATTAAGTGGATCGAGTGCTCCTACGGGCCTTCTTTTAGTCAGGACACAGCGGATCTCAATTATCGTAAAAATATTATGATCCGCTTTGCCCTATTAACCGTTTATCCTTGTGCGTTCAAACCAGAAAGCTGGTTTACGTTTCCAGGGTGTATAGATGAAAAGCAAAGCCGCCCAAACATTGACATTTTTAATGGTTGATAGCGATGAAGATGACACGATATTGATGCAAGAAGCATTTTACGAGTCAAATATGCACAGTCACTTGTATTGCGTAAAAGACGCAGTACAGCTGGCGGAATATCTGCGCGGTGACGGTATTTATCAAGCTCGCGACTCATACCCGCTTCCCAACATCATTTTGCTTGAGCTAGGTGCACCTATTATTACGGCACTGAGCACCCTTGAATGGTTAAAATCATCAGCGGAATTAAGGCGGATCCCCGTGGTTATTTTTGCTAACGGATTAGACGAGAGTTTGGTTTCTAGAGCCTATGAGCTTGGCGCGTCGTCTTATATAGTAAAACCGACTACGTTCTGTGAACTCCAACGTATTGTGCGCGGTTTTCACGATTATTGGTCGTTATGTGCTCGGCCAAACGTGAGCGAGAACTACCCTGCACGCAAAGACAGTAAAAGAACACTAACACTTGCGCCGTCTCCGGTTCCAGCTAACACAAACGCTCATTAGACATTCAGTATAATCAGGCTGGCATCATGTCGTGATGACGTGATGTCGGCTTGATTAAAAATAACTTTCAGTTAATTTAAACCTTTCTACTCTTACCCTCGACTTACTTCCTGATTAACACATATTCAATCGGGGATCGTAATGGACACGCCAAACACTGGTCAGCGGGCAACACAGAACATCACGGACACAAGCGCCCAAGACATAAAAATAGCACCTAAAAAAGGTAATAGACCTTATTGGCTAGGGGCAGTCATTATCACTTGTATATTGCTGCTATATTGGTCTATTGCACCAGCAGTCAGTAGTTGGCAATCATCAGACACCAGCGTGTCCGCCAAACGTATCCATTTAAGCACGGTTGTACGAGGCGACCTTATTCGCGATTTGTCAGTACAGGGGCGTGTTGTTGCCGCCGTTAGTCCACGCCTATATAGCCCAGCTCAAGGCACCATAAACCTGTTAGTTGATGCCGGCGATTCAGTACAAAAAGACCAAGTTATCGCCCAAGTCGATAGCCCTGAGCTTACCAATGAACTACAGCAAGAAGAATCGAGTTTACAAAAACTAAAAATGGAGCTCGACCGTCAGCGTATTCAATCAAAAAAACAAGCGCTGGAAAATCAAAAAGCGGCGGATTTAGCTCAAGTTGCCTTGATCGCTGCTCAGCGAGAGAAGCGCCGTGCTGACAAAGCATTCAGCACACAATCTATTAGTCAAATAGACTTCGAAAAAGCCCAAGACGAATTGGAAAATGCCAAGTTGGTTTTCCGTCATGCCCAGCAAGACGCTGACTTAAGCAAAGAGAGTCTCGCCTTTGAAGTGCAATCAAAGCAGTTATTAGTTAAGCGCCAAGCATTAATGGTTAGCGACTTATCCCGTAAAGTAGACAAACTAGATATACGTTCCCCCGTTAATGGCATAGTCGGTAACTTAGCCGCAGAGCAGAAAAATCAAGTGGCGAAAAACCAAGCTATTTTAAGTGTCGTTGACCTATCTGAATTTGAACTCGAAGTAGATATACCAGAAAGCTATGCCGATGACTTAGCGATAAACATGCCTGCGATCGTCGGCATCAATGGTGTAAATCACTTAGCCATACTGGTGACCATTTCACCAGAAATTGAAAATAATCAGGTCACTGGAAGAGTCCGTTTTGCCACTAAAGATGAGGCTGGTACGGCCCTATCCCAGCCTCAAGGTCTACGTCAGAATCAACGTTTAACGACCCGTATTTTAATGGAAAAACGCCCGGACGTGTTGATGCTGTCCCGGGGACAATTTTTGGAAAGTGGCGCTGGGCGTATTGCCTATGTGGTCGAGGGCAACATTGCCAGACGCACCGATATCACCACAGGCGCTCGCAGCCTTTCCAGCGTTGAGGTCGTATCTGGTTTGCGCGCAAATCAAGACGTGATCATTTCAAGCACTGAGCAATTTAATGATGCGCAAACCGTGCTTATAACACAATAAACCGAATCAGCAGGTAGCTGCGCCAACCCACGCTATACAACATGACCAAGTGGCGCTCATTAAGCAGCATTCAAAGACAGGGAAACACTATGTTAAATATGACCAACATAAAAAAGATTTACCGTACCGACTCCATCGAAACACACGCATTACGGGAGTTCAATTTACAGGTAGATGAAGGAGATTTTGTAGCCGTTACGGGTCCTTCGGGCTCAGGTAAAACCACTTTTTTGAATATAGCCGGCCTTTTGGAAACCTTTGATGAAGGTTGTTTTGAGCTTGACGGTGTGGATATAAGTAACCAAAACGATACGGCCAGAAGCCGTCTACGTAATCAAAAAATTGGCTTCATTTTTCAAAGTTTTAACCTCATACCTGACCTAAACCTATTTGATAACGTCGATGTACCTTTGCGTTATCGCGGCTTTAACCGTCAAGAACGAAAAAAGCGTATTGAACAAAGCCTAGAGATGGTAGGGCTAGCCAAGCGCATGCGGCATTTGCCAGCACAGTTGTCCGGTGGTCAACAACAACGCGTGGCGATTGCCAGAGCATTAGCAGGAGAGCCACGCTTTTTACTCGCAGATGAACCAACTGGGAACCTAGACAGTAGTATGGCGCAAAGCGTCATGTCATTACTCAAAGAAATTAACACCAATGGCACCACGATTATCATGGTAACCCATGATACTGAACTGGCGGCGCAAGCAAAACGCAATATCTATGTACGGGATGGCAAAGTCAGTGAAATAACCCATAGCGATCAATATGCTGGCGATGCATCTGAGTTACTCGAGGACGACACGGAATCTACTTTATCCCCCGTCGCAGCGCTGAGTCGTTAAGGAAACTTCATGTTTAATTATTATCTCAAACTTGCATTTAAAAGCTTTAGGCGTAATCCGATATTGACCGGTCTGATGATTGCTGCAATCGCACTAGGAATTGGCGCTAGCATGACCACCATTACGGTGAATTACCTGATGTCTGCGGATCCCATTCCCAGTAAAAGCGGCCAATTGTTTCATGTCCAAGTCGATAGCTGGGATCCTAACAATGGCTTTAATGATGAACCTAATACCCCGCCTAATCAGCTCACTTGGACTGAGGCAACAAACCTTATGGCCGCGCAACAGGCCTTTAGACAAACCGCCATGGCAAAGTCAGGAGCGATCATCGAGCCACAAAACTCAGATATAAATCCGTTTGAAGCTTCCATACGACTAACGTTTAATGATTTTTTTCCCATGTTTAACGTGCCATTTAAGTACGGTAACGGTTGGGATAAAAAAGCCGATGATGATCGACAAATGGTGGTTGTGCTTAGCAAGAATACCAACGACAAGGTGTTCGCGGGACAAAATTCAGTAGGCAATAACATAGTGATCGACGGCAAGTCATTTAGGGTTATCGGGGTGTTAGATACCTGGCAACCACTGCCTAAGTTTTATGATGTAAATAATGGGGCATTCGATGAGCCAGAAGAGTTATTTATGCCGTTTTATTTAAAACAAGAATTAGAGCTCCCGAATTGGGGCAACACCAACTGTTGGAAAACCCCGGAGGGCGAAGGTTTCGCGGCATTTTTACAATCAGAATGTATTAACTTTCAAATGTGGGTCGAACTACCGACTGAAAAAGACAAGCAAGACTACCTGACGTTTTTAAATAACTATGTTAACGACCAAAAAGCACTTGGTCGCTTTCCTCGCCCGATGAATAATCATTTATTAAATGTGATGCAATGGATGGACGACCAAGAGGTAGTCGCCGAAGATGCGCAAATTATGATGTGGCTCTCGTTTATGTTTCTACTGGTGTGCTTACTCAATACTATCGGTCTGCAGTTAGCAAAATTCAGTGCAAAATCAGCTGAAATAGGCTTGCGCAGAGCAGTCGGTGCAACCAAAGGTGATCTGTTTATCCAATATACAATTGAAACTGCTGCGGTTGGAATAGCCGGGGGCATATTGGGATTAGCGCTAGCCTTATTAGGGTTGGTGGGCATCCGTCAACTATACGGTGATGTACTTAACGATCTGGCCAATTTAGATGCCACTATGATTGGCCTCGCACTCACCTTGTCATTACTGGCCAGTATCTGCGCCGGTTTATACCCAACATGGCGCGCATGTAACATCGCCCCCGCCAGTCAGCTCAAGAGCCAATAAGGATACTGCTATGACACATTCAAAGGGTTGGTCATTTTTTGCTGAAAACTGGGAAGTAGGCCCCATTTTTAGAGCGCTACTACGTAATAAAGTGGGTGCTATGCTCATCGCTCTGCAAATCGCGTTTACTATGACCATTATTGTTAACGCGATTTATATCATAGTCGAACGCAGTCAAAAAATGCAGCGCCCCAGTGGCATTGATGAAGCTAACAGTTTTTTTATATCGAGCGTTGGTTTTAGCAATAACTTCAATGGCCTGGCAACAACCCAAGAAGACTTAAACGCGCTGCGCGCAATCAATGGCGTGGTTGACGCGATTCAAATCAATGCGGTGCCATTAAGTGGCAGTGGTTGGTCAATGGGCTTACAAACTCAGCCAGGAGCAGAGTTTGATGGCACAGGAGCAGCCGTTTATATGGTAGACGAGCACGCATTAAAAGCGTTAGATGTGGCGCTAATAGCAGGGGAAAATTTCTCTGCGACAGATATACAAGTCAGAGTATCGAGCCAAACCCATTGGCCAGACAAAGTTATAATCACCTTAGCAATGGCAAATAAGCTATTTCCCCAAGAAGCCTTAGCGGCGGTGGGTAAAACTGTCTACATCAACGATATCGAACCCATGGTTGTTTCTGGCATTATCGACAAACTGCAAGCGCCTTGGGTCGGCTGGGACAATGTTGAAAATGTCATGCTTACACCCGAAATTCGTGACTCAAAATCAAGCCGTTACTTCATTCGAACCACATCTGGTGAGCGTGATCGCATTATGACGGAGGTTGAAACTCTGCTCGCCAAAAGCAATCCTCAGCGGATCATAAAGGACATGCATACCCTTGATGAAACACGTTTGCGGGCTTATCGTGACAACAGCGCCATGATCCGCATTTTAATCACCGTTATGACAATTTTGGTCATTATTACCGGTTTAGGCATAGTGGGTCTGGCAAGTTTCAGTGTCAATCAACGTAAGAAACAGATAGGCACACGTCGAGCCCTCGGGGCAAGTCAGCAAGCAATTGTACGTTATTTCATGCTGGAAAATTTATTGATCAGTACCGCAGGTGTAATGATAGGCGCCATATTCACCGTTTCATTAAACATTGTGTTAGTGAATGCGTTTAGTCTCGCTCCTATTACTTGGTACTATATTCCATTAGGCATGATTGCCCTGTGGTTAGTCGGACAGTTAGCGGTTTACGGCCCAGCAAAAAAGGCGGCAAGCATCGCCCCCGCAATCGCCACCAGAAGCGTTTAATCAGCATACCAAGATGCGGTAGCACCATCCCAGGTGCTACTGCCCCCTACTTCAACACTGTCCCCCAACCCTATGCTTGGCAATTTTATGCATACAGTGAAAAAACAATTACTGACCAGTTAGTAAATAGTTCAATATCCTGTTAAAACGCTAATTTTCTGACAAAACTTTTTGAATACGCTATATGTACCGACAAATCTGCGCATCTATTACTTACTCCGTCTATTGGCTTGCTTTTAATGCATAAAATACGCAATGATATGCCCAATAGACTACTGTGTAATAATCGTAGTCACTACGTATAGGTATAAAATGAGTCACTCTCCCTCGTTCACAGCTACCTTAGATGGCAATATTCTTATTACCGAAATCGTTGGCACGATTGATAAAGTGATGTACCGAAAAGTCTTCGGCTGTGTTAAACAACAGGTATTTGGTCTTAACGGTGCCCCTTGGGCGAATATTATTTTTGCCGAGCAGTGGGAGCTGAGCGCATTAGATATCGATGGTATATTAATAGAAATTGAAGCATGGGTGAGGTTACACAATCGCACTCATCTTGTTTTTGTTGTCGGCGAAGAGCACGTACAAATCAAACGTTTTACCTTGAAGCAATACCTAGGCAATAACCTGAACAAAGACTCTGTGACCATTTGTGACACGAGGGAACAAGGTATGCGCTGGCTTTATGAGCAAGGTTTTGCATTAAACAGTCAAAGTAGTCCTTTCGCTTCATTTTCACTTGAATAAGCCACTTTCTTTAGGTACATTGCACCCGTCTTAGGGGAGTAGCCCGCTCATTATTGATGAGTGAGACTGTCAACATACTTGAGCCCTCATGGCTTATGGCAGTTTCGTACTAACACAATCATTCAGTTAGTATCGGCAAGACCTGAGGTAAATAGCGGCTCCATATGCGGGAGGCGGTTATTTGCCTTTGGTTTAGTATCCCGCACGAGCATATCAATGGACGCTTTTTTTACTTCTACCCTCACCGTCACGCTCGCCGAAATGGGCGATAAAACTCAACTGTTATCTTTGTTATTGGTTACTCGATTACAAAAGCCATGGCATATCATCGCCGGCATATTTGTGGCAACCGTTTTGAATCATGGTATTTCAGCATGGTTTGGCAGCTGGCTGAGTCAATTCTTGACCAGTGAGCTGGGGATCAACATTATCAACGTCAGCTTTATTGCGGTAGGTTTATGGTTATTGATCCCAGACAAAGACGATGCACCCAACACAACGCTGGATAAATACGGTGCATTTGTGGTCTCCTTGGTATTATTCTTCATTGCCGAAATAGGTGATAAAACGCAAATTGCCACGGTATTATTAGCGGCTCAATACCAGTCATTATTTTGGGTTACGCTGGGCACCACCTTGGGTATGTTATTGGCAAATGTCCCCGTGGTCTTCGCCGGTAATTACATTATGCAGCGCATCCCGTTTACGGTAACTAGAGTGCTGGCGGCGTTAGTGTTTGTGGCGATCGGTGTGTACGGATTTATCGCCTAAGCGTGCAGATCCGCCACAGACACAACCCGACCTCAAGTTAGATTGGAAACCTGTTGTTACCTATCTCGTGTTAATGTCTCACTTTTGCAGCCAATATTGATTATAATGGCCGTGTTCGTTCAATTAGTTTAAGTGGTAGAAATGAAGTTTATTATTAAGTTTATCCGTGAAGCATTAGGTCGATTGATTATTTTAGTAGACTTGATCACTCGCCCTCGTAAGCAAAAACGCAGTCCAGAGGCCCAAGCAAACGTAGAAGCTGAGATAGGCAACTATGCGCTCTACCAATTTTACGCGTGTCCATTTTGCGTCAAAACGCGCCGAGCGTTGCATCGTTTAAACTTGCCTATGCAAAAACGCAATGCAAAAGAAGGTTCCGAGCATCGTGCTGCTTTATTAAGCGGTGGTGGTGCGGTAAAAGTCCCCTGCCTGCGCATTCAAAAAGACGGTCAAGACACTTGGATGTATGAATCATCTGAAATCATTAAATACCTTGAACAAAAATTCGCTTAGCCCTGAGCAAAATGAAATAAAAAGTATTTAAAATATCATCTCAAAAAAGCTGAGGTTAACGACCTTAACCTCAGCTTATTTTATATCTGCTAATACATATTATTTTCACCTAATTCCCTGCTATAAGCCCTATCACTTATATCGTCGAAGTCGCCTGCATTCACTGTATTGCCCATTTGTGTCTATAATTTACACAAGTTTCAAACGGATTTGTCGGTTTTGCTGAAGTTGGGTCCCTGACGAATATTTATTCAGAAAAAGGAAATCCAGTTATGAGTGCTATTGTTTCTATGGCGGTTGAGCTTGCAGTTAAGGATGACTCTACCGATGACAGTATTTATATCGGCTTATATGGGTCAAGTGGCGGGCGAGAATTTAATCTTAATTCACAGCTTAATGATTATGAACGCGGTACAAAAAGAGTGTATGTTTTCAACGATCCCCCATCGTATTACCGAGTGCCGTTATTCTTTGAAACCGTTAGGCCCTTAGATGAAAGGCTAGGCGCCGGTTATCCTGGAAACAATCAAAATTGGGTGCTGGCCGATATCGAACATGTCTATATTCGAAAAGAAAAAGGAAATGGTCTTGGCATAAACCACTTAATTGTGCATTTATTTGGTGGTTCCCAGGGTCGCATTTCCGCTCATAGAACATTTGAAATGGTAAATTTAATAAGCTACGTTTCGAATGAGTCAGGCCTGCAACTTTGGCTAAAAGAAGAAATCACCCTACCGATTGCTATGCAGGTTGCATCTATACTCGAAGATCGCGAAAAGATTAATTTTGATAAAATAATAGGGGCGAAGTGCAGTACCAACTAAGAGTAAACGAGGCTACGAAATTTGTAGCCTTTTCAGCTTAAAGACTAGGCGCTGGTTAATCTGCTCTGAGCGACCATATTTTAAAGGTTAGTACAGGTAGAATGGTTTTTCTGACACTTGAAGCCCACCGATTTCAAATGCTGACATATTTTTAGGAATTGCACTAACGCTTCAGTCGCTTTTCCTTAAGGTTCAAATAGCATTAAGTCAGCATGTATGTCCTGTGTAATCCCCCTTGAAATAGATTTTGCATATTGCTCAGGGTCATTATTACCATAGATGCAAATCCCATCAGAGCGCCGTGCGCCATCACTACCAATGCAATCACTCCTAGGTGCGTAAACACGCATGATTGACAGCGCAGATTCTCTGCCATGACGGACATGCGCCGTTCTCGTATTTCTCACAGCAGCTCTAACCGTATAATAACCATTGCTAAACACCGTATGGTTATCGGAATCGACGCCTACCCCACCATTCCATCCAAAATTTTTTAAACACCAGTAGTTATTTAGCTTTATGCATCGTTTATATTTATGCTTCAACACTTTAGTTCAATCAACAGATAGGTGGTCTACAGCCTGTTGCTCCCAATTCGATACCGATTATTGCCCTGCATTATATGTTAAATGCTCGTCAGCAAAAACACAGCTAGGCAGTAACAGTAGACATCGTACGGGCATGACGGCCAACTAATAGGCTTAATCACCTGTCATCCATTAACTCAACACAATCAAATGGGAGCGGCTCGCTGGCCATTAGTGTGATTTACTGGCTGCACGCTGGGGAAGCACAGCTACCAATATGATTATAGCGACCATCAGCACTCCTGTTGCGGTATATCGACTGAATTCCAAGCCACCTTGCGCTATGGGTTTATCTAAAAAATCGCCAACGACGGCTCCAAGTGGCCGGGTAAGAATAAATGCTAACCAAAATAAGATTGTGTGAGATATTTTAGTTAAGAAAAAGGCCGCAAGTATTAATGCCAAACCGCCAGCAAAAATATAAGCAGCTCCCACATAACCTAAACCCGCAGAGTCTGCAGTCCAGTCTCCTAACGCAGTACCGAGCGTTTGTGAAAACATGATAGTGAGCCAGTAAAACATTTCTGCTTTAGGCGTTTCAATTGACGAAACGCTAATGCTGCCCAGTGTTTTGTACCAAATGAACAAGGTACTGACTAAAAGGACGGCTAGTAGTGTTGATCCTCCTAAATAACCTATGCCCAATGAGCGATCGGCAAAATCGGCAAGCGTAGTACCCACTGTGGTTGATGCTACAATGGCAACCCAATAAATACATGGATTAAATTTTTTCGAGCTAATTTGAAACATAACCGCGAGAATAAAAAAGGCCATAAAAATGACTGTTCCGATCAAGTATCCAAGATCCATAGACATGGATACCGCATCACCGCCAGTTTCACCGAGCGTGGTCGCGAGAATTTTTACCACCCAAAATCCAAGGGTTACTTGGGGTACTTTAACGAGTGCATCTTTCATTTCAGTATTCATTCAAATCTCAACCTAATAACAAACACTCTGTTTGTGGGGATTTTAAGAGCATTTTTAGCTGAAGGTCAACGTCTAAGATAATAACCTTAAACACATCAAACCTAGTTTTTCAATGCTGTCGATCCGATCTTTAATCACATAAGCTTTAGGAACGTACTTTGTATTACTCAACCCAACCGTACTGATCAAATGACCATTTTTGATTTATTTGAGTAATAAGTGATAACAACATTCCCAGTTGAGCCAAACTCATAGGATATAACACATTTTCGTCCATCTTCAGTAACACCTCTTTGGCTAAACCAATATGGGTAATGCCCGCCGATTAACAGGACGATATCAAGTCGTTTACGCGTCCTTTAAAACATGAGCGACCTATTTTCTTTATTAGATTAAAGCCGCTAACGGACTTATTTAATAAAAGACAAAGCTGAAAATTGACCTCATTAAGAAAAGCTAGGCGAATGCTCTAATGCCAAATGCTGCTTGGTAAGCATACACAGTCCCCACAAAGTTTGCCTGCAACTTATGATTGCAAAAGGCTGCATTCAGTTTATAGGTAATGGTTTTATGGAAGCCGTTAGTGAAAATGAAATCAATCAGATAGGTAATATTCAACCGTAGAGACCACACGCAATTTTTTGATATGGGGGTTATTGCGATCCCGTGCGCTAATGCTAAATTGGCCCTGGGACGCACGTTTAATTTTACCTAAAACACTTTGAGAATCTTTAGCAAACTTTTCGGCTACTTCACGGGCCTTGGTTGTCGCCTCTTCAATCATCATTGGTTTCACTTCATTTAAACGCGTAAAAATGTACTCAACATTGGCCTGATAATTATTCTGATTGAGGACTATGCCTTTTTTGCCTAATTCAGTGAGTTGCCCCATCACGCCGCGCACTAAGTCAATATCACTGGAATACACAGTGACCGTTTGCGCCGCGGTAAATCGAAATGTGGGGGCTGCGTTACCACCGTACTGCTGAGCTGATTTATCTGTGATAGCCGCTGCAGAGACACTGATGTCACTTTTGGCTATGCCCCGGGCCGTTAGGAAATCTGAAATCAGCCCAGTATTGTTCTCAATTGACTCGTATAGGGATTCAAGTGAATTGTCAGCCACGGTATACTGAATCGGCCAAATGACGATATCTGCAGGGTATTCTTGCTCAGATAATCCTTTGACTGTCACGCTGCGCTCAAATTGACGGTACTCAATAACTGATTGGCTTATTTGAAAGCCAAGCGCCATTAAACCACCGCATAAAAATGCCCCTAAAATTAACGCCGCGCCTTTACCTTGAGTATTCATTGTTAACTTGCCTTATTCACTTTAGAAAGCTAAAAATGGCGCTGCTTATTTAAGTTCTCGAGCACGACAACCAACAGGGTTGCAAAGGGTCCTACAAACAAGGAAACAATAAACCATACCAGTCCATTTCGACCTTTACCTTGTGCTAAACCTGCGTTGATCAATGCAAGTGTAAACCAGCCAACAAAATACGAACTAGTATTAGCGATGGATTCGAATTCCGACATATATATCCTTGAAAATAATAAAAATAGCGTGTGAATTGGCGTTCGCCCACTAGCTTATCAAACCCTTTTGAATCGTGCTGCCTTTTTAACACCTATTGTGCATCGAACACCTAGCGCATAAAAAGCAAGTCGAGCCGCCTAGAGGTGCTGACTTGCTTTGGGTATGGGTAAGGCCGCGACGAAAGCAAACCTCCTTGCTCCTTCGATTACCACACAACAATTGAACTTAACTTCAATTTACTAGCATGTATTGCCCATTATCTGAGGCAATACATTAAAATGAAGCACTGCCCCATAACCACAATTTGTCGGTATCTTGTATACCACTGTCACCTGAGTAAGTAGCGTACTTGATACCGGTAGCATAACCACCAGCAAACTTGCGCACGTAGCTTAAATCGATTTCATTGCCTAGGTCATCTACCGTACTGCTGTCTTCATCTGCACTAAAATCATGATAAACCACACTCCAACCGCCACCTGCTAACTTGCCGGAAACGGTTACATTCACATCAACTAATCCTTGGGCTGGCGTATTGAGAAAGACATCGGCCCAACCATTGAATTTATGCAAGGTTGCAAGTGGAGTGGCAAAACCGTATTGCCCATTATCTGAGCCAAGGGATTCATAGCCCAGTTTAATCGTAACCGCAGACAGTTTAACACCCGCTTCAAGCATTAAATAATCTGCATCAAAGTCAGACGTATCTGTTTCACTACTTTGCGTGGCAAACTCTGCCCCGTACAACACGGTGCTCTTGGCAAATGTAGCGCTACCGTTAAAACTAGCCCCAAAAGTATCAAGGGCGTTATCGGTCTCGTTATCCACCTCCAGCAAATAGCTGTAACCCACGAAGGTGCCAAAAGAGGTGTGATAGGACAGATTGATTAGGTGATCTTGACTGTCCAGATCGGCATCTTGAGCAAAAATACGATTCCGCTGGCTCAAATACGCATAGTTTAGGTTAAGCGCTTTGCTGGCTGCATATGTAACACTGACACCATCGAAAGTCTGCCTATCTTGGCGCCAGCCTACATGCCCCACAAATCGATGGTTGTCCATGGTGATAACTTGGCGACCAAACTTGGCGATTAACCCACCACTTTGATACTGCACATAACCTTGATCTAGTTCAGTGTGCTCTGGATCGGCAATCACTGAATATTGCCCCACATTGTACCCACTCGGGCCGACGGTATAGTCGCCCTCCCCGAGCACGATGCGCGTGTCCTCTACTTCAACTTTTGCCGAAAAGCCTTTATAGCTGCTTGTGGTGTAACCGAGCAAAGTGCGCAAAGTAAGAGCATTAGCATCATTCGTGTCTTGCTCAACATTTTCATAACGTAAACGCAAATCTATCTCAGCGGTACCCTTCTTTAATGCTTGAGTGATACTTTGCTCGCCGTGAGCATGACTGATACTCCCGGCGCTAAACAATATTCCCATCATTATGGCCAGCTCTGTTTTATTATTTTGTATTGCGTCTGTGTTCATCTTTCTTCCTCGGTACATTTTTAATGTGTGTGTCGTATGCGTTACCCCTTGTTAAGTCAGCTCCCGGCAATCTCGTTTCGGTCTATTATGCCTGTTATATCAGCAGCTATTTTTTGCAAAAAAAAACCCTCAGTTATCCAAATCTGGAAAACTGAGGGCTACATTGCCAAGGGTAAATTTACCAACATTGTCGCGCACGCACTGAGCGTTGGCGATAATGTATTTCATGCGTTATTTAATCGTCTACAACAAGTAGCATATATACACACCTGTTATTACTTGTGCACTGCAGTTACAATGCCAACCTTTATTTTAAATAATATCAATACCTTAAGTAAAAACTGTATCACTCATTGACTTGATGAAAACCAAAATCGTGCAACTGTGCACCCCCGTTGTGCTGTTACTAGTCACACCTCAGAGCAAGGTTAGCAAATACAAAATAATGACTAGCTGAATGCCACAAATCCCTTGGTAAACAAGTACCGGGTTACGCTGTATTAAGGGTGGCTTTTGAATGGCCAATAATAGGTTTTTATTAGGCTGTGACAAGTCCATCATAAACTCAGAAAATGCCTCGTAGCGTGACACTGGATTAGGTTGCAATGCCTTTTTCAACGTTAAATCTAACCACTGAGGTAAATCCGCTCTAAATTTAGCCACAGATTGGTATTCCCATTCGTGGTAAGCATTGGGAATATAATCTTGGTACTTAAAGGGCTTAAACGGTAAATGCCCGGTTAACATTTCGTACACCACCACAGCGACAGAAAACATATCACATTTATGATCGCTGCTTTGAGTCAGCAGGTATTCAGGCGCAATGTAATGTACCGAGCCTAGCGCGATATGCTCCTGAGGCAGGGAATTCGTTTCTGCTAAGGCATTGACCAGCACAGTGCCGAAATCGATGAGTTTGACCTCGCCATTGTGATCCACCATGACATTTTCAGGCTTAACATCTCGGTGTACCATATCTTTGCGCTGCAACACACGTAAGGCTTGAATTAATGGCGTAATGATTGTTCGTACTTGCTCAATCGAAGGCGCAGGATTATCTATCATCCACTGACGTAAAGTTTGCCCTTCAATATACTCGCAAATATGATACATAAACTTAGCGTTATCGGGCCGTTTAAATATACGCATCACATTATGATGTTTAATATGCTGCCCTACCCACTCTTCGCGTAAAAAACCACTCAGATAAATGGGATCATCCACAAAATTTTGAGACGGTATTTTTAATCCGTAGGTTTTACCATCGGCCTCGTTAATGACTTTATATAAGCTACTGCGCGTGCCATTAAACAAGGTCTGTACTACTCGGTAACCTTCCAGTTTCATACCAACATCTAACGCAGGGGGCATGGCTAAACGCATCACCTGGCGATAATGTTCATCTAAACTGGCATTGGGTAAATCGGTAACATGCACCAATAAACAGGTAAGATTATCGTCACTTCCCGCACGTAATGCAGCAGCCACAATGTTGTTTGCTCGTTGCTCTAAACTCGTCGTTCTATCATTGACCAGCGCAAGTAGCTGTTTATTTGCTAAAAACTCGTGAACACCGTCTGAAGTAAAAACAAATATATCGTCTCGTTCCAACTCTAGGGTGCGAAAATCTACATCTAGATGAGTTTCAATTCCCACCGCTCGAGTGAGCACATTTTTACTGCCCTGACGGGAAACATGATCAGTCGTGAGTTGTTCAAAATCATTATTTTGCACTCGACTTATGCGACTATCGCCTGCGTGTAAGATAAAACCAGATGTAGACTTAAATACCATGCCACTAAAGGTGGTAATCATTTGGCTATGACCACCATGTTCATAATCGTGCTGTCCATAACACCAACGATTTAAACCTTGTAATATTTTGCTCGACGCGTGTTTAATCGTCCATGTTTGCGGGGTTTGATAATAATCTTGAATGAAGTTTGTCACACAGGTGATGGCAGCTTCTCTTGCGCGAGTACAGACACTGACACCATCCGCAATAGCGGCTACAGCACCTTTAGCGGTTAGATCCTGGCCCTTAGGCAAGTAAGCGGCAAAGGCATCTTGGTTTTCTGCCTTCACCCCTTCACTGGAAAAGCCGCCGAATGCTAAGGTTAGTTTGTCCAATGTTTATGGCTCATAAATATAAACTGACACCTAGGTTACGTTGATCAATTCAACACTACCATCTTCACGTACTTCAGTGATTGACCCTGACGGCTCTTGCATAAAGAACAAAGCAATAAAACCGACCACCGCGGTACACCCGATCACCGTGAAGAAGGTAGAGGTATCCACCAGCGAATAAACCGTTAAGTAGACCACAGCTCCAACGTTACCGTAAGCACCCGTCATGCCGGCAATTTGCCCTGTTAATCTGCGCTTAATTAAGGGAACTACTGCAAATACCGCCCCTTCTCCTGATTGCACAAAGAATGAACATGCCATCACAGCAATAACAGCTAACCAAATTGGCCAACTCGAATCAATTAAACTCAAGCAAAAATAACCAATGGCTAACCCTGCCGTTAGAATAAGCAACGTTTTTCGGCGCCCAAATCGGTCTGATAATAACCCACCGCCAGGTCTAGACATCAAATTCATAAACGCATACATGCCAGCGAGTAAGCCCGCTGTTGCCATATTTAACGTAAACGTTTCGGCAAAAAATGCTGGCAACATAGATATAACGGCCAATTCAGAACCAAAGGTAGCGAAATATAAAATATTTAGCACAGCCACTTGTTTGAACGAGTAGCGATGCACTTCAGGAACGGGCGTTACAAAAATCTCTTTGTTTACTTGGTAGGTGGCATAGGCGTCATAAACATATAACGCGACCAATCCTAAGTAGATAGCGATTACTACGCTTTCGCTTAGCAAAGACACACCTTCTGGCGACAACTTCCAATTGAGTAAAGCCAGCGCCAGATACATGGGAGTTTTCATCACTAACAGTAAGTAGAAATCACCCACACTAGTGACTTCCATTCCACCCAGGTTTTTAGGTCGAAAATAGGTTGAGCCTTTAGGCGTGTCGGTAGTATTTTTGAAGTAAACGACGCTGAACAATAAGCTCATCAAGCCGGTTAGGCCCACTGCATAGCGCCAACCGTCTTCTCCTCCGAAGAGTATGGCCAGTGTAGGCAAGGTAAAAGCTGCTGCGGCCGAGCCAAAATTACCCCAACCTCCATATATCCCCTCAGCGGTGCCTAATTCTTTTGGTGGAAACCATTCGCTCACCATTCGGATCCCCACAACAAAGCCGGCTCCAATGCAGCCTAGAGCAAATCTGGCAATGACCAACTGAGTAAAACTATCTGCCAATGCAAACATAAAACAAGGAATAGAACAGATAGCCATCAAAGCGGAATAAACGATGCGCGGACCAAACTTATCGGTTAGTGCGCCAATAATGACGCGTGCAGGGATCGTTAATGCAACATTAATAATGAGCAGGGTTTTCCATTCACTTAACGTTAGGCCAACACCATCAACAATCGCCCCTTTTAGCGGCGCCATGTTAAACCACACCATAAACGTAATAAAAAACGCTATCCACGATAGATGCAGAGTTTTCATTTTGCCGGTAAAGGACAGTAAATTAAATTTATCAACGCTCATTTAGATTACTCATTAGAAAAGTTACTCAAAAAAAAACCCGCAACGACTCCAGGACACGGAAGGTCGTTGCGGGCTACATTGCCTTACTTAAAAATTACGTTAACGTAACCTTTTAGTCTGTGTTTTTGCTTTTATCATTATTAATAACACAAGTGCATACACGGTATGTATAGCACCGATAGTGCCAAAATTACAAAACACATACATTTCAATCGCTTAGGTATTTTAAATGGGAAATTGAAGACAAACTGATAGAAATTTTTCGGGTCATAATAGTGCATGGTGCACAGCTTTCGTGCTTTGCTTAAACGCGTAAAAAGCGTGCTAGCACGTTTTTACGCGTTTAAGCCGCTTTAATAAGTAGAAACGCGGTGTAGCCAATGAGCTTTTTGCTCTTCGCTTAAAAAGCTCGCTTTGAAGCTATTCGCGGCTAGGGTTTTAATATGTTCATCAGTAATCGGTAAATGCGCTGCCAATGCGTGATAGTTATCGTTTAAGTAACCGCCAAAATAACTGGGATCATCTGCGTTCACCGTCACCATCAATCCTAGATCTAATAAGGAAAGTAAGTTGTGTTCACGCATATGCCCAAACACACACAATTTAATATTCGATAGCGGACACACAGTTAATGGCATTTGCCTGCTGGCAAGTTCTTGCACTAACATTGCATCTTCGATACTACGCACCCCGTGATCAATGCGATGCACGTTCAAGTCGTTTAGCGCACTCCAAATATACGCCGGAGGCCCTTCTTCCCCGGCATGGGCAACCCGCAGCAACCCTAATTCTTTTGCCTTAGCAAACACCCGGGCGAATTTTTCGGGAGGATTACCCAACTCTGAGCTATCTAGCCCCACGGCTGACACCATGAACAAATATGGGCTGGCGGCATCGAGTGTTTCAAACGCGCTCTGCTCACTTAAATGGCGTAGAAACGACATGATCAATAAACTAGATTGACCCCACTCTTTTTCCGCTTGGGCCATCGCACGAGCAAATCCCGGCATAAATACATCAAAGCCAATACCACGCTCAGTGTGAGTTTGCGGATCGAACATCATTTCCACGTGTACCACGTTTTCTTCTTTACACTTACAGAGGTAATCCCACATTAACCGGTAAAAATCGTCTTCATCACACAGTACTGACGCACCGAGATAATACAAGTCTAGAAAACTTTGTAAATTATCAAAATTGTAAGCAAGGCGCACATCTTCAATCGTCGAATAAGGCAATGCTACCTGATGTTTTTCCGCCAGCAACATCATTAGTTCAGGCTCAAGTGTCCCCTCGATATGCAAATGTAATTCAGCCTTTGGCAACGAATTAATCAAGGCTGTCGTGGCGGGGTTAATACTGGGCATCTTTGGGTCCTCTTGTCATTATCGGTATTATTTTTATTATCAGTCAGGAGCAAACTCATCATTTCAGTCATTTGCCAGGCAGCTTGTGTGCACTACAAATAGGCGCTTGGCGCACCACAAAAGCGCAGCAGTGCACAAAATATCATCAAGAACGCTATTTTAACTGAAGTAGATCTCACTTTAATCGTTATTTTTACACTAGTTACGGCTTGCAATAGGCCAACAGCAGTCACTTTGTGTATCATTGTTCAGCATAAACCACACCAAAGCTAGACTAAATGGTCAGGTTTTTGCTTTCACTGGGTTACTTTAACCCTTTTATCATTGGCCACTCAGGCTAGTAAGAGAACCCACAATGAGAAGCATCCATGTTTAACGCAGTATTCGAAAAGCTTTTTAAGCTGCAAGCCAATGGCACTAATATTAAAACCGAATTTATCGCCGGCCTCACCACATTTGCCGCCATGTCATATGTACTAGTGGTCAATCCCAGTATCTTATCGGCTGGTGGCATGCCAGTTGTCGGTTTAATCACAGTTACCGCATTAGCGGCTTGTATCGGCACACTCCTCATGGCGTTTATGACCAACTATCCTGTCGCAATGGCGCCAGGGATGGGGTTAAACGCCTTCTTCGCTTTCACTATTTGTTTGACCCGCGATATTCAATGGGAGGCGGCGCTGGGCATAGTGTTCTGGAACGGCATATTATTTTTGCTGTTATCCGTCACAGGGGTGCGAACTAAAATTGCGGATGCCATCCCTGCCGCGTTAAAAATCGGCGTGCAGTGTGGTATTGGTTTATTTATCGCTTTTATAGGATTAAAAAATGCCGGTATCGTGGTTGATCATCCTGCAACCTTTGTCACTATTGGTGATTTATCTAAGCCGGCAACCATGCTGGCGGTAGCAGGGATTTTACTTACCATTGTGCTTTTTATAAAGCGTGTCACTGGGGCCATTCTTATTTCAGTGTTGGTGCTTACCCTAATAGGTGCGTTCATTCCTGTGGGTGATGGTTACCTAACCCAGCACACTGACGCATTTATTGGCATGCCTGACAGTATGAGCAATACCTTTTTCGCCATGGACATCATGTACCCTATTGAGAATTTTGCGACCACTTGGGATCTTATTTTCGCTCTGCTATTTGTCAATATGTTTGACACTATAGGCACATTAATCGGCGTCTCGCGCAGAGCTAACCTACTGGATAAAGAAGGTAAATTACCTAAAATAGGCCCTGCGATGACAGCTGATGCCGCAGCAAGTGTCGTTGGTGCAGCATTAGGTACGTCACCTGTTACCTCCTACGTAGAATCTGCCGCGGGGGTTTCATCTGGTGGGCGTACGGGATTAACCAGTGTTTTTGTTGCCCTATGTTTTCTACTCGCACTGTTCTTTACCCCGTTAATGAAAGTGATCCCGCTAATGGCGACCACCCCAGCACTTATCATGGTGGGTATTTTAATGATGGACTCGTTCCGCCAGCTAGACTTTGACGACCTTACCGCCCTTGCCACCGCATCTGTTGCCTTATTAGCGATGCCACTAACCTTTAGTATCAGTGAGGGCATTGCCTTAGGCTTCATTACGTATGTTGGTATCATGCTTGGTACTGGTCGATACAAAGAAGTCACATGGATCACCTACGCCATGGCGGCGGTATTCGTGCTGCGTTATGTGCTCAATTTAAAATAATGATATTTAAGCGCTAACCATACATCTG
This sequence comes from Paraglaciecola polaris LMG 21857, assembly GCF_000315055.1. Lineage (GTDB taxonomy): Bacteria > Pseudomonadota > Gammaproteobacteria > Enterobacterales > Alteromonadaceae > Paraglaciecola > Paraglaciecola polaris. Next base: position 22,930 of record NZ_BAER01000044.1, on the reverse strand, counting down.
GTTGAGATATAGACAATAAAAAACGACGTGACGGTTAACACTATCACGCGTTTTTTATTGTCTGGTGTAAGATATTAAATGCACGGTCAATTTCCACTCATCATGCACTCAATATTGTTACGGATTCTATTTATGTGGGAAGTTGTCTTGCCAATGCTGAGCAATCTCGTGCCTTTTACACAACCATACTCTGTCGTGGTCTTGCACATACTCAATAAAACGCTGCAAAGCTGCCATGCGCGCAGGACGACCAATAATTCGGCAGTGTAATCCAATCGAGAGCATCTTAGGGGCGTAATTACCTTCTTCATACAACACATCAAAGGCATCTTTTAGGTACTGAAAGAACTGCTCGCCACAATTGAATCCTTGAGCACTAGCAAAGCGCATATCGTTGGTGTCTAAGGTATACGGCACAATCAACAATGGCTTTTCATAGTTGGTATCATAGTAAGGTAAGTCATCCGCGTATGAATCAGCACAATAAAGTAAGTCATCTCGCTGGGAAATAATCTTGAGCGTGTTAGGGCTTGTGCGTCCAGTATACCAACCTAAGGGCTTTGAACCGGTAATCGCCTGATGCAATTGTACCGATGCATCAATCATTTTACGCTCTTGCGCTTCCGGCATATCTTGGTAATGGATCCAGCGCATGGCATGACTGGCAATCTCCCAGTTGGCGTCTTTCATCGCCGCCACGGCTTCTGGGTTTCGTTGCAACGCCATAGTCACACCAAACACAGTAATGGGTACATTTAAACGTTCAAATAGTCGATGCAAACGCCAAAATCCAGCACGGCTGCCGTATTCGTACATGGACTCCATGCTTAGATGACGATCAGGGTAAGCTTGGGCGCCGATAATTTCCGATAAAAAAACTTCAGATGCAGCATCCCCATGTAAAACGCTACTCTCCCCTCCTTCTTCGTAATTTAGTACAAACTGCACCGCTATTTTAGCTTTGTCTGGCCAGTTTGGGTCAGGCGGGGTGTCGCCATAACCAATTAAATCTCGTGGATACGCGTGGGTCATGTCCTGTCTCTTATTATTTATATAGTGGTGGCACTATTAGGCCGCAGCCTTGCAATACGAGTTTAATTAAACTCTTGGTGGCGTTTGCGAATTCAGTTTGATCCATCGCATGACCTTTAAGTTCAGTAATTTGTGCAGAAAAATCAGCGTAATGCTGACTGCCCGCCCAAATATTAAACAACAAATAATAAGGATCGATATCGGGTAATTTTCCTAGCTCTATCCACTGTCGAAGCACGGCTACTCGAGAATTCATCCAAGTCGAATGCTGATCCTTAAAAAAGCTGCTCAAGTTTGGTGCGCCGTTGATGATTTCAAGTGCAAATATTTTTGAGGCATCTGGACGACAACGGGAAATTTCCATTTTGTCCGCAATATAACGGGCCAGCACTTCGCTAGGATCGTCTTGCGCCTTGGCGTTATCAAAACTGCTGTTCCATAAACTTAAAATTTCTTGCAACAGTGCCAAGTACAAACCGTCTTTAGATTTGAAATAATATAAAATATTGGTCTTTGGTAATTCAGCCCTATCGGCAATACGTTGTACGCGAGTTCCCTTAAACCCATGAATTGCAAACTCTTTTTCTGCAGCTACAAGTATCTTTGCGCGATTAATCGCGCCAATACTGTCATCTTTTTTTGATAATGAGTCACTCATTTATTCTGTTCGATTCCTTTATTTTTGGCTATAACTCTCAGCCTCTCATGTCCCATTAACATCAAGTTAACATCCTACCTAAAAATACATCTTTTGCCTATATTCATGTTAAACATCGGGTAATAAGCCACTTAGGCATTAATCGCGCATTGATGAATGTTTATCTCAGTGGAAAATGTAAAGACCCTAAGCACTCATGATACCAATAATCGCAAACTAATTAGCAAAAACCTGACCAATTGGTCTAGTTTTTGTATTAAATAACGTTATGATACAAATTATTCCTACACTATTTATGACTGAGCCACTCGGAGACAAATATGATCAGCTTTTTACTTAACGACAAAGCTGTGCACATAGATGCAACTCAAGCAGATACCACTCTGCTCAATTACCTTCGGGAAGAGTGTGCTTTAAGCGGCACCAAAGAAGGCTGCGCATCTGGCGATTGCGGGGCATGTACCGTAGTTGTAGCACAAGCAAATAAGCCTGGCTCAGCACTTGAATACCGCGCATTAAATAGCTGCGTTACTTTTTTGTCTGCGGTGCATGGCAAACAACTGCTCACCGTTGAACATTTAGCTGACGGCGATACTTTGCACCCGGTTCAGGCAGCCATGGTTGATGCACATGGATCCCAATGCGGCTTTTGTACACCAGGTTTTATTATGTCTATGTTCGCTTTGTACCAACAAGGTGAAGCGCCAAGCCGAGAAAAAATTAATGTCGCTCTTGGCGGAAACTTATGCCGCTGCACCGGTTATCGACCCATAATTGATGCCGCACTTGCTTCTTGTACCGGCACAGTGGATGACAAATTTTACGCCAACCGCGCTACCACTGTGACTCAGTTGGCTGATTTACATAACGTCAACGCGGGGCTTGATAACCTATTAATGCCAACAGACAGAATAGAACTGGCTAGTGCGATAGGTAAACACCCTGAGGCGCGCTTATTCGCCGGCAGCACAGATTTAGCATTAGAGGTCACCCAGCAGCTAAAAACACTGCCGACACTGATTAGCTTGACCCAAGTTGCCGAGCTACAAGTGCTGCAAGAAACAGACTTGGGCATTAATATTGGTGGAGCTGTGCCGTTTAGCAAAATGGAAGCTTTACTGCTTACGCACTTTCCTGAGTTACACGAACTGCTTGACCGTTTTGCTTCCACACCTATTCGTAATCAGGCAACGCTGGGCGGTAATGTGGCGAATGCCTCGCCTATTGGAGATATGCCCCCTGCTTTGCTTGCATTAAATGCGCGTATTCAGGTAGATAATGGCCAAGCGCGTCGCGATATTCCCATTGGCGAATTTTTTACCGGTTATCGTCAAACCTTGTTGCAAAAAAATGAATGGATCGAAGCTATTTTCATCCCGTACAAAAAAACCAATAGCAAAATCAGCGCCTATAAAATTTCTAAGCGCCAAGAAGATGATATTTCAGCGGTGTGCGCCGTGTTTAATCTGACCCTGGGCGAGAATAATATCATTCAGGAATTGGCTAGCGGTTTTGGCGGTGTAGCAGCCACCCCAGTGTCAGCAATAGGTTTAGCAGCCGCACTGGTCGGAAAAGACTGGTCACAAAGCGCGACGTTTGAAGCAGGTAAAGTAATTTTAAGTCAGGCTTTTAATCCAATTGATGACGTAAGAGCCAGTGCTACCTACCGCCAAACGATGATCGTGAATCTCTGGAAGCGCTTCTGGCTGCAAAGCAATCAACAAAGCCATAAAATTGAAACTCGGGTACATGCTTATGAATAACACGTTTTTTAAACGCTATTTCCGAACGATCCTTGTCAGCCAAATACAAGATAAGGCTTGCAGTCATGCGTAAACTTATCAAACAACCTTTTAGCGGTAATCCACAGGGTAAAGTAGGCAAGTCTCATCCCCACGAAAGCGCGATCCGCCAAGTGAGCGGTCAAGCACGTTACGTAGATGACTTGCCCCAACCCGCTAATTTACAATTTGCCGCCATTGGCACCAGCCCAGCCGCATCAGGTGTTATCAAATCGTTAGATGTTTCTGACGTATGGGCGAGCCCAGGCGTGAGCGATGTGATCACAGTAGAAGATGTACCGGGTCACGTTGATATAGCACCGGTATTCGATGGTGATCCTATTTTTGCCCAAAAACATGTGCTTTTTCACGGTCAAGCCATGTTTGCCGTGTTAGCAGACACGGTGCACCATGCCCGTCAAGCTGCCCTTAAGGCCAAAATAGATATCACCCCCAGCACGCCATGTTTAAGTGTTGATGCAGCCAAACAACAAAGTAATTTTGTACGCCCACCACACTTTATGCACCAGGGAGACTTCGACTCGGCTTATAAAGCCAGTACATTTACCGTCCAGAATCATTTAAGCATTGGCGGCCAAGAACACATGTATCTTGAAGGTCAGGTTTCAATGGCCATCAGCGAAGAAGAAGACAGAGTGTTAGTGTACACCTCTAGTCAGCACCCGAGTGAAGTACAGAAACTGATAGCGGAAGTTTTAGATTGTAAATTGCACAAGGTAGTTGTAGACATGCGACGCATGGGTGGTGGTTTCGGTGGTAAAGAGACACAAGCCGCTCAGTGGGCGTGCATCGCTGCACTATTTGCTAAACGTAACCAGTGCGCAGTAAAACTGCGTCTGCCACGAATGCAAGACATGATCGCCACCGGTAAACGTCATCCATTTGAAAACAGTTACAAGGTCGGCTTTGATAAAGAGGGCTTGATAAATGCGGCTGACATAGAGATAAATGGTAATTGCGGTCACTCTCCTGATTTATCAGACGCTATTGTCGACCGAGCCATGTTTCATTGTGACAACGGCTATTATTTAGAGAACGTTAAAGTGGCAGGTCATCGCTGTCGAACCAATCAGGTTTCCCATACGGCATACCGTGGATTTGGCGGCCCCCAAGGCATGATTGTGGCAGAAGCCATGATGGATGCCATCGCCCGTAAAGTGGGCAAAGATCCGCTTAGCGTGCGCAAGCTTAATTTGTACGGCGAAAATCAGCGTAACCTCACTCCTTATGGCATGACGGTCGAACACAATTTGTTAGCTGATTTGATCAACCGCTTAGAAAACTCATCTGATTATTGGGCACGCAGAGATGCCATCAGTAAGTTTAATAAGCACAGTCCAATTGTCAAAAAAGGCTTGGCATTAACCCCAGTAAAGTTTGGTATCTCGTTTACCGCCAAACATTTGAACCAAGCTGGCGCCCTGCTGCATGTATACACAGATGGCAGCATGCAAATTAACCATGGCGGCACAGAAATGGGCCAAGGTTTACACACCAAAATTGGCCAAATAGTGGCAAATGAATTTGGTATATCCCTGCATGATGTAGAGGTCACAGCCACGCGTACTGACAAAGTGCCGAACACCTCACCCACAGCAGCGTCAAGCGGCACCGATCTTAACGGAAAAGCAGCCCAAAACGCGTGTATCATCGTCAAGCAACGCTTAGCTAAGTTTTATACTGATGAGGTAAATGACCTCAACTTAACAGCCGATAACGTGATTTTTGCTGATAATAAAGTCACATTGGGTGAAAACAGTATAGGTTTTGTTCAACTAGTGCAAAATGCCTATATTGGCCGTGTATCATTATCATCAACAGGTTTTTATAAAACCCCTAAAATTCATTACGATCGCAACACAGGTAATGGCCGACCGTTCTTTTATTTCGCTTATGGCGCATCTGTATCAGAAGTGGCCATTGATACCTTAACCGGTGAATACAAAGTTGAGCGCGTCGACATACTCCATGATGTAGGCCGCAGCTTAAACCCAGCGATCGATATCGGCCAGATTGAAGGCGGCTTTATTCAAGGAATGGGCTGGCTGACCACAGAAGATTTGAAATGGGATGATAGCGGCCGCTTGATGAGCAACAATCCCGCCACGTACAAAATCCCTGCGATTGGTGATACACCTGAGATCTTTAACGTTGACTTATACGCACGTGATAACGACGAAGACAGTATTTATCATTCTAAAGCAGTCGGCGAGCCCCCATTGATGTTAGCGAACTCGGTCTGGTGCGCGATTAAAGATGCCATTTCAAGCTTAACGGATTACCAGATTGATCCTCAGTTACCTGCCCCGGCGACACCTGAGGCTGTACTGAACTGCATTGAGTCTCTTGGTAACATCACTATCAGCGAGCGTATAGAATGAACACCAACAAATGGTTTGATGCACTGCAGCAATGCCAAGAACAAGGTAAAGCTTACGTATTAGTGACTGTGTTAGCTTCTGCGGGCTCAACTCCCAGAGGTAACGGCACTAAAATGATCGTTACCGGTGATGAAACCTTTGACACTATCGGTGGTGGTCAACTTGAATTTGCCGCCACAGAGAAAGCACGTGTTTTATTGGCAGGCAAAGAGCATACACAACACGTAGAACATTATCCGTTATCGAGTAAGTTAGGCCAATGTTGTGGCGGCGCGGTCAATATATTGTTCGAAGTGATGATCGAGCAATGTCAAACCGTGCAAATCTTTGGTGCAGGACATGTTGCCCATGCACTGGTACCACTGCTTGCACAGCTGCCTTTGCAAATTCAATGGATTGATCACAGAGAGGTGTTATTTCCGAGAGGCAAGCCGACATTCGATTTTGCCAACCTTAAGATGATCGTCAGTGATGAGCCAACTGAGCACATTGCATTAGCCCCGGATAACAGCTGGATGGTAATCATGACGCACAATCATCAACTGGATTATGAACTGGTTGAAGCCGCACTCAAGCGCCCTGACCTGCCCTATATAGGCATGATTGGCTCAAGTACCAAAGCCAAGCGTTTTGTCACTCGTATCGCTGCACGTATGCCCGATGTTTATGAGCCTACTCGTTTAGTCAGTCCCATTGGCGTAGTCGACATCCCAGGTAAACGCCCTATTGAGGTGGCCGTATCTATTGCTGGACAGCTTATCCAACGTCTCAATAGTGAAAGTGTGCATAATGAACAATCGGTAAACACAAATGAAAACAGTAAAAGTGAATCCCAGCGTCAGAAACAAGCGAAAGCCTGGCGTGCCGCAAAAGAGCTTAAATACTTACTATGACCCTAGATGAACTAAACAATATTTCCGTTGAAGCAGCAGAAGCATTTTTTACTCAAGCCTGCGCAGCCAAACGTTGGGTAACTAAAATGCAAGAACAACGGCCTTACGCCAGTGAGTCTAATGTTCGTCAACGAGCAAAAGCCAATTGGCACGACATGGAACAAGCAGACGTTTTACAGGCTTTCGACGCCCATCCTATGATCGGTGACATAAGTAGCCTGCGAGAGAAGTATGCCAGCACCAAAGCCATGGCGAGCAACGAGCAAGACGGCGCCCGCCAAGCAGACGAAGCCACCTTAACGGCTTTGCGAAAACTTAACTTAGCTTATAAAGAAAAACACGGTTTTATCTTTATCATTTGTGCCAGTGGGTTAGATGCACACACCATGCTTGAGGAAATAGCGCAACGTATCGACAACCCAACGGCAACAGAGATTGACATTGCCAGTGCTGAACAAATTAAAATTACCCTGTTACGTATACTAAGAGGCTTATCAGATGAGTAAATCCCCGTCGCTTTCCAGCCATGTTTTAGACACCACCTTGGGTAAGCCAGCTGCAAATATGCAGCTTATATTAACTACGCCTAATGGCGATATAACGCGCGCACAAACCGACGCAGATGGTCGCTGTAATCAGTGGGGTGAATTAGCTTTTTCAGCCGGACACCATCAACTTAGGTTTGTGACAGGCGAGTATTTATCTGACCAGCATGGCAGCGCATTTTATCCCTTCGTGGATGTGCATTTTGAGATAACGCAAGACGGTGGTCATTACCATATTCCGCTGCTTATTTCTCCTTTTGGCTTTAGCAGTTACCGCGGTAGCTAACGGAATATTTTATTCAATGACTACACATTTATACCGTGCATCCATTTTGCATTTCCCCCATAAAAGCGCTCAACCTAAAGATGATTATATCTATATCAAAGATGGCGCACTGGTTACGCGTAACGGAAAAATAGTCGTTACAGGAGAACGAAAAACCATTGAAAATCAATATCATGACGTGAAAACTCATGATTACTCTGGCCAACTCATTGTGCCGGGTTTCATTGACAGTCATTTGCACTTCCCGCAAACGGAAATGCTCGCCAGTTTTGGTGAACAACTACTCGACTGGTTAGAAAACTACACCTTCCCTACAGAGGGTAAATTCTCTAATCCTGAATATGCTGCTAAAATTGCTGACATTTTTTTACGCCAACTTTATCGTCATGGAACCACCAGTGCCATGGTCTATTCTTCGGTGCATCAATGTGCAGCCGAAGCGCTTTTCTCTGCGGCCCAAAAACACAAAATGTTACTAATTGCCGGCAAAGTGTGCATGGACAGACATTGCCCATCTTGGCTACAAGACAGCCCTGAAAAAGCACAAAAAGAAAGCGCTGATTTGATTGAACGCTGGCACGGTAAAGACCGATTGTATTACGCCATTACGCCGCGTTTTGCACCTACCAGTAGCCCCGAGCAATTACACGCGTTAGGGGAATTAGCTCAGCAATATCCCGACGTGTATATACAGACCCACTTAAATGAAAATCTGAACGAGATAGCGTGGGTAAATTCGCTGTTTCCTAAGCACAATGGTTATCTAGATGTGTACGATAAATTCAATATGTTGCGTCCCAAAGCAGTGTTTGGACATTGTATTCACATGCAAGAGCATGAGTGGCAGCGAATGGCCCAAAGCGGTGCAAGTATTGCTTTTTGCCCAACGTCTAATTTATTTTTAGGCAGTGGCTTGTTCGATCTCAAGACGGCAGAAAAACACAACATTCCAGTGGCTTTAGCTACAGATGTAGGGGCTGGCACCAGCTTCAGTATGCTGCGCACCTTAGGTGAAGCTTATAAAGTGGGTCAATTACGTGGCGAGCAATTGCAACCTCTTCATGGATTGTACCTAATGACTCAGGGTGCGGCGCTCGCCCAAGGTTTAGAGGATAAAATCGGTAACCTGAACCCCGGCTCTGACGCAGATTTCGTGGTATTGGATCCTAATTTTGATGAGCTGACCAGTCTTAGATTTGAGCAGCATAACGAGGTGCAGGACATTATTTTCGCTCTTAGTATGTTGGCAGATGACAGAGCCATTAGTGCGACTTATATCGCAGGTGAACCAGTGTACCAAACACACATAAAATAATAATAAACAAGGAACTTGATAATGGCATGGTTTGATTGGTCATCTTTATTTATACGCTGGTTTCACGTCATAGCAGGCGTAGCATGGATTGGCGCGTCGTTTTATTTTATTTGGTTAGATAATAATCTGCGCACGCCGCCTAAATGGAAACAAGACAAAGGCATTAAAGGCGACTTATGGGCGGTTCATGGTGGTGGATTTTATGAGGTGGCTAAATACCAACGCGGACCAGAAAAAATGCCTGAAACGCTACACTGGTTTAAATGGGAAGCTTACACAACTTGGTTAAGTGGCTTTTTATTACTGAGCTTGATTTATTATCATGGGGCGTCGATTTATCTCATTGACCCAAATGTTATGCAGTTAACCCCTACAGACGCCATTATTCGGGGCCTTGGGTTGATTTTTGGTGGGTTATTTATTTACGAAGGTGCCTGTCGCAGCGCCCTTAGTCGTTACCCTGCACTGTTTGGCATATTGTTACTGGTATTACTTGGTGCAGTTAGCTATTTAGCCACTCACTGGTTTAGCGGCCGTGGTGCATTTATGCATGTTGGCGCCCTAATTGGTACCATTATGGCTGGTAATGTATTTTTCAAAATAATGCCTGCCCAGCGTTTAATGGTAGATGCGGTAACCAACAATAAAGAGATCGATCCCGCTTGGGGATTAGCCGCAAAGTTGCGCTCAGTGCACAATAATTACCTGACATTACCCGTGCTATTTATCATGATCAGTAACCATTACCCCATGACCTTTCAACACCCTCAAGCATGGGCTGTGCTAATGGCGATTGGTGTAGTGTCTGCCTGGATACGCCATTACTTTAACTTGAAGCATGTGGGTATTTCACGGCCCTCGGTACTCATTACTGGCGCCATTGGCATGTTAATCATTGCTGGCTGGGTATCTTACCCTCGCAGCACCAGTGACAGTCCAGAAAACCCAATTGTCGCACCCACTGCACAAGTCACACTAAATGATGTTGAGCAAAATGCGTTTGATGTTATTCAAACTCACTGCGCAAATTGTCATTCTGCTAAACCAACTGATGCGCTATTTGTCATCGCTCCCCTAGGATTAATGTTGGATTCATGGCAGCAAATCAGTGCCAGAGCCCCGCTTATTTACCAACGCGCTGTTGTCAGTAAGGACATGCCGTTGATGAATAAAACGGGTATGACTGAGCAAGATCGTGATGCTATCCGTAAGTGGATACAGCAGTAAAAACATTGGCCTATGGTTAAGCTAGCGCGTGTTCACAGTGCACCAAACTAACATGTTACAGTGCACTGTAATACGCTTCCCCAACACGTTTACGCGACTAAATTGCCGTCTCGAAATATTATACTGAAAGCATCACCCCTCTTGGGCGAGCTAAGGTTGATTAATGGCCCCCACGCCCAACTGTCTGCGCTGCATGTAATTGGCGAGTTGCTTATCCCCGAGCGCATCACTTGTTGATAAAGCAGTATGCACACCGTGTTGATCTGCTATTTTTCGCTGCTGCCCCAGCTTCTCTTTAGCATCAATATGCTCAATATCAATTTTAAAACCAACAACCGCCTGCCTAAGTTTAGCTTGATAATCTTGTGGCATTAACACCTCATCATTGAGCAAGTTAGGCTCATATTTAGCCACTAGCCTGTTCATTGTTTCTATGGTGTGGGCATCATTTAATAAAGTCGCTCTCCCGCGGCAGTGAACTGCAGCATAATTCCACGTTGGCACACCCGGTCCATTTTCATACCACGTTGGCGAAATATACCCATGGGGGCCATTAAAGATGACGAGTGCATTCTCCTGAGCAAGTTGTTTACATTGAGGATTAGCTTTAGCGATATGCCCATACAAGACCCCTTTTTCACCTTCATCGGGGGAAAATATAAAAGGAATATGTGTGGCCTCCAATGATTCAGACACCAAAATACCAAAGCTATGGTCTTTTATAAATTGAACAATTGTATCGTTACCTTGCATATGCATATTTTTTGGAACAAACATCAATTAACGCCTTTTAGTTTTTATCGCTGTAAAGTAAGTGACAACTTTCAATACCGTATTTTATGTTTTCGCTTTCCATTCGTACTTGCGGCGCTGGCCATGGGTAAGCAGTCTTCAAGGTGCTAATATCCTCTCAATGCATGGTCACCGAAAGACGCCTCAATAAGCCTGCTTCAAAAGAAACCCAACTGTGAAAATGAAATTCATTGTCGTGGCCGACTCCGCTATATTTAATAACTGATCGAGTAAATACTGATTGTCGAACAGCTACTCGTGAGACTGTGCTACCAATAACACATCAATCAATCAATCAATGTATTTCAAAGGGATAATGCCCAGTGAGGGCAACGCCCCCTCGGCTGAAACTGGACACAAGGTTTGCGCCACAAAAATCACATTAAATCGTAACTCTAGTCGAGAAAAACGAGATACCTTAGAAAATGCTATAAACGGTCCGCTAAAATCGAGTACTTCATCCTGTCAGGCGGGTAAATCAAGACGTTCATAACCCGCTATTTCCACGTAATGAGTCGAGTGTAACAGGCTTAAATGTCCCGAAAGATGACACTAGTATGAAAAATCATCATAAGTACACCAGAAACAAAAAAGTGCCCTATCATGAGCACTTTTTAAATTGATTTTCTGGGTACCTACACAGCTAAACTAAGATGGTGTATTACACGCGAATGAGCGTACAAACTTTATTACCCGTTGGGTCACGTAAATACGCTAGGTACATTTGGTTTTCACCTGCGCCACGTACACCAGGAGGATCTTCACAAGCCACTCCGCCATTTGCTAACCCCGCTGCATGCCATGCTTCAGCTTGTTCAGTACTTTCAACTTTAAAACCTAACGTTGAGCCATTGCCGTGGCAAGCTTGCTCGCCGTTGATTGGTTTCGTTAAGGCAAACACACCGCTTTTATCGAAATAGAAGCAACGGCCTTTTTCATCCATTACACCAGGCTTGTAACCTAAAACAGCCATGGTCGCATCATAAAATGCTTTTGATGCTTCCATATCGTTAACACCAATCATCACGTGACTAAACATAACTCAACTCCTAAAAATCGCCATTTGGCGTAAAATATTAGGCAAACTAGAGGAAACTGAACAATGTCTCGCCTGCTCGAGTGGCGTGAATGCTACAGAAAAATCAAAGTTAACCCGCATGTAATATTAGCTAACTCAGTAAGTTATCAGCACATCACCCCATGAGCAATGAAATTAATTAATCGAAACGAAGCGTATTAAGTAACTAGGTGTTAACCAGATTAGCGCACCAACCGAGCACCAACACCATTTTGTTAACAGAAATTTAACGCGGCAGCGATAACATATGCCAAGACAAAACCATCGACAATGCAGTTATATATATTCCGTGTACGACTACTGTGCAATCCGCAACCAGACGCTTTTCTGCGCCAGTAATTAAGAATGCTAACGCTAAATTTGTCATATTAAACACGCGGTTCAAATTATTGGGAGCATGAGCCGCTTCATAACTCCCTAACAGCGAAGACCTTTTTAGTAGATGATTTTCAAGCGCAGCAGTATTGGCCGTAAACTACGTCTTTTTGCTGTTTGATAGTGTCCGTTTGGGATGCATACCATTTACCATACCCATGAATGGTGGGTGTATTGAGTAACCAACCATGCTAAGTAACTGTTCGGGAATGGCTTGCAATGTTTTTTGGCTAAGCTCTAAAAAGAAATTTTCCTGGGGTCTTAGCCAAGGTTCACAATATTGGCAGGTAGCAGCAAGGCGGGTCGATTCAGATTGATTCGCACCTCCACCATGCCAGGTTGTGCCAAGAAAGAATACGACAGATCCCGCTGGCATCACGACTGGAATCGTTTGACTTCGATCAGTGACGATTTCTTGACCTAATAAATGACTACCTGGAATAATAACCGTTGCGCCATTTTCGTCGGTAAATTCATCTATAGCCCAAATAGTAGCGGCTCCGAGCGGTTTACGGGGACGTTTAACAGGATAAAAACCATCATCATAATGCAAAGGTTGAGCGACCTCTCCAGGTAAAATATTGATCATTTGTGCTTGGCTTAGCAGGTAATTGGGTTGGAATAAATGGTCAAGTAAGCCTGTTATCCTTGGATGAATAGCCAATGAGTCAATTAGACGCGTTTTCTCAAGCACACTATAAAGCCGCTGGGTCTTTATACCTTCAAAATTATTGCGTCCGCCACCCTCTAAAAGTGGCACTGTTGCACTGCGAATGGTGTTCAATTCAGACTCACAAAGTAAACGTTCAATAATGACGTAACCATTTTTTTGTAACGACTCGAAGTCTTCCGCTATTTGTTTTTTGAGCGCTTGTGAGACATTTACCTCATCGGGTTGAAAAGCTTTGTGTTTATGAGCAAGGTCATGCCCAAGTTCAACAATCGATTCAATGTGCTTCGTTTTCGTCATAACGTTATCTTCCGATGCGGCTTTATATACAGGTATTATCAAAAAATACCATAACGACCAATATAAAAATAGCGCGCTGAAAATACGCCTGCACCATGCCAATTTATGGCTGGTAAGTCATTTCTATGAGCAATAATCGAATGTATTTGTCATCGCGTACTCGGCTGAGTCCCAGCGCGCGTTTACGCTTAACGATGCCGGTGTATTCTACGAGTGAATATTTATCTCAACCTTTGTGACCGTATTAGCGGTTGTTATATCTAACGAATTGAGGAAAATATTGCCTTGAATATATCCAGCCCCGCGCAGACGTAAATATGCAAGCTAGCAGTAAAGTGTAGGAACAAGCGCGTTATAATCGTGGTCGTCATATCTATAATCTATAGATGAATGGAGAATAACGATCGTCCATGGATAAAAAGCAGGCGGATGATTAGGCTAACGCTAAATAGGTGAATGCCCTGTGAGTAAGACTAGCAGTAAATAGCCAGCGCATTAACTCAATAGCACTGGCTTTTATATCCATGGGATCACTAGGTTAACAATAAAAAGAGCCTGGCGGCTTATTTATAAAACGCTTCAACCGTACCTTTTAACGTAATCAAAAGCGGTTGACCACGGCGATCGAGGGCTTTGGGTGAAGGAATTTTAACCCAACCTTCACTGACACAATATTCTTCTACATTGGTGCGCTCTTTGCCATTCAACAAAATACCAATGTGATGTTCAAAAATTTCTTTATCATGGTGTGGACTGCGGGGATTGCCCGAGAGGCGATCCGGTAAAGGAGGTAAAGTTGTCGTATCGTTCATGAAAATGACCTAGATTCAAAAAAAGTGCGCCATTGTAGACAATATGCCCTTGGCACTCAATATCTGAAAAAAATAACCCTTAAGCTTTTGAGTGCTTTAGAATTATGTACACAAATCAAGAATATTCCCCCAGACTAGGTTTTCATTAGTTAATGTCTCTACTTTTTACGGCTCCGTTTAGCGACGCTCGCACCTTGCTTTTGACCTCGGTGCGCAGTCTGAGAGTTTGCTTCAAAATTGCCGTACAAATCATCATCATAGTCGTTGCTTGATTTACCTTTAGATACCTTACCGTCATGTTGTTTTTTTGCGGATTCATTTTTGCGATTTGGGTTATCCGAAGTGGTATTTTTTGATAACGCGCTGGCCGACGACGCTTTATGCTTTGGCGTAAAACCTAGGATGAACTCACGCTTGAACTGCACGCCAATAAAGCGCTCGATTGACAACAACTGTTTAGTTTCATCTTCACTGAATAATGACACCGCTAAGCCCGTATAACCTGCTCGACCAGTGCGACCAATGCGATGTACGTAATCCTCTGGTACATAAGGCAAGTCAAAGTTAACCACACAGTTAAGTTGGTTAACATCAATCCCCCGCGCAGCAATATCTGTGGCAACCAAAACCCGTATGCTGGCGTTTTTAAAGCCATCTAACGCTAGCGTGCGCGCATGTTGGGTTCGGTTGGCGTGAATTGACGCCGCGCTTATACCTGCACTTTCCAACTGGGTAACTAAGCTGTCCGCTGAACGCTTAGTACGGACAAATACTAACGCTTGCTGCCATTGGTGTTTCTTAATTAAGTGAATTAACACCTCGCTTTTACGCTCTTTGTCCACTGGGTGAAATGTCTGCGCAACCGTATTCACCGTGCTATTAACAGCAGTTACTGCAATGATTAGCGGCATGTTCAACATATTCTTAGCAAATGTTTGTATATCATTTGAAAATGTAGCTGAAAATAACAAGGTTTGGCGTTTACTCGGCAGTAAAGTTTGGATGTGTTGAATATCCTCAACAAAACCTAAATCCAACATGCGGTCAGCTTCATCTAAAACTAATATTTCAAGATGTTCAAAGCTAATCGCCTGTTGATTGTACAAGTCAATTAACCGGCCCGGCGTAGCTACAAGCACATCTACACCCTGTTGTAGTTGACGTATTTGCGGCTCTATTCTTACACCACCAAAAACTGCCCCGCTGCGAATATTAAGCAGGCCGCTGTAGTTCTCAACGCTCTTAGCCACTTGCGCCGCCAACTCTCGGGTCGGCGTGATGATCAACGCACGAACATGATGGGGTTGGGCACTTTCACCAGCAGATAATAATTGCAACACAGGCAAGGTAAAAGCCGCGGTTTTGCCTGTACCTGTTTGCGCTACAGCCATCACATCACGTTGATTTAAGATAGCGGGGATCGCTTCACCCTGAATTTGTGAGGCAACCGTGTAGCCTTTATCTGCAACGGCTTGTACCAGCGCATCACACAAGCCTAAAGCGTCAAATGACATAGATAAACATTCCTTGGATGAATTAAATTTTGTATGTGATGCCACTCGAATGATGTTCACAATGATTAACTGGGTATCTTACACCAATTACCACTAAGCGAGGCTTCAATCTCTTAGCAAAGCGCCTGCGTAATTGATGTTTACAGCGGTTAAATCCAGCGATGCTAAGGTATTACGCGCTGGTAAAGCCGTACACGCACTCACAAGAAATACGCCCGCAGCAACCAACAGTAAGTTATTCATAAATGCTCCATGTAGCTTGGCTTTTACAAGGATGAAGATTAACGCACCTATCGGAAATAAAGCTCACCCCATCAAGTTTAGTTCCAGCATAACGCATATCATTTTTATGATGGGTTGCTCTGTATCTCATTATTGAGCCCCGAATATAGTCTGAAGACGGGTGCCACTGGTAACCGGCATGGGACGGAATAAATAAGGTAAGCGCTATTCATCGAAAGATAGATAATCCTCGAATACAACCGGAGTGACGTTCGCCAGAACAACCGACGAATTTACATGGGGAACTATGTAGACTTAAGAGGCTAGGCAGGATTACTGCGTTTTACTTGATGTGGGGAGCCATTCCAGCGCTTCAATATTGCGCGCATGATGCTTGCATATCCAGGCCCGACGGCTGCCAAGTTCTTCTCGAATGTTGCAATTTTTACCGCCAGTAAAATTTTGAATGTTTGATATCTCTTTTTTAATGATAGGGGTGATTAACGATCAGAGTAAACAGAAATGGCGAAATATAGCCAAAGATTTCACGATTTGCTCAGTTCAAGTCAGGCGAAGTGTCCTTCACCTCAAGAGCATCGATACATTCGTTGGGTTTACAAAAATGGTGAGCTAATTTATAAGAAGCACTTAAAATTACAATCAGATTATGATTTAAAAAATATATAAGTTCCGTATCCAAATAAAACTATAAGGAATAAAAGTAGACATTTTATTGCCGTTTTTGATGTTTTTTCGGTTTTCTGATAATCAGGTTCCCCAGATTTAACCCTTTTCCATTCGTATCTTAAAATACCTTGTACTTCTTTTATAATGGAATCTCGATGTATGTGTAAAGTATCTTCACAAAAAGAAGTACCAAAAAATACTTGGTCAATAGATTCTAAAGACTCTTTAAGTTTTGGAGACCTTTCAGGAGTTAACCTAAGAAAAAGTCGATGTCTCATCTCAAATAGCTGATATATATTTTCTTTATGCGAACACCTAAATTTCTGCAACTCCATATCAGTCAAACAATTTTGCTTAGTTGATTTAAGCTCGCATTCATACAATTTAAATAATGTATCGATTTGTGCCAAATATTGAGCAGCCTCTTGTCTGATTCGTCTACGTCTAGATTCTCTATATTCAGATATTTTTTGTTCTTTAGATATGATCATTGAAACTAAGGCTACAACAGCTGTAATAATCCCAGCGATTGTCGCCCAAATCATAATAAAAGCACCTGAAGGTAATTCCATTAGATATCTCCCAGATGTTAAATTGAAGCTAACAGTTTTTTTCGGCTGTTTACATATGTCATTTTTAGCATAGGCAATAACTCGCTATAAAAGTTAAATTTTTCCGATTTTGAGAATAATTTGTATGAAAGCACTGAAAAATATCAATATATTGATATTCACCGATACCCTGCCGAGTCAGTAAAAATAAAAAGCACCGCCGATGAGGATATATATCGCGGCAACGATGGAAAATGAAGGTAAAATTACGTAAGACATGCGTTCCAATTATCGAGATGAATAGTTGACAATTTCAGAGAGTGGATTTTCTCCAAATTTTTCTAAATGGATAGAAAACGGAATACCGCAGATCAATGAATACCACCCCGTGTATACAAAGGGAAAAGCGCATACGAGTTTCGGCCAAGGACAAGCGGAGTTATGCGTTTATGCGATTTAAGTGCAACTAAATCGATGGTGTGGCAAGAGTATGAAAAACAAATAGAGCTATCGAACAGCAATAACACTGTAAGTAAGTTGGTTCGTGAGTTTATCGACAGTGCAGACTTTTGCGAACTCGCCATGAACACCCAAAAAGACTACGTAAAGTACTCTAAAAAAATATTAGCTGCATTCGGCCCCATGCAAAGCGATAAAGTTCAGCCTAAACATGTTCGCCAATTCATGGATATACTCGGCCAAAAATCCCCAGTGCAAGCCAACCGACACAAAGCCTTTTTATCACGCACGTACCGCTGGGCATTCGAGCGCGGTAAAGTAGCCAGCAACCCATGCACAGGTGTAAAACAATTCAAAGAAACACCCCGCGACCGCTACGTAGAAGACTACGAGTACCAAGCCGTATTTAATACCGCATGCGCAGTCGTAAAAGCCGCAATGGAAATCAGTTATTTATGCATGGCCAGAAAAGCCGATGTCGTAAAACTGCATAAAAGCCAGTTACTCGAGCAAGGTATTTACATCAAGCAAGGCAAAACAGGCAAGAAACAAATTAAAGAATGGGGTCCACGCCTGCGCGCAGCGGTAACGTTCGCTAAAGCAGAATCAGCCAGAGTTGAATCAATGTATGTACTACAGCAAAAGAATGGCTCACCGTTCGCACTGGCCAGCTTCGACCAACGATGGCGCAAAGCTGTAATCAAAGCCCGGTTAGAAACTGAACTCCCGCTAGATTTCACCTTTCACGATCTGAAAGCAAAAGGCATATCAGACTTCGAAGGCACCACAGCAGAAAAGCAACGCGCAAGTGGTCACAAAAGCGAGTCTCAGATCTCAATATACGACAGAAAAGTACAAGTCGTTCCCACCGTTGAAAGCAAGAAATAACCAATAATATTCGGAAAATATTCCGAAATAGATTTACAGCAAGAATTGAGAATAAAAAGTTATATCGAAAAGATAATAAAAACAATAACTTAGAATGGTGCCCGGGGCCGGACTTGAACCGGCACGTCCTTACGAACGAGGGATTTTAAATCCCTTGTGTCTACCAATTTCACCACCCGGGCATCGGGGGATACTTGTTAATAATAACAAGCTGGTATTGCTGAAGCGATTATGGAGGCGGAACCCGGAGTCGAACCGAGATCCACGGATTTGCAATCCGCTGCATAGCCATTCTGCCATTCCGCCACATTTGGAGTTAATAATGAATGAAACATTCATTGCTTCTTTTGAAGCTCTCCTTACAGTGATTACTCACCACAATTACTTCTTTAAATTTGGAGCGGGTAACGAGATTCGAACCGGTCGACGCTCGATTGCGACCCCTTGGGGTTGCACTCCTTGTAACGATTACTCACTACAATTACTACGTTAAATTTGGAGCGGGAAACGAGATTCGAACTCGCGACCCCAACCTTGGCAAGGTTGTGCTCTACCACTGAGCTATTCCCGCACCTGTTTTAAAAAGCAAACTTGTTAAGTAACGATGCCTTGTTTACTTAGCGAGTTGTTTGCTGCTCTCTAAATCTGGGCTGCATTCTACATTCACTATCAAGACTGTCAACAACAAAAATAACATTTTATGACTGACTGCTTGATTTTTGACTAATGCGCTTTTTTTTCAAACGATTTAGCCCGATTAATCTTGTTTGCTTTCAGGTTTTGATAGCGAAGGCCAAGCTGCAATGGTGTAAGTCACCATAGACCATAGAGATAATACTGCGGCGAAATACAATAATATGTATCCCAACGTCACCCAATAAATCGGAATACCCATAAAAGATTGCATTTCTGAGAGCAAACCAATCAAGGCCAACATTTGCGCCATGGTTTTTGCTTTGCCCATAAATGAGACTTTAACGGTATCTTGTAGTCCTTTTTGCCCCATCCATTCACGCAAGGCCGAAATATAAACTTCTCGAGCTAATAATAATATCGCGGGTACGGTTATCCACGCGGTTGCATAGGTATCAGTAATCAGGAGCAATGCAGTTGCTACTATAAGTTTGTCGGCAACTGGGTCTAAAAATGCGCCAAAGGCGGTAGATTGTTGTAATTTACGTGCCAGATAGCCATCGAACCAATCAGTAATCGCAGCAAACCAGAAAATAAATGCAGCGGCCTGATGCGCCCACTTCCAATCAAGAAAATACACCGCGACGAAAATAGGTATCAATAAAACGCGGATCAAAGTGATGATGTTTGGGATAGTCCACATTTAGCGGTTAGTCCTCGTTGTTGTGTTGGGTAGGCAGGCCTACGAGGCTCGTGTTACTCACGAGCGTGTTTTAATTGTGGATATGGTCATAAATCGTATCCGCTAGTTCTGCGCTAATCCCTGGCACGTTAGCGATTTCGCTGCGACTGGCTTGCAAAATACCATGCAAACCGCCCATGTATTTGAGCAAACTTTGGCGACGTTTCGCGCCGACTCCTGGAATTGACTCAAGCTTTGACGTTTTTTTGTCTTTTTGACGCCTTGCTCTGTGCCCAGTAATTGCAAATCGGTGTGATTCATCACGAATATGCTGAATGAGGTGCAAGGCAATTGAGTCGCCTGATAACGGGATAGTAGCATGGTTACCTGCCAAAATAAGGGTTTCAAGGCCAGCCTTACGGCTACTCCCCTTAGCAACACCAATGAGTAAAGGTTTTTTCTCATGCTTCCAGTCTTCAAAATAATCTTCGGCTTGGGTTAATTGGCCTTTCCCTCCATCTATAAACAAAATATCAGGGATTTTACTGTCGTCTTTTACATCGCGATAACGACGCGCAAGCGCTTGAGCCATGGCTGCATAATCATCCCCTGGCGTAATGCCATCTATGTTATAGCGACGATAATCAGCTTTAAAAGGCCCTTCACGATTAAAAACCACACATGACGCTACCGTTAACTGCCCTGACGTATGGCTAATATCAAAACATTCCATACGCTGAATAGGCTGCTCAAACTCAAGAATTTTCTCTAGTTCAGTATAGCGAGCGAATACCGACTTTTGCTGCCCTTGCTTAGCAATTAACGCATTTTCAGCATTGGTGTTGGCCAATTCTAAATAACGCCGTTTTTCATCCCGGGCGCCACGATAGAACTGAATTCGTCGGCCCGCTTCTTTGGTCAGTAACTCTTCGATTGCCCCCTGCTCGGTCAACTCTAGTGGCGTAACGATTTGCTTGGGTATGACTTTATTACCAGCTAAGTAAAACTGCAGAATAAATGACTGAAACACCTCTTCGTCACTGGCATTCGCAGGCACCTTAGGGTAAAAGCTCTTGCTACCGAGTAGCTTATTATCACGAATGAATAAGCCTTGAATGCAGGCAATGCCATTTCGATAAGCAAAACCAAACACATCCATTTCTTCTTGATTGCCACTAACCCATTGCTGTTCTTGAACTTTGTTTAATGCGCTGATTTGGTCGCGATAGCGCGCAGCAGATTCAAAACGTAAATCTTCACTGGCGCTTTCCATATGTTGAACAAGAGAATCAATAACCTGTTTATTCTTGCCTTTGAGAAACATGCGTGCCAAATCCACTTGGGCTTGGTACTCTTCGTCGCTCACTAAGCCTTCAACACACGGGCCGGTACAGCGTTGAAGCTGATATTGCAAACAAGGACGAGAGCGCGCTCGATAATAACTGTCTTCACATTGACGAATAGGGAAAATACGCTGCATAGTGCGCAAACTCTCACGCACGGCCCACGCACTCGGATAAGGCCCAAAGTACTCACCCTTGAGTTTTTTGGGACCTCGATGATTAGCTAAACGCGGATGCTGATGATCAGACAAGAAAATGAAAGGATAAGACTTGTCGTCTCGCAACAGCACGTTATAGCGAGGCTTGTATTTCTTGATGAAGTTGTTTTCGAGAATGAAGGCTTCAGCTTCACTGTGCACCACAGTAACGTCCATGTGAGCGATTTGCTTAACCAGTGATTGCGTTTTAATACTATCGACCTGACTACGAAAGTAGCTCGATACACGATTTTTAAGGTTTTTAGCCTTACCTACGTAAATCACATCCTGCTTGTGATTATACATGCGATAAACGCCAGGCTGGCTAGTCAAATCTTTAAGAAAGGCCTTAGAATCAAACGGTATGTTGTCACTCATGAATTACAAATTATCTGAATTTATCAACTTATGACGCAGTGCTAAATGAGTAAGTTCAACATCGGTACTAACACTCAATTTATCAAACATACGATAACGATGCGTATTAACCGTTTTGGCACTGATGTTTAAAAATTTTGCTATATCAGGCACTTTTGAACCTTTGGTCAGCATCAAGGTTATTTCTAACTCCCGCTCCGACAAACATTCGAACGGGTTACCGTCGCTAAAATCCAACGCACCTATCGCTATTTGCTGAGCGATATCAGGCGATACATATTTTTGCCCCGCTGCAACCTTGCGAATAGCAAGTTCCATTTCTTTAGGATCCGAATCTTTGGTCAAGTAACCAAACGCTCCCATGCGCATCACCTTTGCAGGGATAGGGTTTTCTTTATGAACCGATAACACGATAATTCGTGTATTTTCACTAAAACGCAAGATCTGCTTGGTCGCTTCCAAACCACCAATGCCAGGCATACTCATATCCATTAATACCAAATCAGGTGCATCTTTGCGGCAGAATTTAACGGCCTCTTCACCTGTTGTAGCTTCTCCAACTACGACAAAACCTTGTACATCTTCCAAAATACGTCTTATACCGGTTCTGACCAGTTCGTGATCATCAACCAACAATATTTTTATCAAACAAGTGCTCCTAGAGGAGTGTTATTTTTCTCTGTTTAGGTGACTAAATATCACATAAATGCAAAATAATTTCAGCTATCAATTCCATTAAATTGATATTTTAACGTGATTAATTAGCAATACTGCATGAAATTTATACTTATCGGTAAAAATGGGTGCTTAACCTATTCCATCCACCGATGGTGTCTTTCAAACCTTGGCAAGTATTTCGTGCTAAGCACGTAGGTACAGAACATTTAATTGTCCATCGATTTTCACAATCAAGGACCCGGACAGGTGCCAAGGGAATTCCGCCGCAGCGACATTTACTCGGCATATCTGCTATGTCGGCAAGACGCTTAGCTACACTACCAACTTCATTCTTTTGTTTCATAATTTAGCTAAATTGATCTGACTTATAGGCAAAAGAGCATAAAGTAAATAACCCTACAAAGTCACGGTTATATTTTTGTGAGATGCAAAAATTGGCGATTTACTCAATATTAGTGTCACTTTTATAATATTTACCACGGGTCTAGCTATTCAGTTTCTATCCATACAAGTTTGCAACGGATTTGATACT
>NZ_BAER01000045.1 GCF_000315055.1 Paraglaciecola polaris LMG 21857 | reverse complement strand
AGGTTAACGGAGCAAAAATGCGCTGTTCAACAAACTTTTGCCAGCTTTGTCCACTGGCGGCAGCAACCACTTCGCCAGCCACAATATAAAGCAGATTGTCGTAAGCGTAGTCGGCACGAAACTGACCTGACGGTTTTAGAAAACGTAAATTATGAACGACCTCCGCGCGGCTAAAACTAGAAGGTTCTGGCCACAGCATCAGATCCCCTGCCCCAAGTCCTAAACCACTGCGGTGGGTCAACAAGTCTGTAATAGTAAAATGCTCGCTCACCCAAGGGTCGTATAGCTGGAAATCCGGCAGGTGCTTAACCACAGGATCATCCCAACTCAGTTTATCTTCATCAACTAATATGGCTAACGCCGCAGCCGTAAACGCTTTGGTATTTGAGGCAATTTTAAATAAACTGTGGGCAGTAATCGGTTCATGGGTGCGGATATCTTTAACACCGTAACTTTTTGCCAATACGATCTGATTATCTTTAATGACACCTACTGCCACCCCAGGAATATTCAGACGGGTCATGATCTGCTCAACCTTTCGGTCGAGTTCAGGGTTATTTGCCAATGTACTTGCTGATGTATTCACCTGTGCGTGCGCCCCCAATATCCAAATACAACTTATTAAAGTCAGTCCGCACATCATGAATTTTCGCGTGAATATCTTAGCCCTGGGGGCATTAATGTATAAGCGGTTCATTATTTTCCTGCCTTAACAGTCAACTAGGGCACACCCAATCACTTGGGGGTCATTAAGCGGCATTATTTCAGCCACTATTTATTTAAAATTGCTTCATACACTAGGCTTATCACACTGCCATATTTGCCCGTTTCAAACGTTTTCCCTGCAAATTCAACATGTCCAGCGCTGTCTTCTTGTACTTTAGAATGCCGGGCATTCGTCAGCAGAAATATGGCTAAGTCGTATTCAGGATCAATAACCGATACTGTGCCTGTCCAGCCCGTATGGCCATAAGCCTGGGCACTGGCATAGGGGCCAAAATGCCATTTATTTTGTCCATGACCTGCTCGGCGCCAGCCTAAACCGAAGCTGTCATCTCGCTCTTCTGGTTTAATAAATTGCTGCAAAACGGCTTCATTAAATATCTGTGTTTGGCCATAACCACCGCCATTTAACAACAACTGGCCGAGTACCGCTAAGTCATCAACTGTTGAAAATAATCCTGCATGACCCGCGATGCCTCCCATTGAATAGAACGCCTTCTCATCGTGCACTTCACCCTGTAAGACATACTGGCGCATATTGTCGAAATCGACCCGCCCGCCTCGAGTATTACCTTGAATTTCAGTAGCAGCAAATTCGCCTTTCGCTCTTCCTTTGCGTAATGGGTTGAACAGGGTATTGGTTAATCCTAACGGTTGGTATATTTGGTGTTCTACGTAGGCGTCAAGGCTCATCCCCGTGATACGTTCAATTAGCTTGCCAAGCAGCATATAATCGGTGTCGCTATATACCGCTTTTACATTGCGCCCCATAGCAAAGGGTACGCGATTTAGCAGTAGCTGGTCGGTACGTTTTGCATTTTGTGAATACAGTCCTTTGCCCAATTCGTTGTCTGGCGTGAAGAAACGTACTTGAGGACCATACCCCGCGGTATGCGTCAGAAAATCACGCACTAATCGGGTTTCTCGCCCCCCACCTTGATAATCAGGCAAGTAGTGGTGCAACGCTAAATTCACATCTAACTTGCCCTCGCTAGCAAGCTGCATTAACGCAAAGTTAGTGGCAAACATTTTGGTATTTGAGGCGATGTCGAACAAGGTATCCACACGCATTTTTTGTGGCTGGCTTAGCAGTCCACCACCATCAGCATACTTGCGTGCATCACCGTAGGCAGTGCGCTTGATAATTTGACCGTCTTTGACCACCAACAATACCGCACCGGGAAATCCATCGTTCACATCTTGCTGGATAAGCGCATCTACCTGCTCGAAGGTTTGCTGAAATTGCGTGCTGGTATCTATTAGTTTAGGGGAAGGTATGCTGACATTCACTTCACTGCCTACGGGCAGCACATTGTCTACTCGTAAGGTGTTCGTGCCGTCTTTAGTACGGCGCTTCAAACTGTATTGATAATGCCCGTCTTGCGCAAAAGGTTGAGTAATATTCAACTTTTGACCGTTAACGTAAATATCAGCCTGCTGTGCATCCATACTATTAATAATGATCTCGCCGCGCCCTTGATAGCTTTTAAAGCGCTGCCGATCATTGACTAACTGACGTGTACTGCGCTCAACCATGGGAAAAACCTGATCGATTTGGCCGCGCTTAAACGCGTGCTCCAATGCTGATGAGGATGATGCATCGCTCGATTGTTCCCCTATGTAACGAGTCATCAGGGACTTGGCTTTGTTCGCAAAGTACTTGTCGAGCAGCGCGAAAACAGCGCCGGCTGTTTTGCTGTCAACTTGCCCCGTCACCTGCCAAGGTAAAAAATGCATTTGAAAAGCACTGACAACATTATGGGTTTGCTCGTCGAGTATGCCCGTTTCTAAAATATCGTAGCCATAAGTGCGTAAGGCTGTTTGCACCAAACCGATATTCGGCTGATATTGATTAAAACGCTGCCAGTACTGCTCAAACGTATCGTTGTCGTACCAAGCACCAATGCCTTCTTGATATAGCTCATACCAAGGGAAACGCGGACCTGGATCGTTCTTACGTGTCGGCGCAATATCAGCATGGCCGATAACCCGAGTCGGCGAAATATCCGGATTGCGAGCGAGAATATCTTTGCTCAAGGCTATTAATAGCTCGATTTGCTTGGGATCATAATCTGGAAAGACACATAAACGATTATCGCCGTGCTCAGTTTGTATGCCTTTGCCAGCCTGTTTGTCTCGGTGGCACTCGGGTACGTTAACAATTTCAATGCCAATAGAAGAATCATTTAATTCAGTTCGTCCCTGCCACACGCTGTTACCGGCGTGCCAAGCTCGCTTATTTTCATCGACCAGTTTTAAAATTTCTAATGATGAATTGGGATAACTCGGGTCGTTGGACTCTGGAATAAGATAATGAGCACTCAAACTACCTTCGTCCACCAAGGCATTCACCGACTTTTGATAGTCAATCGCGGTGAAATGCATGACTAAAAACTTCACTCTGTGACCAAAGTTATGGGACGGCAATTCGCTAATAGGTAAGGTTGCGCAGCTCACGATTCCTGCCGTTAAACCGCAAATCAATACAAAACGCTGCCAACTCACAATAAGTTTATTCATAACACTCAGGATATCCCGTTGCCTAAACATCTACTAGATCACCAAAAAGAATAATTAATTACATCAATAATAAATAATTAGAATAATAATTCCATTACTTATTGCTTTCATTTTTCTAAACCTGCAAATCAACTACTTTCGCCTTATCCATTGTGCTCATTATTATTATTCTCCTGTGCAGTTATTTTCACTCAAAAGCTAATTTCTGAACGGGCCAAACAGATACAAGGTAATAAAACATACCTTTAAGCCTTGATGGCATGTTGATTTTTACTGAGCCACGCGCAAAATTGCCGATAATAAAAACTCGCCCACAAAGATAAATTATTACTAAGAAATCAACATTAAAGAACATATTATTCTTGACGTTGACCGATATTGTTTGTTAAATGCACAAACAAAAATAATAAAAAATACTTTCTGAAGGCTTATGAGTCGTCGTCCTCAAATAAAAAAGCACAAGCAACAAATAGGTGAACACATGGCAACACAATCTAATCGTTTTATTCAACAGCGGATACATCGCGCCATGCAAAGTGCATGGACTAACCGTGCATCAGCATTATCAGCAGTGCTACTTACAGGGTCATTAGCCTTCGCACCAGCAGCAATGGCGCAACAAGCCGGCAGCATCAAGGGTAAAGTTGAGACTCAAGCAACTAATATTGTCGTTAATGATGTAACAGTCACCGCCTCAAGTAACGTGATGCCCAAACCAAGAACGGTGAAAACAAAGGCAGATGGTAGTTATGTTCTGCCAGCGCTTAAGCCGGGCAAATATACCCTTACCTTTACCTCAGCCGACGGTACAGTTCGCCAAACTCAGGTTGATGTATTGTTAGATCAAACATCCAATGTTGATGTTGCTTTTGAAGCGGCTCCCACTGACAGTACCGAAGTCATTCAAATTATTGGTTCGCGCATCAGCCGTGAAGGCGATTCATCTTTAACCAATTCATTAGGTGAAGACGTTTTATCTCGCGTTCCAATCGGTCAAGATTATCGCTCTTTATTAGCCATTATTCCCGGTGTGCAGTATTCAGAGAATGCTACCCTTGGCCCAAATTCGGGCGGATCCGGCCGTGATAATAAATACGGCTATGACGGTGTAGATGTATCATTACCCATGTACGGCAACCTTGCATCTGAGCCATCGACTCAGGATATCGCCTTTGTATCTATTGATCGTGGGGGCGCTAAAGCAATCGGCTTTAACCGAGCTGGTGGCTTAGCAATTAATACCTTATCAAAATCAGGCACTAACGAATTTCACGCGAGTGTAGAATACCGTATCGAGCCTGCTAGTCTGTCAGCGGACCGTGATACTACTGAAGGTACGTCTGCGAACTTCGATGAAGATAAAACTTGGATGAGTGCCAGCGTAAGCGGTGCGTTAATTGAAGATGAATTGTATTTTTATGGCTCGTACTTTGGTCCTGAGGTAACACGCGACAACAAAGAAACCGCTTATGGCCCTACTAAGCAATATAAAAGTGACCGTGATGAATACTTCGGTAAATTAACGTGGGCGCCCACTGAAGATCTATTGTTCAACGTCAGCTACAGAACATCGGATAAAGATGTAGTTGGTGACTCGGTCGATTCAAAAGCGGCTGATTCCACGTCTGAAGGTAGTTCGGTATCTCAAGATATTTTTACCATTGATGGTTCATATATTATTGATGATTACACCACGTTAACCTTCCAATACAGTGACTTCAAAAACGAAAACTCTAGTCGTCCTGACACCAATTTTTCAGGTGTTATCCCGTCTATTGGTGGATCCCTTGATTTGAATAACCTTGAGCAACAAGGTCTATTCACCGTACCTAACATTAAAACGGATGAAGGTTATGACGCTGACACAGCGCAAGCACTGATCAATGCCTATGGCTATACCGATGATGCAGGCGTACTCACTGGTGGTGGGAATATCGGTGGCGCTTCGTTAATCAATAACCAAGATTTCTCTCGTAAGAGCTTTGAAGTCAATCTTGATCATGAGATGGAATTAGGTAATACCGTTCACAATATCCATATTGGTGGACAGTGGAAAGAAAGCGAAGAAGTACTTACTCGACTTTCAAATGGTTGGGGGTCAATCGGCTATATCGGTGCCTTAAACACTGACACTAATTTTGAAACTGATCAGGACATCTATTATAGCGCAACGGTTTATTCAAACAGCTTAAACGGCGAAGAAAACCTAAACCCACTTACCTCAACATCCGAAGTCATCAACATTGAAGTCAACGATACGATTGAGCACGGAGATTTCACCTATAACGTGGGTTTCTTGTTCAGTAACGACACGTTGTACGGGCAAGGCTTAAGAGAAAATTCAGCCAATGCATCTGGCTACGAAGTAGCCCCTGGCAACAAGTACAAGATGTATGAACTTGATTTTATGGACATGATCCAACCGCGATTAGGTGTTACATGGGCGTATAACGGTCGCGATACTGTGTTCGCTAACTTTGCCAGTTATAATCCTGACACGACTTCATTAGCGCGTGCCGCCTCCTGGGATCGTAACAACCAGTCGACCCAAGTGGTTTACTTTGATGCCGATGGTGCATTTATCGGTAACACTGAAGCGAATGGCTCATCGGGTAAATTATTCCAAGATGACATGGAGGCTCGTCGTACTGACGAAATCACTATTGGTATGACCCAGTACGTATCAAACGAATTCTTTGTTCGTACTCATGTACGTCAACGTAAAGCCTTCCACGCATGGGAAGATCAGCCTAACAATGCGCGCACTTATGGTGATTATGGTCCTTTCGGCGGTGTGCCAGAACACTTACGTGGCCTAGGATTATTTATTCCTGACTTAGCAGAGCAATACTCCAGTATGGGACTATCGGCAAGTGATGGTAGCTACGTTATCGCTGAGCTTGATGGTGCACAAAATACCTACTACGAGTGGAGCGTTGAAGGTGACTACACGGGTGATAACTTCTATTTGAACGTTTCGTATGTATGGAGTCATTACTTCGGCAATTATGACCAAGATGTTACCAGCACCGCGTCTGACGGTAACTTGTTTGTTGGCTCATCTAACTTAGGCGACGGACGTGGACGTATGTTGTGGGATGGCAAGTCAGGTACCTTAAACGGTGACAAACCTCACGTATTGAAAGCATTGGGTTACTATACAACGGATTGGAATGCTGACATCGGTTTCAACTTTGTATATCAATCAGGCGATGTATGGGAAGCATGGGATGGTGGAGTTTACGGTTATTCTAGCTCAACGATTCGTTATGCTGAACCTGCTGGTAGTCGTCGTGAATCAAGTCATTGGCAGTTAGACTTGAACTACGCACAGGCCTTCAACATTACCGAAGATTTGGAAGTGAAGTTTAAAGCCGATGTGTTTAACGTCTTCGACAGACAGACGGGTTATAACACTCAACCTATCGTTTCTAGTGCCACTTTCGGTCAATCGCAAGATTTGATAAATCCTCGCCGTATTCAACTTTCGGTTGCTGTGAACTTTTAGTCCAACATAACAACCTGTTTGCGAATGCAGGTCGTTATTTTTCAGTCCCCGCTTATGCGGGGATTTTTTTGTTTTCATTTTTTATCTCGCGCACACTTAGTGCGTATCTTTATTTTCAGGAGTGAGTCATGGGCTACGGGCCATCGCGTTTTTATATTATCAGTGTGCTGATTGTTAGTTGTATTTCCTGCGTAAACCAACCGGCTGTCGATCCCAAAATTGAAGCCTTAGTGGCGCAAAAGCTCATGCCAGACATTCGTTATTTTTGCCCTAACATAAGCCAAGGCCCTGCCACTAAAAAGTGCACAACGCCCGTTACCGTGCTACCTAAGGCATTGAAAAGCATGATCGCCGATACCGGTGTCGGCGGCATTATTTTATTTGCTAATAACTTGCATGATACCGAACAGATGATCCGACTTAATCGAGATTTACAGGCTAGCGCGGCCTTAGGTGGTCACCAACCGTTATTTATTTCAATCGATCAAGAAGGCGGGCGTGTGGTGCGTATTCCGCAGAATATCAGTACGGCTTTTAGTGGCAACATGGCGATTGGCGCGACGTACGCCCAGCATGGTACCTACTTCGCAAAAATTAGCGGCGAGGTTATTGCCAAAGAATTGGCGGTGTTGGGTTTTAACCTTAACTTTGCGCCCACTGTCGATGTTAACGTCAACCCAGAAAACCCAGTCATCAACGTACGCTCATTCGGCGAGGACCCACAGATAGTCGCCGAACTCGGTTTAGCGCAGATGCAGGCGATGCAGAGCCAAGGTATTATTTCCGCCCTGAAACACTTCCCTGGGCACGGCGATACCAATACCGATAGTCATTCAGGCTTGCCATTGGTTGAGCACGACATCAGCACTATAGAAGCAGTAGACTTAGCCCCGTTTCAATATGCAATTGATCATGCGGCACCAGGCATGATCATGACAGCTCACATCCAATACCCAGCGCTTGATAACAATGTGTTTGATGCCACTGATGGCAGTGAAACGATCTTGCCTGCAACAATGTCGCGACCTATCCTGACTGACTTATTACGCAAAAAAATGGGCTACCAAGGCGTTATTATCACCGACGCCTTAGATATGGCTGCCATCGCACATTTTTACCAGCCCACTGAAGCGGTGATACAAACATTTAAAGCAGGGGCCGATATTGCGTTAATGCCCATCCCCATTCGTACCCCAAGTGATATTCCTAAGTTAAAAAAACTCATACATGACGTAGCCTACGCTATCCAAAGCGGACACTTATCCCTTGCAGAGGTCGAGCAATCAGTCACCCGAATTAACCGCTTAAAGCAAGACTATATTCAAGCTGACCCAGCTAATATTAATATACCTAATGCCGTGAGCCATGCGCAAACCGTCCTGGCCTCTCCTGCACATTTACAGGCAGAGCAGGCACTTGCCGATAGCTCCATCATAGCAATTAAAAATCAACAGGCTTGGCCCATCAATAAGCGTATTCAACGTATTCATATGGTAATGCCTGACAACAGTAAATGTATGGCGCTAACAACAGCATTTGAACTCGCCATTAATCAAGCCGTGGACAAAACCACAAAACACATCACTTGCTCCAGTTTGACCAGTGACAGTACACAAAACATCTTAAACCTGCAGCGAGAAGCACAAATGGTCATTTTTAGTGATATCACGCCCCAGCAAAGTCTAGTTGAAATGGGCGGTATGGATGATCTGGTCGACTGGCGACTGCGTCCGAAAAAAGACGCCTTAGACGCTAAACTCATGCACCTGATAAAAGCCACTAAGCCCCATCAAACGTCACTACTGCTCAGTATGCGCACGCCATATAATGTCCCCAAATATGCAAATTATGTAGACGGAATCATCGCCAGCTTTGCTTACAACACCCAACAAACCGAATCCGTCGATAGCCATGGCCAAACACACATCGGCTATCAGGGGCCGATTTATCATGCTCTGGCGAATATTCTACTCGGTACAAAACAGGCCCAGGGTACCCTGCCGGTGAGTATTGAATAGCTCGGTGAAAGATTATTGCCCTACGGCGGTCATTATAAACATATACGCCGTCACGGCTTAACCCAAGCTAAACGCGAAGTAGGAGCCATATGGCATTCGATGATACCTTTCGCATCAGTAGTCATGGCGTTATTTTTAATGACGCAGGGCAAGTTTTATTATTAAAGGCCACCTATGGTAACTGCACTTGGGGCCTACCCGGGGGTGCACTTGAGCCTGGTGAAACAATCCATCAAGCTTTGTTGCGTGAATGCCAAGAAGAGTTGGGCACAAAGGTTCACATTGAATATCTATCCGGTGTCTATTATCACAGTGCGTTTAATTCTCAGGCTTGTATTTTTAAAGTACAGTTAACACAACCCCTCATTCACTTGAGTGAAGAACACAGTGAATATGCCTATTTCGATATCGATTCGTTATCTGCGGTGCAAAAGCAGCGCGTGCAAGAATGCGCATCGTTCGACGGTAACGTGGTCAGCGCACGGTTTTAAATTGTCTTAATGTGCGTATTATGAGCGGCGGAATAATGATTCAATTTAGAAAAATTATAAATCAAACAATGTATAGAGCGTGTGAATAATTTATCTATTCACGATTAAGTATGCTGAGGTCCAACGGTAACCTTATTGCTCTTATTTTTACTAGGTTTTACACGTAAGTTGTTAAAATTACGGTAAACTAAATAATAAATTATTACTTAGAGTTGCTTAATGTCTACCTTCACAAAAATAAAAGCCATTAAAGATACCCTTTCTAACAGCGAACTTAAGTTAGCCAAGTTTGTGCTTAGCTCGTCAAATGCGGTACGTGATCTGTCTTCTCAGGAGCTGGCCAATGTGGTCGGCGTGAGTCAATCGAGTGTGGTTAAATTCTCTCAAAAGCTTGGTTATAAGGGTTATCCCGCCTTTAAACTTGGGGTGATTGACGCCCTGAACGCCAACTCAACGGACACGAATCTGCATGGCAAAATCACCCTAAATGATAGCTTTCGCCAAGTATCTGAGAAGCTCCTGAGCAGTAAAGTTGCCGTGTTAAATGAAACGAAAAACCTAAACGAAGAAATGGCATTCCATCAAGCAGTAGAATTGCTTAAATCCTCAAAACGCATCCTCATTTGCGGCTTGGGTGGGTCTGCTTTGGTCGGTAAAGACTTCTCATACAAGCTGCAAAAATTGGGTATGTGGGCGATTCAAGAACCTGATATGCACGCACAATTAGCCTTTGCTGCGACCTTGTCTGAACAAGATGTAGTCTTCGCCATCAGTGAGTCAGGTAGTACCCGAGAAATCATCAATGTGGTTAAACAAGCTAAGCAGAATAAATCTAAAGTCATCACAGTTACGCGATATGGCCCAACACCAGTATCAGACTTAGCAGACATCAAGCTGTATTCAGTGGCAGAAGAAGAGTCTGCGCGTTTATCCTCGATAATGGCACGTACCGCACAAGAATTTATCATCGATATTTTGTTTATCGCTATAACTCAGTCGTCACGACAAGGTAGGCAGTTACTGGAAAAAACAAACTCCATCGTCAGTGATTTTAGGCAATCATCTTAAGCAGATAGCGCCAAGATCTATCTTTTTTTACCCAAGTTCACGTCAATTCACTACTTTTAACCAAGTATCTCGGGGGACTTGGTGTAACTGTTTGATGCCCCTCGACATATTTCACATCCTCTTATCTTCAACAGCAAATCAATCCGCTTAAATTCCGCCCATAACTTGTAAATTATGAGCAAAAAACGCTGCTTTACTGACCATGTAAACAGTTATTAACACTATTTAACAAATAATTTACGATATATTTGTTTGAAATATCACCTTATGAGCAATACAATTCACTGCAATTTGCACTTATAGCAGATGAATTCCTTATTTTTCCAAAAAATCTCTTCAGGGACACATATGTATAAAATCACTCACGCCGTAAAAGTTGCGTTGTTAGGTAGCTCTATTGCTATGACGAACAATGCTTTCGCTCAACAGAGCGAAAACTCGCAAAACACAGATACGGTAGAAAAAATTCAAATCACAGGCTCGCGTATTTTACGTGAAGGGGCGATTGCGCCTTCTCCTGTGACAGTGCTTAGCGGCGACAGCTTAATCAATACCGGCGCGATGAACATTGGCGAAGCTTTAAATGAACTACCTGCTTTAGCCAGTACATACTCGTTAGCCAATTCAGGGCAATTTATTGGCACCGCAGGCTTAAGCCTTCTTGATCTTCGTGGCATGGGCACAGAGCGCACTTTGGTTTTGGTTAACGGTAAGCGCCACGTAGCAAGTAGTGCAGGGACCGCGTCTGTTGATACCAATACCATACCCACCAGCTGGATTGATCGCGTTGAAATCATCACAGGCGGCGCATCAGCCGTATACGGTGCTGACGCAGTAACAGGTGTGGTTAACTTTATTCTTAAAGATAAAATTGAAGGCCTGCAAGTGAGTGCCACCAAGGGCTATGCTGATAATCACGATTACAGCAACGACAAATACTCTTTTTCTTACGGTACTAACTTCAATGACGATCGCGGTAATATCGCCTTATCTATTGAACACAGCAGTCAAGAAAGTTTAAACGCGCTAGATAACCCCTGGACATCGACCTCGTATCGCGAATTGACCAATCAAGCACAAACTGACGCGAACAAAGACTCATTAGATTTCCCAGATAAAATCTATACGCCGAATGCAGGCATTTATGCTCTGAGTAATGCGGGCACATTTGGTTTGGGCAATGATTATTACTCGTTTAATCCTAATGGTTCCGTGCGCAACGTCTATCTTGGCGACAACGTTGATGGTATAGCCTGCGAAAACTGCGATTTTATTAACTTGAATCAATTCACTGAGCTTCAGCCCGAATTTGACCGCACCAACTACAATCTTAAACTAAGCTACGATCTCACCGACAACATACGTGGTTATGTGGAAGGTAAATACGCCCGCACGCGTTCCACTAATATTGGCCAACCTGCATTTTTCTTCCTTGAAAGACCAGAAGATGCCATCACCATTCAAAACGATAACCCATTCGCGGGTGACGATTTACTTGCGCTTATGAACGCCTCTAACGTTACCAGTGTTGCTATCAATCGCATGTTGTCTGATGTGGGTCGTCGTATTGAAGACGATGAGCGCGAAACTACAGCCTTTGTTGCTGGACTTGAAGGGTATATTAACGACGACTGGGGTTTTGAAACCTACATCACCCGCGGTGAAACCAAGCTCGAGCGCGCTAACAAAAATAATCTTGTGTTAGCAAACTTCTACAATGCCGTAAACGCCGTTGCAGGAGATGACGGTTCGATTGTTTGTCGTGATACGGCTGCTCAAGCAGCGGGCTGTGTGCCGTTAAATTTATTAGGTGATGGCGCGCCAAGCGAAGCTGCTAGAAACTATGTCAATACGACCTCTATCGGCAACAGCACGATTACGCAAACCGTGGTAGGTGGCTCAGTCAACAACTCAGGTATTTATGAGTTACCAGCAGGCTATGTTGGTTTTGCCGCAGGTATTGAATACCGCAAAGAAGAAAGCGAAATTGAAGAGCCAGATAACGCTGAAGGTACCTTTTTCAACGTATTAGGTGAAGACAAGGGCGACTTTGACGTAAAAGAAGCTTATGTGGAATTTTCAGTTCCTTTATTAGCTGACTTACCAGGCGTGCAAAGCCTTAACTTCGAAACCGCGTTACGTATCGCTGATTACAGTACCATTGGTAATGCGAAAAGCTGGAAACTAGGCCTAGATTGGCAGGTGTACGACGATCTTCGTATTCGCTCGACTCATTCATCAGCCCTACGCGCACCTAACATCAGTGAATTATTCGGTGAAGCCAGCCAGACCTTTTTCAGCATCGATGACCCTTGTAAAACGTCTGAGCTAGACCAACTATCTGACGCGTCCACACGTGCAGCAAACTGTGCAGCCCTAGGTGTGCCGGCTGATTTTGATTCCGATTACGACCAAGCAACAATCGAAGGCGAGCAAGGCGGTAACATTAACCTACGCGCTGAAGAATCAAAAAGTACCACAGTGGGCGTCGTCTACCAACCGTCTTACCTCGAAGGCTTTGTGGCCACCGTTGATTACTGGAAAATTGAATTAACGGATGCAATTTCATCTGTTGACTCACAAACCATACTCGATCGTTGTGTAGACAACACTAGCAGTGTGAATAATGATTACTGTTCACTTGTTTCCCGTGACGTAAACGGCGAAATTTCGCAAATCAGAAGCTTCGCACTTAACCTTTCAGGTCAAGATGCAGCGGGTGTGGATTTCGAACTTGGTTACGACTTTGATGCCCTTGGTGGTTCATTTAATACCAACCTTATCGGTACCTACCTTATCGAACGTAAAGAGTATCCGTTCCAAGAAGATACCTCTGACTACGTAGAATATGCCGGCACTGCGGGCGAATCTGAGTGGCAAGGCATGGTAAGCGTGAACTACACAGTTGACGCATGGAAAGCTGGCATCAAAACACGTTATTTAGAACGCGTTAGCATATACGACAACCAAGAGCTTGCCGTTAACCCTAACCGCAGCTCGTTGATGGAATATGGCTCATACGCTATTTCAGATGTGACAGTAGGTTATGCGTTTGAAAATGGTTTATCCCTAACAGTCGGCGTAGATAACGTATTCAACCGCGGCCTGCCATACGGCACAACCGGCACTGGCGAGAAAACAGGTGCTTATGAAAACATTGGTCGTTTCGGCTATGTAACACTTTCATACGCTATGTAATCGCCATTAATATCAGTAGAAAATAGCCCAGCAAAAAGGCCTCAGTTGAGGCCTTTTTCATTTCTGATATTCGTCTTGCTCGCTCGTCAATAAACCCTAAGAACCAAAAACAACCACTAACAAAGCAAACAGAAAACCTAAGCCCGCTATTTTAATACTATTTTTGAACACTTTGGCCTTGGGCATAAACATCAAAAAGGCTGACACCACAAAAAACAACAATACCACCCCAAAGGTGATATTTAAGATAAACAAAGGACTATTGGTTGTGGCTTTGTGTAAATTAACTAACTTCCCCAACACCAAGGGATAATCATCTTTGGTCACAACAGCTTGACCTGTATCTTTGTTATATACACCAAAATTAAAGCGCACTTCGCTGGCGTCTTGGCCGGTGACTTTAAAACCTTTCAAATGCAGTGCTTTCTCCAGTCCCTGTGGACCCAGTTCAGAGGCTAGTAGATGTTCTGTGGTGTATTCAAATTTCATAAAGTCAGTGCTGCGAAAGATCAGCAAAATGCCGCTCACTGCGTAAACAGCCATGATCCCCGCGAGGAAAAACCCCAGCCATCTGTGATATTGCCTTAAGGTGTTGTGAAATTTGGGTGATGCCATGACGTCCTCTAGAAGCAGGTTTAACAAAATAAATATAACTAAGCGTGATCACAGTTTGAAAACGCGAGAACCCAGTATTTAACCACAGAGGTCGGTAATTGTCTGATAACTTTACCTTTATTTGCACTGTGGCAGGCTGCCATTTAGCGCTTTGCAGAAGTGGGGACGCTTGCGGTAAATAAGCGTGCTGACATGGTCGTGCTATCAGCGGAACCTCGTCAGGTTTCACCTGAGGCGATTGCCGATATTCAGGTTCTGAAAACGATTATCGGCGGAAACCAGGTATATGCGGCCAGCGTTCAAGGCCTATAAGGTTACTTGCCGTTATACAACGAGCAAGTAAAGGGGATTATTGATAGAGTAAATAGGGCTGACGTTTAGCTTTAAATTTCTCCAGCCCGGCTTGCCAACTTTGCTTGATTTCGGCTCCACTGTGGCCCGCTTCAATGGCTTTACGCATTTGATCTGTGCCTGCCAGCTTGTCCATAAAATCAGCTCTATCAAACAAGCTTATACCCTGCTCGATAAATTGCCCCTGCGCCGCAATTAACCAATCTAAATTCAAACCCCGTTGCTGACTTTCACGCAAGTCCATGCCCTTGAGTACCTTGCCTTCTAATTTGGGGTGCAATGCGCTGCCCGGACGAGATTCAGGACTAAATTCGAATTGGCCTAACGCGATGTCATTAAAACCCAGGACCTGAAAAGGAAAGTCAGTTCCCCGGCCGATACTAATAGGTGTCGCTTCAAAAAAACACAGGCTGGGGTATAGACCTATCGCCTGATCATTGGGTAAATTTGGGCTCGGGGCGACGGGTAATGAATAAAGCATATTCCGAGTATAATGAGCGACAGGTATGGTCACTAAATCAAGAGCTTGTGCTTGCTTTATCCACTTCTCGCCTTTGATCATACGCGCCAGCTCGGCTACGGTCATACCGTGCAATACGGGTATCGGATGCATGCCGACAAACGAGCGAAACTCAGGCTCCAAGATCGGGCCATCAATAAACCTCCCGTTCGGATTAGGGCGGTCTAAGACCATAAATTGAATACCTGCTTCTGCTGCGGCTTCCATCATGTAATGCATGGAGCTAATGTAAGTGTAAAAACGTACACCTACGTCCTGAATATCAAATACCACTACATCGAGTTGCTGCAGCATTTCAAGCGGAGGTTTTTTAAATTTTCCGTAAATCGAGGTAATTGGGATCCCGGTTTTAGCATCTACCTCACTGTTTACATGCGCTCCTGCATCATGGTCGCCACGAAAGCCGTGCTCAGGGGCAAATATTCGCGCGACGTTTATATCGTTCTCTAACAGGTAGTCCGCTAAGTGCGTTTTGCCGACCATAGAGGTCTGATTAACCAATAAACCAACACGCTTACCTGTTAACTGCGATAAATAAGCGTCAGGGCGCTCAGCCGCGACGATAATGGCTTGGCTATCTATTTTAGACTGGCCAGCACAAGCATTAAGCAGCATAACCAGCACGGTAAACAAAAATAGCTTCATGAGCTGCTTTGGGACACTGCGTGACGTAAATAGCCGTTATGCTCGGATAACTCTCCCCGGGCTCGCTCTGGGCTGCTATTGGTGAGTATCATTAAAATCGCGACTTTTACTTCTTTATTGGCTTGCACCAAAGCTTCAGAGGCAGTTTGTTCATCGCAATCTGTGGCTTGCATCACAATACGCACCGCTCGGGCGTAAAGCTTTTGATTGCTGGCTTTTAAGTCGACCATTAAATTTTGATACGTTTTACCAATACGGATCATACTGGCCGTGCTCAACATATTTAAAATGAGCTTCTGGGCAGTGCCCGATTTTAAGCGAGTAGATCCTGTAAGGACTTCCGGACCGACTTGAGCACAAATATCAATATCGGCTATTTGACCGATTAGCGATTTCGCACTGCAATTAAGGGCTATGGTCTTCGCACCACACTGCTTGGCATATTCTAGGCCGGCTGCCACATAGGGCGTACGGCCACTGGCGGCAATACCTACCAGCACATCTTTAGCATTAAACTGCAGGGCCTTTAAATCGCTGACCCCTTGCTCTTTGTTGTCCTCTGCGCCTTCGGCTGCATGCACCACTGCTTTTTCGCCGCCGGCAATCAAGCCGATAACCATGCCTTGGGGTACACTGAAGGTTGGCATACATTCCACGGCATCAAGAATACCTAAACGACCACTCGTGCCTGCCCCCATATAAATTAGCCGCCCGTTTTGATTAAAACTATCAACAATGACATCTACCCCCAGAGCAATATCAGCTAAAACAGCATGAACGGCACCCGCAACTTTTTGGTCTTCATGATTCATCTTTTCCAATATTGCCAAGGTCGATAATGTGTCGATATTCAACGTGTCTTGGTTGCGCGCCTCGGAGGCGATATCATTCAATTCACTGAGTAAATTTGCTTGAGTCATAAAATTATTATGTACGTTTAGTTAGTCGCTGCTGGCGAGCACAGTTGCTTTGCCAACAAACAAGCGCCGTCGAGGGAATTGCCCTTACTTGGCATAATTAAGTTACGGTAAGTAGTGCTGAGTAATACGTGACTTGGCTCAGCGAGCCCGCCCATCAATACTAACGGTAACTCGCTTGAACCACAGGTTCGTTTAATTAATTTTTCAATCATGTTGGCATGCGCCGTTAACACTTCCAATGCCAACACGCAGCTATCTCTCAACGTAAAAATATGTGGCGCCAGTTTGGCATAATCCGCAGGCTTAGCCATGGCTAACCATTGTAAAATAGACTGGCGACTGTAACCAATTTGACTGGCAACATACAAACTCAAGACGCTTTTTGCGACGCCATTTGTATCCATTTCTAAAAGTAGTTTTTGCACAGCCAAATACCCCAGTTTGGCACCGCCACCCTCATCGCCGATACAAAAACCCCACCCGCCTATCATCTTTTCCGCACCATTGTGGTCCATACGCATGCCCACTGAGCCTGTACCCAATGCCACGACTGCGACCGGTTGACCCGCATTCGCTCCGTACAATGAGGTTTTTGCATCCGACACTATTTGCAAATCGGCGAAGTCGAATGGTAAGTCCCGTTCCAACTTTGCGATTAACTGTTTGTCGCCAGCGCCAGCAAGACCAAAAACCGTCGACACCTGCTCGGGCTGACAGCTGGCTTGCGCAAATAGTTGTCTACAGGCATCAGTCACGCTGGCTAAGGCTTGGGAATAATCGTTGCTCAAGGAGCTAGCACCTGCGCTAACTTGCCATTGCATTTCGGTAGTTAAATTTATCAGTCGGGCCAGTGTTTTGGTACCACCTCCGTCTAAACCAAGAATAAATTCACTTGTGTTGTTCATGCTTTCTGTCCTTGAAATAACTGTTGGTTACTTCCCTTGGCCGATAAACACACTAAGGTTGCGACTAACGTGGCGATACATAACTGCCACGTGAAGCCGATGGGTATGATCCACTCTGGCGGTAAATACAGCGTCATGACGTAAGGTTGAAATAATAGCGTAGTCATAAAGCCACAAATAAGCGCCGCCAATACACTAGCAGGGCTGCCGCGCTTAGTGAATATTGCGGTAAAATACACCCCTAACAAACCACTATATGAAAATACCATCACCCCTAACGCAAACTGCAATAACGGGGTATCCGTGTATTGTTGCCAGTAAAAACACAGGCATGCCATTGCTCCAAGTGCGGAGGCCACCAAGCCCATCGCCACACGTCCAGCACTGACATAATGCATATCGCTGTGATTCTTACCTTGTTTTTGCTGCCACGGCGCATAAATATCTTGTACCAAAACGGATGCCATAGAATTCAACCCAGAATTCAGTGTCGATAACGCAGCAGCAACGATACCAACGGTCACCAGAGCTCTTACGCCGGAAGGAATATGGTTGAGCACGTAATACATGAAAATAGTCACCGGCTCACCTTCAAATGTAGGCAATACCTCCCCTGATACACCGCTGTGCATTAGATCTGGGCGCTGGTAATAAACATATAATAACAAGCCAATTACGATAAATAACAGCATGATGGGGATTACCATCACAATGGAATACAGCATGGCCTTGCTGCCTTTTTTCGCATTTTTACAGGTAAGTACCCGCTGTGTCATATCTTGATCGAGACCGAAAGCCGCAATATTCAATAACACAAAACCGCTAAATACCGACCAGATATTGAAAACGCCGCTCGGGCTAAAATCCCAATCAAACTTAAATAAAGCGAGCTTTGACGCTTCACCCGGACCAGGGTTAGCTAACACATTAAGCACACTAGGAATATCGCTTGGTATGGCGGCGATTAAACAGTAGATAACCGCTACCGCGGCACCCACATAAACACCGCACTGGATCACATCGCTGTAAATGACCGTTTTAATACCGCCGTACACTGTGTACAACAAACCGGCAACGGTCAATATACAGGTCGCGGCAATGACGTGTGACGCTTCAATATCGGCGAACAAGATCATAGACACTGCAATAGCCGCCATATATAAGCGCGCACCGCTGGCAAATACACGGCCACAGAGATACATCAGCCCAGCCTGTTTCTTGGCTTTTGCCCCAAAGCGCACTTCAAGTAATTCATACACTGTATATACGTTGTGCTGGTAGAATTTAGGGATCAGAAACGTGGCCACAAAGAACGCCGCAACAAAGGCACCTAGGTTAGTGGCTAGGTAAGATAGATCACCGCGATACCCTTGATCTGGTCCGCCTAAAAACGTTGCTGCAGATTGAGACGTGGCTAATACAGATATAGCAACCGCCCAAACAGGCATAGCATTACCGCCACGAAAGTAGTCTTGACTGTTAGCTGAACGGCGATTAAAAAACCAGCCGCTGCCCAGCAACAATAGCCCGTAAGCAGCAAACACTAACCAATCTAAACCTGAGTATTGTGCGCTCATCAATGCTTACCTAATACGCTTAATGTTATATAGGCGGTCAACATAACTATTTTGCACCGACAGGCGCAAAGGTAAGAGAGGGGTAACCGAGACGCCATTTAACGTTCCCTTATAGAGTTTTTGCTTGTCGTCAAAATACGCCAATCCTTTCACGTCGTGAATAACAAACGGCTGACCATCTTCTGCACCTAAATACAACATGACATGACCCGGTATGTAGAGTAAATCACCCACTTCTAGGCTTTTTATGCTGGCAAGTTTTTCAGCCACTGGCGTACCCTTGTTAAAACGAGTATCGATACCAAAATCGGTCCCACCTTGATCACCGGAATTACGCGGCATCAACAAGCCAAATGCACGATAAATCTCGCCAACAAAACCGGTACAATCCCGGCCGTTATAATCGTGGCCCCAACCGTAACGTTCACCTAAAAATTTGAACCCTTGCTTGATTACATTCTCTTTGGTAAATGGCATATAACCTAAATGTACATCTTGGCTACGGCCAATTAGCGCTTTTTGTAAACTCAACTGGCCTTGCGCTGTGCGCGTGGGCAACCAGACCACATAATTAGCGTAGGGATTTTGTCCGTATAAGGCGTTGGGGACTTCGTTTTTTGCGACCAAAGGTAAGCGCACACTCATGTCTAATTGTTGCTCAGACACACCAACATGCTCGGGGACATATTGGGTAAACACCTTGGCACCGGTGACCACAATAAAATCGTTTGCTGAAGCAAATGCCTGTACCTGCTCCTTGCTGGCAACAGCAAAGTTTTCCACTCGGGTCCAGGCCAAGTAATTGAACCCTTGCACTAATGCCCACTGTTTGTCTTGGCTACGGGTTAATACCGCCACGGTATCACCGGGGAAGAGTGCACTTTCTTGGAATCGGTCGAGGTCAGCATCCATAGCGGAATTTAATACCCGATCATCTGTTGGAAAAGTGCGCATTGCGGCACGTTTTACAATTAGCCCGTAGGTAACTCTATGCCCTTGTTCAGCAGCGGAAAATTGCATACTTTGCTGATAGACCGCGTAATCATCGGCTGCCAACTTACGCCCATCTAGGAAAAATCGGGCACTTTTGGGCACTTTACTGATACTGTTAATTTTTGCTTTAAGCTGCTTGTCAGTAAGCACCTCTGGGGTCAATAGTGGATCATGAACAAAGCGATTATGCTCCAGTAAACTATGATTGTGTGCACGAATCTGCACGTCACTCATAACCACTTGTTCAGGGTTTTTAAGCTTATTCATCCAATGTTCGGCGTGCAACTGCGCCTGTGAAATATGCATTACGTCTGACCCCCATTCTTTTTGCTGGGCCATTGCAGGCCAAGCTGCCAAGCACAATGTGCTAATTGTTAGCCACGCCATGAATAGAAATTGTTTCATATTTTTCTCCATTTACACCACGCTTAGCCATGCTAATGCGCGCCCTACCAGTAAACCACCACCTGTGCCAATGACATAGCCTAGCAGCGCCATCAACACCCCAACAGGAATTAACGCCCGGGAATACGCAGCGGCGAGAATAGGCGCTGATGCGACCCCGCCAATATTGGCTAATGAGGCGATACCACAAGTGAAAAGGTCCAGTTTGAAAACTTTCGCGACCACCAGCATTAATGCGCCGTGAATAGCCAAAATAAATAGCCCTAATACAATATAAATAGGGGCTTGGGTTAGTTCGTTGAAATTAGCTCGGGAAGCAATTAATCCGATAATCAGGTACAACATCAAAGAAGAAAGCTCTTTACCACCCCACATTTTGCTGATCGGCGTGACGGCGCAGATAACCCCTAATAAGGTGACAAGCATCACGGTCCATGCGGTTTTTGTGAAAAACTCACTGACGGGCAATATCTCCGCTATATATTGGCAGCCAATGGATACCAACATAGCGCCGGACAATAAAACCAACAAAGACGTGGTCTTGTTACCGCTGTACTCAGTTTGTTTACTGGCTAAATTAGCGCTAACTTCTTCCAGTGCTTTACCGTCCGCTTTAGTCCACTGATTAAAGCGGCTTGCCATGGGTACCAAAGCCAATAAGAACATCACCCACATGGCGTAATCGATAGAGTCAATTAACAGGGTGTACCCCATGCTCGAATCAGGCACATTTAGTGCAGCTTGCACTGCCGCCATATTTCCCGTGCCCCCCATCCAACTGCCACTTAACGCAGCCAAGGTTTTCCATGCTTCCGGGGCTAAAAATCCTTTAAACAAGGCGAAACCCAAGACAAAAGCACAGCCGATACTGATCGCAGCAGCAAAGAAAGCCAACAGCATTTTGCCACCCAGACGCTTAATTTGACGCAAATCAGCATCCAGTAACATTAAGAAAATCATCGCCGGCAAGATATTACCTTTGAGCGAAGAGTACGCTTGATTGATCTCGTTCGTTTTAGTCCAAAGCCCTAATGTCGACAACAGCATGACGGTGAAATACAGCAATACAATGGCCGGTAAATAATGGAAGAGTTTCCAACGGGTTTTCTCTTCGACAAAGGCCAACATACCCGCGATAAAGAGCAAAACACTGACGTATGGGAAGGCGGTTATGATCATAAAGATTATGCATAGCTTAGGGTAGTCAAACAGTAACCAGTTGAGGGGTATTTGTAAATAACTATTATAAAATATAGAAAAATAAAGAATAATTTATTATTCTATTCCCATTGCACAAATAATCAACATAAGGGGACCCCGTTGAGTAGCTACATGGCCCAAGAGACCGCCCAAACACCTACC
The DNA here is from genome assembly GCF_000315055.1 of Paraglaciecola polaris LMG 21857. GTDB lineage: Bacteria > Pseudomonadota > Gammaproteobacteria > Enterobacterales > Alteromonadaceae > Paraglaciecola > Paraglaciecola polaris. The sequence continues at coordinate 116,430 of NZ_BAER01000045.1, read as the reverse complement.
GTTATTCGTCAACAGATCACTCACAACGCCAAACTATGTCAGCGTTTGGTTGCACAGATAAAAATCCACAAATCTTCTTACATATTGATGATTGGTCGAGGCTCCTCTGATCATGCAGGTGTATTTGCTAAATATTTACTGGAAATAGAACTGGGTATACCTGTCATGTTTGCCTCGCCTTCTGTATTTGGTATTTACCAAAAGTCTGTAGATTATAAAGATGCATTGGTCATTGCTATCTCTCAGTCTGGCCGCAGTCCAGATATCGTCAATCAAGTCAAATCAGCCAAGAAAAGTGGTGCACTGTGTGTGGCGCTGGTAAATGATGAGCAATCCCCATTGGCCCAAGCTGTCGACTGGGTGTTACCTATGGCGGCCGGCGCAGAGCTATCCGTTGCCGCGACCAAAAGCTACTTAGCCAGTCTGAGCGCCTTGTTGCAACTCACGGCGTATTGGAGCAACAACGAAGACTTGCTTAACAGCTTGAACGAATTACCCGAGGCCCTTGGTACCGTATTAGCCCAACCGCCACAACTTACCCCAGAGATACTGCGTAATGTCCAGCACTGCGCCATGCTTGGTCGCGGTTTAGGTTATGCCATCAGTCGAGAAATGGCTTTAAAGCTTAAAGAAGTGCTCGCCATTCATTGTGAAGCGTTTAGCAGTGCTGAGTTTATGCATGGTCCATCGGCCTTGCTCGCCAATCAATTACATGTAATTGATGTTCAAGTTGAAGATGAGTCTGCCCCAGTGCATAGTAGCCAAATACAGACCTTCGCCCGTCAAGGTGGACAAGTCATATCTCTTTCACATCCGGCGCTTTCGTTACATCCACGCTGCTTGCCTTTGCTCGTCGTGTTGCGTTTTTATTTGGATATTGAACACATTGCCCAAGCTTACGAGCGAGATCCAGACCGTCCCCAGGGCCTTAAAAAAGTAACCGAGACCCATTAATATGCAATTTAGATGTGAGCACGTACTGACCTCAAATGGCTGGTTAACAAATCAAACGCTTAGCTTAGTGCAAGGTAAACTTGCCAGTATCAGGGCCAGTTCAGCTGATGATACCAACCTGGCATTCTATCGAGGCCGATTAGTACCTGGCTTTATCGACGTACAAGTCAATGGCGGCGGTGGTGTACTGTTTAATCAACAGCCAAACGTGGCAGCGTTAGCCCAGATGAGTCAGGCCCATATGCAATTCGGTAGCACAGGGTTGATGCCCACTCTAATAACCGACGAACTCCCCGTTATGCGCCAAGCGACCCAAGCGATAGCCGATGCTATTAGCCAGCATACGCCTGGGATTCTAGGTGTGCATTTTGAAGGACCGCACCTGAGTCGGCCTAAAAAAGGTGTACATGATGAGTCTTTTATACGACCCATAAGCGACGATGAGCTAGCACTTTACCTGCGTAACGATCTGGGCAAGGTCATTGTCACGCTGGCGCCGGAGAACGTTTCCCCCGATATCATCAGTCAATTATGTCAAAGTGGTGTAAAAGTCTGCCTAGGCCACTCAAATGCTGACGCAAGCACAGTTATTAAAGCCATAGAAGCCGGTGCTGACGGCTTTACCCATTTATTCAACGCTATGTCCGCCATGCAATCCCGAGAGCCGGGAATGGTTGGTGTGGCACTGAATACCCCGCATACCTATGCTGGTTTAATATTGGATCATTATCACATTGACCCTATATGCAGTGAAATAGCAATAAAAATCAAAGGCATAGATAAAATCATGTTGGTTACAGACGCCATGGGCTTAATTGGCACTAACGATGAAACCTTCGTGTTTGGGGACCAGAAAATCACCCGTGTGGGCAACAAGCTCACCACAGAGAATGGCACTTTGGCCGGCTCGCATTTGGATATGCTCAGCGCAGTCAAACATGCTGTCAATGATTTAGCTTTATCCCTTGAAGACGCGGTCACAATGGCCAGTACTACCCCAGCCCATTACCTCGGCTTGCAAGCCAGTCATGGTGATATCGCAGTGGGCAAACAAGCTGATTTTGTGCTGCTGGACCAAGAATTAAATATCACTGCTTTATGGCAGTCAGGACAACCAATAATAAAATAAGGGTCAACCCATGACACACACAGCTACCGCCCCGCGCTCAAGCATCATGCCTATGTGCATTATTGCTTTATTGTTTTTTATATTCGGCTTTGTCACTTGGCTTAATGGGGCGCTTATTCCGTTCTTACAGGTGGTGTGTCAACTGACTGAAACCCAAGCCTTGATGATCGCCTCGTGCTTTTATTTTGCCTATGTAGTGATGGCGCTACCGATGGCAATGATATTAGAAAAAGTCGGCTACCAATCCGCCATGGTATTGGGATTGAGTATTATCGCCCTTGGCCTATTGGGCTTTATTCCCGCTGCGTTATTGCAAGAATTTTGGATATTTTTAGTGGCGCAATTTGTTATTGGTAGCGGCCTAACCATATTGCAAACTGCGGCGAATCCTTATGTGGTTAACGTTGGCCCAACGCACAGTGCAGCAGCCAGAATTGCGATCATGGGCTTACTCAATAAAGGGGCCGGTATCTTGGCCCCAGTGTTATTTACCGCATGGGTTTTGGGTGGCTTTAGCGACATTAATCTTGCCGACGTCAACCACATGGCCCCCCAAGCTCAGCAACTGCAAATTGAAAATATGGCTCATCAATTGATTACCCCTTATGTAGGGATGGCAGTTGCCCTATTGATACTCGCTGGCGGACTTTCTCGGATCGCGTTACCTGATTTAGCGTTAATTCAGTCGCCCAGTGATGATAATTCGTCAGCTCACGACACTGATCAACATGACACCAACAAAACAACTATTTGGCAGTTTCCGCAACTCATATTAGGCGCAGTTGCCTTATTTTTATACGTAGGAGTCGAAGTCATCGCGGGTGACACTATTGGGCTTTATGGCGCAAGTATCGGGGTGGCCAATGCAACGACTTTAACCTCTTACACTATGGGGTTTATGGTGTTGGGTTATTTGCTTGGTTTGGCTTGTATTCCGCGCTTTATTTCGCAAGTAAATGCCTTACGGCTCAGTGCGCTTGCAGGGGTGGCTATTTCAGTCGCACTATTGTTTGCATCCAATGAACAAACACAAATTTCACAGATATTATGGGGCTGGGCAGGTATAACCACCTTGCCAAATAGTGTAGCGCTTATCGCTTTATTAGGGTTAGCGAATGCCATGGTTTGGCCTACTCTGTGGCCACTCGCGTTAGCAGGTTTAGGTCGATTTACCCCTAAGGGATCGGCCATTTTAATTATGGGGATCGCCGGGGGTGCATTGCTGCCGCTTATCTATGGTCAACTTGCTCACTCGAGCAACAGTCAGGCAGCATATTGGATACTGCTACCGGGGTATTTCATTATTGGATTTTATGCTTTTTACGGCCAAGGAATGCGTAACTGGGCTCGAAAAAGCCCCAGTTAAATAACAAAAATAGCTAATGGTATTGGCGCAAGTGCTAAGGTTACAGTACTGCGCTTTCATCTAAGGTGAGTTGTTGATGCGTGGCGTCAAGTGTGGCCATTGCGCCAATGGGCACAGTCGCCATATCGTCAATATGCCCAATCATCACACCGCTGAGTACGGGCACCCCAAGGTTGCCTAAACGGTCTTTCAATACATGTTCAATACTAAAAGAAGGACCGTTGCCAGCTTCGCAGTCGGTGCATTTGCCAAAAACGATACCTGCAACCTTGTCTAAACGCCCTGCTAACATTAAGTGAGTCAGCATACCGTCGATGCGGTACGGCGCCTCTTCTACATCTTCTAAAAACAGAATTTTATCCGTGTAATCTGGCTCGTAGGGACTGCCCACCAGCTTCACCATCAATGACAAGTTGCCGCCTATCAATACGCCTGAGGCTTTGCCGTTTGCCACCGTTGTCAGCCTGTTTGCCAATTCAGCCTGACCTGGGGCCGCTTCAAATGGCGGCACATCAGCCAATGGCATGCTTGATGATGGATTGAAAAGCACGCTCTTAAACTGTTTGAGGGTGTAATCGGTAAAACTCTGCTTCGCAATCGGTCCGTGAAACGTCATGATATGACTGCGGGTATAAATGGCATTAAGCAAGGCCGTGACATCGCTATAGCCAAGAAAAATCTTGGGGTTCTGGGCTATGAGAGCATAATCAAGGTAAGGTAAGATGCGCGGTGAACCATATCCCCCTCGCAAACAGAAAATAGCATCGACTTGATCATCCGCAAACATGGCATTTAAGTCACTGGCTCGGTCTTGATCACTGCCGGCCAAATAGGCTGAACGGTCAAACAGATGGGCAGCCGTTTTTACGTTAAAGCCAAATGAACGAACTATGTCCATGGCGAAATAGATCTCTTGGTCTTCCCAGGTATTACTGCTAGGCGCAATTAAGCCAATTGTTTGCCCCGCCTGTAACCGTTTGGGTTTGCGTAGCCCATGAACAGCAGAGGTCGACGTCCCCTGAGTATTCGCCATTGCACTTGGCAATATCGCTGCCGCCAAAGAGGAGCAAATGAACGCTTTAAGTAACCCACGACGATCTAACATGTTATCTCTCAATCTTTTTTCACTAACTTAACAAAAATTCGCCACGGCCAAAAGAAATTATTATTACTAAACATGACAAAATTACGAATAATATAATCATGAAAATACGCAAAAAAACGTTCGTTCATAATGTAAAGACTACAAAAAAACTTGTCGCTATTGCTCACCTTATGCCATTAAAACCTTCAAAATAGGTCGACAAACACTTAAAAACAAACGAAATATCAATAAGTTATTAACTATCAGATAACTTGGCACTTAAGCTGCTTACATCAATACTTAGACGCTATACAAAACCATAAAAATAGGAAGGCACCATGAGCGTATCTGAATTGCGCCCGAGAGCAGAAATCGAACCCACAGCCATTTCATTGGCCGCTGGTGCATCCGTTGCCAATAGTGAGCTACGTAAGCAAACCTTGATGGTGGTGGACGATTATCGAAGTAACTTACAGGCCATGAATGCATTATTTGAATTTCAGTACCAAGTTGTGCTGTTTGATAATGCCAAAGAGGCCCTAGCCTATGCCCAAACAGACGTGGTGGATTTGATCCTACTAGACTTAGACATGCCTGACATGCACGGCTATGACGCCTGTGAAGAATTAAAGTCAAGCCCACTTACCGCCTACATCCCAGTCATTTTTGTCACCGCCTCAGACAGTTCCGACGATGAAGCCAGGGGATTGCTGCTTGGCGCAGTAGATTACATCACCAAACCGGTCAATCTGACGATTTTACGTGCTCGTGTACGTAACCATATGGAGCTGGTTTATTACCGTAAACAACTTGAGATTTTATCCAGTGTTGATGGATTAACTGGCGTAGCGAATCGTCGCCAATTAGATACTATGCTACTGCAACATTTCGCGTCAACGGTCCGTTTTGGCCATTGCATGACACTCATGATGATCGATATCGACGACTTCAAACCCTACAATGATTTATACGGGCATATGCAAGGAGACGACTGTTTGAAGCGTGTTGCCCGTGCCATTCAGTCTGTACGGCGCAGAGAGACCGACTTTGTTGGGCGCTACGGCGGTGAAGAGTTTGCCATGGTGTTACCAGACACCGACTTAGAAGGCGGTCTCGTTATGGCCAATAAGTTACTGCAGGTCGTTAGGGGATTAAACATTGAACATCAAGGTGCCAGTGCGACAGATAGCATCACCATCAGCATAGGTTTGACTGTATTTGAGGCAAAAAGCGAGCAAGCAAAGCAGCAGACAGTAGAACAATTAATCGAATGTGCTGACAAGCAACTATATGCGGCTAAGCATAAAGGCAAAAACCGTGTCAGTTACGCGCTTCCTAATCAACTTCTCGCATAACGCAAGGCACTTAAGAACATGAATAATGATGAAGCGGCTAAAATTCAAAAGCTCATTCATAACGTGAGAAATCCGTTAAACAGCATTTCGCTGCACGCAGAGCTAGGGAATATGTTGCTTGAAGGTCAAACTAGTAACGATGCGCTGCAAAATGCTTTTACCGTCATTTTGCAGCAGTGTCGGGAATGTGACCGAGTCCTAGGGGATATTCGTAAGTTAACCACCTCAGAAACCCCCTGATATATCCCAGTAAGTATCAACTACCCAGTCGTATGCTCTGGAATAAATGTATTATACGGTCATACCCGCTTCTTTGCGACTCGCGAAGTATTCATCATAGGTACCCTGGAAATTAATCACTTCTTGGTCTTTAATTTCAATCACTCGCGTCGCGAGAGACGAAACAAATTCACGGTCGTGACTCACAAAAATCAGAGTGCCATCGAATTTTTTAAGGGCTGAATTCAAGGCTTCAATGGCTTCCATATCCATGTGGTTGGTCGGTTCATCCATGATCAAGACATTGATATCAGACATCATCAATTTTCCGAATATCAGACGGTTTTTCTCTCCACCTGAACACACGTTTACTTTTTTATTAAAGTCATCGGCACTAAACAATAAGCGCCCCAACATACCACGTACGGCTAAGTCGTCATGTTTAGGTGTGCGCCACTGGGACATCCAGTCAAACAATGTCATGTCCACCGCAAAATCAGCTGAGCTATCTTGCGGACAATATCCTACTACCGCGTTTTCAGACCATTTGATTCGACCTTCATTAACCGTCAACTCATTCATCAAGCATCGCAATAAAGTCGTTTTCCCTACGCCGTTTTCACCGGTAATCGCTAAGCGAGCCCCTGCTTCGAGAATAAGCTCACCGCCACTAAAAAGTGGTTGACCGTCAAAACCATGGCCTAAATTTTCCAAAATTAATGCTTGGCGATGTAGCTTACGATGTTGCTTTAAGGTAATGGTAGGTGTTCGTCGGCTCGAAGATTTAACTTCATCCAGTTGGATTTTTTCTAGTCGCTTGGCACGTGAGCTCGCCTGTTTAGCCTTTGATGCGTTGGCTGAGAAGCGGGCTACAAAGCCTTGTAAATCTTCCATCTCAGCACTTTTCTTCGCATTACTGGTTAATAGCTGCTCTTGAATCAATGACGATGCTTCCATGAAGGCTTCGTAATTACCTGGATAAACACGCAACTCGCCATAGTCAATATCAGCCATGTGAGTACACACCGAATTCAAAAAGTGACGATCGTGAGAAATAATAATCATGGTGCACTTGCGTTGGTTTAACACATCCGCCAACCAAGAAATGGTATAAATATCCAAGTTGTTGGTTGGTTCATCTAACAGCAATATCTCCGGGTTAGAGAATAATGCTTGCGCAAGCAGTACCCGTAGTTTTCGACCTGGTGCCACTTGGCTCATCAAACCATAGTGATAACTTTCGGCGATACCGGCTTCGAGTAAAATATCCCCCGCGCGCGATTCTGCTGTGTAGCCGTCCATTTCTGCGAACTCAGTTTCAAGCTGGGCCACCAGCATGCCGTCTTCTTCCGACATTTCAGGTTTCGCGTAGATAGCATCTCGCTGTTGCTTAACCTTCCACAACGCCATATCCCCCATAATAACCGCATCCACAACGCTATATTGCTCAAACGCGAACTGGTTCTGGCTCAAAATTCCCAATTTGTCACCTGGGGTGATAGATACGTTGCCAGACGATGGCTGTAAATCTCCGCTCAGAATTTTCATAAAGGTTGATTTTCCGCAGCCGTTTGCGCCAATTAGGCCATAACGATTACCGTGACCAAATTTGGCCGAAATGTTTTCAAATAAAGGCTCAGCGCCAAACTGCATGGTGATGTTTGCGGTAGATATCAAAAGAAAATTCCTAGGGATGGTGTCTGTAATTCAAGTAAAGAGGGAGAAGCGCTAACGCGGTAAATGGTTAGCGGGGCGCACTATAAAGAAACACGGGGAATATGTCGAGGTATGTTGCTTATTTTATCAACAAAAACACCGTTAATAGTGCTCAAAACGCTAACCCTATTAGCTGATATAGGTATAATTTTGATCAACGGCGCAATGTAAATTAAGCAGAGAACTTGGACAGCTGAACACTCAGATCTTTTGTTCTACCTGATAGTAAACTCGCCTCGTGATCTATCGCAGCAATCATTGATAATTCTTCTTGCTTGATTAATTTTAGACGTGTTGCAGAGTCTTGGATTGCTTCGCTATTCTGTGTCTGCTGCTCGCAAGAGCGAGCCATGACATTAACTGCTTCGGTGACCTGCAAAATATTAGTTTGCACTTGGGTCATCAACTCCCTTGCCTTTTGCGTTCTTGAGTTCGTTGTTTCACTTAGGGCTAAACAATCAGCCATCGAGTCGCTAGAGAGCGTGGACGAAGTCAAAAGGTTATCAATAATTGTGTTGATTTCCTCAGTACTCGCTTTTGTGCGGGAGGCTAGTGTTCTGACTTCATCAGCGACAACAGCGAAACCTCTCCCATGCTCCCCTGCTCTAGCTGCTTCAATCGCGGCATTTAAAGCAAGTAAATTAGTCTGGTCAGCGATCGATTTAATGGTATCTAGCACTTGTGATATGTTTTGGCAGTTCTGAGCTAATTTTTTAACGTTATCATTGGTTTCGCTGAGCTTGCGTCCTAAATTTGTCACATCCTCTTTGGCTTTTTCGACTGTTTGCTCTGCCTCTCGAGCATTATTTTGCGCTTTATCAGACTCAGTCTTTACCGTTTGGGTGTCTTTATTCATAGTACGTGATGATTGAGCTAACTCGGCAGACGAAGAGTCTATGTATTCAACTTCAGTCATACTTTTTTGTTTAGTATCATGTAGCTCGGCGCTATTACGACTCGTAATTTCAGATGTGCTATCAATTTGTTCTGCGGCATTGCGCATATCAACGATTAGGTTATCAAACATACCCAGCAAACTATTGAAAGCCACTATCGATTTAGCATCTAAGGAGTCATCGGCTCTAATTTTTAAATCTATGACCATTTTATCAAGCATAATCATGTCGATACTATCGGTAATAGCCATCGCCGACATTGAATCCGTTCGATTATCTTTGGCCATTTTTGCTAACATCACAGCCTGCACTAAAGCGTAAATAGCGTGCACAATAATCAAGTAGAACAACAGGCCGCCTTCCGCCAGTACATAAACCGGCAGACCTTGAGACTGCATTACAAAAAATGCTAAATGATGCACAACGACAACGGTTATGGCTGTGATATAAAGCTGCCAGTTTCGGTAATAAGCTAAAAATGAAAGTAGAACGAAAATCCCAAAATGCATTTCGACTAAGCCATGCATCTGATGGATATGTAGGGCACTAAATAACATTAAGCCGATCGCGACCACGTGTTGGGTTAATGTCGATTGAGGGTGCATATGAATGAACGTTAAACATATAGCCGTGGTTGACCCACCAAAAAGCAGCGCTTCAATCCATGTCTGATTAACACTGGCTAACCCTAGGCTAATGACAGCTAATGCAATAAAGGTAAATTGCATATTCTTATTTGCACTACTTACCCAAGAATAACTAGGATTTGACATGATTTTCTCCACAGTATTACACAGTCCCTACGTCGATATTTTGAGCAAGTTTAATACTCGTCAATTGAATTTAATTATTTCTTCACTGATAAAGGGCGATTATTGACACAAAATGATGAATCTATTTGCCAAGCAACTATTACTCCGCGATTTTATTTGGACAATAGCAACCATAACCTTCACTGACCACGGAACTGCCGAGGTGAGTATTAAGCAAAATATTATCTAAAAACCGATCAACAATCGCTGAATTAGTCGAACAAAAATATCCTGATGAATAGGGCCCGAAATAACCTAACCCTCCCTGTTCATCAAAAATCATAATGGCCGGTAATGAAGGCAGAACAATATCGGCGGGTAAACTACTGGCGGACACATGTAGCGAACGATACCTAAACTTATCTAGTTTATCGTCGATTCGGTCTGCGTGAATATTATTCGAAAAGTTACAACTACAGTCTTCTTGCTGTATATGAACCACCGTCTTTGTTAACGCCGGATATTGTTTACTCATGCTAACGACAATGGCTTGAGGATATTCAGATGCCATGGCCGCAAAAGCAAACGTCTGTTGTGGATCAAAATCTCTCTGACTCTGCATACTCGAGTATACAAGACCACCAATGGTTAACCCAACCCAACCAATTAACCCCAAAACAACAAGCACGCTTTTAAACGAACTTGACTGCCTCACCATGTTCCCCCCCTCGGCGCATTTACTTTGCCAGAGCGTAAAGCTTGTAAATTCAATAAATGAAAAAATTGAAATATATATTTCAGCAAACCAGCAAGCTAATTATAGTTGGCTTAAGAAATCGAGTTTGTCCATGAAGCTGACACCTTTGATAAATCCTGACTGTTAGCGGCTAAGAAATAAGTTAACCGCTGAGTACCTATACTAGATATCGGAAGGAAAGGTTCAAAGCTTAATAATTAAACCTTGTTTGGGAGGGATTTTTCCAGCGCAGACTTGCTCATACATTTGAGCTAGGTCTTTGAGTCCTTTGAGTTCTTTAACCTCTAACCAAGCACGGCACTTCATTGCTGTGTCAGCCAAAAAACCAGTGGTGCGTTGCTCAAATCCAGCGGGGCCCCAATCTTGTAGACGTTTTTGAATATGCCTAGGGGCAAAGAAAAATTCGCTGCGCGCAGACTCAGCGGCATGACTTGCGGAAAATTCATCCCAATGTGTCAAACCTACATTTATACAGTATTTAAGGTTGTCCCCTAGGTGTTGACCCAATTTAGCTAAAATGTCTGCGCTGCCTGACATATCCACAATGACAGTGGGCAGCGTTGGGTCGATATCACTCAGTTGATGATAACTAACCACTTGGTCATATACATTCACCTGTTCGACAAATGGCATATTACCCTTTGAGGTTAAGCCCACGCTATGCGGCGCGTTATCGTCATCTGCCAATGCGTAACCTAAACCTAAACTGGTTTTACTCGACGCACTGATGATCACCACTTGTTGCCCAGCAAACCAGTTATTATCTTGCAAACGGTCCCACAAACAGAATGAAGTAATATGTAGTGGGAACAACAACATACGCTCTTTATCAAAATTAGGGTTATAACCCTCTTCGTTATTTACGCGTTTATAATTGTTATATCCTGGGGGTAACATCGCCCGGTGCGCCGAGCCATCAACCAAACGTTGAGAAGATACATTGGTCGGTGTCATAATTAGCTGCTGGGCAGGCGGAAAGTAACCGAATAATTGCTCCCCTACATCAATACCTGCCACTTTCGATTCAGTGACTTGGGCGAACCCCCAAACTGGAATGATCCCCCACTGTTTGTCGCTGTTGTCCGCGGGTGGGAAAAACTGCCAATAACCCAATCGATCCCCCATCATGCCATAAGTGATGTTATTCGCCGTGAACGAAAACGTTTCCACCTTAAGTAATATTTGTCCGTCTGAAACGTCTTTTATTTCATTAGTAGCGACTAATCTGTGGGTGGTTAATGCTTGTTGCTTTACTTGAAATTCACTCATCTTAAGCTCCTTGTGCAGCTTCAGCTGCTAAATATTGCTGTAACTTACCCATGGCAGGCATGGCATTTTCACGCAAGCGACTCAGGATCATCATTTTTTCCATGTCAGATTTATCGACGCTACGCACCAATTGACTGAATCCGTCTAAACGGTTGCTCAACAACCACTTTTTCAGATCTTCGTCTTGAGACCAAATATGCTGGTTACGCATAAAGGCGGCCGTGATGCGCAACCAATCCATAGCACTGTTAGGTAAAGGCACCACAGCACAGATATGATTTTTGGTTTTTTCATCTGGGTAGGCAGCTTCAATATGGGCAATAAAGGCTGCACTAAAGATTGGTTGATAAGAACGCACCGTTTGCGGCGTAATGACGTCATCAGCAAAAATGGGCTTAACCACTAGATTGGTAATCGCACTGGCCGAGCAATCAATATGAATATGCTCAAGGCTGGTTTTTATTTCTCCCTTCTCAAGCTGTATATCCTGCTCTCCCACATGGGTTACCCGCCCCATACGTATCACATTCTTGACTCTTTGCAGCTGAGCTAGTTCTAGGCTGCTCACTGTGGCTCCGTGGAACATTTCGGGCCAAACATTAGGATCTAGACGTAAAAACACCCCTGCTTTTTCTAAGCGCTCAAACATGTCGTCTACCGACGTAGATTGGGCGATGGCTTCCATTTGTGACGCTTGAGCCCCAATCGCATCATTGAAAAATTCAATTGTTGGTTGAGTATTTTTACGGTCAATTAACCAAGCATCTCTGGGCATAATCCACTGAATATCATCTGGGTCTACGTTGTTCTCCAGTAGCCACAAGCAAGCATCAATGCCGGTTTTCCCGCCACCGATGATCACAAAACCAGCAGGTTTTTTATCTATTTTGACCAAATCGTTAATCGGCATAAACTGGGCCTTTTGTGCAATGCTAAAGCTTGGTTTATGGGTACAAGGCACTGAAGTCTTTAGATAGGTCGCGTCCACGGTTTTTTTGTTGACTGTTACCTGATGCTCATCACCGTTAAGCAATGATACAAAGCGCCCGTTGCCCTTGTATTCGCACATTGGAAAATAACTAACTCGCCCCGAAGTTAAAAAACGTTCGCGCATGACATTGTCAAAATAGGCACTGACCTCTGCGCCGGTAGCCAATTCATTCAAGCCTTTATTTAAACCGATTTCATCGATACAGCCTTTGCTTAGCTCAGTCGAGCTCACCCCATAAAATGCAGATGGTTGATGCAAGGTCACAAATGGATATGCCACATTCCAATGACCCCCAGGCTTGTGATATTTATCAACAATCATAATATTGGCATCTGTCTCGCTAAGTAAAACGTCGGCAAAAGCCATACCGACGGCTCCTGAACCGACGATTAAATAATCTGTTTCATGGGTAAATGTTGTCATACTCTTTCCTGTGTCTCACGGGTTAATATCGTTTGCACACGGAAGTCGACTCGAGTGCAGTATTTTTATGCTGCGCCAACGGTAGTTAAAATACCGATTGAACATAACACTGTTATATTAAAGAATAACATCGTTATACATGTCAAGGAAATGTTAATTGAATATTGCAAAACGTAAGATATTAGGCGCGGCATCTGAATTATTTTTAGAAGGTGGCATCGCGGCGTTGAGCGTGCGCTCTATTGCGAAACAAGCTGGCGTGTCAACCATTGGCATATACAGTCACTTTAAGGGTAAAGAAGGGATCTTGGATGAGTTATATATCCAAGGTTTTGAGCTTTTCATGCAAGCCATCAAATTCGATCAAGAGAAGCTTACGGCAAAGGAAATTTTGCTCAAAGCGATACACGGTTATTTTTCCATGGCACAAGCCCATGAAGGGCACTATCGTTTAATATTTGGCGAAAATGACAGTCGTTACACCCCATCAGATGAAGCTAAAGCGACGGCAGAAAGGGCGTTTGGCAAGCTTGTTAAGATCACTGCCTTACTCTTGCCCAAGGATGCCAGCCTAGCCCTGAAGCAGAAAAATGCACTGGAAATATGGGCCTTTGTACACGGTTATGTCAGTTTAAAGCACCATGCTATCGCCAGTATATTTCCAGAAACCGACTGGTACGTATTAGCCGAAGACGCATTCGCCATGCACATTGACGCCATACTGGCTAAATATGCCGGCGCAGCCAATTAACATTGGGTTTAATTGCCACGTTTTAAATACAAAAAAAGCGCCATTGGGCGCTTTTATATAGCCGAAAACACCGACCCTTATTGATCCTGCATATAACCCGGGGGAAGCTCTTTCAACATAGCCACACCTGAATCAATAGCCGCTTGTGCCACAGCCGTCGCCACTCGTTGCAATAAACGCGGATCCATAGGTTTAGGAATAATGTAATCTCGGCCAAATGTCAGGCTGCTGATATTACTCGCCACCAGCACTTCTTGGGGTACCGGCTCTTTTGTAATACTGCGTATGGCTTCAACCGCAGCTATTTTCATTTCATCGTTAATGACTGATGCTCTAACATCAAGGGCACCACGGAAAATAAACGGGAAACACAGTACGTTATTCACTTGATTGGGATAATCAGAACGTCCCGTGGCGACAATAACATCATCGCGAACCGCGTGGGCCAACTCGGGTTTAATTTCTGGGTCAGGGTTTGAGCAAGCAAAAATAATCGGCTTCGCCGCCATTAACTTAAGCGCCTCAGGGGGCAAAACATCTGGGCCTGACACACCAACAAACACGTCAGCACCATCTAGGGCGTCGATAAGCGTGCGTTTATCTGTGTTATTGGCAAACAATTTTTTATGAGGAGTAAGGTTGTCACGGCGCGTGTGAATAACGCCTTTAGTGTCCAACATATAAATGCGCTCACGCTTAGCACCACATTTAATCAACAATTCCATGCAGGCAATCGCTGCTGCCCCTGCGCCCATGCAAACCACGGTCACATCAGACAACTCTTTGCCCTGTACTTCTAGCGCATTGAGCATGCCAGCGGCAGTGACAATCGCGGTGCCATGTTGGTCATCGTGAAACACTGGGACTTTGCAACGCTTGATCAACTCTTGTTCAATTTCAAAGCATTCTGGTGCTTTAATATCTTCTAAATTGATGCCACCAAAGGTATCGGCTATGTTCGCCACCGTGTTGATAAAATCTTCAGTGGTGCTGTGCGTCACTTCGATATCAATAGAATCTAACCCAGCAAAGCGCTTAAACAAGAGTGCCTTACCTTCCATTACTGGCTTTGACGCTAACGGACCTAAATTACCTAGACCGAGAATAGCAGTACCGTTGGTGATCACCGCGACCATGTTGCCTTTGCCGGTGTACTTGTATGCCGCATTGGGATCTGCCGCAATTTCCCGAACGGGTTCAGCCACTCCTGGGCTATACGCTAACGCTAAATCAGTTACCGTTTCTGCGGGCTTGGTTAGCTGGATCGCAATTTTTCCCGGTACGGGTTTAGCATGATAATCCAATGCTTGTTGACGAAAATCAGACATCTTAGTCTAGATCCTTAAATGTAGGGTTGAATCAGGGTATTTTTAACTTTCACATTGTTAGTCTGGCGTTTCGCTTAGACGAAATCATGTGGCAAAACTATTTATTATTATCGTGCTGAAAGCCTGTTAAACAGTAACATATCAGGTATTTAAGCACATATCTGACGAGCTACACTACATCATAGATTACCCTAGATAGCCAAGGCTAATAACCGTGGTGAATTATGAATAATGTTTGTCTCAAGGACCGGAAGAATTTCGCTAAGAGACGGGGATGTATGACTTAAGGTAGGAACAGACACAAAAAAAGGCGCATCAAGCGCCTTTTTTATTACGTTTAACTGCTTACTTCTTGGTGCTAAGTGCAGTAAAACGTTTGTTGAACTTGTCAACACGACCACCAGTATCTACGTTACGTTGCTTACCAGTGTAGAAAGGGTGACACGCTGAACATACGTCCAGGTTAAGATCTTTCTTCAAAGTTGAGCGAACGACGATTTTGTTACCACATGAACATGTTGCAGTCATGTCTTGGTAGTCTGGATGTATACCTTGTTTCATGGATTACCCTTAAAGTAAGGCCGTATCGCTATCCAACCCGAAGTTGAACACCATACGCAAATTAAATTCAAATTATGCGATCAATGCGGCTTGCCGCAAAGAGCCGGGCATATTAATGTAACACCTTGCCCTGATCAAGCTCTTTGCTCGATATATGGTCAATTATGCAAACTTCAACCGACCTTTCATTTTAAAACCACCAACTAAAAAGACGATTAGCCTGTTATGCCCATTATTCGCGTTGCCGTACCTGTTCCAAAGCGCCAGTTTTTTGAGTACCAACACACCAGCGCATTAGAACCCGGCATTCGTGTGCGTGTGCCATTTGGCCCACGCCAGTTAATTGGTGTGGTACTTGACACCACAGAGCAATCCCTGTGGCAAAGCGATAAGCTCAAAAGTATCAGTGAGGTGCTCGACGCCACTGGGGTTTTCAGCCCCATTCAGCTAAAACTGTGCCAGTGGCTCAGTCAATATTATCAACACCCTATTGGTGACGTGTTGCACAGCGCCATGCCAGTGTCTTTGCGCAAAGGTGGCTCTAGTCAGCCCAAACCTGTCAGCTACTTGCATGTAACAGATGCAGGACAACGGGCAACGCCTGAAAGCTTAGGTAAAGCTCGTAAACAACAGCAATTACTGGGTCAGTTACAGCAAAGTGAAGCGAGTTATTCAAGTATTCTCGCCCAATACGCTAGCACGACGGTCAAGGCCCTAATACAAAAAGACTTAATCACTCAAGTAGAACGGATCCCGTCATTAGACACAAACTGGCTGACACATTTAAACATTGGGGATAAACCCATCCCCAATGTCGAACAAGCGATAGCGATTAGCCAGATCACGAGTAAAATAGGTCAGTATGCGAGCTTTTTAATTGAAGGAGTCACGGGCAGCGGGAAAACAGAAGTGTACTTGCAAGCCATTGAAAGCGTGCTCACGCAAGGCAAACAAGTGCTCATTTTAGTACCTGAAATCGGTTTAACCCCGCAAACAGTCCAGCGCTTTGCTGAACGTTTTAACGTACCTGTAGGCATACTGCACTCAAATTTAACCGATAACGAACGGGTATTAGTTTGGCAACAAAGCAATGCCGGTCAGCTTCCGATCATTATTGGCACCCGTTCGGCTATTTTCACTCCCATGAGCAGGCCTGGTATGCTCATCGTTGATGAAGAGCACGATTCGTCGTATAAACAACAAGATGGCCTGCGTTATCACGCCCGAGATTTAGCTGTCATGCGCGCCGTTCAAGAGAATATCCCCTTAGTACTCGGCTCAGCGACCCCAGCCCTTGAATCGCTCAACAATGCTCTGAATGGCAAATACCAGCACCTCATTTTGAATGAGCGCGCAGGCAATGCTTCGCACCCAAAACAGCAAGTGTTGGATATCCGTAATCAACCCCTGGAATATGGACTGTCGAAAGGAATAATTGAACGTATTGGTCAGCACTTGGCCCAAGAAAGTCAGGTTATGCTGTTCATTAACCGCCGAGGTTACGCCCCAGCTTTAATGTGCCATACCTGTGGCCATGTGGAGCAGTGCCCAGGTTGTAACAAGCCCTACACCCTGCACAAGCAGCTATATAAATTACAATGTCATCACTGTGGCAGCGCCAAGGCTATTCCTAAACGCTGTCAAAGCTGCCATGGCACTGAGCTTGGTGCAATGGGCATAGGTACCGAACAACTAGAGCAAGGCTTGCAACAACTTTTTCCCCAATACACAAGTGTGCGTATCGACAGCGACAGCGCCAGAGGAAAAAACCGCCTCAACGACATGCTGGATAAAATTAATCGCAACGAGTACCAAATATTAATCGGCACGCAAATTTTATCTAAGGGTCATCATTTTCCCAATGTCACACTGGTGGTGATATTAGAAGTAGACGGTGCGCTTTTCAGCGCAGATTACCGTGCGGCAGAACATCTCGCTCAGCTCGTTACCCAATTAGCTGGGCGTGCTGGGCGCGCCGAAAAACCAGGCGAGATGTGGTTGCAAACCCATGACCCAAGCCACCCGTTACTGCAAGATTTACTCAACAACGGTTATTCTCATTTTGCGCGCTACGCCTTACTTGAACGTCAACACGCTATGCTGCCGCCCCATACATATCAAGCCTTGTTTAGAGCCCAGTCCAGCGATGCACGCTTAGCGAATCAACTGCTGATGGATATATCCAGTCAATTTAGTTACTCGAAACATGTTCAGTGCATAGGTCCTCTGCCCGCGTTAATGGAAAAACGCCAAGGAAAATTCCGCATGCAGTTAGTATTAATGAGCAATAATCGAGCAGCCTTACAGCATGCCTTAGCCCAAGCCATGCCCAATATAGAACAGCTGCCACTGGCCACTAAGGTACGCTGGGCGTTAGATGTAGACCCACAAGATTTCATGTAGCGTCAACGCTGTTTATTATTGGGTGAACAATACCTAGGTTGCGCACAAGATCTTATTTCGCCTTTAGGACAAATTGTGATTGAGGAATAAGCTGAGCAAGGTAAAATCCGCGACTCTTCTAGCCTTAGTATTCGGATGTTAAAGATGGCTCACAAAGATTATATTGCCCGAGGGCGTAACCCAAAAAAAGCGCCAGAGCCAGAAAAGCGCTCATTACCCTGGGTGCGTATCCTTGTCACCTTCGCCCTCGTTTTCGGTTTTGGTTACTTTTTATGGTCAATCAACAACAAGGCAGAAGCACCAGCCCATAAAAAAGCTAATATCCCAAAAGCTCAAGTTGATCCCCTACCTGACGCGCCAAAAGAAGAGTGGGAATTCATCAAAACCCTACCTGAATATAGTGTTGAGGTAGAAATTGAGGAACGGGAAGCATCGGATAAACGCTACTTGATGCAGTGCGGTTCATTTCGAAAACAAAACCAAGCGGAAGAACTGAAAGCCCGTATTGCATTTCAGGGATTCGAAGCCCAAGTGCGCCCCAGTGAAGGCAGTTCAGGACGTTGGTACCGTGTCATCATCGGCCCTTACGAGAGCAAACGCTTAGCGGAAAAGCAGCGCCACACATTACAACGAGCAAAAATCAACGGCTGCAAAATCTGGTTGTGGAATTTATAACCACAACATTGCACTTTGCGGGATACATTATCGATGAAGGGCAGTCAATAGACTGCCCTTTTTAGTTTATTCCGTTTGTATTTTCACAGCGCACCGTTACTTGAAAATTTATGATTCCTCCCCACATCTAACTCAATTGTTGCAATGGCCTTTCTATTTAAGGGTGTATTGCTGTTAACCCATTGAGGAATTCCTGTGACTACAATTGTATCTGTACGTCGCGGTAACCAAGTTGTTATCGCTGGCGATGGCCAAGTCTCACTTGGCAACACCGTAATGAAAGGCAACGCTAAAAAGGTACGCCGCCTATATAACAACAAAGTACTTGCAGGTTTTGCTGGCGGTACTGCTGACGCCTTCACGTTATTCGAGCGCTTCGAGTCAAAACTAGAAATTCATCAAGGTAACCTTACTCGGGCCGCTGTTGAGCTAGCCAAAGACTGGCGAACCGATCGCATGTTGCGCAAACTTGAAGCTTTACTCGCCGTTGCAGACGAGACGGCATCTTTCATCATCACAGGTAACGGCGATGTTGTGCAGCCAGAAAATGACTTGATCGCTATCGGCTCAGGTGGCCCTTTCGCCCAAGCTGCCGCAAGTGCTTTGCTGGAGAACACTGAGTTATCCGCTGAAGAAATTGCTCAAAAGGCCTTGACCATAGCTGGGGATATCTGTGTATTCACCAACCATAGTCACACGGTAGAAAAAATCGACTACTAACGCAGCGTGCAATCCAAAACGTTGCTACTAGGCCGCTAATACGGCTGTTTAAGACCAAATACTATAAGGGTTAAATTATGTCAGAAATGACCCCAAGAGAAATCGTCCACGAGTTGGATCGCCATATCATCGGCCAAAAAAATGCAAAACGCGCCGTATCAGTTGCCTTGCGTAATCGCTGGCGTCGTATGCAATTAAGCGGTGATTTACGCCAAGAAGTCACGCCAAAGAACATCTTGATGATCGGCCCAACAGGCGTAGGTAAAACTGAAATCGCTCGTCGTCTGGCAAAATTGGCCAATGCGCCTTTTATCAAAGTAGAAGCGACCAAATTCACTGAAGTAGGCTACGTCGGTAAAGAAGTGGAAACCATCATTCGCGACTTAGCTGACATAGCGGTGAAAATGGCGAAAGAGCAAGAAACTAAAAAAGTTAAATATCGCGCTGAAGAAGCCGCTGAAGAACGTATTTTAGATGTGCTGCTTCCTCCTGCTGAAAATCAGTGGGGCGAAAAAGAAAAGAACGAAGATAAAGGTACGCGCCAGACCTTCCGTAAAAAATTGCGTGAAGGCCAGCTCGATGACAAAGAAATTGAAATCGATGTAGCTATGCCCCAAGTAGGTGTTGAAATCATGGCTCCTCCGGGCATGGAAGAAATGACCAATCAACTTCAGGGTATGTTCCAGAATTTATCTGGCTCACAAAAGAAAAAGAAAAAACTTAAAATTAAAGAAGCTTTCAAGTTCTTAATCGAAGAAGAAGCGGCACGTCTGGTTAATCAAGAAGACTTAAAGGCTAATGCGATTGAGTCACTTGAGCAAAACGGCATCGTATTTATCGATGAAATCGATAAAATTTGTAAACGTGAAGGTTCCACCAGCGGCGGCGACGTCTCTCGTGAAGGCGTTCAACGTGATTTATTGCCGTTGGTAGAAGGGTCTACCGTTTCCACGAAACACGGTATGGTCAAGACTGATCACATCCTGTTTATTGCCTCAGGTGCTTTTCAGATGGTCAAGCCTTCTGATTTAATCCCAGAGTTGCAAGGTCGCTTGCCGATCCGAGTTGAACTTGAAGCGCTAACCGCCCATGACTTCGTGCGTATTTTAACCGAGCCAAACGCCTCTCTGACAGAGCAGTATATCGCTTTGCTTAAAACCGAAGGTGTCGATGTAGACTTTACCGAAGACGGCATCGAACGTATTGCCCAAGCGGCTTGGCAGGTTAATGAGCGTACAGAGAATATCGGTGCTCGGCGCTTACACACCGTAATGGAGCGTCTAATGGAAGACATTTCATTTGATGCATCTGAAAAAAGCGGCGAGCAACTCACTGTTGATGCCAAATACGTAAATGATCATCTAGAAATGCTGGTTGAGAACGAAGACCTAAGCCGCTTTATCTTATAGTCGGCTAATCAATCTAACCACAGAAAGGAAAGGGCGACGTCATTCAACTGATTTCGCTCTTTTTTTATACGTGTAATAAAACGACTACCCTCTCGGTTTACTCTCTAGGTTATCCCTCTCTATTGGGCTAAAAATATATTTTTATAATCACCTATAAACATCACATCTTTATATTAATACTTTCAATGTTGTTTTTTTGGTAATTATAGTGTCATCTTTACGTCAACGTTGATGACGTGCTTGGCGTAGCAGTGCTATTCCTGCTTGCAAAAAGCCTACCCACAACAAACACGAATTTATCGATACAACAAAGAGACAGTATCAATATGAGAAACACGACCAGCACCCGAAGACTGCTCAGCCCGTCAGTTAAATATTGCGACCTTGGCCGTTGTGCTGTGTTTTTCCAGTGGCATGACCGGCTGTCAAAGCGCACACGGTAAAACCGCTACTTTGTTTAGTGAAATAGACGTGGTCATTCTATTTGAAGATTTGCCCAGAAGAAAATGGGACAACGTGGTGATTGCCGATCTGGAGCAAAATGGTTTCAAGATCTCGTGATCACTGAGCATGGCAACCACGTCAGAGTATTGTGGAATGACGATGGACAATATTCAGCGCCGCAAAATATTACCACGGGAGATATGCATGGGCTGTCTGTAGCCGACTATGACAACGATGGACGCATGGATCTCATTATGGCTCAAGGAGGCGGTGACGGTAAAAATCCTCGCCGGCCACTGCACTTTCAAATCAACAAAGACCGCACATTTGACCAAGGCCAATCCCTTAACTACTTCCAACCTGGGCGTGGCAGAGCAATCAAGTTTATTGATCCAGACGAAGATGGGAACCTCGACTTACTGTTGACAGGCTTCCCTTTAAAAAGCCAGCCAGAAGGGGCTAACCATTTATATCGCAATGCGGGCAGCGGACGTTTTGATTTTGTTGGTAACTTACCTCAAGCCCAGTGGTTGGGCTATCGAACGTTGCTGACTGATTTTAACAATGATTTCGACAGTGACATACTGTTCTTTGGCGGCAAAGACATTGCAGTCCTAAAAGGCCAAGATGGCTTGGCTTATCAAGAAGTCAGCCAGCAGATATTAGGCGCCTTGGCTAACACCAGTGATGTGAGCAGCATGTCAGAAATCGATTTCGATAATGACGGGGATTTTGATTTATTCTTGACCCGGTCGGAAGCGCAATTCGACATCGAAAGTTACTATGATCCCGCCCACCAGCGTTTTGCCTTTTTAACCTTCCGTAAAGATTTTCTATTCGAGGATCTGAAAATATCAGGCGATCTTCGAATAGAAAACTTGCAGCAAACTTACCCGAATTTTGATGTTTTTGTTGGCGCGGATAAACGCAAACTCACCTTAGAAGGTGACCGTCATGGTGGTAAGAATATGACCATTAATAAAGACCAGGCTAAGGGCTGCCCGACCGGTGAAACCAAAGGAGGCCTTTATATAGGCTACTTGGGCAATGATATGTGGCGTATTGGGGGTCAGTCTCATTCCCGCTTGGCGGGGGTTATTGACAATGTGGTGTCCACACCCAGCATTGAACCTCAACGGGATCTACCCGCACTGTTACTCGAGAACCGTGATGGTGTTTTTGTTGATGTGACCCACGAACTTGGATTGCATATGGATCAACAAACCACCAGCGCTGCAGTGGGGGATTTCAACAACGATGGCTGGGCAGATCTAGCGGTTTTGAAATACGGTGATATGGCCGCAAAAACCAAGCAAATTGTTTACTTGAATCAACAAGGTAAAGGTTTTTTACCAGTGGCTAGACACGGCATTTTGTCAGAAGATCTTGGCACCACAGGGGGCTCTATAGAGGCGTTTGACTACGACTTAGACGGTGTTTTAGACCTTGTTTATTCTGACGAGCGCGGCAAGTGGCACTTAATGAGAAACAACACAGTTAATACCGAGCACAGCCATTTTAACATTGTGAAGGTCGGTCGCTCACCCACTGGCAAAGCGAGCCCACAAGGAGCTGTAATGACGGTACAGGCCTGCACGCACTTGTATAAACGTAGAATAGGTTCAAGCTCAGCTGCCTTTTCTCAAAGTATGAACACCAATTTACACTTAGGATTAGGCACCTGCGAGAAAATAGACACCGCGACTGTGCGCTGGAGTAACGGCGAGGTAGAGAAATTAGCTCCCCCTCAGGTGGATACCATAACAAACGCGGGCCTAAGACCTTAGTCGACTTCAGATAGTTAGTTGCTATTTAGACTGGCGTAAACTTGGGTAAGTAGGCTTTGGCTGCGCGCGTCACCGACCAGATCCGGGCTCATTTGGTTGCACACGTAACCCATAGATAAGCGGTTTACCGGATCATGACAACCAAACGAGCCTCCCCAACCACTGTGACCAAAGGTACTGGGTTCATGACCGTATGTGTTGACCAATCCATTGACGACTAACCCCATCGCCCAATGTACTGGCAAGCCAATCAAGTCATCAACCCGAGTACTTTGCACGCCCGTAGTTTGCTTTAACGTTTCCTCGGAGAGCAATCCCGACTGGGGGCTATAAAGTTCGTAGAGACTGGCGATAGCCTCGGCACTACCGTGACCATTAACAGCAGGTAACTCAGCACTGCGCGTTTGACTATTCAGCATAAAATCTGCACGCAGTGGGGGGTTGGTCATGCCTAGCAATGCGTAGGGTGCCAGATCTTTTGGCATAAACGGGGCCCGGGTAGGTGAAAGTAAATCAGCCACTCTGTCATGCTCGCTTTTGGGCAAACCAATGTGAAAATCGATGCCATTTGCTAGACAAATTTCATGTTTTAAATACTCACCTATGGTCATCCCAGTGACCCGGCGGACGATTTCCCCGACCAAAAAACCAAAGGTAACAGCCTGATAGCAGGTACGTGTACCAGCAGCGAAAAACGCTGGCTGCGCGGCCAACTTCGCGCAACATGCATCCCAATCAAGTAATTCCTCAACCTTCATGGGTGCTTGAAATGCATTTAAACCGGCTTGATGAGAGAGTATGTGTGCCACAGTGATATCTTGCTTGCCATTTGCCGCAAATTCAGGCCAATACTTGGTCACGAGATCTGGGTAATCTAGCCGCCCGTGCTGCACCAAATGTGCAACGCACAGTGCAGCCACTCCTTTAGTGGTGGAGAATACATTGATGAGCGTGTCATGTTGCCAAGGCTCTTGAGCAGCGTTGCGCGTACCTGCATACACGTCAACCACGCGTTGCCCCTGATAGAATAGGGTAAATGCCGCACCTTGTTCTGGAACTGGGCATTGAGGCTCAAAATTGGCCTTGAACGCAGTCACTACTGAATTAAATTCAGGCTCCCAAGTACCATGAATTTCGATAATAGACATAGACAACTCCCACTGTAATAGCAATTACCTGTGGGTAATTAGCATGCACTTTTATCTGTTTTAACACGGATAAAAGCCCATGTAATATCAGCGTTTTTTATGCCTATCCATTAGTATTTCCCCATCCGCTGAGATCCTTAATAGGAATTAGCACTTACCCTTAGCGGATCAAAGGACATTGTGTTGCGGCTGGCAGCTGTGCTGTTGCTGAGCCATCCGCCAGTGCGGAGATTTGCGCTTGGGTATCCAGCAAATTGGCATCATTTGGCTGATGAGCCAGGGCTTTGACCATCAACGTTTGCGCTTGAGTATCACAGCCTAATGTGGCCAATGTATAGGCGTAATTGTTCAAGTAAGGGACCTTTTCTTGAGCATGCTGATAGCCTTTTTGATACCAAAAGGCCGCTTGTTGTGGATCATCCACTAGATAGTCATTGCCGATTAGAAAATAACTTAACCAATAGTCTGGCCAGCTCTTTATGGCGGTTTGCAGCGCAACCCGCCCAGCCTCCTTCTGTCCTGTACTAAGTAAATCTTGAGCAGCTTGGGTGTAATCAAGGGGGGTGAATTGCTTGCTCATTTTCTCTGGTGGTACGGCAGCCAATAACCAATAGTCGCCCCGCGCCCATGTACGTTCGAACGTAGCAAAGTTAAGGGTATGTCGCTCGGTTTCTCCGGTGTGTAAAATAATTTCTTCGTGTTGCAGATCATAACCAATAACTAACGCGTAATGCCACATGGGTAACCAGGCGATAGACACGTTTTGCAAAACCACCACTGGAATATCATCACGAATTAACCCCAACAACTGTGGTAAATTGCCTTTTTGCGCATAACTCAGCAAACCCTGCTGACGGCTCGCCGAGACCATCTCCAGTTGCAAACTGCCTTCTAATTCAGGCACAAAAAGATTCGGCGCGATTGCTTGTGGGCTGGTATCCGCACCGTGGAAATTAAACACTTCAGCCAACGTGGTCGGGCCGCAATAAAATGCTTCCTGAGGATAAAAAGGCACATTCATTATTTCATGCTTAGGTGCAATGCTATTTTTAGCGGCTAATATTTGCTGGGTTTGCGGCGCACTTTGACAGGCACTTAAGATGCACAAAAGGCTGACAATAATGCCAGCCTTGAATTTATAAAACATAATTAGCTCGATACGTATTCTACCCGTACTAATTATTGATAGGGCGAATGAAGGGGTAAACGTCTGTGACACCAAGCAAATCAAGTAGTGCAACAACAACCAAAACAGTCACAATAGCACCGACTATGCCACCCGCGGGCATATTATTCATCTGCTCATTCAGGGCACTCAATTCGCTCTGTGTCATGTTATTAATGCGGGCTTTAGCATCCGCTGGGCTAACCCCTAGAGCTTCAAGCTGAGTGAGTACGTCTTGGCTATCCACCATACTCAATACCTGCTGCTTATTAAACTGATACTGAGCCTGGTTTAACACGTCATTGGAGCTGTATACTCCTGCAGAGGCCGTACCTAGGCTTAACGTTAACAATAATGCGCTAGTCAGTGTGATAAATTTAGTCATAGTGTTCTCTTTATAGGTTAGCCAGCGGTGATAAAACCTCTGGTATATATTTTAAATCATTTTATTTATGCGTAACCGGTAACTACAAATAGCATGCCATACTAAAACCACCCCACAAATAGAAAAAAATAATCATTTATAAACAATAACTTAAATAAAAACATAGACTTTATTCGCCACTGAAATATGTCGCAAATAAATAACAAAAAAGCAAAAAAAACCCAGTCATGTGTAATAACTTCCGACTCATGCTGTCCTACCCGATATTCCTTTTAGGATTACGTGCAAGGAAAGGCTTTTTTCACCGCGACATAAACTTCATTAGCCAAACCCGCCTGACCGCTGCGCTCTTTTGGTAACGCCTTTGCTACCGACACTACGGTCGCATAATCAATATCCGCTGTGGGCAAACAGAAATGTGCCAGGTAAGTATCTGCATCTGTTGCCCGTGAATTCCCCACCCGAGTACGAATAGCCCGCTGAGCAAAAGTCGATAGTGCATCGCCTTCTTCAAGGCCACGCATTATTTGTGAATCGGTTAGTACTGCGCCTTGCAGAAATCCATTAATGAACTGATAACACAAAGCCTGCTCATCGTCGCTAATAGTCGCTTGGTTAAGTGATAGCGTTTTAAGTGATTGGCAGCTTTGCCATATCGGTTGCGGTTGTGCCGCCACATTTGCCGAAAAGGTCAACATGCCAAGTAATGCTAAACAGATGTAACCAATTTTAGCCGCGCCGAAATTCATAATGTTCATCATCTCTCCTCACTTTCAGTTAATGTCCGGTTAGCGCTTCTCTTTCACCTGCGCTTTGCGCCGATTTAGCATTGCTTCTTGCCAACAAAGCAGCACCCAACACAGCGGAGACTAGCGATCCAATTAACACGCCCACCTTTACGCTGGTTTGGTAAGCCAAGCCTTGTTCTTCAAACGCTAAACTGCCGATAAATAAACTCATGGTAAAACCAATACCGCACAGCAAACTTACGCCGTACAATTGTATCCAGTTGGCGCCTTCGGGCAACTTGGCTAAACCAACTTTCACGGTTAACCAACACACACCAAAAATTCCCACTTGCTTACCGATAAACAGCCCAGCGGCGATCCCTAAGGTGATAGGATTCAGCAAGTCAGACAGACTCGCGCCAAATAACGACACACCAGCGTTAGCAAAAGCGAAAATGGGTAACACCACAAACCCGACCCAAGGATGCAACTTGTGCTCTAGATTAGGCAGCATGGGATGACCATCTTCGTTTTTAAGCCTAAGAGGAATAAACCAAGCCAAAGCGAACCCGGCCAACGTGGCATGTACCCCTGATTTGAGTACCGCAGCCCATACCACCACACCGATTAAGATATAGGCAGCTTGGCGACGTACATTGAAACGATTAAGCAAGAACAGCGCGAATAAACCGACACACGCAACAATCAGTGAAGTTGTAGACAGATCTTGCGAGTAGAACAAAGCAATAATCACGATGGCGCCAATGTCATCAAAGATTGCCACACTAAGTAGAAACAGCTTTAAACTTAACGGTAAAAATTTACCAAAAATGGTAAATACCCCTACAGCAAACGCAATATCAGTGGCAGAAGGGATCGCCCAGCCATTTACCGCAACAGGATCATCCATATTAAACCACACATAAATCAGTGCGGGAAAAACGATACCTGCCACGGCGGCAACAGCGGGTAAGGTGATTTGCGAGACAGACGATAGCTGTCCATCGAGAATTTCTCGTTTCACCTCAAGGCCAACCAAGAAAAAGAAAATAGCCATCAAGCCATCATTCACCCATAGCAGTAAAGGCTTAGCGATTTCAAACGCGCCAAAGCGGATACTCACCGGTATCTCGAGTAACCCATTGTAAAAACCAAACGCAGGCGAATTAGCCAAGATCATGGCAATAGCGGCGGCAATGACGAGCAGTACGCCACCAGCAGCTTCATGATGAATTAACTTATTTAAATAGGCTTGCACGATTTTTAACTTCCAATTGGTTCAGCTTGTAGGTTCCAGTCTATAGGTATACGCATAAGCTACAATTAGATATAGTCGTTTATTATTGCCTTTCAATCAGGTTTTTCCTGATATAAAGTAGAATAGGTCTCAGTCGTGAATCAATTAAATTATCAACATTTATATTATTTCTACGTTACCGCCAAAGAAGGCAGCATAGTTAAGGCGGCCCACCTTTTGCATCTCACGCCACAAACCATCAGCGAACAAATTCGCACTTTAGAAGCCTATTTTGGTTTTGACTTATTTGACCGCGTGGGCAAGCGTTTACAGTTAAATAGCCAAGGGCAACTCAGCTATAATTTTGCCAAAGACATTTTTAACCTCGGCAGTGAGTTGTTGCTATCGGTAAAAAACCAGAACCAAAATCAACAACGTGTATTGTCTGTCGGCGTCACAGATGTACTACCCAAAGTACTCGCATTTGACATGTTTCAGCGCTGCCTGATTCAACATCCAGACGTACGTCTAGTCTGTAAAGAAGGTGACTTACCTAACCTTTGTGCTGAATTGGCGATGAATAAAATTGATGGCATATTATCTGACCGACCATTACCACGTAATAGTCATATAAAAGCCTATAACCACCTGTTGCAACGCAGCGGCCTGAGCTTTTTTGTCGCTCAATCCTTAGCCCCTGAATACCTAAAGGACTTTCCGCAATGTTTAGACAACAAACCGTTTTTGCTGCCAGGCGACAATTCCGCGCAAAAATTATCCATACTTGCTTGGTTCGCTAAGCACAACATCAACCCTCAAATTGCCGCTGAATTTGAAGACGGCGCCTTGATGAAAATTTTCGCCCAGCGAGGCTATGGCGTATTCTGTTCCCCGACATCAGTAGAACGGGATATTGAAAAACAATACAAAGTGACGGTAATCGGCCGGACTAAAGCTTTGACCGAACGCCTATATCTCATTTCCCCCGAACGCACAGTCAGCAACCCATTACTCACCCCCCTACTATCTCAAATCGACGAATTGGCTCCTGCGTAACTAAAAGATCAGCACTCTGCATTTCGTTATCTCCGCAGATAAAACGTACGTTTTTCAAGCAAAATACCTAGCACAACTCGATAAACAGGCTATCAATTGAAGAGACATGAACGAATAGCACGAGGCACATTCATGAACGCTTGTTTTACCATAGCTGTACCTGCCCTCTGGCAAAAAATGGATTCCGCCAGGGACGACAGACCAATCATCATTAACGGGCCTAAATCATGTTAGGCCCGGTGAGTGCATACTTACTTAATGTACGTAACATGCCGACCATCACCGACGCGATAATTGGCCAGCTCACGAAAGGCATGATCATAGTCGCCACCCCAATGCATAGCTGCGTTAACACTCTATGAAGTCCATCAGGAGCATGTTCATGAACGTATTTTCATTTATCCGTAACTTGTTTGAAAACGCTATTAAATTAGTCGACGGGCTGTGCACCACCGACGAAGAACGACTACTACAAAGTCAAACTGCCATCATTACTGCTGAGTCAACAGGGCAATCTTGGATACAACGCAATTGGCGGCCTATCACCATGTTGACGTTTTTAGCCTTTTTCGTAATGGACAGCTTTGCTTGGTTGCCCACTCCGCTGGCAAAAGAGGCGTGGATATTACTGCAAATTGGCTTAGGCAGCTATGTGGCAGGTCTCTCCGCCGAAAAAATTACCCGGCAGCATTTACAAGCTAGACCCGCTGACGATAAAGGGACACAAACAGCCAAAGGCTAGCTCGTAGCGTCTAGCATATACTGCCAGGCTAAATAACCCTCGAATGCTGCAGTTGAGTGCTCTGATTACGTACCTTGCCGAGGTTCCTGTTCGCCTCCCTCGTATTCTGACCCAGCAGTAACTGAATGTTAGCCGTAAGCTTCAAGCACCAAAAAGGGGCGTCGCTACCTACCAATAACAACTTAGCACCAAAATAGCGCAGCAAGTTAGCAACTCAACCATAATGTTTCGCTTCGACGTATGCCCATAACATCATTAACCTTATTAACAAGATCCCCTATTTTTAAAGGCCCTAACGTAAATTTATGCACCACAAAAAAACATATTTACCTTATTCTGCGCGCGGCTGGTAAAAGCAGCTTTTTTTGGCGCACTTTTTGAATAGGTAAAAGTCTATCAATAGGACGCACTGCTCTGCCAGTAGTGTTTATTAGCTTACAAACCGTTATTTTACGCTTAAGGAAAACCTATGTCGGGTCACGCTTCACGCCTAAACGCTATTACACAGATCACCAATAGAGCACCAAAAGAGTGCAAAACACCGCAGCCTTTGACCGATATATGGGCAACAGATGTATTTGGCCTAGCAAAAATGGAAGAAGCTCTGTCTAAAAATGCGTTTAAGGCGATTAAAAATACCGTCACCACGGGTGCTCCGCTTGATCCTGCGACTGCGGACGTTGTAGCGTCAGCAATGAAGGTATGGGCGATCAGCAAAGGTGCAAAGTTCTTTTCGCACATATTCTACCCAATGACCAACATTACGGCAGAGAAGCATGACGGTTTTATTATTACCAATCCTGAGGGCGCGGCAATAACAGAATTTACTGGCAGCTTATTAATTAAAGGCGAACCTGACGGCTCATCGTTCCCTAACGGTAGCTTGCGTATGACCAATGCCGCCCGTGGTTACACCGCATGGGACCCCACTAGCCCCGCCTACATCATGCATACAGCAAACGGCGCGACTTTGATGATCCCGAGCGTATTTATCTCTTGGACGGGTGAAGCCCTGGATAAAAAAATCCCTTTGTTGCGCTCGAATGCCGCCATGGATACAGCCGCACGTAAAGTACTTAGCTTAATGGGCGAAGAAAAAATCGCACCGCTAAATGCCAGCTGTGGCGCAGAGCAAGAATACTTTTTAGTGGACGAGCACTTCGCTAATTTGCGTCCTGATTTGTTATTGGCTGGCCGCAGTTTATTCGGCGCACCGCCAGCGAAAGGTCAGCAGTTTGACGATCATTATTTTGGTGCTATACCGGCCCGGGTTCAGGTGTTTATGCAAGCATTTGAAGACAAATTATATCGCTTGGGTATTCCTGCCAAAACTCACCATAACGAAGTGGCACCAGGTCAGTTCGAAATCGCCCCTTATTTTGAATCGTCCAACGTGGCAGCCGATCATCAACAATTGATGATGACTTTGATGAAAAGTACTGCTAAAGAACATGGATTCTTATGTTTGTTACACGAAAAACCGTTCGCTGGCGTGAATGGTTCAGGCAAACACGTTAACTGGTCAGTGGGTAATGCCACTCAAGGAAACTTGCTTGACCCAGGCAGCACTCCCCATGACAACCTCAACTTCTTATTGTTCTGTGGTGCTGTTATCCGCGGCGTACATAAACATGGCGGCTTGCTACGTGCGGTCATTGCTTCTGCATCCAACGATCACCGCTTAGGCGCTAATGAAGCCCCCCCAGCTATTTTGTCTGTCTATTTAGGTGACCAATTAGAAAGCGTATTTAATGACATCAAAGCAGGCAAATTGCTTGAGAAAGCAAAAGGCGGTTTGATGGACTTAGGCTTGTCACAAATTCTTAAGTTTGAACGGGATCCCGGTGACCGTAACCGTACTTCACCTTTCGCATTTACCGGCAACCGTTTTGAATTCCGCGCAGTCGGTTCATCTCAGTCTGTTTCAGGTCCTTTGGTGGCAATGAATACCATGCTTGCTGATTCACTTAACTGGATTGCAGAAAAACTTGAAGCGGCATTAGCCAACGGGTCAGATAAGACTGCTGCGGTCATTGTAGTACTGAAAGAATTAATGGAACTGCACGGCAACGTCATTTTTGGCGGCGACGGTTATAGCGAAGCTTGGCACAAAGAAGCAGTGGAAGTCCGTGGTCTTAAAAACCTACCAACCAGTGCAGATGCCCTTCCTGAGTTTAAAGATCCCGCTGTGGTTGAGCTGTTTGTCAAAACGGGCGTGTTGTCAAAAGATGAATTACTCAGCCGCTTCGAAGTTTACGCAGAGCAATATATCTTGTCTCTTGAAGTGGAAGCCAAGCTGGTTATTGATATGGCAACCACGCAAATTTACCCTGCGGTTACCCAGCACCTAACCCATTTGGCCGATGTTAGCCAAACCTTAGCAGGTCTGAGCTTAACATTAGAGAATACCGACCTACCTGAGGCAGTAACTCACGCAAATGCCATGATGAGCGCCGTTAAAGAGCTTAAAGCCGCCTTAGAAACCCATGACTTCGAAAGCACCGAAACGCATATGAACTTCAGTGCAAAAACCTTGTGTCCACTGCTGCTAAAAGTACGTGATCATGCGGATACACTTGAAGCTTTGGTGGCGGATGATTTATGGCCGCTACCTAAGTATCAAGAAATGTTGTTTATTAAGTAATTCTCGCTACTAAGTTGCACTTTAAGCAAAGTAAAACGGATAAAAAGGCCGATATTATAAAAACAAAAAAGGAGCTTCGGCTCCTTTTTTGTTAATACCGCGAGCAAAAATCAGCAAATATTCGTACCTTGTCACATTCTTTCCCTTGTATTTATGTGATTCCCCCCTATTATAGCGTCACTTTCTTTGATGGATTGAATTGCTTTTTATGTGGGTTTGGCGCGCGTTTATCTTCAGCTTGGGTATTGCTCTTTTTGCAGCAACAACGACCCCTGCCCGCGCGACAGAACATCAACTTCAATTATCCAATCTGGCCTTGTACAGTCAAACTCAACTCCCGGATGACGTCGTTGAGCTTAATAGTGTCAAAGCCAACATCTCTTTTGAGCCATCGCCTGCTGCATTACTCACCGAGCGTGCATTATTTACACATAAAAGCGCGTCGAAAAAACAGTCTAGGGATCGAAACGAGCATTCAGAAAGTGACAGTAAAACATCGGCATATGAAGTCAGATTTAATCATAATGTCAGCTTGCCGCCGTTTGAGCGTCAAGCCGCCATTGCATTTGGCTCGGTGTTTCAAAGTGAACCCTTGTTTGTCTTGGTACATGAGTTTTTACCTGAAATTTTAGGCGTAAAATACTTTTTAGCACCGTTAGCAGTCAGCAATGCGATCCCCTGGTATTTACGACCAGACGCCCCAAACAGTCAAAGCAGACTAGCGGGCTGGAAAGATGGCAACACCCAATATACCGGTGCCCTAACCTACCTCAGTTAATACGTTCTCGCGCTAACAGCAGCGCAGCTTTTTAATCAGTACCTATGTACAGAATTTAATTTCGCAGCCGCGTAATACCGTGCCTGCGTTACCCATTTGGCGGTTGCATTTAGCCACAAGCCTTTTGGGTAGAAAAGAGAACGAAAATGCGTAAAACAACAGCAAAACCCAAGCATACTTGGCAAATTTTAGTGATCATTATTACCGTGGTCATTCTGGGATTAAACGCCATACCTACTTTATACGGTAACAATAACGCCTTGTTGGTCAGTGGCGTGAATTCAACTCAACCCTTGCCCAGCATCCAGCAATTACGTGATGTAATGCTGCAACAAAACATTCAAGTAAAGCAAATCATCAATGGCGACGCAGATAGCAAAATCGTTATCGATGGTGATGATGAAGCACTTGTTCACGCCCAACAACAGCTAAAAAGTGAATTAGGTGACGACTATCAAGTACGTCTTGGTAATCAATCTGCAGCACCTAAGTGGTTACAAGAGCTCGGCATGTCACCTATCAAGTTGGGCTTAGACTTAAGCGGTGGTGTGCTGTTCGTATTGGAAGTGGATACCGACAGAGCCGACCAAGAACGTCTAGCGAATGCGAAAGATGAAACCTTGCAGATCATTCATGACCATGGTCTTCGGGGCATGAGCGTAAAAATGGCTGGCACCGAGAATAACCTTGTCAGCAAAGCCGATGTCACAACCAAGAACCCAGTAGCGCAAACTGAGACTGAAGGGAAACTTGACCTGCATTTTCTCAGTCATCAAGCAGCAAAAGTAAAAGCCGTCGTCACCGACCTACAACAACGCCTGCCTGGCATAA
The DNA here is from genome assembly GCF_000315055.1 of Paraglaciecola polaris LMG 21857. Taxonomy (GTDB): domain Bacteria; phylum Pseudomonadota; class Gammaproteobacteria; order Enterobacterales; family Alteromonadaceae; genus Paraglaciecola; species Paraglaciecola polaris. The sequence goes on along the minus strand of NZ_BAER01000045.1, from coordinate 82,727 downwards.
CATACTCTAAAACAGGTGAGCGCAGCGCTACGCTGGCATTTTCAGAGCAAAGTATCACCACTTTTCACCACGAAATTATGGCTCAAGCGTTGACTACATTGCGTGGTCGCATCGAAGAGCTCGGCATTACTGAAGCGGTAACCCAGCGTCAAGGACAAAGCCGAATTCGCATTGAATTACCTGGCGTGAAGGATCCCGAGCAAGCAAAACGCATTATTGGTGCCACTGCATCATTGGATTTTTATGAAATGGCGAATAGCGGCACCATGGGTGCCAAGAGCTTTACCGATGAAGATGGTCGTCATTTGCGAGTCGCCCCCAAACCGATATTTACCGGTTCAAACATTGAAAATGCCAACTCTGGACGAGATGAAATGGGCATTGCTCTTGTCAATCTGACTCTTGATGGCATAGGCGGCAAAAAGATGTCTGAATTTTCCAGAGATAACATCGGCAACCCCATGGTAACTATATTCTCTGAATACCATAAAAACAGTGCTGATGAGATGATCAAAAATAGTCGTGTTATCAGCGTGGCGACCATCCAAAGTCAATTGGGCAATCGCTTTAGCATCACTGGTTTAGACAGCCCTCAAGCTGCATCTGATCTGGCCTTGTTATTGCGCGCAGGCTCGCTTGACGCCCCCATTACCATAGTTCAGCAACGCACCATTCAAGCCTCCTTGGGCAAAGAAAATGTAAACAACGGTATTATGGCGTTAGCCATTGGCTTGGGTATCACCTTGGTATTTATGGGTTTGTGGTACCGCAAATTAGGACTGATTGCCAACACCTCTTTGGTACTGAACCTAGTTTGTTTGTTGGGCTTAATGGCCTTGTTACCTAATGTGGTGCTTACCTTACCCGGCATTGCAGGACTCGTGCTCACGGTGGGCATGGCAGTAGATACCAATGTGCTCATTTTTGAGCGCATAAAAGAAGAACGAAAACGAGGGCGAAGTAACTTTCTAGCCATTGAAACTGGCTACAAGGAGGCATTTGCAACCATTCTAGATGCCAACGTGACCACCATGATAACCGCGCTCATTTTACTCAGTATTGGCTACGGTCCGGTCAAAGGTTTCGCCATGACCTTAAGTTTAGGCATTCTAACCAGCATGTTCACAGGCGTATTTGTCGCCCACGTACTGACATATATTGTTAAACCGCAAATCGCTGTTAAACAAAAGGAGCTAAAAGCATGAGCAATACATCGATTATCAGCGACAAGCAAAAATCCACAGCGGATATCACGCCATTAGCATTGTTTAGCAAATACCGTTTGGCAGGTTTTTATCTAGCCATCAGCTTAATAGTACTGTCTATCATCGGACTGGGTTTTAAAGGATTAAATTTAGGACTCGATTTTACCGGTGGCTATATGACTGAATTCACCACCTCACTAAGTATCGACAAGGGTCAAATGCAAACGCAGTTGGCTACGCATTTAAGCGGTGATTTTGAGTTAAATAGCGGTGCAGCCAATACCCAATGGACGATCCGTCAAACGGACGGCACGGCCCATGTTATCGACAAAGACTGGTTAAACAATTTCGCGACCCAAAGCGGTTACGATATTACTCCACAAGACTCTGTCTACATAGGTTCACAAGTTGGTTCTGAGCTCATTGATAACGGGGGTTTAGCGTTATTAGTCGCGGCTATTGCCATGATGGTGTATTTAACTTGGCGCTTCGAATGGCGCTTAGCTTGCGGCTCGTTAGTGGCATTGGTACATGATGTTCTGGTGGTGTTAGGCTTATTTTCTTGGCTAGGCCTACCCTTTGATTTGACCGTATTGGCAGCAGTACTCGCTATCATCGGTTACTCACTGAATGACTCTATTGTTATCGGTGATAAGTTGCGTGAAGTCATGCGTTCCAAAACCAATATGAACATGAGTGACATAGTGGATAGCGCAGTCAAATCGACGCTAACTCGCTCGCTTATAACATCAGGCACCACGCTAGCAACGATAGGCACCATCTGGATATTCGGCGGCCAGCCATTACAAGCTTTCGCCATCGCGCTTTTTGCTGGAGTGGTATTCGGTACGCTATCTTCAATTGCAGTATCAGCAACTATTCCGCAACTGATTGGCCTAAACCCAGAGTTTTACCAGCATCGCGCTCAAGAGCTGCTGGTCAACGACGAGCCATAAACTCTGGTCAACTTACAGGCTGAATAACATATACAAACGCCCACTAAGCTGGGCGTTTTGGTATTCAAAACCTAAAAATTACCGCTGTAATTAGCCGTAATATCAGCCTTCTCGCTAGTTCTTTGGCACACTATTGAGATAGTAAATACGCAAAAGATGAAGCTGCTCATACGTCAGTATTCCGTTAAGGCTATCGTAAATGGGTTTTAAACGTTCTTCACCATGCTCATTAAAGGCTGCCATGACTTGCTCAATGCTTGCTTGGCTCAGCTGCCTCACCTCAAGCACTTGCTCAGGGATCGTTAACGTATTACCTTGCTGCACATAGCGATACAAATGGTTAATTATGGTAGCGGGCTTTACTTTGCCTTGCTCAGCTAACTGCCCAATGGATTGCCCCGCTTCAAAAGCGTGAACTATGGCTAAGCTTTTAGCCCCCATGGACGATTGACTAGATTTAGTTGGACTAACACTTGTGGCTGGCTGCTCGTTAGTCACCTCTTGGAGGTCATGCTGTTGGCAATAGTCAGCGATTAAAGCCAAAAAGCGTTCGCCGTATTTATCTAACTTACCTTGACCAACACCATGAATGCGTAATAGGTTTTGTGCATTTTGAGGTAAAAAATAAGCCATCTCATTCAACGTGCGATCGGCAAAAACCGCATATGGAGGCAGATTAGCAGCATCGGCTAACTGTTTACGCTGTGCCTTAAGTATCTGCATCAGTCCTGCATCCCCAGGCTTAGAAAATGTTTTTCCGCTACTATGACTTTGCCCTACAGGTTGCTGTAATAAAGCGAAAAAAGGCGCATTTCCTTTTAATATTTCGCCTGCTTGTTGGGTTAACTTTAAGCCACCAAATTGTTCATCTTGGCGCAGCAGTCCTTTTTGGATCATTTGCCGGGACAGAGTCATCCACTGTTTTTTTGTGAATTCATTACCAATATTGTAGGTCGACAGCATATTGTGTTGATTTTGTAGAACTTTTTCGGCGTTTGAACCACGTAACACATCAATAATATGGCTTGCCCCAAAACGCTCGCCGGTGCGATACACACAAGACAAGAATTTTTGTGCCGACACAGTTAAGTCTGACTTATCTTTAGGCTGATTAGTGCAGTTATCACACTTGTGGCACTTTTCAGGTAGCTCTTTTTCACCAAAATATTGCAGTAAAGGTAGACGCCGGCACTCCTCGGTTTCAGCCAACGCCAACATCTGATTAAGGTGCATATTAGCGAGACGTTTTTCTTGCTCATTCGACATTTGCTCGATAAAAAAGCGGACTTTGCCTGTATCGCCATATCCAAACAACAACAGACAGTCAGCGTCTAGTCCATCACGGCCCGCTCGGCCAATTTGCTGATAGTAACCTTCAATATTCTTGGGTAAATCGTAATGCAAAACGTAACGCACGTCGGGTTTATTAATGCCCATTCCAAAGGCAATCGTCGCCACAATAATCTGCACATCGTCTCGAATAAAGCGCTCTTGATAATCACTGCGTTTCACGTTATTTAAACCTGCGTGATATGCCAATGCAGAATACCCGTCGTGTTGTAATTTGGCCGTGAGATCATCGACACCTGAACGAGATTGACAGTAAATAATCCCCGATTGCTCAGGATGCTGCTCAATAAACGTCTTGGCCTGCTGATAAGGATTATCTTTGGGCAGTACTTCAATGTATAAGTTTGGTCGGTCAAAACTGGCAATATACTCGCTACTCTGAGCGATGTGCAGTTGACGCTTAATATCTTCTCTGACTCTGGGTGTTGCCGTGGCGGTTAACGCTATACATACTGCGCTTGGGAATCGCTCAAGCAATTGATTAAGCTGGCGATATTCAGGGCGAAAATCATGTCCCCATTCAGAGATACAGTGCGCTTCATCAATCGCAATACACGCCACATTAACCCTGCCCAATAATCCCAATATGCTGTTCTGCAATACCGTTTCTGGGGCTAAAAACAGCAGTTTAACTTTTTGTTGCTCAATGGCATTCACATTGTCTTGATAATCGTCTTTAGACAAAGAGCTATTCAACATACAAGTCGGCACGGCAAGCTCATTGAGCTGTCTCACTTGATCTTGCATCAAAGAAATAAGCGGTGAAATAACAACCGTTAATCCCTCAAACACTATTCCTGGAATTTGATAACACAGTGACTTACCGCCGCCTGTGGGCATAATTGCCAAGGTATTCTGCTGATTTAACACATTAGCAATAATGGCTTGTTGTGATTCGCGAAATTGGTCAAAGCCAAACACACTTTTGAGGACATGACTCGCTTGATTGAGCATAGGATAACTTCCTTAATGAAGCGCAAAGTGTAAATGAAGTATTAATGCAGCCTAGACATTAACGATAAAAAATTGAACCACACGGTAACACCTACAAAAGCAGATGCATAACGTCCTAATTAACCAGCCATATTAAACAAAACATGGTTACACTTGGCGTTCAATAATCCAGTGCATTAACATAGCGGGTACTTAACAAAATCAACAAACACGTTATAGATTTTTCTTTTCCCCCTCGCCATTGAACGTTACCGATATAGGTATTGTTAGTATGTCAAACATCTAATTTTAACCAGACACTAATCGTTTTTGCTAACATACCCATCCTATTCGACCCAGGTAACCTTTACATGACGCAACTTTGTGCCGACTCTCTTATTGTCCTCGATTTTGAAACCACTGGCCTGTCACCCGATATGGGCGATAGAGCTATCGAAATAGGGGCGGTTCGGCTTGAAAAGGGTGAAGTCGTCGAACGCTTTCAAGCGCTGATGAACCCCGGCAGACGGATCAGTGCTTTTATCGAAAATTACACCGGTATCACTAACCAGATGTTAAGCAAGGCAGCGCCGTGTGACGAGGTCATGGATGAATTTGCTCACTTCATGGCTGGCAGTAACCTTGTGGCCCATAATGCGTCTTTTGATAAACGCTTTTTAGATGCCGAATTGCGCCGTATATCGCGACCTTACACAGGCTCCTTTGCTTGTTCATTGCTGCTTGCAAGGCGTTTATATCAACACGCCCCAAATCATAAATTAGGCTCGTTAATTAGCTACAAAAACATTCCGGCCCAGGGTGACTTCCACAGAGCGTTATTCGATTCAGAAATGACCGCGAAATTATGGATGACAATGTTAGACGATATAGCCGTGCAAACTGCGCAAAAAGACGTGCCATTTACCTTAATTCAAAAGCTTAGTAAAACACCCAAGAATGCAGTAAATAAGCTACTGTCTGCAATGTCATAAAAGTTGGCGTCTAGACAATAAAAAAGCCCGCTTTTTAGCGGGCTAAAATTAATTATTTACGCGGTTAGAACCCCAATAATAACTGCAGCTCTTTCGCGCCGAACATCACTATTTCTACCGCAATCAAAATGATAATGATCCATTCTAAAAATGAAGAATGTTGATGTTTTTGCTCATCGGCTAACATGTCGAACAATTCATGAATTGTGGCTAATTTCTTGGATAACAACTCAACTCGTTGATGAATTTCCAAGTAACGCGCCGCTAAGTTATAGGTGCTCTCGTATTCAGGGTATTCCCAGAAAAACTCAGGGGTATCAAGCAAACCATAATGCAAAATAATATCGCTTTTTGTGCTATACAGCTTACCGCGAATTTTCGCTATGTTACGTCGCGATAACTCAATTTTGCCCGTCTCAGCTAAGGCTTGAGGAATATGAGCGTGATCTTGGATCGTCTGCTGCGCTTGGCCTTCATATTCATTTAGCTTCAATGATTGCGCCAACGCATGACTCACTGCCAAACGCGACAATGGATCGTCCTGAGTCAAACTAATGTTGTCTCGGCTAATGCGTGCTTCTGGGGCATTTAGGGTAAAGCGAAAATGCTCCTGGCTGGCTGACGTTAACAAACCTTCGGCTAAATTAAGACGATGTAACAAGGCTAAACGCTCGTCTTCATCGACTCCCCAGAAAATGGCAATACCATAATCAAACAGCCACACCTCACCACCCGGTAAAGCGATGTGTACCGCATCACGATAACGCGCACCGCGCTCCGCATTCAGCCAATCCTGCTCAGAGCTTAAAATAGACTCTTCATTGCCCAAATAAATCGCTGAAATACGATTATTACTAAAGTTCACAAATGTCCGGTAGGCCAGTGGCCAGTAAGATAAAATCGGCGCTAATGTAAGGCCGAATTCAATCCTTGTACAGTAGAATTTTTACACGATTTGAAAATATTTTTGAGCCGTCAAACCCCTTCAAACGTTAGGCCTATTTAGCCATTACATTATCGCTCTAGGGTTAACCTTTTCAGTATAAATTGCTGTGTTACTGGCCCATTATTCAGGCAATAAAAAACGCCCATGTTATACAAGATAACAGGGCGCTTTTGGTCATACTTATATGTGGTAGTCCTATGCGTTTTTCAAACCTCGCATCGGCCCAATAACAGAATGATTAGTTCAAGGTGACAAATTCTTCTGCACTGGTGGGGTGAATAGCCACACAGGCGTCGAAGTCAGCTTTGGTCGCGCCCATTTTCATGGCAACACCAAAGCCTTGTAGTATCTCGTCCATGCCGTAGCCAATACCATGCAGACCCACAACTTTTTGATTGTCACCGACACAGACCAGTTTCATACGTGTCATTTGTCTGTGGCTGGTCAACGCAGTGTACATAGCCGCAAAACTCGAGTTATATACTTTGACGTTGTCTTTACCAAACTCCGCCTCAGCTTCTAGCTCGGTCAAGCCCATCGTCCCAATCGCCGGATGGCTAAATACGACCGTGGGGATAAGAGTGTAATCCATATGCGCGTCGGTTTGCCCGTTAAATAAGCGCTCTGACAACAAACGACCGGCTTTCACTGCTACTGGGGTCAGTTCAACTTTACCTATGTTATCGCCCACGGCATAAATACCGTCAATATTGGTATTCTGAAATTTATCTACCGCGACATAACCACGTTCATTAACGGTTACACCCGCTTTATCAAGCCCCATATTGTCGTTAGCCGGCGCTCGGCCAATGGCCCAAATAACACAATCCGCTTCAAGCTTTTCACCACATTCGAAGGTCAGTGTTAAGCTGCCATCTTGATTTTTTTCCAGTTTTTCTGGATTACGATGTGTATGCAAAGTCGGGCCATCTTGGGCCATTATTTCAACTAGGGTTTCGCTCAGCATAGTATCGAACGAACGCAAAGGGGCATGTTTGCGCACAACTAAATGCGTTTCACTGCCCAGCGAATGCAATACGCCAGCTAATTCAACTGCGATATAACCCGCCCCCACTACCACAACACGCTTAGGCTGCTCGGTTAGCTCAAAGAAACCGTCTGAATCAATGCCCAGCTCCGCGCCAGGAATGCTTGGGGTAACAGGACGACCACCAGTGGCAATCAGAATATGATCTGCGGTGTACTGTTTACCATCAACTTCAACGGTATTCTTATCCACGAAGCGAGCAAAGCCATTGATAACCGTAATGTCATTATTACCTAACACACGGTCATAGGATGCATGAATACGCTTGATATAAGCTTCACGGCTCTCCACTAACTTTTTCCAGTCAAATTTATTCACCGTTACGTCAAAGCCGTAATCGGCTGCATAATGATTAATAGCCTCAGCCACTTGAGCACCAAACCACATGGCTTTTTTCGGTACACAACCGACGTTAACGCACGTGCCGCCGATATGGCGTGCTTCAATCAAGGCCACTTTTTTACCATGCTTACTTGCTCGGTTCGCTGAAGCGATACCGCCACTGCCGCCGCCGATACAAATATAATCAAAATCTGCCATTTCTACTTATCCTAAATTAATGAGCTCTGACTACACGATATAAGGTTAGCCACCACAAAGACAAATGAATTTTCTAATCGGCTTAATCGATATTAGAAAATCCTTGCTCAATAGACCCAGCATTGATGAATTAACTTACACAGCCATGAAACAGAATTTATTTGCGGACCAAGCAAATCATTTAAGGCTAGTTTCATCAATACACTTGAATTTAAACCTCTCCCCCCTTACTTATTACTCATCATTTTGTTGACCAAAGAGTTCACTATGTCACTAAGCCCGCTGCAAGATTTATCTGGATTACCGCGTTTTTCTGAGATTACCCCAGATCAAATACAACCCGCCGTTGAACAAGCCATTAACGACGCCAAGCAAACAATCGAGACTTTGCTCGCGCAACCGTCTTACAGCTGGGACAATTTTGCCGCCAAGTTAGAAGATAAAGACGATGAGTTTGGCCGTATGTGGTCACCGGTTTCCCATATGAATTCAGTGGTCAGCAACGACGAATTACGCGAAGCTCATGATGCCTGCCTACCACTCTTGTCAGAGTACGCCACCTGGGTAGGTCAACATAAGGGCTTATACCAAGCCTACTTACAGATCCAACAAAGTGCCGAATTCGCTGAACTTGATGAGGCAAAACGCAAAGTCATTGACATCACAGTGCGTGACTTTGAATTATCCGGCGTGGGACTAAATGACGAGAAAAAACAACGTTACGGGGAAATAAAAAGCCGTTTGTCTGATTTATCGTCCACTTTTAGTAACAACGTAATGGATGCCACGCTAGGTTGGCAAAAACACATTACCGATGAATCACTACTTGCGGGCTTACCTGAGTCGGCTCTGGCAGCAGCCAAGCAACTTGCAGAAAGCAAAGAACTAGACGGCTGGTTGTTTACCCTCGATATTCCAAGCTACTTACCCGTCATGATGCATGCCGATAACCACTTGTTGAGAGAAGAAATGTATCGCGCATTTACCACTCGCGCATCGGATCAGGGCCCGAATTCAGGCAAGTGGAATAACGGCCCACTTATCGACGAAACCATGGCTCTGCGTCAAGAATTAGCCCAGTTAATGGACTTTGCTAATTATGCAGAGCACTCTCTAGCAACCAAAATGGCCGAATCGACTAGCCAAGTGAAGGGCTTTTTACACGATCTGGCCGCGCGCTCTAAACCTCAGGCAGAGCAAGACGTTGCTGAACTGGCAGAGTTTGCGAAAAGCCAATATAACCAACCTGAGCTTCAAGCTTGGGACTTCGCTTATTACAGTGAAAAACTTAAAGAACAGAAGTATGCTATTTCTGATGAAGCGTTACGTCCCTATTTTCCCGCACACAAAGCTGTAGATGGCTTGTTCGAAGTCGTCTCTCGTTTATACGGCTTACAGATTGCAGAACGAGAGGGGATCGATAACTGGCACAAAGACGTACGCTTTTTCGATATAAAAGATGCCAGTGGCCAGCTACGGGGCAGTTTTTACCTCGATTTGTACGCCCGGGAACATAAACGTGGCGGCGCTTGGATGGATGAATGTCAAACTCGCCGAGCAAAACCAGATGGCTCAGTGCAATTGCCTGTGGCTTACTTGACCTGTAATTTCAGCGGGCCGGTTGGCAACAAACCGGCATTGTTTACCCACGACGAAGTCATTACCTTGTTTCACGAGTTTGGCCACGGTATTCACCACATGTTGACCCAAATCGACGTAGCGGGCGTATCAGGTATTAATGGTGTGGCATGGGACGCAGTTGAGCTACCCAGTCAGTTCCTTGAGAACTGGTGTTGGCAGCCCGAAGCCTTGGCATTTATCTCAAGTCATTATGAAACGGGCGAACCCTTACCGCAAGATTTACTGGATAAAATGCTGGCCGCGCGTAACTTCCAATCGGCCATGCAAATGGTCCGTCAATTGGAGTTCAGCTTGTTTGATTTTACCTTGCATGAGCAGTACAGCAGCGCGCAAAACACTTCTGTTCAGGCTTTGCTTGATGAAGTACGCAGTGAGGTTTCTGTGGTCATGCCACCAGAATTTAATCGCTTTCAAAATAGCTTTGGGCACATTTTCGCTGGGGGGTATGCCGCAGGCTATTACAGCTACAAATGGGCTGAAGTACTTTCCTCAGATGCGTTTAGTCGCTTTGAAGAAGAAGGTATTTTCAACCCACAAGTCGGCCAAGACTTTTTGCACAACATTCTAGAAAAAGGTGGCAGCAAAGAGCCAATGGAGCTGTTTGTTGCATTTAGAGGACGAGAGCCAAAAGTGGACGCTCTATTGCGCCACAGTGGCATTGAATAACAAGCAATTGAAAATATAACGAAGCAGGAGTCAGGGTGAGCGATAACGTTTTAGCCAATCTGGAAGATTACCAAGCTATTTATCAACGGGCTTGTGAGCGCAAAGGTGGCCCTGGCGCTGTGGAAAGTTTACTCAGTGACCCTTTAACCGACGGTGAAGTCGCCCTACTGGGCGACGATCGCTTTTTAGCTGAATTCAGCAAGAAAGTATTTCAATCTGGATTCGTTTGGCGCGTAGTACGCAACAAGTGGCCCGAATTCGAGCGCCTGTTTTTTGAGTTCAATCTCGACAAAGTATTGCTTATGCCTGATGAGATGCTAGAACAGCGCGCCCAAGACCCTGCCATCATTCGCAATTACAAGAAAGTTCGGACCATACGTGACAACGCCACCCTGATTGATTCAGTGCGCAGAGAGCATGGCAGCTTCGCACAGTTTATCGCTAACTGGCCTGCCACTGACATTATCGGGTTGTGGGCTTATCTAAAAAAGTACGGCGCTCGCTTAGGCGGTAATACAGGGCCTTATGCGTTGCGGGCTATGGGTAAAGACACCTTTTTACTTAGCCGCGATGTCACTGGCTATTTTAGCCAGCGAAACATCATATCAGGCGGGGTGAATTCTAAGCGTAGCCTAAACGCAATTCAGCAAGCGTTTAATCAGCTCCAGCAGCAAAGTGGCCGCTCAATGCAAGCCCTGAGCTTACTTATTGCTATCAGCGTGGGCGACAACCTCTTTTCCTGATAATTAGCCGTTCGTTTGAGCACAGTCCCTGCCTTGCATAGGCAAATAATCTATTGCGTCAAATTGCAGGTATAACAATGTAATTTTTTTAGATTGGCACTGTGAATTTCGTTACACTAGCGCCAAGTGTTTATTAAGGAATTGTCATGAGCGTCAGTGAGAAGCATGCCAGTACAGCGGCCAACCCAAGTGCTAGCAACAAACAAGCCCCAGAATCGACAGAAAAAACTCATTTTGGTTTTCAACAAGTAGATAAAAGCGCCAAAGCATCTATGGTTGCCGAGGTTTTTCAATCTGTTGCTGCCAAGTACGACATCATGAACGATGTCATGTCCTTGGGAATACACCGCTTGTGGAAACGTTTTACCATTGATTGCAGTGGCGCCAGAGCGGGCCATAAAGTGCTTGATTTAGCCGGCGGCACCGGGGATCTAACCGCGAAGTTTTCACGCATTGTAGGTGAAAGCGGTGAAGTGGTTCTAGCGGACATCAATGATGCCATGCTGCGCGTTGGGAGAGATAAACTGCGCGACAAAGGGATTGTCAGTAACGTGAAGTACGTTCAGGCCAACGCCGAAGCGTTACCTTTTCCCGATAACAGTTTTGATATCATCACCATCGCTTTTGGCTTGCGCAATGTCACCGATAAAGACAAGGCTTTAGCGTCCATGTACCGCGTGCTTAAACCGGGCGGACGCTTGTTAGTATTGGAGTTTTCAAAACCGACCAGTGAAGTCTTAAATAAAGTTTACGATGCCTATTCTTTTCATTTGTTGCCAAAAATAGGTGAGTTGGTGGCAAAAGATGGCGACAGTTATAAATATCTAGCTGAATCGATTCGCATGCACCCTGAGCAAGATGTGCTCAAAGACATGATGCAAGGCGCTGGTTTTGAGCAGGTCACTTACCATAATTTGACCGGCGGTATCGTAGCGCTACACCGCGGATTTAAGTTTTAAATGTTAGTCGGGCAATTACTAAGCGCAGGTATTGAGTTAGCCCTTAACCAACTCCTGCAACTCGACCCAGACTGCCAAGGCCGTCTGAAAAAGTTGTCAGGCAAACAGCTGCAGGTCAGCGTAAATGAATTGCCTTGGTCTTTATTATTTACGTTTTCCGGGCAAATTGACGTGAGTGCGCTTGAGCGTAATGAAGAGCAAGCCGCAATGGAGTCAAGCGCTGATTGCCATATCACCCTCGGATTAGGCACCCTTAGTGATCTCAAAGACAGCAGTAAAATCAGTCAGCTCATTCAACAAGGCAAGCTAGATTTAGCCGGCGACATAAATGTTGCACAAGGCTTTAGTAACCTGATGAAAGAGCTAGATATAGACTGGGAAGAGCAGTTATCAAAATATACCGGCGACGTCGTTGCTCATCAAACCTTCAGCAGTGTGAAATCATTTTTCACCAGCGCACAGCAAGAAATAGATAAACTTGCAGCCCAGTTCAGCACACATCTTACTCAGCCTGAAGCCGTGGCTGTCAAGCCCGTAGAAGTGGACGATTTTTGCGAACAAGTCAACGTGCTACGCAGTGCCAGTGACAGACTCGAAGCCCGAATCGATCAATTAATAGCATCACAACAGGACGACCAGTAACCCGTGCGGATCCTTCGTTTATACCAGATCAATAAAGTATTTTTACAACACGGCTTAGATGAGCTTATCCCTGAAAAGTGGTTACCTTGGTACGCCAAACTTGGCCGTTTTGGTTTTTTTTGGCTGCGTAATAAACATCCTGACAAATCCCAAGGGACACGCATTCGGCTCGCCCTTCAATCATTAGGCCCTGTATTCATTAAATTCGGTCAGATGTTGTCTACTCGCAAGGATCTGCTCAGCCAAGATATTGCTAATGAGTTAGCTATATTGCAAGACCAAGTTGCCCCATTTGACAGTGAGGTGGCACAGCAAATTATCCGCCATGCGCTGGGTGTCAGTGATTTACACCAGGTTTTCAGTGAATTTGACCCCAAGCCATTAGCATCCGCATCCATTGCTCAAGTTCATGCCGCCAAATTAATTGGCCGTAGCGAAGAAGTTGTGGTGAAAGTCATTCGGCCAAATATCGGCTCAGCGATACATGCTGATATTCAACTAATGCGTACCTTCGCCAACGCGCTGCAAAAATTATTACCCGATGGAAAGCGCCTACGTCCCGTTGAAGTCGTCGCAGAATACGAAAAAACCATTGTTGGTGAACTAGATTTACTCAATGAGGCGGCTAACGGCATTCAATTTAAGCGCAATTTCGAAAACTCAACTGCGTTATATGTACCACACATATACAGCGACTTTTGCCATGCGAATGTCATGGTGATGGAGCGGATATATGGTACGCCAATATCAGACATTGCCACCTTAGAAGCCCGTGGCACTAACATGAAGAAGTTGGCCGAGCGTGGCGTAGAGGTGTTTTTCACCCAAGTGTTCAGAGACAGTTTTTTTCACGCAGATATGCACCCAGGTAATATTTTCGTTGCGCTGGAAAACCCCGAAGATCCCCAGTACATCACCATTGATTACGGCATAGTGGGGACGCTAAACAGTGAAGATAAACGCTATTTAGCGGAAAACTTTATCGCCTTCTTTAACCGTAATTATCGAAAGGTGGCTGAACTACACGTGGATTCCGGCTGGGTGCCTAGCAATACCAGCATTGACGAATTTGAAGCGTCGATACGCCGAGTCTGCGAGCCCATATTTCAAAAGCCGTTGGCAGAAATTGAATTTAGCAATGTGTTATTGCAGCTATTTAATACCGCTAGACGCTTCAATATGATCATTCAGCCCCAGTTGGTATTATTGCAAAAAACCCTATTGTATATCGAAGGTTTAGGTCGCCAGTTATATCCACAATTAGACTTATGGCAAACCGCTAAACCCTTCCTTGAAAATTGGATGCGTGAACAGATTGGCGTAAAAGCCATGTACAACAAAGTATCAGCGAACTTGCCCTTTTGGTCGGAAAAGCTGCCTGAGATCCCTGACTTAGTGTATGACTCGTTACGCCAAATAAAGCACTATCCGGAACAACAAAAACTGCAATTTGAAAAACAGCAGTGGCAGGTTAAACAACAGCAACGACGTTTAGTATTTACTATTATCGGTGCCACATTGCTGATGATATCCAGTGTCATGCCTCTTTATATTCAGCATTGGTGGATACCTGCAGGCGTCGCTTGTTTGGGCATTATCAGTTGGTTAATTGCCTGGCGTTGCCGGGTCGCTGAATAGCCGCCGAGGACCATAACCACTTTTGATTAATAACCTTAACTGTGACCAAAAAAGCCTTCAACGCGTAATGCTAGGCCATAAGATGGGGCGAAGTGTTCGTCCCTGCGCCATAAAATAAACGGCTCGATTTCGTAAAATAACCATTCACGCAACGCATTTTGACGCCAGCGCACGCTAACATAGTGTTCATTCAAGCGATAATTCGGACGGCTCAACCCTTCAATATAGTACCCACTGATGATCGCGGTCTTTTGGTCAAATTGATGTAAGCTCTGCCAACTATGCCGCCACAGCCAATCTTCCGTTTTATCCCGATAATAAAAATTATTATCGAATCGGTATAAAGTCTCAGTACTTGCGCTGTAATCAAACTTGGTAGAAAAATGGCTGCCAAAACCATCATCGCTGTAGTAATAAATTGAACCTTCGATACGCATTAAGGTATCGTCAGCCAGCGAATAATGATTGCGATAACGGCTTTTAACAAAGGTTTGCAATCCTCTACCCACCCCGATCCGGTGGGAAAACCCACTATCGGGTCGTGATCGCCAGCGCAGGGCGAGGTTTAATCGGTCTTTATCCCCAAAGTTGTCGTCGCGTCCTAAACGCTCATTTCCCAGTTCAGTTTCATCATCGTAATCTGATAACACCACATCTAAACGGTTTTTAAGATTAGGTAACCGAACCCGAACCCGAAACCGATTCTGGAATTGATTGAGTTCCCGGCTGCGTGGCTCCCAGCCAAGTCGGATCCTAGCTTCAGCCTGAGCGGTTTCTTGATGCATTACGCCATCCAGAAAAAAGAAATCATCAAACCAAATTGCTGAGTCTTGTACCGACTGCGCAATGTTCTCGTGCATATCATCGAGCCAATGGTTATCGTCTTTTTGCGCATCTTGTTGTTGCTCACGCTCTTGTGATTGGCATTGAAGTGCAATAGACAGCATGAGCAAAACAATGTAATTGATTTTCAACGTCGCTTTCCCTGTGTTTACATAGTTATTACTGTGCATTGAAACGTTTGCTTAATCAAATCCAGTGACCTTTTTAATTTGCTACGTATAATGGGTCCAAACATTTAAGAGGAGTATGTTATGTTCGGTATCAGCCCAATGCAGTTAATCATCATTTTAGTGATCGTGGTTTTACTTTTTGGCACTAAAAAACTTCGTAATATGGGCGGGGATTTGGGTTCTGCAGTAAAGGGATTTAAGAAAGCCATTTCAGACGAAGATAAAGACAAAGACGCTGATTTTAAAGCAGACGAAAAAGTCGAAGATAACAGCCAAGACAACGACAAAACCGTTCATCAGAATGTCAAAAGTGAATCTGACACTAAGGCAAAAAGTGAATCTGACACTAAGGCAAAAAGTGAGTAACGCGAGCATTACCCATGTTTGATATTGGCTTTTTAGAATTACTGGTCATTGGCGTTGTTGCCTTACTGGTGCTTGGTCCTGAGCGCTTGCCTGGTGCAATTCGTTCAACCATGCGCACAGTGCGCAGCGTAAAAAGCATGGCCACAGGGTTTCGTCAGGAAGTGGAGCAACAATTTAAAATCCACGAGCTGCACGAAAACCTAAAGAAGGCTGAGCAGCAAGGTCTCGAAAACCTATCACCCGAGCTGCAAAAATCCGTGGATGAGCTGCGTGATGCAGCTAAGTCTGTTCAAAAACCATACGAAAAAAAGTAGTCACGGATGTCAGACCCAAATAGCTTAATCGCCCACCTAATTGAATTACGGGGCAGAGTGTTAAAAGCGGTATTGAGTGTGTTTGTAGTGTTTTTATGCTTGGTCTATTTCGCCCAAGACCTATATCACTGGCTCGCCACCCCTTTACTAGAAACCCTGCCAGAACATGCCGAAATGATCGCCACAGACGTGGCATCGCCTTTTTTCGCCCCTTTTAAATTAACCTTGGTACTGTCATTTTTCATTGCCATACCTGTGGTGCTATACCAAATATGGGCTTTTATTGCCCCAGGCCTGTACCGCAATGAAAAACGCTTAGTGGCTCCCTTGTTGTTTTCCAGTACCTTACTGTTCTACTCAGGCATGGCGTTCGCGTATTACGTTGTATTTCCTCTCGCTTTTGCGTTCTTTACTGGCGTTGCACCTGAGGGAGTCACGATCAATACCGATATCAGTAGTTATCTCGATTTTGTACTGAAAATATTTTTTGCCTTTGGTTTATCCTTCGAAATACCCGTGGCGATCGTTCTGATGTGCTGGACAGGGGTAAGCACACCAGATGCCCTTCGGGCAAAACGCCCTTATGTCATAGTCGGGGTGTTTACCTTAGGTATGTTACTAACCCCACCGGATATTATTTCGCAAACCCTATTAGCGATCCCTATGTGGATACTGTTTGAAATTGGTATTTTGGTCGGTGGTTTTTATGCAAAACGCAAAGATGAATCTCAACCTAATCAAGAAGAAGAAGAAGAAAAAAAACAGGAGCAATCATGAAAACAACATTAATCACCTTAGGCCTGACCTTAAGTGTTATATCAAGCGCCCATGCCCACGACCTAGCGAGCGAGTTACGAGCCTGCCAAGCGAAAACTGACAGTGCACTGCGCATGGCCTGTTATGACCAACTTTCGACAACGAACTCATCGAGTCAAACGCAAGCGCCTATTGCCAGTCCGCCATCCGTTCAAACGCCACCACCTTCGGCGAAAGTACCAGCCACTAAGCCAGTAGCCGCTGAAAATCAGGTCAGCCGTGACACGCAAATCAAAAACTTTGGTTTAGCCAAAGTCATTGAACCAGAAGATAAAGTTCAAAAAGTCTCAACTAGTGTGACTGATGCAAGTAAAGATCCTTACGGTAAGCTTATCGTCACCCTAGAGAATGGTCAGGTATGGCGCCAAACTAGCAATTCTACGTTACGCATAAAAACTGGCGATCAGATCTACGTAGAAGAGGGTATGCTCGGGGCGTACTTTTTGAGTAAAGAATCAAGTAATAAACGTATCCGAGTGAAACGGTCAAAATAAGCATGCATTGGTTTGATGTGGGCGTAAACGTCCCAAGCGACGACAGCACATTAGCCCCTATGTTGATGCGTGCCACTGATGCTAACGTCCAGCAAATCATGCTCACCGGAACAGATTTAGCGATAAGCCAACAAGCTGCACAACTGGCTAGTCTGTTCCCCAAACAAGTATACAGTACGGCCGGGATCCACCCTCATTACGCTCAGCACGCCCCGACAGACTTTGCACAACAAATCAAAATGTTAGCCGAGCAACCTCAAGTGGTCGCCATAGGTGAATGTGGGCTGGATTTTAACCGCGACTTTTCGCCTCGGGACATGCAATTGGCCGTTTTTGAACAGCAACTTATTATTGCCTGCGAGTTGAAGATGCCGGTCTTTTTGCACGAACGAGATGCCTTCGATGCCCAGTACGCCCTGCTGCAGAAGTATCATCAAAAACTCGCTGGCGCGCTGGTACATTGCTTTACTGGGAATACCGAGCAGATGCAGGCCTATTTAGCATTGGGCTGCTATATCGGCGTCACGGGTTGGGTAACTGACGAAAAGCGCGGTACAGAGCTCAGAGAAGCCATGGCGCAACTGCCGCTTGAGCATTTAATATTAGAAACTGACGCTCCCTATCTAAAACCTAAAAATTTAGGTCCCGACAAAGTGAAGGGGGTCAAGCAAAACGAGCCCTGTTATATCCCGGTGATTGCTAAGACATTGGCAAGCTTAATGGATACCTCGGTGGAAACCATCGCTGAGCATAGCTTGCGTAATACCCATCAATTATTGGCACTTGGCTGAATATTGGTGACTACCTCCCCGTTATTTCGCAGTGTGCTGACCCAACGTAGTGCCATACCGTTATTATCCATCACCTGTATTTTGCTGTTTTTGGTCACAGTACTATCGATAAAGCTGCAGACGCCAGTGCAATTGTCCCACAACAACTTGCTGTATTTACCAGACGCCCAGCAGCAATATCAAATTAATACCCTACCCGACGCCAACACCACACTCTGGTCACAGGCTGACAATTTTCAATTTGGCTTGCCCATGTCCGATGTTCCTTATTGGTTAAGCTTTACCCTTCCGACACTTAAGCCATTCGAACATTGGTTGCTGGAGTTAAATAACCCTTTTATCGACCATGTTTCCGTGTGGTTTTTGGAGAAGGAGGGGTTACTCGATCACTATCAAACCGGTGACACTCAGCCGTTTTATACCCGCCCCTTACCCTATGAAACTTTCTTGTTCCCGCTGCCGGAATATGAACATCAGTTACGTATAGTGATGCGTATTAGCAGTGAAGGAACCTTACAACTGCCGATTAATCTCTGGCCTGAGTCACGATTTTTAGTATTCAACGGCGAACACAGTATTCTTATGGGGTTGTTCTTCGGCGTTTTGTTTGCCATGGGACTGAGTAATCTGTTTTTTTTCATTATTAGTCGCCAGCCAGTATTCCTACTTTATGCTGGTTATGTATTCAGCTTTGCCCTCTTGCTAGGAACAATGCAAGGACTGGGATACAAGTATATTTGGTCAGACAGTCCTTGGATGCAAAGTCACAGCGTGGCAATTTGGGCCAATGCCACGGTATTTTATGCCATCATATTTACCAGCATATTGCTGGATGTGAAAAACGTCAGCCAACGCCTGCACAAAGTACTCAATGTGTTGGCCATCCTATTTGCCATAAGCTTGCTGGTCAGTTTGTTCATCCCTAAAGTCTGGTTTTTAACGCCCTTTTTATACTCCCTTTGTGCCATTAGCATATTTATTTATGGAGTAGGCATTTGGTGCTGGTATAAAAAAGTACACTTAGCGCGCTTTTACACCCTCGCTTGGACCCCATTATTGGTCAGTTGCCTGATAGCGTGTCTGGATCATCTAAACATTATCGCATTGAATATTTCATCACATTATTTGTTGATGCTAGGTGTCATCTTAGAAACTTTTTTACTCGCCTTGATGCTGGCGCTTAGTGTGAATCATCAACGCCAGCAGTTGTTCAGAGCGCAAAAAAAGGCCCTGCGTAAAGAACGCGACATGCGCGCGGTACAGGATGAAGTGCTTGCCCAGCAAAATAACGCCCAAGAAGAATTAGAATACAGCGTGCAAGAACGCACACTAGAACTGGAAATTGCCCTTAGAGAACTGTCCGAAATTAATCGTGAACTAGAAGAAAAGAACACATTAGATGCCTTAACCGGTATTCGTAATCGACGTTATTTCGATAAAAAATATCTTGCAGAAGTACGTCGCAGCCGCCGGGAACGCACCGAATTAGTGGTTGCCATGATCGATATTGATCATTTTAAGCGCGTGAATGACGAGCATGGACATTTAGTCGGCGACGACTGCATTAAGTTTGTCGCCGAACGCTTGAAAAAATCCCTAAAACGCCCCAGTGATGATGTATGCCGTTACGGTGGAGAAGAGTTCGCTGTCATCATGCCCAGTACTGACTTAACAGGGGCAAGAGATTTATTAGAGCAACTACGCGCAGAGATCCAAAATAACCCAGTATACAGTGCTGGAGTGGCCATAGACTTGACTGTCAGCATAGGTGTAGCCAGTGCGACAATGGATCCCCAGCAAAGCGAAGACACCTTGATTGGCTTTGCCGATCAGTTGCTCTATCAAGCTAAAAATAATGGCCGAAACTGCATTATCGCCAAACACCTAGACAATACAGCCCCAACTTAATAGGACATCAACCATGGCCGAAGCTTTTCCAAATATCCGCATGCGTCGCATGCGTCGTCATACTTTCACCAGGGACTTGATGGCTGAGCATCGCTTAAGCGCCAAAGACCTTATTTATCCTGTTTTTGTGTTAGAGGGTAAAAACCTGCGTGAAAGCATTGAATCTATGCCTGGTGTAGAGCGGCTAACCATAGATTTACTCGTAGAAGAAGCCAAAGAATTGCATGCTTTGGGGATACCGGCACTGGCTTTATTTCCCGTTACACCACTAGAGCGAAAGTCAGAATGCGCCAGCGAAGCATTTAATCCAGACGGCCTAGCCCAACAAGCGGTGCGAGCTCTGAAAAGTGCCGTGCCGGATATGGGTATTATTACCGACGTAGCCCTCGATCCATTCACATCACACGGCCAAGACGGCCTACTGAATGAAGACGGCTATGTACTCAATGATGAAACCATAGAAGTCTTGATTAAACAGGCCTTGTCCCATGCTCAGGCGGGTGCTGACATAGTCGCACCCTCTGACATGATGGATGGACGCATCGGCGCTATCCGTCAGGCACTTGAGAGCCACGGTTATATCAATACGTGCATCATGGCTTATTCGGCTAAGTATGCTTCGAATTACTATGGGCCATTTCGTGATGCAGTCGGTTCAGCAAGTAATATCAAGGGCGGAAACAAAAAAAGTTACCAGATGGATCCCGCCAACTCTAACGAGGCTATTCGTGAAATTGCCTTGGATATCGCAGAAGGTGCTGACATGGTCATGGTTAAACCCGGCATGCCTTATTTGGACATTGTCAGGCGCTGTAAAGATGAGTTTAATGTGCCTACCTTTGCTTATCAGGTCAGCGGTGAGTACGCTATGCACAAGGCCGCTTTTATGCAGGGCTGGCTAGATGAAGAGTCGGTGATAATGGAATCATTATTAGCATTTAAGCGCGCAGGCGCCGATGGCATATTGACCTACTTCGCTAAACAAGCGGCACAGATTTTAGCCCGGGGGAAATAACCACTTGTTGCTTTAATGGAGCGAACTTGTATTTGACATAGGGCGTTGGCATACCTGCCAGCGCTAACACCTATGTAGATTGTTTGAAACGTTTTTATTCGCAGCTTAGCTGCCAGCCCATTTTATGCTGTTGCCATTTTTCATTTGCTAATTCAGCATCAATTAAAGGATGAGCTTTGAGCCAGCCTTGGGGGAATATAAGGTGCCAATTTTCCTCGTCATCAATCTCTAAGCGAAATACCGGTAGTAGATTGTCTTTACGACGGATAGATAAAATACAAGCGAGGCGCAATACCCGCACTAAGCTGCGCATCGTTGCACGCACTTCACTATGATTTTGCTCGAATATTTCAGGCGAAATATGCTGACGATGATTGAGCACTAGAGTTTTAATGCCATCACGCTGTAAATTCGTGTAACCCACCATAGGTACGTAGCCTAAAATGTACCCGCCATGTTTGTGATGCAGTTTATATTCAATATGCAATCCGGTTTCGTGAAGCATGGCGGCGGCAACTAACATTGCTTCGCCATCGACCCCACCCACATCGTCTTGGGCGCTAAGTTGGTTATACAACAACAAGGCCACGTCTTTCACTCTGTGTGCTTGCTCAATATCGATATGGAAGTGCTGCATATGCTGTTGAATGGTTTGCATACGCCGATCGTTTTGCTGCATATTTTCAAGCATGCCGTAAATCAAGCCTTCGCGCAGAGCGCCGCCCGAAATTTGCATATTTTTGATTTCAAGAGATTCAAACAACGCAATAAGGATAGCCAATCCACTGGGGAAAATAAGCCGTCTGGATTCTTCTAGGCCATCAATAATTAGATGATCTAAGGTGGCGCAGTCGATACATTGCTGTCGCAAGTTATACAAATAATCTAAACGAATTGCATCACTTATGCCTTGGGCAACCAATATCTCGGTAATCGCTTGCGGTGTGCCAGATGCGCCTAAACATTGCTGCCAATCAAAGTTAACAAATTTATCAGCTACGCCATCAACCAGTTCTTTGGCTGCGCTCACGGCTGCTTCGAAATTAGCAGCGCTGAGCACGTCATTGACAAAATATCGCTCGGTAAACGTCACGCAGCCCATGTTCAGACTAACTAGGTGGATAGGCTCCATGTCATTACCGATAATGATTTCGGTGCTTGCACCGCCAATATCGATAACTAACGAATTGCCCTGATTAGCTGACGTGTATGCCACACCTAAATAAATTTGCCTAGCTTCTTCTTCACCGCTAATAACGACCAGCTTATGATTGAGAATTTGCTCTGCTTTATGGGTAAATACCTGGGCATTTTTGGCTAACCGCAAAGTAGCTGTTGCCACCACACGTATATTATCCCGAGGAATATCTTGCAGACGTTCAGAAAACGTTTCAAGACAGCGCCAGCCGCGCTCTAAACTTTCGTCGTCAAGCATCATGTTATCGCCGAGCCCAGAGGCCAGGCGAACTTTCTGCTTCACTTTGCCAATAATTTGTACACTACCCGCAACAACTCTCACTATGACTAAGTGAAAGCTGTTTGAGCCTAAATCAACCGCAGCGTAAAGCTCTTCAGGATGACTTTGTGGCAAACGAGTAGAGGTAATCATGGTTTTCTACGATTACGTGAACCCGATGGACGTTTCTGTGGATTTCGGCCATTCTGCATACGCTTTTTATGGCGCGGCTTTGGCGGCTCAACATCACGCAGTAGCGCGTCAGGTTTGTACTCCGTCACTGGAATAGCATGTTCAATGTAGGTTTCGATTGCCGGTAAATTAAGTGCGTACTTTTCACAAGCAAAGCTAATTGAACTGCCGCTATGACCTGCACGACCTGTACGGCCGATGCGATGCACATAATCTTCTGCGTCGTCAGGTAAATCGTAGTTAAATACATGACTAACCATAGGAATATGTAACCCACGGGCAGCGACGTCGGTAGCCACTAACACGTCTAATGTTCCTGAAGTGAAATCTTCAAGAATTTTCAGACGTTTGTTTTGCGGTACATCACCACTTAGCAAGCCCACACGATGACCGTCAGATTGTAGCCAATCAGACACTTTCTCACAGCTGTGTTTGGTGTTAGCAAAAACGATCGCCTTGTCGGGCCATTCTTCTTCCATCAAGCTCAACAAGAGTGCCATTTTATCTTCATCAGAAGGGTAAAATAGCTCTTCTTTAATACGCGTGCCGGTTTTACGCTCAGGCTCAACCTGAACATGGGTCGGATTATTCATATGTTCATAAGCAAGCTCTTGTACTCGATAGGACAAGGTAGCAGAGAACAACATGCTCAAACGCTCGGTGGGCTGAGGCATACGGTTAAATAGAAAACGAATGTCTTTAATAAAGCCTAAGTCGAACATACGGTCGGCTTCATCAAGTACTGCTACCTGAATACCGGCCAACGAAAATATATTCTGTTTGTAATAATCAATGATCCTGCCGGTGGTGCCGATAATAATATCTACACCTTCTTGCAGTTTTTCCCGTTGACTTTGATAACCCTCGCCCCCATAAATCAAACCGAGAGACAAACCAGTGTGTTGACTTAGCAGTTCAGCATCATTAAAGATCTGAACGGCCAATTCCCTGGTTGGCGCCATAATAATGGCTCTTGGTTGTTTTTTAGTGGGCTGCGGATTACTTAGCAAGTAATGAAAAGTTGCCACCAAGAACGCGATAGTTTTACCGGTTCCGGTTTGCGCTTGACCTGCTATGTCATTCCCTTCTAAAAGAGGGGGCAAGCTTAACGCTTGAATGGGCGTGCAGTGACTAAAGTTTGCGGCGGATAACGCCTTAACGACTTGCTCATTGATTGGCAAGTCCGCGAAATGTGTTTCGGTTAAATGAGTTGTTTGCATAGCTTATAGCTTATCAGTGCTTGCATTAAAAAACAGTTTCTATATAACAATCACGATCACGCTGAATTATATCGGCGCTAGAATTAATGACGGAGAAAAGAATGAGCGACAAAATTATCCAGTTATCGGACGATAGTTTCGAGGCAGATGTTATCAATGCGACTGGTCCTGTACTAGTTGACTTCTGGGCGGAATGGTGCGGTCCGTGTAAGATGATTGCGCCAATTTTGCATGAAATTGCTGACGAATTCGACGGCAAGTTAACAGTTGGCAAGCTAAATGTCGATGAAAATAACGAAACACCTCCTAAGTATGGCATTCGTGGCATCCCTACACTGCTTTTATTCAAAGGCGGTAATGTGGCAGCAACTAAAGTGGGTGCGCTATCTAAAGGCCAATTAGAAGAGTTTCTTAACGAAAACATCTAATTATAGATAGTAAAATTAAGCCCGATTAAATCGGGCTTTTTTATAATTTGATTACTCTGTGTTCAATGTAATACTTTTTTTAGCTCTATTTTCACTAGACGTACCGCAGTTTTGGTGCTAAATTTTCATTGTTCTCACCTGAACAGACCTGTATTTTCGTACCAATCAGAGATTTATAAAAGTAAATAACTTTGAACCATTCAATCAATTTTTGCTGTTACAGCGAATTTTTCAAGCTTAAAAAGACCCACCAATATGAACCTAACGGAACTCAAGAATAAACCAATCAGCGAGCTGGTTGGACTGGCCGAAAAAATGGGCCTAGAAAACATGGCCCGCGCGCGTAAGCAAGACATTATATTTTCGATATTGAAAACCCACGCCAAAGGCGGGGAAGATATTTTCGGCGACGGCGTATTAGAAATTCTACAAGATGGCTTTGGATTCTTGCGTTCTAATGACGCATCGTATTTAGCGGGTCCTGATGATATTTATGTATCACCAAGCCAGATTCGTCGCTTTAACTTGCGCACTGGTGATACCATTTCAGGCAAAATTCGCCCGCCTAAAGACAGTGAGCGTTATTTCGCCCTGTTAAAAATTAGCGAAGTGAATTTTGACCGCCCTGAAAATGCGCGAAACAAAATCTTGTTCGAAAACTTAACGCCATTGCATGCCAATGAGCGTTTGATCATGGAGCGTGGCAACGGCAGTACTGAAGATATCACGGCCCGTGTTCTTGATTTAGCGTCACCTATCGGACGTGGTCAGCGTGGCCTTATCGTAGCGCCGCCTAAAGCAGGTAAAACGCTGCTACTGCAAAACATCGCGCAATCTATCGCCGCAAACCATCCAGAATGTTTGTTGATGGTGTTATTGATTGACGAACGCCCAGAAGAAGTCACCGAGATGCAACGCCTTGTACAAGGCGAAGTCATTGCTTCTACTTTTGATGAGCCGGCGAGTCGTCACGTACAAGTAGCCGAAATGGTAATCGAAAAAGCCAAGCGCTTGGTTGAGCATAAGAAAGATGTGGTTATCTTACTTGATTCGATCACCCGTTTAGCCCGTGCGTACAACACGGTTATCCCATCATCAGGTAAAGTATTGACCGGTGGTGTAGATGCCAATGCATTACACAAGCCGAAGCGTTTCTTTGGTGCGGCACGTAACATCGAAGAAGGCGGCAGTTTAACCATTATCGCTACAGCGCTTATCGATACCGGCTCTAAAATGGATGAAGTTATCTACGAAGAGTTTAAAGGTACTGGTAACATGGAATTACACCTAAACCGTAAGATTGCGGAAAAACGTGTCTTCCCAGCTATCGATTACAACCGCTCAGGTACTCGTCGCGAAGAATTACTGACCACCCAAGACGAATTACAAAAGATGTGGATCTTGCGTAAAATTGTCCATGAAATGTCAGAAATTGACGCCATGGAATTCTTAATTGGTAAGCTGTCTATGACCAAAACCAATGACGAGTTCTTTACTGCGATGCGTAAGCAAAAAAGCTAACAACGCAGAACAAGCTAAATTGTAAAATCCGCTGCTGGCTCGCCCACAGCGGATTTTTTGCTTTGTATCTTTGCCGTCTCAAAAGCCAGATATAAGGTCACTAGCTCAAATGCTTAGGCGTTAAGGGCATTTAAATTGAATAATTAATGACGAATTGTTGCTCGATTAACGCTCAAGCAGGACTCACATCTTGATTTGGGCTACAATCCGTTTCCAAAATTTTCCAGTCTACTCTCGTTGTCTATTGCCATTGATATTAATGGTTTACACAACCGGGAGTTGACGTAATAAAACCGATGTTAAGTGGGAGTGAAAATGCCTCAAGTTGCTATTGTTATGGGTTCAAAATCTGATTGGCCTACCATGGCCCAAGCGGCAAAAATGTTAGATACATTAGGAGTCAGTTACCACGCTCAAGTTGTATCTGCTCACCGCACCCCTGCGTTATTAACCGAGTTCTCAGAAACCGCCGCCGATAAAGGTTATCAAGTGATCATTGGTGGCGCAGGTGGCGCAGCCCACTTACCGGGTATGATTGCTGCTCATACGCACCTGCCCGTGTTTGGTGTACCTGTGCGCTCCAGTCAGTTAAGCGGTGTTGACTCGCTTTACTCAATCGTACAAATGCCTAAAGGCGTGGCTGTTGGAACGCTCGCTATCGGTGAAGCTGGTGCTGCCAATGCTGGTTTACTGGCGGCACAAGTGGTTGCTCTTCAGGACAAAACCGTACGAGATGCTATTATTCAGTTCAGACAACAACAAACTGCCGATGTATTGGCTCAACCCCCATTGGAATTGCCTGAATGAATGTACTGATCTTAGGCTCAGGTCAATTAGCCAGAATGATGGCGTTAGCTGGCGTGCCGCTTGGTATTGAAGTGTCCGCAGTCGACGTAAGTAACCATAAAGTGGTCAATCCGCTGGATAAAAAGCGCCTAGACATACATCTTGAAACTGCCATTGAAGCGGCAGATGCCATCTCAGTCGAGTTCGAACACATTCCCGAGGCATTGCTTGAGCAAGTCAATCGCAGCGGTAAGCTGATGCCGAGCAGCGAATCCATCGCAGCAGGTGCCGATCGCGTTAAAGAAAAAGCCTTATTAGACAAGCTGAATATCGCTAATTGCCCCTACGTGATTGTTGATGATATTGCCCAACTTGATCAAGCTGTTGCAACACTCGGCGAAACGCTAATAATTAAAGCCAGCCGAGATGGATACGACGGTTACGGCCAGTGGCGCTTATCAAGCAAAGAGCAGTTGCCTGAAATAAAACAGGCATTGGCTGAACTGGATCTTAAAAAAGTCCCCTTAGTGGTTGAAAAGATGCTCACCTTTGAACGTGAAGTGTCGTTAGTTGGCGCCCGTGGCAAAAATGGTCAACTTGCCTTGTATCCTTTAGTTGAAAATCTGCACCACCAAGGACAATTACACACCTGTGTGGCCCCGGCACCTGCTATCACGCCCGCGTTAACAGCCCAAGCCCAGAATATATTCACCGCGCTAGTCAATGAGCTAAATTACATTGGTGTATTAGCTGTTGAGTTCTTTCAAATGGGCGACACCTTGCTGGTCAATGAAATCGCCCCACGAGTACACAATTCAGGGCACTGGAGCATGCAGGGTGCAGATACTTGTCAGTTTGAAAATCACTTACGAGCGATTTGTGAATTACCCTTGGGGTCAACGGAAGTTATCGCACCAAGCGTAATGCTAAACGTAATTGGCTGCGATTTACCCTCAAAAGACATGCTAAGTGTCGCGAGAACACATTTGCATGGATACATGAAAACCCCTCGAGCCAAGCGCAAAATGGGGCATATAAATATTACGGCACATAATTACGCCGAACTGGGGGAAAGTATGCAGAAATTGCAAAAATGGTTGCCTAATAGCTATTTTCCGACCCTAAACAGCGAAGCATTGCGTCTTTTACAAATAAAATAAGATCTTTTGGTTGACAACAAAAGTGAAATCAATAAAATGTCGCCTCGCTCTAGCACATAGCTGCCTAGAGCGGGATTCTAGTGTGCCGACTTAGCTCAGTTGGTAGAGCAACTGACTTGTAATCAGTAGGTCACCAGTTCGACTCCGGTAGTCGGCACCATTTCCCTTCTTTGTATTAACTTCCCTGTTTATCCCTTCCGGGTGCTTTGTTTTTCTATTCTCTTCGCGTGCCAAGCTATCCCTGCTGCTTATGACATATCGGCAACTGGAACGCAGTCAGATGCTCCCAGCGATACGCGGAGAGACTTCAGAAGGTGCAGTCGAGAAAGAAAGCTACCTTTCTTCAAATTCAGTCCGCATGATGATTTAAGCATGAGTAATACTTTTTTCAGCCTCACTACCCCTGATTATTTGGATGATTAGGGCGAATTCTCATTGTATACCCCAATTCCTCCCTATGATTTTTTATTTCTATATCGACCAATCCTTATTCTTTTTTCGTTTAATACTTAGTCGCTTGCATCCGAATGACAAGGTTGCCCGTTTATTAAGTGGGCATTCAGAATTTTCTGATAAGGCATCGATATTAATCCTTACGCCTTGCATCTGGCACATTGAAAATGGAATAAATATGGATATATTTTACAAATCGGCATTAGCAATCGCTTTAAGTGCTAGTTTTTTAACGAGAATGGAATCTGCCTATGCTAACGATGAGTTAGAGCAGATCACTGTTAAAGGCCGCACCTCTAATCTTATTGGTGCGGCAATTTCTGCCTCCGAAGGCTTTGTTGGGCAACAAGAAATTAAACTGCGACCATTGCTGCGTACCGGTGAGTTAATGGAGTTAGTGCCGGGTATGGTTGCTACGCAGCACAGCGGTAGTGGCAAGGCCAATCAGTATTTTCTACGGGGCTTTAACCTTGATCACGGTACCGATTTCGCTACATTTGTTGATGGGATGCCAGTAAATATGCGTACTCATGGTCACGGGCAAGGTTACACCGATTTAAACTTTGTTATTCCGGAATTAGTGGAAACATTGGCGTATAAAAAAGGTCCTTATTTTACAGAAATCGGGGATTTTTCAGGCGCAGGTAGTGCATTTTTTAGTACGCCAAACCGTTTAGAAAAGGGTATTGCTAGCCTAACTTTAGGAGAAGACGAATACGCACGTATTTTAGTCGCAGATAGTATTGATAACCTGGCTAGCGGTACCTTGTTATACGGCCTAGAGAAGCAGGTCTACCAAGGTCCGTGGCAAGATATTGAGGAAGACGTAAACAAAATCAATGCATTACTTAAACATACTCAACCGTTAAATGACGGGCAGTTGTCTTTTACGATTATGGCATATGAAAACGGTTGGAACAGTGCAGATCAGATACCAAGTCGGGCTGTAACCGCCGGAATGATTGATGCACTCGGCTCAATTGATAAAACGCTGGGTGGCGATTCTAGTCGTTACAGTTTTAGTGCCGGTTGGGATTTTGCGCAGGGGTCATTATCGGCCTATTTTATCAATTACGACCTAGATTTATTTTCTAACTTTACCTATTTTCTTGACGATCCAGTCAATGGAGATCAGTTCGAACAGGTGGATAAACGCAATGTTTATGGTGCGCAGGGGCATTACCATGTAGATCATAAGCAATCGCGGACGACATTTGGTTTTGAAACTCGCGTGGACGATATTCAAGAAGTCGCTCTGTTTAAAACCACCGAGCGAGTCAGGCGAGGCGCAGTTCGAAGTGATGCGGTGAAAGAAAGCAGCGCAGCGGTGTACGTGCGCAACATCTTTGATGTGACGCCTAACCTACGTACGAACATTGGTATTCGCTACGATTATTTTGATTTTGATGTGACAAGTTTAATTAACCGCAACATTCATGATATTGATCTCAGCCAGAACGATGGCATTCAAAGTGATACTCTGGTGTCACTCAAAGGTAGTGTTACCTATCAGTTAAATGATCTATTCGAGGTATACATTGCGGCTGGGCAAGGATTTCATTCTAATGATGCCAGAGGCACCACGACAAAAATTGACCCAAATAACGGTAAGCGCATCACTCCAGTCAATGCGTTAGTTCGTTCTAACGGCGCTGAGTTGGGCTTTCGCGTAGATGTCAATGACAGGCTAAATGCGTCGTTGTCATTGTGGCAGTTATCTTTGAACAGTGAATTGGTGTTTGTGGGTGATGCTGGGAATACTGAAGCGAGTCGTCCGAGTAAACGCAGGGGATTGGAGCTCACCGCGTATTATCAGTTGGTCGAAAAAATAGTTTTAGACATGGAGTATTCCATGACAGATTCCGAATTTTCGGATAATCGACCTGATGGCAATAAAATCCCAGGTGCAATCGACCAAGTATTACAAGTGGGGATAAGCGCAGAATTTGATGCGACGAGTCATGGCAGTATAAGAGTTCGACATTTCGCTGAGCGGCCTTTAATAGAAGATAATAGTGTCCGCTCAAGCTCCTCTACCGTAGTGAATGCCTTGCTTGGTAAAAGCTGGGGCGCGTACAATGTGAAGCTAGAAGTGCTCAACGTATTTGATAATGATGTCCACGATATTGACTATTTCTATGCCTCTCGATTAGCTGGAGAAGCTGCTCAGGGGGTAGATGATCTGCATTACCACATTATAGAGCCGCGCACGGTAAGAGTGACAGCAGGTGTGAGTTTTTAGAAATCAACGGATCAAAATAAACTAAATCGCACATCCCAAACGCTCAAAGTCCAGCTTATTTAGTCTGGCTTTCAATACCTTACGCTGGTGGCAACTAGGTAGAATTATACGCTGAGCTCTGTTGATTCATGCATGGCTAGGAACTCCTCTCGCGGTAGTGGCTTTGGAAGGGCAAGGATATACACGACCCGCTCTTTCACTGCCCCTTCGGCGAGCACCACCTTGGCAGGGATCAGGATCTTATCTCCTGCTTTAACTTGCGTTCTATTACCACTTTTGGCATCGAAAAAATCAGTTTCACCTTCCATAATATAAGCATGTACTTCATCTGCATGCCAATGCTCATCATATTTTCCTAATGGTTGAAACGTGTATGGCGGCAGCAAAGCCATTTCATTTATTTGAGCTTAACCATTGTTGATCGTTAGATAAACCCACCTATATCCATCACTTTAGTGTATGGAACGCACGAATGGATTTTGAATCTGTGCGGGTATTTGTAGATGTTATGAAACGTAGTAGCTTTGCTGCTGTTGCCCGTCAACGCAACGTTGACCCTTCGTCGATTTCTCGTACTGTTGCAAGTTTAGCGTCGCAATTAGGCTTCCGACTGTTCCAAAGAACGACACGAAAACTCTCACCTACCGAAGCGGGAAATAAGTATTTTTCTCGCGTTCAAGATCTCATGGGTGAATTTGACCGAGCCACTGAAGCTGCTTTAGATCTGGTTAGCTTACCTACAGGTACATTACGAATAACCGCGTGTACCTCTTTTGGGCAAAGAGTCTTGGCGCCGATTTTGCCAGAATTTCGCGCTTTGTACCCCGACCTGACACTCGAACTACTATTGATGGACAACCATGTGGATCTCGTTAAGGAGCAAATCGATGTTGCTGTCCGTTTCGGGCAACAACCTGTGGGGGATTTCATATCACATAAATTGGTTTCAAGGCGATTTCACCTCTGTGCAAGCCCTATGTAGATTAAAATGAATTGTCAGCCGAAAGATCCTGCGGCTTTAAGTGGCCTTGACTGTCTGTTGTTTTCGATGCCTGGGTATCGCAGCACATGGAAGTTTCGCGATCCGCACAATAATATGCTGGAAGTGCCAGTGACTGGGCATTTACTGATTTCCCATGGGCTCACCATGACAGCTTGCGCTGTGGCAGGCCTTGGTCCTGCTCTTTTACCCGACTGGCTGTGTCAAGATGAGATACATAACGGACTACTTGTGGACTTGTTCCCTGATTACGCATGCACCGCAACTGAATTCGATACTGCCGCTTAGCTGGTCTATCAGAGTCGCTCATATTTACCGCCAAAAGTACGTGTATTTGTTGATTTTTTGCAAGCCAAGATCATGACTACCGCCTAAGGATACAAACTAATAAGTGACGTCCTGGCAAACTTAACGACACCGCCCCAACACCAATAACTTATTCAAGGGCATGGCGCCTCAAGACTTCTTTGTCGGCCATTCTGGTGATGCGAAAATGAAATTCATAATGTGAAAAATCATCATCACCACACACAGCCGGCCCTTCGCACGGATCCAATTGGACAGTAAAATCTTGCACAGCCCCTACAACAGGTAAAATTTCTATTAACTGTTCGGTATTCCAATTACCCGTATATTTACCCACAAATTGGTCCTCACAATCTTTAACAATACTACCTGAGAAACAAAACGGAAAATGGGTCCATGGGCTATCATCCTCATAGAAATTAACGAAAAATTGTATAGGACTCGCTGCGCCCTCGTCCTTACAAATCCAACCTGAATCAGCCCCTCCGTATCGACCATCAATTAATAGCGCATCTCCAGCTACCGGATATATACAAGTTTGCAGCGGGTGAAAGTCAAAAGACTCTCCGCTGTCAACGTCACCTTGGATAAGAGTTGAAACAATCACATTGGCTCGCCATACAGCGTATATTTCATCCGATCCAGCCCAGTCCCAACCTGTTTCATCCACGGCAGTGAATCCACGTGCCTCCACCTTAAACATTGGTTGTAAATTGTGTATCGATACCTTAGGGGATAATTCTTCAAGGTGTTCAAATGTTGCAACTACTGGGGCGGATATTTTAATGTCTTCTGGCGAAGAATCACATCCTGTAAAAGCAAGACAGCAAACAACAGTACTTATTACAATTAACCCCCGACGTAAAAAATAGTTACTTGAGGCCTCTGGCAGTTCGTAAGTTCGTTTATTCATCTTTCAGCTTCCTTTTGATGATGACGTGAGCGCTAAACATATAAAGAGGTTAGAAGTCATTTCAAGCGAACGCCAGTAGCGACAAAAAGGAACATATGGTGTTAGAGCAAACTGAGTAGTCATCCCCTAATAGCAAAAAGCCAGCAAAAAATGCTGGCTTAAAACCGTCAACTTATTCTAGGACGGGACATCGGCTGATGTGTTAACGGTTAATCCGTATACGCCAAGCGATTAAACTTCTGTTGCTGGTAATCAGCATCACCGAAGGTGGTGTTGATCATCATTAGGCGTTTAACGTAATGGCCTACATCTAGCTCGTCTGTTAGACCCATACCACCGTGTAATTGAATAGCTTCGTCGCCAATCAATTTACCGTTTCGGCCGATCATCACTTTTAGTGCGGCAATATTTTTGGCCAAATCATCGGCGCCGCTTTCTGCTGCACATACGGCGCGATATAAAATGGACTTGGCTTGTTCACCTGCCATAAACATATCCACCATACGATGCTGCAGCGCTTGAAAGCTACTAATAGCCACCCCGAACTGTTGACGAGTTTTGGTGTATTCAATGGTGGTGGTATTCAATTTTTGCATGATACCCATAGCTTCAGCGCTCAAAGCAATAATAACTTCACCGACCACTGCATCCATAATGGGGTAACCGTTATCAACGTCACCTAGCACATGGTCTGCTGCAACACGTACATCGTTTAGTTTGATGTTCGCTACCAATTGACCGTCCATCAGGCGATAAGGCGTGCGCTCTACGCCTGCGGCGTCAGTATCAATTAAAAATAGCGTAATGCCCGCTTCGTCGCACTGCTCGCCAGATGTTCTCGCTGAAACCACCACTTTGTTGGCAGCTGCACCGTTGAACACAACGGTTTTTTCACCCTTGAGTA
Organism: Paraglaciecola polaris LMG 21857; assembly: GCF_000315055.1. GTDB lineage: Bacteria > Pseudomonadota > Gammaproteobacteria > Enterobacterales > Alteromonadaceae > Paraglaciecola > Paraglaciecola polaris. The sequence continues at coordinate 49,170 of NZ_BAER01000045.1, read as the reverse complement.
CAAAATCGTTTCCGTCACGTTTTGCTTGTGTTTTTACGTCTGCCAATTCGAAGCGGCTTTGGCGTTCTAAGTAAGCAAATGCACCTTGCAGTGAACCATCGATAATTTTTTCGATGTAGGTATCTTGTAAAGCGGCGTTAGCACTTTTATTCAATAAACCACCGAACATTAATACTGTGGCCACAAACGGCTCCACGACTAGGCCTTTGCCCATTTCTTCCATCACGGCCATAACGTCTGTTGCACCACCGCCAAAACCACCATGGGCTTCGTCGAAGGGAATAGAGAGCCAGCCGAGTTCAGCAAAGGTTTGCCAATTTTTAGGATTAAAGCCTAACTCGCTCGCGGCATTCGCTCGGCGACTCTCAAAGTCATATTCGTCTTGCACAAAGCGCGCAACACTGTCTTTGAGCATGTTTTGTTCTTCTGATAAGTTAAAATTCATGATTAAAGTCCCAGCACGTATTTGGCAGTAATGTTTTTCTGTACTTCGTTTGAACCACCGTAAATTGTGGCTGCTCGTCCGTACATATACGCTTTTCTTGCATCGTGACCAAAGGCATGGCCTATGGTTTCAGCATTTTCTTCACCGTGGATAATGCCGCTGTAGTAACCTGCCAAATCCATATACATTTGCTGAATAGCTTGTTGAATTTCGGTGCCTTTAATTTTTAGTAAAGAGGATTCCACACCTGGCCCTTTACCGTCTGCCGTTGACGCCAGTACACGCAATTCGGTGTACTCTAAAGCCATCAGCTCAATTTCAGTATTCGATAGGCGATTTTGGAACTGAGTATCTTCCAGCAGCGGACGACCACCGCTGATTTCATCACTGAGTAACTTGCGCAAGTCACGCAAGCGGCGCTTAGAATCAGCAACAGCTGCAATAGAGGTACGTTCATGAGCCAATAAAGCCTTAGCGTAAGTCCAGCCTTTGTCCTGTTCGCCGATACGGTTAGCAACCGGTACTCGAACGTTATCAAAAACCACTTCGTTCAAGCTGTGATGATCATCAATTGATGAAATTTTATTAACCGTAATACCCGGGCTGTTCATATCAATCAGCAAGAAAGTAATGCCATCCTGACGCTTACCAGAAGCATCCGTACGTACCAAACAGAAAATCCAATCTGCGTACTGGGCGTAAGTGGTCCACACTTTGGCACCATTAACTATGTAGTCATCACCGTCCAATTCCGCTTTGGTTTTCAGCGCAGCAAGATCTGAACCCGCGCCAGGTTCAGAATACCCCTGACACCACCAATCTTGACTTTTAAGAATGCGTGGCAAGAAGCGTTTTTTCTGCTCTTCGCTGCCAAAACCGTAAATAACCGGCGCTACCATTTTCAGGCCAAACGGCACGACATCAGGGGCGCCCGCTAAAGAACGCTCGGTTTCAAAGATAAAATTTTCTGTCACTGACCAGTTGACGCCACCGTGCTCAACAGGCCAACCTGGTGCTAACCAACCTTTATCGTTCAGTTTATTCTGCCACTCAATTTGAGCAGCCTTAAATTCTTGATCTTCACCACGAATTCGAGAGGCTAAATCTTCAGTCCAATTCTCAGACAAAAATGTGCGTACTTGGTCACGAAAGGCCAATTCCTCAGCCGAAAAGGTAATATCCACTTAGTGTTTCCTCTTTCAATTGTTCATCTCGGGACTCACCCCAAGTAAGTCACTACTGTACGCCCCTTCCCTTCCCTTGTACTTAGGGTAAAATGCCACTTAATACGGCATATGTGCCAAAATAATCAAAGAGAAGGAAATAGTGTGCCGGATGCAAAATGGCGAGTGGCCCTACTAATTTTTAATGGTGCTTGGGCGTCTACCGTTTATGGCTCACTGGAGTTATTTCACAGCGCAAATTTACGCCAAGCAAAAAACCGTCAATTTCATTGCGACTTGATCAGCGCAGACAGAACTGCGGTGCAGCTTTATGGTGGTCAATCTATCCACGGCGATGTGGTAATAGGCGAAGCCCCGTATGATCTGATTATGCTGGCGCATTATTGGGGTGATTTCGAACAGCTGACCAAGCAATACCCAGGAATTCCACCTTGGCTGGCCAAGCAACACGCAAATGGTGCACGTATCGCTGGGATAAACAGCGGCATCTTTTGGGCCGCAGAGGCCGGTTTACTTAATGGAGGACGTGCAACAACTTATTGGCGTCACTTGCGGGAATTTGAACAGCGATACCCAAATGTGCAATGGCAGGCCAACCAAGCCAGTGTAGAGCACGCAGGTATCTATAGCTCAAATGGTCAAAATGCCTCGCTAGACTTAAGCATGCATCTACTGGAGAAGTTCTGTGGCCCTTCAATCGCCGCAAGTTTAGCCAGAGATATCAGCTTTGATAGTCGCCGAACGTACGATGTAAACCTGATCAACATTGCTGGTTTTCGCCAGCACAGAGATGTGGGTATTCACCGAGCACAGGACTGGCTAGACGAACATTTTAAGCAAAGCGTTGAGCTACAGCTCCTCGCAAAACAGATAGGTATGAGCAGACGTACCTTCATCCGTCGGTTCCAAGAAGCAACAGGGGAGCTGCCTTCTCGCTACCTTCAGCGACTTAGAGTGGAAGCAGCGAAACACCGTTTAGGAAATACCGATGACAGTATTAAAACCATTGGCATGGGTGTGGGCTATCGAGATATCAGCTCATTCTCAAAGGTTTTTAAATCGATTACCGATGTGACACCACGAGAATTTCGCTCACGGCTTCGCCCTGCGGGTATTAGGAATATTTCAAAAGCCGACTAAAGATACCTTCAATGTCTTTTAGGTTTCGACAGGGCTCAACACTGGAGCACCAAGGTGAATATTGCGACATAATTGAATCGCCAGAATCCCAACTATTGCGTTGTTCGGGGTTAAGCCATAATACCCGCTTACTTTGACGAAAGACCTTTTGCCAAATGTCGGTTCGACCATCGCCTTGGTTATTGCGTGCATCACCTAACAAAATAACCGTTGTTTTTTTATCGATACTTGCCAATGCCTGCTCTTGAAAACCGGCGAGCGCCTCACCGTAGTCCGTAGACAAGCCACCCCAGCGCTGCATTATTTCTTCCAACGCTAACTCAATGTTTTCTTGCTCTAATAGTTGTGTCACTTCGACCATCTCAGAAGCAAAAACAAAAGAACGGACTTTCGGTATAACGTCTTGCAACGAATACAAGAATAATAAAAGAAAACGTGCAACACGGCTAACTGAACCACTGACATCACAGATTGCGACAATTTTAGGCCGATCTACGCGTGTTGCCTTCCAGCGCGTATGAAAAAGTGCACCGTCAAAAGCGGCATTGGCAGCGATCGTTTTACGCACATCTAACAAGCCACGCTTACGTGTTAATCGCCGCCGACTATGCTGAGTCGCTAATTTACGCGCTGCTCGTTGCACTAAGCGTTGCATTAACGTGTAATCAATATGCTCAAGTTGACTTAACTTTGCTTGCTGTAGGTGCTCCTCTCGAAATTTCAGACCTTTGTGACGCGCAAAAATCATATATTGCTGTTCCACATAATCTTTAACTTGCTCAAGCAAACGTGCTCGGGATTTTATTAATTCACGCTGTAAATCCTTCTGTGCAGGGCTGCTAGCATCTGCGCGGATTTCGGCGCTTAGTGCCTCATCCCCCAAACGTTGCATGATTTTGTAAGCGAAATGATTTTTTTGGGTAAATAAAACGATGGAAGACAGTTTCTCCGCCAAAGCAGCTTGGGCAATCGCCAGACTCATATCTTGCTTTTGATTAAGTGACTGGCCCAACGCTGAGCTAGCCGCGTACTCGTCAGCGCCACTTTCTTGCTCATTTTCGCCTAAGCCCGCCTCGCTCGTGTTTTTTTGCTCTTCAGGCAAAAGCTTGTCGCTATCCGTTTGCTTAACTTTTTCAACACCGGTGAAATACAGATCAAACAATTGCTCGTAAATGACTTGATCTGTCTGGCGTTTAACCAATGTTAAAGCCAAAACTGTTTTGGTCGTTTTACGGTTTTCGAGTCCTAACAACTTGATAGCGTTGAGCGCGTCCAAAGACTCTGCTGGCGACACGGGCAATCCCGCTTCACGCAATGCCCCAATAAAGTCGGCAACAAAACGCACCTAAGATACCCGCTTCAACAAAGCTGCAATTTCGGGTTCAACTAATTCGATATCATCCTGAAACTTCAACAATAAGTTCAAGGTCTCTTTTACCCACGTAGGGTCTAGCGTTTCTACATTGAGCAACAGCAGTGCCCTTGCCCAATCGATGGTTTCACTGACCGCTGGCGATTTTTTCAAAGGCAAGTTCCTTAGCTCCGCTATCAGTGCCACTATTTGCTCTCTTAACTGTGCATCCAAACCTTCAACCTGGGTCGCCAAAATACGGCTTTCTAAAGCGGCATCGGGAAAAGGAATATAGAGATGTAAACAACGGCGCTTTAAAGCATCGCCGAGCTCCCGCGTGTTGTTACTGGTTAGCATCACTATGGGTGTCGATTTCGCTTTCACCGTACCTATTTCTGGAATAGACACCTGATAATCCGACAACAGTTCTAACAGAAACGCTTCAAACTCTTGATCCGCTTTGTCAATTTCATCGATCAATAACACCGCGCCACCTTCACTCTGTAAGGCTTGCAGTAAGGGTCTGGGCTCTAAAAATTCCTGTGAATAAAAAATGTCACCAAAATCATGCAACCGAGCGATAGACTCATCCAATCCCCGCGCACCTCTTAGCACATCCCCCAACTGCTCTTTCAGTACTTGGGTGTAAAGCAGTTGTTTACCATACTTCCATTCATACAATGCTTTTGACTCGTCAAGCCCTTCGTAGCACTGCATGCGGATCAGTGGCGCATTCAGATAGGCCGCGGTAATTTTTGCTAATTCGGTTTTACCCACGCCAGGAGGCCCTTCAATGAGAATGGGCTTTTGTAAATGACAGGCTAAATAAATGGCAGTAGCTACTGACGAGCTGCAAATGTAACCGAGTGCCTCAAACTGGCGTTGAATAATCTCCACTGAGGCGATTTTTTCTTGATGCTTTATAATCACAAATTTCCGGCGCTTTGGGGAATGTATCAGCCATTATTTGCCTAACACTTAATCAAAGGCAAATCGTTATAGCTGTTATTAAGCAATCAACTAGCCTGATAGATAAGCAAAAAACGAACGCGAAGCAGTCGTTGTAAGTTGCTTAAATATCATTAACCTCAACAATGTATTTCAACTCATTAGGGGCAAGATTTCATGCAAAAACTGTGGTGTTTAATGCCAGTAGCTGTGTTTATTTTTGGCCATATTTGCTTGGTAACTAAAATTTTAAAACGCCGATAAAGTGAGCGTAAATGAACACGAGTCCCACCCGAGGTATAACTAGAGCCAGCGAGTACAAGCTGGCTTTTTTTATGACGGCTGCGCAAAGAGCTAAATAACCGAGATATCGACTTCTATATTACAGCAGGTAGCGTTTGAATAGGGGCATACTTGGTGGGCTTTTTCGACCAAAGCTTAAGCTTAATTTTGTGCAAAAAATTAGCAAAGTAGCTCGTTAACTCTCGTTATTGCTTATATTTTACCCAGGTAAAAAAATTACCTTGAATCCCACAAAAAATCAAGAATATTTTATTCTAACAGTTCTTAATTATTTCGTTTGATTGATTTATATCATGTGGTATTTAGTACCGTGGATTACATATGCTACCTCATATATTGATGTGGGCTAATGTTTAATATTCTATTTCCCGCAGCTGATACCTGAGAATCATAGTCGTAAACACCTATTTAAAAATTAGTACGTCAATAGGGTATTACACATACTCCTCCGATGACCTGCCACTAACCTGTCATATTTTAGATGATTGGCGCGTTGATGGGCTGCGTAACGATCCTTCAAAAGGGTTTTATCTCCTCAATTGGAACAGGCGGCGATATAAAACCACACACACTTCATGTCAGGCTAACTCCTGTAAAGTTTCGTAATTAAATTATTGATTAAGAGAGAAAGGACGAATAATGATTCGCAAAATACGTATAGGAGCAAGGTCACTATTGGCTTTCGGCTTGCTCGGATTGATATCCTTAGGGTTGGGATGTTTTGGGATTTATCAGATGAATTGGCTTAATGAAGACATTAGTGTAATTACTTCGCATAGAATACCCGCCCTATTGACAATTAGTCATATGCAACGTGACTTTCTCTTGACTCGTTTAGAAACCGCGAACCTAGGTTATGCTCACGATCCTTCTCTAAAAAAGCCGATTCTCCAGCGTTTGAGTAATGTGCAAGCGTCATTTATGGCATCAAAAAAGAAAATGCACGCCCTAGCCACAGCTGAAGAAGCCAAAAAGCTGTTAATACGTATGGACAATAGTGTAGACAGGTATGTTGTTCTGCATAAAAAATTAATCGCCATGTATGAACAAGGTGATTTTAAACAGGCGAATGCATATAGAGAGCAAGGTTTTTTGGAATTAAGTGGTGATATAACACAGGTGTTATATGAACTAAATGCTTTCCAAAAAAGTCGTGCTGATGATTCAAGTATTAAAGCAAAGGAGACATTTGGATCTAATCGTATGTGGATGGTAGTTGTTATCATAATCGCCTTAATTATGACTGTTATTCTAACAATTCTGTTCAGTCGCTCCGTTATATTACCATTGAACCAAGCAGTAGAAGTTGCACAAAATATTGCCAAAGGGGATTTGAGCCAGATCTTCAATGATAATTGCAATGACGAAGCGGCAGATATGATTAGAGCCTTGTCCGACATGCAGGAAAATTTAAAACAAACAATACAGGCTATTGCGGATTCATCTAGCCAGTTGGCTTCCACTTCAGAAGAGTTAAGCGTAGTAACGCGGCAGTCGTCTATGAATATTACCCAACAAGGAAGCGAACTTGAGCAGGCTGTAACCGCAGTGAACGAAATGACCGTCGCAATAGAGGAAGTCGCTCGAAATTCAAATTTCACCTACAACGAATCGGAGAGCGCCAATACATCCGCAATTGCCGGTCGTAAAAATGTACAACAAACCATTGATACTATTCATGAGCTAGTGAATGAACTTCAGTCAACTAAGAGTGGGGTTGATACCTTGGCCTTTCGAGTGAAGGGGATTGGCTCAGTGCTCGATGTCATTCGCGCTATTGCTGACCAAACTAATCTTCTTTCTCTTAATGCAGCAATAGAAGCGGCTCGCGCGGGAGAATCCGGTCGTGGTTTTGCTGTGGTTGCTGATGAGGTCCGCGCATTGGCTCATCGCACACAGGAATCAACCAAAGAAATAGAAAACATGATTGCTTTGACACAAGGCGATACCGAAAAGGCTGTTAGCGCAACTGCGCTTAGTAATGAACGTGCAAACCAGACATTAACCGTCGCAAATGAAGCCGGTGCTTCATTGCAACATATAAGCAATATTATCAGCCAGATTAATGAGCAAAATTTGGCCATAGCCAGTGCCGTTGAGCAACAAGCGACGGTCGCAAAAGAGGTAGATCAGAATTTAGTCAATATCCGTGATTTAGCTGACCAAACAGCGGTTGGGGCTAGTCAAAGTAACATTGCTACTGTTGAACTTGCCACTCTTGCAGATAGCCTTAATAACCTTATCTTGAAATTCAAATTAAGCTAGAGCATTGAAGTCGTGGCAACCCTGTTGATTACATTCAGGGCTGCCGTTTACAATTAACGCTTGATATTAGAGTACGGATATCTCGACTTCTATATTGCCGCGAGTAGCGTTTGAATAGGGGCATACTTGGTGGGCTTTTTCGACCAAAGCTTTAGCTTGGGTTTTGTCCATGTCCCCTATCGAGACTGCTAACTTTACTGCAATACCAAAACCATTTTCAATGCCGCCAATAGAGACTTCTGAATTGATATATACATCACTGGGCAGTGCTATTTTTGCTTGGCCTGCCACGACCTTGAGTGCCCCGATAAAGCAAGCAGCATAACCTGCGGCAAACAATTGTTCTGGGTTAGTGCCCTGCCCGTCATCGCCACCCAAGCCTTTAGGCGTTGATAGTTTCAGATCCAAACGACCATCGTCCGATTTTGCAGAACCTTCACGACCACCTGTGGCAGTTGCTTTGGCTGTGTATGCTACATTTTTTAATACATTCATAGTGAACTCCAGATTTAATGTTGAAATTATTTTGCATGCAAAATATTAAACCCAACATTTATCAATTGCAAATACTTTGCGTGCAAATTAAAATGAATTCGGAGGTGTCTTATGTCTTTTGAAAACTTACAGTTAAAAAACCAGTTGTGCCATCGCCTGTATATGGCGTCAAACAACATTGCTCGGGCTTATCGTGAGCCACTATTAGCGTTGAACTTAACCTACCCCCAGTACGTTGTAATGATGGCGTTATGGGAAAAAGATGAAATCACAATCGCCCAGCTAATAGAGCACACCGCCATTGACGGCGGTGCAATGACACAAATATTGAAAAAGCTGTCGGACAAAAGCCTGCTTAGCGTCATCAAAGACGAAAAAGATAAACGAAAGCGCTTGCTGAAATTGAGTGACGCTGGACAAACACTGAAGCTTAAAGCCACTGATATTCCAGACAAAGTCCTGTGCAAGTTCCCTGGGATCACACCCCCACAAACTCAGCAGTTGATGGATTTGCTTGATTTGGTGGTGGGGCAGTCATCTAAACGACCCTAATTAGCTGTAATCCTGACGACTTTCCATTTTGTGAGAATTTAAATTAAGCTATAAAAATCAGTAGGTAATAAGGTTACACTGATATTCTATTTTGGTTTTAGGCGAGTAATTTCACTGTGCAGCAAGCGCTAACTTATTTAGGCACCTTAGACGATGTGGTGCAACGCTATCCATGGAACATTGAGATGGGCCAACAGCAGTTCAATCAGATGTTGATCCGTAAGGCTTTACTGGGCGAAAAAATCATTATCAATGACGGATATCTGTTAAATCATCCATTTGCACGCCACGCGTTACTTTACCCGACCTCGTCCCCGCTAAAAGCACTAGTCGAAGCAAACTTTGTACAAATCATGTCCCGCAGCGGTTCTCTTTTAGACGTAGCGCAGAAAATGTCCGCTCAGGGTGTTGAAAGCTTTCAAAGATTACAAAAAAGTGCCGAGTGGCCTGCGCTTCGAACCATGCTAAAACAGTGGGAACCAGGGTTGCAACGCATCGATAATTTCATCCCTTGGCCGAAAAAACATATTAGTCATGGGTTTGATAATATGTTGTGTCGCAGTCGCCAATTATATGTTGAAAACTTAGGTATGACGGCGGTTACTGATGATGACTTTCAACGCGTATTTGATTTATATACATTGAAAAATAAATCTGACAAAGAGGCAACGCGGACTCGCTGGGAGCAAGCATGCATAAAAGTGTTAGGCGATGACTCTAATGCTAAGGAAAAAATAAACGAGCTAATGGGATTGGCCAGTGAAGCGTATCACTATAACTTTGCAGTATGCCTAAGCGCGCAATTTAGCCAGCGTAAAATCTTAGTTGAAACCCGCTATAGCCATGCGTTTGCCGATTTAATTCAACTAGGACAGCCCACACAGTCCGAACTAATTAATATCCCTTCAATTCAAATACCGCAAAAATTAAGCTTTGATCGCCCTCAACTATGGAAAACGTTAGTCGACCCTTTTAGTGATGTGGCAGGCGTACAAAAAGAATATCAGGATGCAATGGAGCAGTTCTTCGCTGGCCAAGCAAACGCAAAGCTAGTCGAAGAGGTTTCATTAAAATACTCTAAAGCCCTGTCGGTACATTTTGAAAATGACGAGCAAGACGGTGGTATCAAAAAGGTTGCATTGAGCATTGGCTTTTTGGGTTTAGGTTTAGTGGCCGGCGGGCCTGTGACCGCAGGCTTACTATGGCTTGCTGAAAACAGCTTGCTACCCACGGTTACTCGGGTATTTAAACTGCGAGATAAAGGCTTTTTTAAAAAACAAACACCAAATCAGTCATTAGATCTCTCTCATCAAAACACCTTAAGTTCAGTGTCTATCTCCTTGCCACTAGCAGAAAAGTTAGCCAAAGATATTCCTGACTTTACTTAGGTTTATTGGGGGCATGGTTTTGGTTACTCAGCATGCCCCAAACAATTTAGATTGGCTGAATATCTGATTGGCGTTCAACATTGAGTATTTCAATTAACGCATCGAATGCACGTTGGGGCTCAGTGTGGCGACATATTTTAACCGCTGGATTATTTCCGCCAATGAGCGTTATCCCGAAAGTAGCAGGATCGTAATGTGAGCGCGTCTTGCCTGCTTCCGTGATTTTTGGCATGCTGGTGTCTGTCCATTTACCCCCTGATTTTACTTCACTAAATTCCACCCAGACTGATTGCAACTCTCCTTGGCATAGCTCTGGCTCAACTACCACAAGCGCTGCGAGTACGTCCCAGAAGTAGTATTCTTCTGACTCGATAAACCAGTCATTGTCATCTAGCACTTTGTCCCAGAACTTAGCAGCTGGCGTTCTGACTTCACTTTTAAAACGTTTGGCGTATTCGGGGGTCACTTTTACTTGGTTGGTTAAATCTAATCCGACAACTTCAACGGCCAAATTAGAGGCAAAAACCTGCTCTGCGGCCACTGCATCCACGTAAATATTCCATTCTGCCTTTTTGTTAGGGTGATCCCCCGTAAAACCCGGCACGATAATATTGCCGGGCGCATCAAAGCCGCCGCCCATCATCACAAGTCGCGACACTTTAGGCATATCGTCTGGGTATTTATGCAACCACTGAGCAATATTGGTTAAGCTGCCCGCACTGAGTAATACCACTTGCTCATCTTGTTGACTAAGCAAGTGATGAATAAGCTCTACTGAGTCCATGTTAGTAGGTTGGCGATTTGTTTTTGGTACCGGCACCCCTGAAAGCGTATCAGCCTGCTGACGCCAAGGCCCTGGAAAGGCAAAATAACCATCAATCGGGTAATGATCGCCACAAGCAAAGGGCACGTCTGGTGAGTTTGACAGCGCAAGCAGCCCTGGAATATTCACCATATTTTCAGCGCAGTGCCCTTCCCCAACGCCATTAGACGTCACGCCAAGCAATTCAATGTCAGGGTGATTCGCCACCACCAACATAGCAGACCAATCATCAATACCCATGTCGGTATCGTAGATGACCTTTTCGGCTGATACAGAAGAACAAAAAATCGCAAAAATAACTGCCAGTGACGCGTTTGATAAACGGGAAAAACGTTGGAGCATCTCAATACCAATAACAATTTATAGAAGGGACGGAAATGTAGCAAAAAAGGCGCCACTATTCTCTTAAAAAACAAGCCGTTAAATTAAAGGCTTTACACCATGCATAAAATACAAGCAATGCGACTTATGCACCAAGGAATCAAAACTTGCACCAAAAAAAACCTAAACCATTGTCATGGTTTAGGTTTTTAATTCACTTTGCGTTTTGCAATGTGTCACCCGATTTATCAGCTAAGCACATTTAGCCAATAAACGGGATACTTGGGCTACTTACTCAGATGCATATCTGTGATGTAAATACGGTTTCCTTGCCCGCCTCCCACACCAAAAATGGCAATTTGGGTAAGCTTCGATAGGTTTAGCGGTATATCCGCTAAATTGATGGTCACCTCATTCCAATTACTGTTTACTGAAAGTGGTACTTTGTGCTCTGAGCCATCAACAACAAAATCTAACGTGTATTCTGAGAACCCACCAGCAGCGGCGATTTTAAAGTTGAGGGTTTGATAAGCGGCAACATCGATGCTGTATTGCTGCACATCACCATATATATCACCCGCTAAGGCCAGTACCGCCCCCCAACTACCTGAGCCGCGCACTAACTCAAATGCACTTAGTCCGTTGTACATCACATCAGAGTTAAAGCTTGTGCCGGTTGACCATTCACCAATAGTCATATTGCCATTGTGCGCATAGTCATCACCGTCAAACAGCATATCGCTGTCTTCACCGCTTGATGAAAAGAATACAAACTTGTCATCTGAGCTGTCTTTATCAGCCAAGGCTACTTTGCCTGAGTCATACATAACCAAATCTGTAATGTATAAGCTTTGGCTAGCCGAGCCGCCGTCATACACGCCAAAGAGTGCAATTTGGCTAACATTGGATAAATCGACTCCGTACATACCAAGGTCAATGTCAATGTCATTCCAATCAGCTTGGTTCGTTAGCGCGAACCCGACTTCCTGAGCAGACTCTTTGCCGTCAATAGCAGAGACTATAGACACGGCGTACCGCTCAAAAGCACCCTGCGACGCCGCCTTAAAACGAAGGTTTGTGTAGGTCGAGAAATCCGTATCATAGTTATCAATACTATTACCATCTGAGATATCACCTTGTAAGGCCAACACTGCACCCCATGAGCCACCAGCAGAAAGTCGTAAGCCATTTAAACCGTTATACTGGGTATTTGGGATCCCCGTACCCGTGCTCCACTCACCGAATATTACGTTACCCACATCGCTGTAATTATCGTTATCAACAATTAGATCAACACTTATGGATGCATCCGATGAGATAAACACGAAATCGTTAGTGGTGTCAGATTCAAACTCGATGGCACTGTCTTTCACTAATGAGAAGTCCGTCACATAAATGCGTGACACTCCGGCTTGCCCACCAATGCCATACACGGCAATCCAATCGACTTTGGATAAATTAAGTGGAATAGCTTTCGTATCCAATGAAATACTCTGCCACGTGGAAACAGATTCATTTACCGGTATCGCAATTTCCTTGCTAACACCGTTGGCCGAAATCGCCACTTTGTATCCGCCTGCGTAATGACCTGTCGTGGCGACTTTGAGGTTAATGCGGTTAAATAAACTGAAATCACCGTCTATTCCATTTTGAAAGGCCAATACCGAGCCCCAATTCCCTTGTTCCGGAGAGTTTGAGCTAGAAATCAACTCCCAACCACGCAAACCGTCGAACATAACGTCACTTTGCAAGGTTGTACCCGTGCTCCATTCACCTACCGTATTGGGAGCGAAGTTGATATCTGTTTCTTCGGTCGCTGAAATCAAGACGAATTCGTCTTCAGTGACTGGCTCACCATCCCCGCCGCCATTTGTGGCTTGGAGCACCACACTCACATCATCGATTTGCACGATACCTATGTCAGCACCAAGGTCAAAGAATACGCGGCTGTTGTCATCTCCAAACCCATTCACAGTGAACGTGTATGAAAAAGTCTGCCAATCCGTTGTCAGTGCAGCATTCTCGGTTACGTTGCTCCAAGGATCGTGGTTTAGCCCAAGTCCAACGACGATATTACGCAAAATAGACGCCTTCGCTTTGAATGTCACCACATAGGTTTCATCCGCGGTTAAGGTCATGACTTGGCTTAGGTTGACATCCCATGAGTTACCCGCAGCGGCAATATCCGCCTGGAACACATAGTTGCTTGCCTCTTGAATGACGTTCACGTCTCCCGTCCACCCTTGGACGCCGTTGTCAAACGAACCATTGGCGACCAATTCATCACCGATTTCAGGATCGGTTACACCACCACCGTTATCCCCATCATCGCCGCCTGTGCCGTCATCTTCACCTTGCAAAAATTGCACGTTATCAACACGGAACACCGCGCCCTCTCCTTGTCCCCAATCGGGGAAAAGCATCACCACGTCTATACCATTTAACATCAAACCGCCTTGTTTAAGGGTCGATAACGCAATGGAATAGTGCTGCCAATTCGCAGTCGGAGTAACAAGCGTAACAACCGCTTCACTGGCCGCACCGCCCTGCTCCACCTTCAAGTTCCAGGCTGCTGAAGTATTGGTGCTCGGCGTGACAAGTTTCAGATCAAATTCCAACGTACCACTATTGGCAATTGGGGATGCATCAAAAGGCGCTGGCACTGTGGCCAATGTGGTGTTGAATCCCAATACGGTTGGAATGTCACCTACCGCGAATTCAATCACCTGAGACTGAAGCTCATCATCGAACACCACCACTGGTGTTGACTCGCCACAACAATCCCATGCAGGCCAAGCATCGTTTAACATGTCGTCAAATATCACTAAATCACGAGCGATACCATCTGATTCCGGCACAGGGATAGGCGCCGCGCCATTTATTAAGGTTCCGCCATTTGCAACAGACTCTGCATAGCCATCCGTTACAGTCGCGCAGCCATGACCATTGCTAGGTGATGTTGAGCACTCATAAACCCGCACATAATCCACTTCGAAACGATTGGCTGCGCTAAATGCGGAAGCATCGACACCGCCTTGATTTACCGCTTCAGGCCAAGCGCCACCTACTGCGAAATTAAGCAATAAGTGAAAGCGCTCATCGAAAGGCGCGTTATTCCACAAGGTTTCGCCGCTTTGCTCGGTGTACCATCCACGATGACTCAAACCATTCGCGGTACCGTTAGCGTCGTAACTGACGGTTGATTTACGCTGTGTTTCATACAACACCCCATCCACATACCAGCGTAACTCACCTTCTTCCCACTCAAGTGCGTAAATATGAAAGTCATCTGCTGGATTAGCGTCTTCTGGTAAGGCATAGCTACGGCCGGAATTATCGTTATTGGGCCAACTTTGACCATAATGGATTGTGCCGTGCACATTCGATTCCACGGCACCTGTGCCATCATTCAATGGCACACCAAGATTCACTGCTTCAAATATATCGATTTCACCCGAGTGTGGCCAACCGCCGTAGATGTAATCTGTAGGCAGCATCCATATTGCAGGCCACGAGCCTTGTCCACTTGGAGCCTTGGCGCGTATTTCGAAACGACCGTATGCCCAATCACCTTTGTTTTTAGATATTAAACGGGCAGAACTGTAAGGCAAAGGTTGTCCCGTTTCTGGTTTGGCGACAATGGTTAACACACCGTTTAGGACAAATGAGTTATCACTGCTGGCGGTATAACATTGCTTTTCATTGTTGCCGCCACCGTCGCAATTGACCTCGTGAGACCATTTTGCTTGATCGATTGACGTGCCATTAAATTCGTCATTCCAGACTAAGTTCCAGTCTGACGTAACATTGACCACACAACCCGTTGCATCAACGATGCTATTGGCTGGTGTATTAAGACATTGGTCAATATCATCAGCTACACCGTCATTGTCAGCATCATTGCCGTTATCACCACCGTTCCCCTCATCTGAAGAAGCAGGCAAGGTCAGGTCATCAAAGTAGAACGTCCAGTTAGCTGGGTCTGCTTCGGCATTCCCCATTTCGCCCAAATCAAAGATTAAAGTGATAGCCGTCGTGCCGCTGCCGGTAATACCACTAAAATCAAAGCTGAGTTCTTCCCAGCCTAAGCCAGAATGTTGGGCGCTAATCTCACCCACAACGCCACCTTCCAATTTAAGTAATACATTAACCGCTCTTGGCGACCAAACTTTTAGAGTGATCACTGTGTTCTCAGCAATATCTATTGGATTGTTTAATGCTAATGTTGCGCCTCCCCAAGGTTGCCCTGCAAACTTCTGCATTTGTCCAACTTGCGCACTGGTATTAATGCCGGACATATCTGGATTTGCCGCGATAGTCGCAACCCCTCCATCGAAGTCAGTAAAAGCGTAGGTTGCCCCCTCAAAATCATGAACATCAGAGCCGGTAGCACCACCATTGCCGTCGTCACTTCCTGCGTCATTGCTATCAACTAAGCGTATGTTATCGAAATACACTAGGTTGTTTTGCGCCCGAGTATTAAAATCAAAATCAGGGAAAACAATGATCTGGTCAATATCGATGGCTTCAACAAGACCAATGTAGCCGCTAAAATCAAAGGTGAGTTCTTCCCACTCGTTGATTTTAGTATTGGCCACTTTTATCTCGCCTTGTGCCCCACCGTTTGCGATCGCAAACTTGATACCCACATCGCTTAGCACACTTTTGTATACCATGATTTTAACGAAGCTATTGGATGCGTCTAAGGTGAAAGGTGTTATTTGGCCGTGCTGGATCTCCGTACCGACCCATGGCGCACCTTCAACTTGCGCGGTGAGTTTTGCCACTGTGGATGAGTTATTAATGCCAGAAGGATCGGGATTAGACACAAATTCGAGCGGGCTATTATCGCCATTTTCAAATACGTTCCAATTCAATTGGGCACCAAAACCTTGTGCTTCAAAATCGAACGCGGTTAAGTCACTGCTCCCACCTTGGTCCCCACCACCATTATCTGTCGTATCTTTGACTGTGACACTCACATCATCAATATACACAGCACCGGTTTCTGCGCCTAAATCGAAGAACACTCGGCTGTTATCATCCCCAAAATCAGTCGGAGTAAGGGTATAGGTAAATGTTTGCCACTGGGTGCTCAGCGCCGTAGTCTGAGTTACATTACTCCAAGGATCGTGATTAAGCCCCAGCCCTGCTATCACGCTGCGCACGACCGACGCTTTTGCTTTGAACGTAAGCTCGTAGGTCTCGCCAGGCACCAAAGTCAGTACTTGACTGAGGTTGACATCCCATGGGTTACCCGCAGCAGCTACATCGGCCATAAATACATTATTGCCGTTGTCTGTTATAACATTGACTGCGCCAATCCAGCCATCAGTACCATTGGTGAAATCACCATTATTAACTAACTCGCTTACCGGTATAGGATTTTCATTGCCATCATCGCCACCGCCGCTTTCATCATTATCGCTGCCAAAGAATCGAATGTTATCGAAGTACACTATGTTGTCTTGTGCTCGGGTGCTGAAGTCAAAGTCGGGAAAAACAATAATTTGATCGATATCTATCGCTTCAATTAATCCAATATAAGCACTGAAGTCGAATGTGAGTTCTTCCCATTCATTGATTTTCGTATTGGCAACTTTAAGCTCGCCTTGTGCTCCGCCGCTGGCGATTGCGAATTTTAGGCCTACATCACTGATGACGCTTTTGTACACCATGATTTTAACCAGACTGTTACTGGCGTCTAACGTGAATGGTGTAAGTTGACCATGCTGTATCTCAGCGCCAACCCAAGGTGCACCAGCCACTCGCGCGGTAATTTTTGCTACCGTTGATGAGCCATTAATGCCTGAGCTATCAGGATTAGCAACAAGTTCTATCGGCGGGTTATCACTGTTCTCAAACACATTCCAGCTTAACGATGCGCCAAAACCATCTTGCTCGAAGTCAATGGCCGTTAAATCGCTTTCAACTTCTCCACCTGAATTCCCCTCGTCAGCTGACTGCAAAAAAGCGACATTATCGACTCTAAATACCGCGCCTTCTCCTTGTCCCCAATCTGGAAACAGCATAACGATATCAATACCATTTAGATTCAGACCCGCATTGCTAAGGGATTTTAAAGGGACTGAATAATGTTGCCAAGCAGCCGTTGGGGTAGCAATGCTAATTTCCCCAGCCGTTGCGGCGCCGCCTTGCTCAACCTTAAGATTCCAACCAGCTGCATTATTATTAGGGGGCGTAACGAGCTTCAAATCAAATTCAAGCACACCCGCTTCATACATAGGAGATGCATCAAAAGGGCTAGGATCCGTTGCTTGATTGGTATTAAAGCCCAGCACCGCCGGGGCACCATTTACTTCAAACTCAACCACTTGAGACTGACTTTCATCATCAAAAACCACACGCGGGCTTGTGTCTCCGCAACAATCCCAGGCAGGCCATGTGGGCAGCATTTCATCATCAAAGATGATCAAATCTCGCGCAATACCATCTGACGGTGCGGTAGGAACCGGCGCTGCGCCATTGACTAAGGTGCCGCCGTCGGCAATAGGATCTAAATAGTTGTCTGTTACCGTCGCGCAGCCTTCACCTGTACTAGGTGAAATTGAACACTCATAGACCCGCACATAATCCACATCAAAGCTATTTTGCCCGTCAAACGCAGATGAATCGACCCCACCCTGATTGACCGCTTCAGGCCAACTGCCACCTACGGCAAAGTTGAGCAATAAATGAAAACGCTCATCAAAGGGGGCGTTATTCAATAAATTTTCGCCGTCTTGCTCGGTAAACCAACCTCGATGATCAAGGCCATCTGCTTGACCATCGGTGTCGTAGCTAACTTCTGATTTCAATTGCGTTTGGTACAACACACCGTCAACATACCAGCGTATTTCACCTTCTTCCCACTCTACCGCATACACATGGAAATCATTGGCGGGATTAGCAGCATTGGGCAATGCATAGCTTTGCCCTGTGTAGGAATTGTTCGGCCAACTGGCCCCATAATGCAGCGTGCCATGTACATTGGACTCAACAGCACCGCTGCCATCGTTCAAAGGCACCCCAAGGTTTACCGCTTCGAAGATATCAATTTCCCCCGAATGCGGCCAACCACCGTACTTGTAGTCGGTAGGCAGCATCCAAATTGCTGGCCATGCACCTTGGCCACTAGGCGCTTTTGCGCGTATCTCAAAGCGGCCGTAAGTCCAGTCACCTTTTTCTTTACTGATTAGGCGAGCTGAGCTGTAGGGTAAAGTTTGATTGGATTCAGCTTTGGCCACTATTTTCAGAATGCCGTTTTCAAGATAGGCATTGTCTGCATTGTCGGTGTAACACTGTTTCTCGTTGTTACCCCCACCGTCACAATTTACTTCATGAGTCCATTTAGTGTCATCAATAACGCTGCCATTAAACTCATCACTCCACACGAGTGTCCAATCAGAGTCATTGGTTACTAGCGAGCAACCTGTCTCATCAACCTCTATGCCCGCGGGCGTTTCAAGACACTGATCGATGTCATCATTAACACCATCATTGTCTTCATCCAGCACTGCATTGCTTTGTATTATTAAATCGAAAGTTAGTCGTGTACGTCGCTCGTACTCAAAACGCACGTTTACCGATATGGTTTCACCCGGGGCGATG
Source organism: Paraglaciecola polaris LMG 21857 (assembly GCF_000315055.1). GTDB lineage: Bacteria > Pseudomonadota > Gammaproteobacteria > Enterobacterales > Alteromonadaceae > Paraglaciecola > Paraglaciecola polaris. The sequence goes on along the minus strand of NZ_BAER01000045.1, from coordinate 30,344 downwards.
TCTCCCAGCAAAAAATCAAAATATGGAACACCTTCGTCTGTCTGTCCGTCGGCATCCTTTACGGTTAAGCTCGCGTTATCCACCAGCACTCTAAAAGGCCCACGAATAGATTGTGCACTGCTGCTGGTCGCTTTCACCTGCACTATATATGCGCCTTCACCGCGCACATATCGGGCGCTGGATTGAGATACGCTTATGGTATTGTCTAACGGACCCCACTGAGCGGATGCCGAACAAGACGCAAAGAGTAAAAGGGCACCGAGTACCCCGCTCATATCGTTTCTAATTTTCATTGGCTTATCTCAACAGTGGCTTTGCTATTTATTGTCTTACTGGAGAATGCTTGCGATATTTTTTTGCGACTCAGCACGCCGGCACAACCCAGTAATAAAAGCGCCAAACTTGATGGTTCAGGCACATCTGTCGCCACTTCTTCAAGGGAAGCAAAACTAATAGATAGAGAGGATTGGTTATCATCAATAGCAAAACCGTCAAACATATAAAACGATAGTGACCAATCTTGGTTGACGTAACTACTAAGCGAAGACGCCTGTATAAATAGGGATTCAGTAAAACTCTGCATAGATAGAATTGGCATAGAGAATAACTCTACAAAGTCAAAATCTTGATTGAAAAGGCTGATAGAGAACTCATCGTCTAGCGTCGGGTCGATCAGTGTGGTGTCGACAATAAAGTTGACATTTAAGGAGTAATCGACGCCGCTACTTAACGATAATCCTTGGGATAGCTCAGCTTCAAAATCAACGGTATCGTTGACGCTCAAAGTCGCAGCACAATTATTTGGCATGCCCGTTACAGCAACATTTCCGAATTGATCCCAATCATTGGCACTGCAGGTACTGGCAAAGTCGCCCCCTGTCAGTAGATTAGCCATGACATGGTTAGAGGACAGTAAAAGACTGGTGGCGAGTGCGATGTGTTTAACAGTTGTGTTCATGTGTTTCTCCTAGACTCATTTTTGCGGTCAGCCCTGAAAAAGGGCATTTATAATCTCGACTACTTTTCAAGTTAGGCTGGTTGAATCCGGCGTCCTGCAGATTTCAGAATTTTGGTAACACACAACTAAGCCCAAATATCGTTTCGCTAATCTTTCTGTCCCCTTAACCCATCGAGCATTAAATACTCGTGTTACGCGTCATTGGGAACGTCCCAACTTAAATGAAAGCGCTTACATTTGTATTTAATAGGGTAGCTCCGTGCGCATAAGGTGATAAACGACAGAAATATAATTAACAATAAGGAAACAATGTTTTTACAATAGCAAAATGAAACGCTATATGAAAGCGCTTTCATTAATCTTTGTTTAAGCTAATATTTATATAGTTGGTTAACGCACAAACGATATATACAGCTTAATTGCGCTGAGGGTGGAAAGCTACTGTATCAAAGTGGATAAAATAACATCAACCACACTGTGCCCATCTTTATCGTGACGGGCACTTTGCAAGCCAAAACCAAACGCGGTTATTTACGTTTTCCTGAGACTCTAGCCCACTCACCATCGATTTCAATAGGCTCCATGTGGAAATCTTGACTGTATAAATCATTTATACCTTGCGCTTGTTCAGCCAAAATACCCGATAACACTAACTTGCCACCGGATACACAATAGGCGGTAATCACTTCACGCAGATCTCTAAGTGGCCCTGCAAGAATATTGGCCAATACCACATCTGCTTTTAGCTCAGGTTGGTGTTGAGGTAAATACAGCTCAATTTTTTCGCCAATATGATTGCGGTCGGCATTTGTTTGACTGGATAATAAAGCTTGCGGATCTATATCAATACCCACGACTCGCTCAGCACCTAATTTAATTGCTGCAATACCTAATATGCCTGAGCCACAGCCAAAATCGACGACTAACTTATTGGTTAACTCTAGCGCATCTAACCAGCGTAAACATAAAGCAGTGGTTGGGTGTGTTCCCGTTCCAAATGCTAAGCCAGGGTCGAGCATAACGTTAACCGCAGAAGGGTCAGGTACATCGCGCCAGCTAGGGCAAATCCATAATCGCTCGCCAAATCGCATAGGATGAAAATTATCCATCCATTCCCGCTCCCAGTCTTTGTCTTCTAGTTGATCGAGTTTATGGGGAAAATCTGCACCTAAAACCTTAGATTTACTTAACCTAGCGACAACACCATCCATGTCGTGGTCTGCTTCATATAAACCGACAACTTGGGTTTCAGGCCATAACATCACCTCTCCCGGTTTCGGTTCGTACATGGGTGTGTCTTTCGCGTCGACAAAGGTGACAGCTTGGGCGCCATTGGCACTTAGCATGTCGCCCACTTGTTCAGCGTCTTTGGCTTGTGTATCTATGATGAGTTGGATCCAAGGCATAGCAGGTCTTATCAAATGGCAAAGAAACCAGTATAACATTAGTTATTTAACGGATTCTGCGTAAACTAATCCCCGCCCTTGGTTAGATGAACTTTTATCCCAATAAATACGTTCTTATGCGTATCCCTTTTGTCTTATTCGGAGTTACTTTGCCCTCATCCCGCGACCTTATTCGCCCGCCGGTTCATAAGGTACTGACTAAACTTACCTTACCGATGATCCTTGGCATCATTGCAGTATTATCGGTTTCATTAATCGATACCTATTTTGTTAGCCAGCTTGGTACAGAGCATCTTGCCGCCTTGTCGTTTAGCTTCCCTGTGACTATGAGCATATCGAGTTTGGCTATTGGTTTAGGAGTCGGTGCCGCTTCTGCAGTTTCCCGTGCAGTGGGAGCAAACAACAAAGAACAAGCAAAACGCTTATCCACTGACAGTCTGTTACTCGGTATAGCAGTGGTGATGGTGGTTGCTGTGGTGGGTTATCTGTATGTCGAACCGCTATTAAGTCTACTTGGCGCATCAAACGAAGTATTAGCACTCGGCGCGCGCTATATGCGTATTTGGTTTATTTCGGTGCCATTTTTAGTGGTTCCCATGATTGCCAATGCTTTAATACGCTCTGTAGGGGACGCATTTTGGCCAAGCTTAGTCATGATTGGCTCGGCACTGATCAATATTATTTCAACACCTATATTGATATTCGGCTGGGGAGTGATACCTGCTTTTAATATAGAGGGCGCAGCGCTAGGCACCTTATTCGCACAAGTACTCACGCTGTTTGCCTCTTTGGCTATACTGATCATCCGTGAGAGACTGCTGAGCTTTCACCTTCCCAGTCAAGGTGACCTCATTGCATCGTGGCGCACATTATTATCCATCGCGGTACCCGCAGCTGCCGGCAATATGGTCAATCCCTTGTGTATCGCCATTGTCACGGCAATCATTGCCTGGTTTGGTGAAAAATCCGTCGCCGCTTTTGGGTTAGCCACCCGTATCGAATTTTTTGCTGTTATTCCTATGCTCGCTCTGTCTTCGGCTATTGGCCCATTGGCAGGTCAAAACTGGGGAGCGAATCAAGTACAGCGTGTCATTGAGGGACTGAAAATAAGCTATTGGGTGTGTATAGTGTGGGCCGCGGTATTAAGTGTATTGCTATGGTTTGCCGCCCCTTCCATTATTACGGCTTTCTCATCTGACTCTGAAGTGACCAATGAAGCGCTGTTGTATTTACGCATCATTCCAATCAGCGTGTGGGGTTACGGAATTGTCATAGTCGCAGCGGCTGCATTTAATTCCATAGGTAAGGCGAAAGTGGGCTTAGGCTATTACATTGTCCGTTCGGCAATATTTTACGTTCCGTTGTCATGGTTAGGTGCGATATACACTCAGATAGATTACGTATTCATAGGCATCGCGCTGGCTAACGTATTATCAGGGCTCGCCATAGGGTTTTATTCAATATGGTGGTTGAAGCGTTTACACAGATTGAATTTACTGGCGTGAAATAAAAAAGAGCGCCGAAGCGCTCTTTTGACATCATCAATATTAAAAAAACTTAGTGACCGCCAAGGCCGAGCTTCTTTTCAAGATAATGGATATTTGCACCACCAGCGGCAAAGGCTTCATCTGCCATAATACGCTGCTGAAGTGGGATGTTCGTTTTAATGCCTTCAATTACCAGCTCACCCAATGCATGGCGCATTCTGGCAATCGCGACTTCACGAGTTTCGCCGTAGGTGATCAATTTACCGATCATAGAATCATAGTTAGGCGGAACGGAATAACCCGCATAGATATGTGAATCCCAACGTACGCCTAAGCCACCGGGCGAGTGGAACATAGTAATTTTGCCTGGACTAGGAATGAAGGTATCAGGGTCTTCCGCGTTAATACGACACTCAATCGCATGGCCGCGTACTTCAACTTGATCTTGCGTAATCGATAACTTTTGACCGTCAGCAATACGCAATTGTTCTTTAATCAAATCGATACCGGTAATCATTTCTGATACTGGATGCTCAACCTGAATACGGGTATTCATTTCAATGAAGTAGAATTCACCATTTTCAAACAAGAATTCAAATGTACCCGCGCCACGATAACCTATATCAACACACGCTTGGCAACAACGCGCACCAATTTTGGCCCGCATTTCTGGCGTAATACCTGGCGCAGGCGCTTCTTCAACCACTTTCTGGTGACGACGCTGCATAGAACAGTCGCGCTCACCTAAGTGGATCGCGTTGCCCTGACCGTCAGCCAAAATTTGAATTTCAACGTGTCGAGGGTTTTCAAGGAATTTCTCCATGTAAACCACATCATTATTAAACGCAGCACCCGCTTCACCTTTGGTTGCCGCAATAGAAGAAATCAATTCTTCTTCACTGCGTACAACACGCATACCACGACCACCACCACCGCCTGCTGCTTTAACGATAATCGGATAACCGATGCGTAAAGCGATTTCTTTGTTACGCGTTTCATTGTCGCCTAAAGGCCCATCAGAACCTGGAACACATGGCACACCAGCGGCTTTCATTGATTTAATCGCCGACACTTTGTCGCCCATTAAATTAATGGTTTCAGCTTTTGGTCCAATAAAGATAAAACCGCTACGCTCTACCGCTTCAGCAAAATCTGCATTTTCTGCCAGAAAGCCGTATCCAGGGTGAATAGCAACAGAATTGGTAATTTCTGCGGCAGCGATAATACGCGGTATGTTCAAGTAACTTTCGGTTGCAGATGGCTTACCAATACAAATGGTTTCATCTGCCAAAAGCACGTGTTTTAAACTTTCATCTGCAGTGGAGTGCACAGCAACTGTCTTGATGCCTAGCTCTTTACAGGCACGCAAGATGCGAAGCGCAATTTCACCGCGATTGGCAATCAGTACTTTATCAAGCATTATCAGTAACCTACTTATTCAATGATGAATAGGGGTTGATCAAATTCAACCGGATCTTGGTTGTCGACTAAAATTTCTTTAATCACACCCGTTTTATCTGACTCAATCTGGTTCATCATTTTCATTGCTTCAATAATACAAAGGGTGTCGCCGACTTTGACACTTTGTCCTACTTCAGCAAATGCTTTTGAGCCCGGAGAAGATGAACGGTAGAAAGTACCCACCATAGGCGATTTCACACGATGGCCACTGGTTTCCGCAACAGCAGCCGGAGCCGCATCAACCACAGGAGCAGCCAATGGAGCAGCGTGCTGAATAGGCGCAGAATATTGTACTTGAGCTGCCGGTTGGCCGCTGCGATGAATGCGTACAGATTCTTCACCTTCAGTAATTTCAAGTTCTGAAATGCCTGATTCTTCTACTAACTCGATGAGTTTCTTAATTTTACGTATATCCATGATGTTATCTCTTTTTGATTTGTATACATAAGTGACCGGCAGCAAACCGACCACGGCAACTAATTAGTTTTTTTACTTAAGTGTTGTTGTGCAGCGCTCAAAGCAAATCCATAGCCTTGCTCGCCCATGCCGCAAATAACACCTAGCGCCACATCAGACAAATAAGAATGGTGCCGAAAAGGCTCACGGGCATGAACGTTGGATAAGTGCACTTCAATAAAGGGAATTGACACGCTTAACAATGCATCGCGCAGCGCAATACTTGTATGCGTAAAGGCCCCTGGATTAATAATAATGAAGTCAACTTTTTGATAGGCATTGTGAATGGCATCAATCAACGCGTGCTCTGCATTAGACTGAACATGGCTCATGGCAATGTTCAGCTCATCCGCGCGCACCTGTAACGTCTCAACAATGTCTTGTAGGCTGCGAGAGCCGTAAACCTCAGGTTCACGTTTTCCCAACATATTAAGGTTAGGTCCATTAATTAATAAAACTTTCAAGAATAAGCCGCTATCTTCGTTAATATGATAATTATCTTTCATTATTAGCAAATAAGTATCTGATTAGCGACTAATTTCGCTTAAATTCTCTACTCATTCCACTCAATTGAAGCCATTATAGAGCTAACTTACAAATTAGCAGCAAAATACTGGTCTTATCAGCGAAGATTGCCCCCAAGTTTGCGTATTTAATCTTACTGCTAGGTATATTTTTAGCCATATTGACGTCAAGGGAAGATCAGGGTCAAATGTCACCATGAACTACATTGCACATCTTCATTTGGCAAAACATACCCACACCAGCTTAGTGGGCAATTTTCTAGGTGATTTTATTAAAGGCAGTGCCCTGAGTGATTTATCCGTTGATCTTCAACATGGCGTGCGTCTGCATCGTCAGATTGATGTATATACTGACTCACACCCTGTGGTACTGGCATTAAAAAGTCATTTCCCTAAATCAATTCGCCGCTACGCAGGCATAGTGCTGGATGTGTACTTTGATCATCTGTTAATGCTGCATTGGCAAACATTTTCAAAACCTGCGCTGAGTACACAAGAAGTCTTCACTGAGTTTTATCTAGATTTAGCGCAACTCGATATGACAATCAATCCACACTTTACCCGCGTGAAAGAAGGGCTTTTGGCCCATCAGTGGTTAGCTGACTATCAACAGCCCAGTACGTGTTTACGGGCGCTGCATAGCATTGAGCGGCGCTTCTCAAGAAAGATAGAATTTGCTGAGCAAGCCATGATTCATGTCGCAGAAAACAGGCCTCAATTAAGACAGTCTTTTTTACACTTTTACCCGGATTTACTTAGGCACAGCGAACAGTTTGTCAGTAAACTTAGTCGATAGACTCATTTCACGTTCGAGGTACATTGTGTCAGTTAAAGAAATCAATCACCCCCTAGTTCAACACAAATTAGGTTTAATGCGCGAAGCCGGTATCAGTAGCAAAAATTTCAGAGAGCTCGCCAGCGAAGTTGGCAACTTACTGACCTACGAAGCGACCCGAGAGCTAGAAACCGAAACGGTTGAAATCAATGGTTGGAATGATGAGCCCATCAAAGTAAAAAAAATCAAAGGCAAAAAAATCACCATAGTTCCCATTTTACGTGCTGGGCTAGGTATGCTTGACGGTGTAATGCAGCTCATTCCGAATGCCAAGGTCAGTGTGGTAGGTTTATATCGCGATGAAGAAACCCTGCAACCCGTGGCTTACTTTGACAAGGTCGTAAAAGATGTAGAAGATCGTACAGCCTTGATTGTTGATCCTATGCTTGCCACTGGTGGCACGCTCATCGCAACCATAGATCTGCTCAAGCAAAAAGGTTGTCAGCATATCATGGGGTTATTTTTGGTGGCTGCGCCAGAGGGGATTGAAGCCGTGCTGAGTAAACATCCAGATGTAGATATATACACAGCCGCTGTGGATGACAAGCTGAATGAACATGGCTATATACTGCCTGGCTTAGGTGATGCTGGTGATAAAATATTCGGGACTCGCTAGGCTGCTGAGCTTAGTTAGGTTATCAGTATTGGCAGGTAATCGTTCTCCAGACGCTACCTGCCCCATAACGGCTGTGTATAAACCCTTCAGCGTATCGGCCATCCATTCGTATGTTTAATCACTCGCCCGTCATAGTGCATCGCCGGATTCAAAGTAATGGTTGTAGAGCCACCTAAACACAAACCCACCACACCGAGCGGCACCTCAGGGTATTTTGGCGCAAAAATACTAGACCAACCTTTGCATCAGCAATGCGAGGCGAAAAGGTAATCGTCGATCGATAGCCACTACTTTTATCACTTTCGTACGCGCTATTTTTTACAAAATTTCTTTCGCATGGTCAGCAAATGCTGACGCTTGCATAAAGCCCGTGACGCGAGAACCGGTGATTTCTTCGCCTTGTGTGTTAAAAAATAAAATGGTCGGTAAGCCCAAAATGGCAAAGTGATCTTGAAAGGCAATATTTGTCGCTGTGTTATCGGTCAAGTCGATTTGCATCCACACTGTATTACCCAGCGCGTTGACCACATCTGAGTCAGGGAAAGTATACTTCTCAAATTCTTTACACGCCACACACCAATCGGCATACAAATCAACCATGACGGTTTTACCTTGCGCATTTGCCGCAGCTAGTTTTTGTTCGAAGTCGGTTAAGTCTTTTACAATCACGAAAGTGGGATGGTTATCTTGAACTTGATTATGGACGCTGGAAGTTTGCGAGAATAATACCTGATAGCCATACATGGCGGAGGCGAATAGTCCGATAAAGATCACAAAACTACGTGCGCCCTTGGCAAAGTTCAATTGGCTGTTTTGGTTCATCACAAAGAAATAACTAAACGTGACCAAACCTAATAATGACCAAGCGATATCAGTGAACACATGACTGACCAAACGCTCTACAAACATCAGCGCCACGGCGAGCATCATGAAACCAAAAGTGACTTTCACTATGTTCATCCAAGCGCCTGCCTTTGGCAGTAGCTTTCCGCCGGTAATACCAAACAAAATCAGCGGTATGCCCATACCTAAACTCAAGGCATATAAGGCACTGAAACCTAGTAATAAGTCACCGCTTTGGGCGATGTACAGTAAAATACCGGTTAATGGTGCGGTCGTGCAAGGTGATGCCACTAAACCAGATATAGCGCCCATAAGCAGCACACCGAAATAGCTACCGCTTTTCTGTTTGTTACTCATACGGTTAAGCTTTTCTTGCCAACGCGACGGCAATTGCAACTCATAGGCACCAAACATCACCAATGCTAATAATACAAAGACAACAATCAGCACACCTAAAATAACAGGATGCTGTAACGCCGCCTGAAACTTCACCCCTGCGGATGCTACTACTAAGCCAAGTAATGAGTAAGTCAGTGCCATACCTTGCACATAGACAAAGGACAGCACAAACGCCCGTGACGTACTTATACCCTTGCCTTGGCCAATGACAATACCGGATAATATGGGATACATGGGGAATACACAGGGCGTAAATGCCAACCCCACGCCCAGCGCTAAGAAAATCAATAGCACCCAGCCAAGACTTTGCTCACCAGTGAGTAAATCAACTAATTCAAATTGTTGTGAAACCGATGCGTTTTTTTCATCTTGGGTAGCGCCCGTTTCACCTATTGTATTATCCCCCCCTTGCACCGCATTGAGGTACACCACTTGGGTTGTTGGCGGGTAACATAAGCCTGCGTCTGCACAACCTTGATAGCGGATCTTAACCACTGAATCATCTTGGGACTGTAGGATGGGATAAGTAATTGAGACTTGACGATGGTAAACCTCTTGGGGCTCATCGAAGAATTCATCTTCTTTCATTACCCCTTCAGGGAACGTCGGCTCACCTAAGGTGGCATTTTTTGACACTGCTTTGAATTGCTGTTGATAAAGATAGTAGCCATCTGCTACGTCCCAGGTCACGACGAGTTCATCGTTGTTTTGCACGTAATCAAACACGAATGCCTGATCGACTTTTAAAAATTCAGGCTCATCACTAAACAATGAATCAAAAGCAGTGTTTTGGGCCACACTTAGCAAAGACCATAGGGACATAAGTGTAAGAATAAAAAACGATTGTATTAACTTCATTTGAGACTACTTATTTATCAGTACCACATTTGGAATATAGAATAAGACGATACGCTTAAGAACACATTAATTCTAAGGAGCGCCAATATAGACCTTATCACTAATACTTGTCTTTCAAAAAGACCACAAACAAGCATACCATTAAGCACTCGAGCAAAGATCAGTTGCCATACTTTGTAACACTGTTACCCTTGGTTATCTGCTTAAAGACGCCATTATATTTATTCACCTAGTTATTAAAGAGATCGTTTTGGGTAAATTATTTTTATTATTTGTACTACTGCCTATTGTTGAAATATCGCTACTTATCAGTGTGGGCGAACAGATAGGTGGATGGAATACGGTGGCCATTGTGATTGCAACTGCATTAGTAGGCTCATACATAGTCCGCCAACAAGGTTTAGCCACCCTTATCCACGCCCAGCAGAAAATGCAGCAAGGCACCATTCCAGGTCAAGAAGTGGCTGAAGGATTATTGTTAGTTATTGCTGGTGTCATGTTAGTTACACCGGGATTTGTCACCGATGCATTGGGATTTTTGTTCTGCTTACCAATGACCCGTCCACTGATTGCCAAAGGCTTATTAGCTAAATTGTCAGTGCAGGTTGTTAATCAGGCACAAGGGGGATTTAATGGTCAGTCAGCTCAAGGGTTTGGCAGAAGTCATTCTAGTAATGATGACATTATCGAAGGTGAGTATGAACGTAAAGACCAGCCTAAAGCAGATTCAGAGCGTTTAAACAAACCGGATTAGCAGTTGAGTCAACAGACACAAAAAAAGCGGCTCAAGCCGCTTTTTTAATATCTATTGTTTGATACTGATCTTATACGTCAACAGAACCACAGAAACGATAACCTTCACCGTGGATGGTCACAATCAATTCGTCAGCATTCACTTCTGACTCGAAATGCTTGCGTATACGACGAATAGTTACATCGACAGTACGGTCATTGGGGCGCAATTCACGGCCCGTCATTTCCATAATCAATTGCTCACGCGTTAGAATTTTACCTGGATTGCTCAAGAATAAATGCAACGCTCTAAATTCGCTGCGTGGCAATCTGAATTCTTTCTTACTGGGCGAAATCAAGCTGCGGCTATCGCTGTCTAACGTCCAGCCGTTAAAACTAACACGACTTGGTAAATCATCATCCTCAGCATTATTTAGGGTTCGCGTAAGCAAGTTTCTTGCTCTGATCGTCAACTCGCGAGGATTAAATGGTTTAGTAAGGTAATCATCAGCACCGATTTCAAGACCTAATATGCGGTCTACATCATTATCACGACCCGTCAAAAAGATCAGACCAATGTTTTTACGGTCACGCACTTCACGGGCTAAAATCAAACCATTTTTACCTGGTAAGTTAATGTCCATAATGACAAGGTTTATTGCGTGATTTTCAAAAAACTCATGCATTTCACTGCCATTTTCGGCTTCAAATACATTATATCCTTCTGCTTCAAACAGGCTTTTGAGGGTTGTTCTAGTAACAACTTCATCTTCTACAATCAAAATATTGGGCGTCAGCATCGTATTCACACCATGTTAAAAAATATGGATAAAAGTTTATCAGAAAATATCTAAAAATCAGGGTTTTATCTAGATTAAATTTTAACTAGCGCAAACAACCCAGCTAACTTGGTATTCGTATCTGAAGATAGGTTACCTATTTACTACATATTGAAGATATTTTCCACTACGCAAAGTATGTGGGGGTTGAAATGAAAAATGCAAATACAAAACGCATGTTTAATTCAAATGGGGAGTTGCTTGGGTCGCTTTTTTAACGGGGAATAAAATGGTGAACTCGACCCCCTGGCCCTCTTCACTGGTAAGCGAAATAGAACCATTCAAGGCTTGGGTAACCAAATTATAAACCAAGTGCATACCCAAACCACTGCCACCTTGGCCTCGCTTGGTGGTAACAAACGGATCGAAAATGCGTTTACGCAAGTATTCCGGTATACCAGAACCGTCGTCAGAAAATACCACACTGATTTTTTTATCTGCGATTAGGCTTATCTTGATATTGATCTCACCTTGTTCTTTGCGTTCAAAGCCATGAATGATGGAGTTCATGATCAAGTTAATGACAATTTGGTTGATTGGCCCGGCTTTAGATTCTATGTACAAATTTTCGGGACACTGCACATTGATCACGTGCTTCATGCTTTTCAATTTAGGTCGCATGGATAACAAAATTTCATCCATTAATTTTGAAAAAGAGAAAACTCGATCCAGCTCAGATGATTGATCTACCGCCACCTGCTTGAAGCTTGATATCAGCTCAGCAGCACGATTTAAGTTACGATAGATGATATTGAGGTTTTCTTGCCCTTCAGAAATAAATTTAGACAACGAACTGGCTTTCAACGTTTTGTTTTCAAAATCCTTTTCCATATTAGCTAAACGGTCGAGCATCATGGTCGACGCTGTCACACCCAAACCGATGGGCGTATTGACCTCATGTGCAACCCCTGCCACCATATCACCAAGGGAAGCCATTTTTTCGTTTTGTACCATTTGACGTTGAAATTGATGAAGTTTTTCTAAAGTCTGGATCAGTTCACTATTGGCTTCTTTTAAGGCAAGTGTGCGTTGAGTGACTTTTTCTTCAAGGCTACTGTTGAGCCGTCTATGTTCTTCTTCCGCTTCATTCTGGCGCTGCATGTGCTCTTGTGTGCGCTGCATCATGGCGTTAAATGCTTCACTTAGAATATCCAACTCTTTGATGCCGCTGGGTTTAGCGCGTCCAGAATAATCTTTATGCCGAGAAATTCGTTGTACTAAATGGGCCAAATTACGGATCGGCCCAGTAATAGCATTTTGCAATTTAAGCGTTAACAAGAAACACAGCAGTAAAGATAGCAGTAACACGCCAACCGCAATACCAATAGAGCGAGATATCAAGCGCTCAAGGCCATCGGCAGACGCCCGAACGTAGGCATACCCTAACAGCTGTCCGTTATCTTGCTTAATCTCGCGAATAACTTCGACGGTACTGCCGTCGATAACGGGCTCTGATAACGATTCGACGCGGTCAAATTTTGCGTTAACCGGGGCAACGCCCTCTTTGTTATAACTGGAAAAAAACTCTAATTCACCATTTTCCACAAAGCGGTAAACATGCACGTTTTCAAGAATATCGGAGGCGCTGAGGGAGCTTAAATTACGCTCTTCATTGAAATTTAGCTCATCTTCTATGGTTGACACCGCATTGCGGCTTATGAGCTCAGAGAATATATTGACATTATTGATCAGTTGATTGCGATAGCTGCTGATTTGCCCATATAAATTAATGCATGTCGCCATAAGCAGTGCTAATGACGTAATCGCCATTACAACCCAAATAATCAGGCTTTTAATCGACAAAAAATTACTTTTAGCATGCATGTTTAGAAAATCACTAACCTTGTGGAAGTCTAATCTCCATATTGGGCTAAACTGCATAAAAATGAAACTGTTAATCTCAATCAAGGCGGACATTATTGCCCTTTACACTGTGCCTAACACGGGTTATTTACGTATTAATAGCAGCAAATCCTGCTCAGACATGTCCCATTGTTGTGCAAATCGCGTCAGTGACACTTGCAGCTCTGGTGTTTGTAATTGAGCCGCCCGTGCTTCACGTATGCCAAGTACATCAGCCAAACAAAGACAGGCCATACCGCCAGCCTTAATCTGTAGCTTTGGGATGTCTACAGATGATTTTTTATAAATGATCTGCGGGCACGGCTCACTTCGCGCCATTGATTGTAAACACTGCTCAGGGAGTGCCTGAGCAGATGCAGCACACAATAAACCCACGGCGTACGTTAAGGTCACTTTCATTAAAGCCCCCCCATTAAGTCCACTGAGCTTAGCCACCAAGCGCCCCATGGTAGAGAGCCAAATATTGCTCTGCGGCATGCTGCCAAGTAAATCGGCTTTGCATTGCCCGGTTTTGCGTGATTATAAATTGCTCGGGATATTCATGAAAAAACAGCAATGCACGTTGAATACATGCGAGCAACGCTTCACTGTCTGGGTGTTCAAAAACGAAGCCGGTGGCTTGCTGAGGATCATCGGCTAAATCTATGACCGTGTCTTTCAATCCGCCAACACCACGTACGATAGGCAGGGTCCCAAACGCTAGACTATACATTTGATTTAAACCACATGGCTCAAATAAAGACGGCATTAAAAAGAAATCACTTCCCGCCTCAAGCATATGCGCTTTTTGCACGCTAAAAGCTTCAATAAAGGCAAATTTATCTGGGTGTCGTTCGGCTACACCACGCAGTGTGTGACTTATTTGTGGATCGCCTGTGCCAATAATCACTAACTGCACATTGTGCTGCATTAGCTGTTCCAGCATAGGCAAAATATAACCGAAGCCTTTTTGCTCCGTTAAACGGCAAACCATACCCACGAGCGGAATGCTCAAATCTTCAGGTAACTGTGCTTCTTTTTGCAAATCGACTTTGCACTTTGCCTTACCGCTCATATCGTCAGCGGTATACGTCTGAATAATATGTGGGTCGTTGATCGGATCCCACTGGGTATAATCGCAACCGTTAAGAATGCCACTCAGATCACTGCGGCGCTGTTGAAACTCATGATATAAGTGATGTGAGCCTAACGGTGACAGCAGCTCTTGTGCGTAGTTAGGACTAACGGCATTAATTTTATGGGCGTAACGAATACCCATACGCACAAAATTCAGTGCATCACCGTCCAGCTGGGAATGTAGCAAATAATGCGGCTGTAAAAATGGAATATCAGAGAAGCGGTGTGTCCCTTGATACGCGCCATTATGGATAGTAAAAACACTGCGACTACGATCAAAGAAGCCTGTGTCATCAATGCTCATAAAATAGGGCGTTAATGCAGTGTGCCAGTCGTTGCAATGTACTATGTCTGGCTGGAAATCTAGCGCTTTAGCGATTTGCAGTGCACCTTGGGCAAAAAAAGCAAAACGCTCTGCATTGTCTGGGTAGGCATGATAGCTATCTGAATATAAACCGTCTCGGTCAAAATACGCAGGGTAGTCCAACGCGTAAACTGGCACATTGCCAACTTGTAAGCGCTTAATGGTGAAATCGTAGGGTTTACGGCTAGCGAATAAGGTTTGCGGCTCTGCGCAATCTTCCCCTGGGTGTTGCTCGGCAAGCAACTTGTAATAAGGCATAACGATACACACTTCATGCCCCATATCAGTTAAGGCGATAGGCAGTGCTTTCGCTACATCCGCTAACCCACCCGTTTTAACTAAATCTTCAACCTCAGATACAACGAATAATACTTTCATCAACACTATACCCCATTGGTTTTTCGATTCACTGCCCTATCGGAAAATCATAGCGATACTGATTAACGTGGACTTCAAGACAAATTTTTCACTTTACTTGGCCGTTAATATAACTGCATTCAACGACGACAACAATAAACACTAAATTTGCTTGTTTCTGCTAATGCATGTACCGACTTGAACTGCTTTCCTAGCTCATCGGCGTAGCGCAAAAACTTATTGGCGACCAAAATCAGGCTGCCAGTGTCTTGTAAGTTGCCTTTTAACTGCTGCATGAAGCTCTCGGTCACGGAGTAATCCGTCTTAATCCCCGTGTGAAACGGCGGATTCGTGAATACTTGCGCAAACTTACCAGATAAAGAACGTAAACCGTTTGATGGTATAACCTGCACACTCAATTCGTTTAGCTTGGCACTTTGCTGTGAACAATAGATTGCCAGCGCACTCACATCACTCATGACCACCTGACACTTAGGATTTTTAAGCCCGACAAAGCAACCAATAATGCCCGCGCCACAAGCGAAATCTAGCACTCTCCCTGACACGACCCGTTCAATGCTCGCAAGTAATAACTCGGTGCCTGGATCCAATTCGCCATGACTAAATACACCGGGTAATGAACACACTTTAAATCCGATATCTGCGACCTGATGCTCGGAAACACTCGTCCACTTGGTTATATCGAATGCCCCTATAGGCTTAGCAATTATTGCAGCGAACATGGCGCAGTGACGAGCAGTATCAATTTTATTGACGCTATCTGAGTAGGCCGTTAAAAGCTTAGCCACACTCTTGATACCGCCCTTATTTTCGCCAACGACCAATAAAGTTGCACCTGGTTTCAAGCAAGCAGCGATGTTGGCCAGTAACATTTGTCCATGTGCCTTAGCTTTGGGCAAATACAATACTGCGCCGTCAAATTTCATTTCACTTTCATACGCGGCGGCAAACTGGTGTTGCCCCTCACGCCCGTGCCCTTTGGCCAGTGCGGTACTCTGCTCATATATATCAAAAAACTGATGAAAACCATGTACATCAGGATTATCTAACTCTGAGAATACGTATCCATCAGTCGGGTTGACGATCAACCACTTACCTTGAGCAAGTAGCTCAGCGCTGCGCAATAATACTTGACTTGCTGGTGTTAACATTAGGCGTCTCTCTCAAACATAAGATCCCAAACACCATGGCCTAATCGATGGCCACGCTGTTCAAATTTAGTCAGTGGCCGTTGCTCTGGGCGCGGTACATATCCATTACTGGATGACAGGTTTTTGTAACCCGGCGCAACAGACATTATTTCTAGCATATGTTCTGCGTAGTTCTCCCAGTCGGTCGCCATGTGAAAAACACCGCCAATGGCTAATTTCCCACGTAATTTCTCAACAAACTCAGGTTGCACTATGCGTCGTTTATGGTGGCGCTTTTTATGCCATGGATCAGGGAAAAACAATTGCATACGACTCAGGCTGCCATCAGCAATGCAATCAGCTAAGACTTCAACGGCATCATGTTCATAAACACGCAGATTAGTAACGCCTTGTTCTTGTGCATCAGCCAAACACGCACCAATGCCTGGGCGGTGAACTTCTATGCCAATAAAGTCTTTGTCCGGTTCATTTTTAGCCATAGTAACTAAGGATTTTCCCATGCCAAAGCCAATCTCTAACACCACAGGGGCGCTGCGCTCAAACACCTCGTTCATATTAAGTAAACCAGACTTATGCTCTAAGCCCATGGTTTCCCAGTTGCTTTCGATGGCTTTTTCTTGGCCTTTTGTTAAACGACCTTCACGCTTAACAAAACTCTGGATCTTACGGATATAAACGCCAGATTCGGCGGCTTCTTCTTGGGTTTTAAATTGGCTCATGACTTTTCTCGTATCTAGCTGTGCTTAGCAGCCGCGCATTATGCAGTCCAGTGCAGGTATTGCAAGGCTATAAAGGTAAATTAGCTGAAATTTTCAGCAAAATATTGGGCAAGTGCATCTGGCTGCTCAAGGGGTAACATATGCGCAGCATTGGCAAAAATATGCAGTTGACTATTGGTTATTTGCTCACTCAAACCTGATATTTTCTCCGCCGAGGCTATTTGGTCATGTTCACCCACCAGCAAATGCACTTTAAACGGTGCGTCAGCGAGTCGTATCGTTAAATCATCACGCTCACTCAATGCTTTCATCTGCGCTGCTAACACATTAGGCCCTAAGTCGCTTTCCATGGCTTTAATGGTCTGCAGCACTTGAGTGTTATTGAGTGAGAAAACAAATTGCCGTAAACGACTATCACTCATCCCTTGATATTTTTTGCTTTGGATTGCTTGAATGATCGACAGACGTGCTTGCCGCTCATGCGCGGCGAATTGCCCTGGGTAACTACCAATAAGAGTTAACGAGGCAATTTTGTTGGGCTGTTCAAGTGCGTTGAGTGCTGCAACATACCCCCCCATTGAAAACCCAACTAAATGCACTGATTCGTCAAAATAATCTAACCTATCACGGCTCAACGCTAACATTTGTTCTTGGGTTTCCGCCCACTGCAAGGGAACAAATGCCCGTTTAGGAATATTCATGGCTTGCCAACAAGGCATAAAAACGCGCTCGTCGCACAAAGTGCCAGGGTAAAAAATAACAGGTTGATCTAGAGGAACGGGTGATGTTGGCGCTGGATTAGTCGTTGTCATTTCAGGTGAACCATTTATCGATAATTAAGGTATGATCACGCTATTATTTTCTAAGCGCATAAGCAGTATACCAACCCGTGCATTCTCAGTCTCAGTTAACATCATCTTTTGCTAACCGGATCCTCGCTTGGTTTGATGCCCATGGTCGCAAAGACTTACCATGGCAGCAAGATAAAACCCCCTACTCTGTATGGGTATCCGAAATCATGTTGCAGCAAACCCAAGTCAAAACCGTGATCCCGTACTATCAAAAGTTTATGCAGCGCTTTGTGGATATATTGAGTTTAGCTAACGCCCCCCAAGATGAGGTGCTTCATCACTGGACCGGATTAGGGTATTACGCACGGGCCAGGAATTTACAGAAAGCCGCACAAATGATCCGTGATGATTTCAACGGCACGTTTCCAGCAGCCATTGATGACGTTATTTCCCTGCCTGGAATTGGGCGCTCTACCGCTGGTGCGGTTTTATCTTTGGCCTGTGGTCAACACCACAGTATTTTAGACGGTAACGTAAAACGTGTTTTGGCCCGTTACTTCGCAGTGGACGGTTGGCCAGGTAAGAAAAATATTGAGCAGGTTTTATGGCAATATGCTGATTCTCTGACCCCAGAACTGCGCACAGGTGATTACACCCAAGCCATGATGGATATGGGAGCGACGATTTGTACCCGCAGTAAGCCAAAGTGCGACAGCTGCCCTTTACAAACAGACTGTTTAGCCTTTGCCCAAGGAAGACAAAGTGAATTACCCTCGAAAAAGCCCAAAAACACCATTCCCGTAAGAACCACTGTCATGCTGATCCCAATGTGGCAATCCCAGGTGTTAGTATATCAACGCCCACCTAGTGGCTTATGGGGCGGTTTATGGGGCTTTTTTGAAACCCAAGCATTAGACTTAGTTGGCGAACGCGCACAGCAGCTAATGTTAGGGAATTACTCCACTATCACGTTGGCACCATTTCGCCACACTTTTAGTCATTTTCATTTGGACATTCAGCCCGTGATTTTACAGCTTGAAAAGCCTATCGCTCATCAAGTGAATGAAAATCAACAGATTTGGTATGATCTCATGCAGCCGCCAAATATTGGACTTGCCGCACCCACCAAAAAATTACTTTCGGTGTGTAAAACCCAGCTTTAATACTGAGTACATTCATCAGCTTCAGCTACGCGCAAAAATGGGCTATGGGTCAACGTATATAAAAAGTTGTCCACTAACACCGTTGCGCGTTGGCTAAGATCAAAACTAGTGGGGTTCAGTAACCAATTGCTGATGATACCGGTAAAATAAGCATTTTCCGTTACCGCCGCCAGCTTGATATCAACGTCGGCTGATAACTGACCACACTTAATGGCTTGCTGGTATGTACGCTCCATTCGCGTTAAAAACTCTTGATTGGCGGCACTTTGGCGTTCTTCGATAATTGCCACATCGCCGTTGTACTCAAACTTATGTAACATTACCGAAAATACCCGCTGTAACTGTGTGTCCGATGCTAGCCGGACGAGTAAATCGATTGAAAATATACGCAACTTGCCTAAAGGATCAGGTTCGTTTTCATCGCCGCAAGCGTCGATTAACGACTCTATCGGTAACTTTACCCTGTCGATCATGGCAATAAATAAATCCACTTTGTTTTTAAAGTGCCAGTAAATCGCGCCCCGCGTCATATTTGCGTGGCCAGCCACATCCATTAAGGTTGTGCGGGCGAAACCTTTGTTATAGAAAACCTGTTCCGCACTATCGAGTAAGATGTCTCGCGTAGCTTGCGCGTCTTCTTTGGTTTTACGTACCATGTAAATCCTCATATTTCATACAACAGAAACCGACCTAATACCTAATTGGTAACAAAGTACGTTTGTTTTAAAATAACAGTTGAATTGCACGTAATACTACTCGTAAAATAATAAACATGCACGAATGTATGTTAAACTTCGTGAATATTATTAATCAACTACCGTATGGGTCATCAGATCTATTTCTGGCTATCTGTATCGCAAAAAGGAGTGTTACATGTCGTGTTTGGGGCAATCGTTTAGTTTATTTATCACCTTAGGCGTGACGTTGCTCATGACAGGCTGTGGCGAAGGACAGGCACAAGACCAAGCTGAACGACCTGCACAACAGGTCGATGTGGTTGAAGTCAGTGCACAGGATGTATTGTTCACCAAAACCCTACCAGCCAGAGCCGTGGCTTCTCGCGAAGCTCAGGTGCGTCCTCAGGTATCAGGCGTAATAGTGAAGCGCCATTTCGAAGAGGGCTCCGTGGTTGACGCTGGTGATACCTTGTATCAAATTGATGATGCTATATACCAAGCTAACTACCAATCAGCACTAGCAGATTTAAACCGCACACAAGCCAGCGTTAAAAACGCAGAAGCGCAATTAAAACGCTATAAATCGCTGATTAAAACCAACGCTGTTAGTGAGCAGTCATTAGAACAAATTGAAGCGGACAGTTCAGCCTTTGAAGCTGAAATGGGTATTCGAAAGGCAGCGGTACATAAAGCCAAAGTGGATTTAGAATACACCAAAGTATTGGCCCCCATTTCCGGTCGAATCGGTAAATCGAACGTGACGGAAGGCGCGCTGGTAGCGGCCCAGCAAAGCAATGCCATGGCTACCATTACTCAACTTGACCCTATCTATTTTGATATGCCAATTTCCAATACCCAATTACGCGATATTCAATCACGTATCGCCAGCGGTGAACTAGTAAAGGTTGAGCAATCAGCTACTTTGTTCTTTGAAAATGGCCAACAGTACGCACATCAAGGCCAGCTGAAATTTAGCGAAGTGCAGGCCAACGCCAGCACTGACTCAGTCACCTTGCGGACGGAGTTCCCCAATCCAGAATTCGCCTTATTGCCTGGCATGTTCGCTCGGGTAGAGCTGACTCAAGCCAAACGCGAGAACGCGGTGCTTGTGCCGCAAAAAGCCGTACAATTTAACCATGATGGTAGCGCTTTTGTCTTTGTAGTAGGGCCAGACGATAAGGTCGCACAACGCCTGATAAAACTTGATCGCGCAATCGGTCAAAATTGGCTGATTCTTTCCGGATTAAACGAAAAAGAGCATGTTGTGGTATCCGGTTTACAAAAAATTGCGCCACAAATGAGTGTTGTCCCCCAGTTAATTAATCAAAAAAAAGCGGGGTAAGACATGGCTAAAATATTCATTGAACGCCCCATTCTAGCGTGGGTTATTGCCATTTTGATTATGTTGGCTGGGCTACTGTCAATATTTCAATTGCCCATTGCTCAATATCCTAATGTGGCCTTACCTTCTGTTACTGTAAATGCCTCTTATACAGGCGCATCCGCACAGGTGGTACAAGATACGGTGGTGCAAGTTATCGAGCAGAGCCTGACAGGGATTGATAACGTTAAGTATATTAATTCAAACAGTGACTCCAGCGGTAATGCCTCGATCACTGTGACTTTTAATGCGGGCACCGATCCCGATATTGCTCAAGTTCAAGTGCAAAATAAGATGCAGTCCGCCATGACGTTGCTGCCCCAGCAGGTACAACAGAGCGGGGTTAAAGTCACCAAGTCATCCTCCGGGTTTTTAATGGTGGTCGGCTTTTATTCAGACAATGATCGTCTAGACAGAAACGACGTTTCAGACTTTGTTGCAGCCAATATTCAAGATCAATTGAGCCGAGTAAACGGTGTGGGCCAAATTCAATTTTTTGGGTCACAATACGCCATGCGTGTTTGGTTAGACCCAAACAAACTGACACAATTTGGTTTTACCGTCAGTGATGTTGTGGCGGCTATTCGCACGCAAAACTCGCAAATCGCCGCAGGTGAACTCGGCGGCGCACCAGCCGTACTGGGTCAGCAAATAAGCGCCAGTATCATAGTGCAAACAGGCTTGGAAACCCCCCAGGAGTTCAGCGATATTCTGCTTAGAGTAGAAGAAGACGGTTCAACAGTACGTTTAGCTGATGTGGCGCGTGTTGAGTTAGGAGGTGATAACTATCAAGTCTCTGCTGAATACAACAATAAACCCGCAGCCGGGATGGCGATCAGCCTCGCTTCTGGCGCTAATGCGCTAAGTACTGCTGATGCGATACGTGCGCGTATGCAAGAGTTAGAAGTGCAATTTCCCGCGGGACTAAAAGCCGTTTATCCATTTGACACCACACCGTTTGTAAAACTTTCGATTATGTCGGTGGTACAGACTTTAGCCGAAGCAATTGTTTTAGTGTTTCTAGTTATGTGGTTGTTTTTGCAGAATTTTCGGGCCACGCTCATTCCAACGATTGCGGTTCCAGTTGTTCCGCTCGGTACTTTCGCCATCTTGTCGGCTTTTGGTTATTCAATCAATACCTTAACCATGTTCGCTATGGTACTGGCCATAGGGCTATTAGTGGATGATGCAATTGTCGTGGTGGAAAACGTCGAGCGGGTGATGCATGAAGAACATCTATCGCCAAAAGAAGCGACCAAGAAGTCGATGAAGCAAATCACAGGGGCCCTCATTGGGATCGCCATGGTGTTATCTGCTGTGTTTATTCCCATGGCTTTCTTTGGCGGTTCGACAGGGGTAATTTACCGTCAGTTTTCCGTAACTATCGTATCAGCCATGGTGTTATCCGTTGTGGTCGCCTTGGTGTTAACCCCTGCCCTGTGCGCCACTATGCTAAAACCCGTAGACAGACAACAAAAACCACAAAACGGTTTTTTTGCTTGGTTTAACCGTAAGTTTGATGCCACCACTGCACGTTATACGTCAGGCGTAGAACGCGTGATTCGGCGCTCAGGGCGCTTTTTGCTTATTTATCTTGTGCTGGTACTCGGCTTAGTCTTTTTGTTTACCCGTTTGCCTACCTCGTTTTTACCTGATGAAGACCAAGGGATCATGTTTACCCAACTACAGTTGCCTCAAGGCGCTTCTCAAGAGCGCTCAGCATTGGTCATGGATGAAGTTGAAAAGTACTTTTTGGAACAAGAGAGCGACAACGTTGAGTCAGTTTTTTCTGTTATCGGCTTTAGCTTTAGCGGCAATGGACAAAATAATGGTATGGCATTCGTCAAGTTAACCGACTGGGACCAACGCACAGCACCAGAGCAACATGTTCAGCAAATAGCGGGACGCGCAATGGGTGCATTTTCACAATTAAAAGAAGCCATGGTGTTTGCCTTTATTCCGCCATCTATTCCCGAATTAGGCAATGCCACCGGATTTGACTTCCAATTACAAGACCTCACAGGGCAAGGTCACGAAGCACTAATGGCGGCACGTAATCAACTGCTCGGCATGGCAGCTCAAGACTCACGCCTAGTGGGTGTGCGCCCTAACGGACAAGATGATACGGCTCAATTCAAGGTCGATATTGATCAGCAAAAAGCCATGACGATGGGCTTGTCATTAGATGATATAAATCAAACATTCACCACAGCTTGGGCATCAAATTATGTTAACGACTTTGTCGACAATGGCAGAGTAAAACGTGTTTATGTGCAAGCCGACGCGCCTTATCGCATGATGCCCGACGATATCAACGATTGGTACGTGCGTAATAACCAAGGTGAAATGGTACCTATGGATGCGTTTAGCAGCTTCAAATGGACCTCAGGCGCACCTAAACTCGAACGATACAATGGCGTACCGTCCGTGCAAATACTGGGACAAGCAGCCCCAGGATTAAGCTCAGGTGACGCCATGCAAGCCATGGTTGAACTGGTCGGTAAATTGCCTAATGGGTTTGGTTATCAATGGTCTGGGTTGTCATTACAAGAACAAGAATCAGGCGCGCAAACACCCTTGCTTTATAGTTTGTCGATCCTGATTGTATTTCTATGTTTGGCAGCCCTATATGAGAGTTGGAGTATTCCAGCTGCAGTCATATTGGTCGTGCCTCTTGGTGTTTTAGGTGCAGTGATTTTCACCATGAGTCGAGGTTTGTCCAATGACGTATACTTCCAAGTGGGGTTATTGACCACTATTGGCTTAGCGGCGAAGAACGCTATCCTCATCGTGGAGTTCGCTAAAACCCTACGCGAACAAGGCAAAAGTTTAATTGAAGCGACGGTAGAAGCGGCTCGTTTACGTTTGCGCCCAATTATCATGACTTCAATGGCGTTCATTCTTGGGGTAACGCCCTTAGTTATTGCCTCGGGAGCTGGCTCAGGTAGTCAAAACGCTATCGGCACAGGTGTCTTTGGCGGCATGTTGTCTTCCACCGTATTAGCAGTCTTCTTCGTGCCGTTATTTTTTGTTGTCGTGTACAAGCTAGCGGGAGATCGCTCCCATAAGGAAGATCAATGATCGACCCCCTATTTTTGCCATTGATGTGCGTAACAATGGCGCCAGTTTTGTTTTATTTTCTAGGAGCGATAATCCTAGGTCAGTTTTTTCGCGCCAAAGAAAGTTGCTCTGGGTCCTAGTCAGCAAAATACTATCCCTACCACAAGGCGATGAATTTGTTAGAATGCAAAAAACGAGGCCAGCACACGCTGGCCTTCAACAGACAATTCGAGGATTAGCATGAGCAGAACAGTATTTTGCCAGCACTTAAATAAAGAAGCTGACGGTTTAGACTTTCAACTTTATCCAGGTGAACTAGGTAAAAAAATATTCGATAATATTTCTAAAGAAGCATGGACCGAATGGCAAAAGAAACAAACCATGCTAATAAACGAAAAAAAATTGAATATGATGGAGCCAAGCGCTCGATCTTTTCTCGAAACGCAAATGCAAGCCTATTTGTTCGAAGGAAAAGAGCCTGACATAGAAGGTTACGTGCCGCCAAAAGCGTAAGAGATTGAGCCGTGTTTCTTGGTAATTGTGCAGAACATGAGCAGCAGTGCACAATTTTTATGCAAACAAACCATAAAGCGAAAATAAATCGTATAAAGTGGTTGACTTGAATGCCGAGAATCCGTTTAATACGCACCCACAACGAAGCAGGCACAAGCCAGCCAAGTTAACAGATTTGCCCGGATAGCTCAGTCGGTAGAGCAGAGGATTGAAAATCCTCGTGTCGGTGGTTCGATTCCGCCTCCGGGCACCATTATGTAGTTCGATAAAGGCCAACCTCATACGTTGGCCTTTATTGTATCTGGCTTTCACGTTCTATAACGTTCGGCAACGTTTGCTTCTTTTCTCATTTTTAGTGACACTCTTGGTAACACTACTGCTTTTGTTACTAAATGGATGTTACAAATGGCTCGCCAAACGCTACCAATCAACCCTACGCAGCTCGCTAACCTAAAGCCCAAAGAGAAAGAATTTAATCTTGCTGACGGCAATGGATTAATGCTCAGGGTGAAGCCGACAGGCACGAAGTCATGGCTATTCAATTACTCACACCCCATTACGAAAAAGCGCAGCAATATCGGTATTGGTACCTATCCCAATACGTCACTTGCTCAGGCAAGAGAAATCAGAAAAAACTATTTAGCGTTACTTGCTCAAGGTATCGACCCTAAAAGCCACAGGGAAGAGTCAGAGCAGCAGAAGCAAGATGCGCACAACAACACCTTTCATGCAGTCGCTACCCGCTGGATGGAGATTAAGCGCACCAAGGTTAAAGAAACGTCGGCAGATAAAATATGGCGCTCATTAGAGAATGATGTATTTCCACGGATAGGCAAACTACCCGTTGACCAAATAACCGCTCCTAAAGCCATACAGGTTTTATCTGACATCGTTGGCCGTAATAGCTATGAGATAGCGCGTAAAGTGGCTAGGCGTATGTACAACGTTATGACCCATGCCGTTAATACTGGTCTAGTACATCACAATCCACTAGCTGGTATTAAAGAAACCATCCCGGCAAACAAGGCCGTTAACTACCCTACTCTAGCGCCTGACGAATTACCTGAACTGATGAAAGCCATAAACTTTGCCAGTATCAAATTTTCTACTCGCTGTTTGATTGAATGGCAATTACATACCATGGTTCGCCCCGGTGAAGCAGCACAAGCTATGTGGTCAGATATAGATTACGAGCGCAAGTTATGGGTCATTCCTGCAGAGCGTATGAAGATGAACAAAGAGCATCACATACCTTTGTCTGATCAAGCCTTAGCAATTCTCGAGCTTATGAAGCCATTCAGCGCTCATAGAGCGAATATTTTCCCGTCCTATAAACACCCAAACCGAGCAGCTAATAAAGAAACTGCGAATATGGCCCTAAAACGTATGGGCTTTACGGGTCGGCTGGTGGCTCATGGTCTAAGAGCATTAGCCAGTACTACGTTGAACGAACAAGGTTTTGACAGAGATGTTATCGAAGCAGCGCTCGCTCACAGTGATAGAGATCAGGTAAGGGCTGCGTATAACCGGGCAACTTATCTAGAGCAGCGCAGAGTCATGATGGTTTGGTGGTCGACACACATTGAACAAGCCGCCATGGGCAACATGAGCTTAGCGAACGCCAAGCAAACATTGAGATTAGTTAACCAGTAATCAACCACCAGCGAAAAGGAAAACAATATGACTACTATAACGTTAGACACTCGTATCGAAGATTTCTATTTTGACATGCAAAGTGCTCATGCAATTCTAGTGTGCTTGAATGAGTCGGTGAAAAAGAACAAAGACAAGCAGTTAGCCCCAATTTTTACGAAACTAAGAACTTTCGAACTGGCGATGGCTGAGAGTTTATCGAAATTTGAAAAGCTTTATCAGGTAGAGCAATTCCCACATTCAGCAACCGTCGATATACAAGAGGTATTACTTTGCAAGTGGCAAACAGAGCAGCTTAATAACTCTCTGTCAGAGCTTTATGAAGAACTTCCGAACCTATCAACGTTTGCATCATCAAGGAAGATTGAGAAAGCAGCTTTAGATGGTTTTTATGGGGTGCGCTCCCTAATTGCTCGTGCGCTAGATCTGCTAAACGACCAGTTAAGCAACCCTGCTAAAAAAGCCGCTTAAACCAGTTTTACCAAGTCTAGGGTAGCTCCCGAAAGGCCAGAACCCTACTGGCCTGACTTGGTGATTTATTAGGGTGTCATGAGGGATGATATGGAATCAACTAGCCGCTATTTTATTTTTGATTTACGTTTAGGATCTCTACTAGTTCCTGATTTACTCACAACTGATACTCATTATCTTAATACGATGCTTAAATATGAGGGGGATATAAAGTTTTTTCCAAGTTGGCAAACATGTAAAATTCAAGCGCTTTCGAATAAGTTAAATGCTATTGGTGACATAGATACTGATGAACCTAGTAAATTTTATAAAAGCTATCGTAACGATACTAAGATATTTCATGTCACCGGCTATCTTAATATTACAAACTCGGTCTCCGATTACTTAAACTCACAAGATTTATCTAATATTTTATACACCGTCGGCGATCATACTGGCGGTTCTGTTATGAATTACACTCTTACAGAAAGAGGTAATTGCCGAACCTTTAGCGGGACAGCTGCCGTCTTACTCAATCCAATATCTAACGAGAATTTTTCCAACAACATTTATATAGAATTGAAGAACTTTTTAAACTGGCTGGTCAAACACAGCAAGATAGAGAACTTAGAAAATAAAGAAAACGTTACTATTTTTTTGGCAGAACTCGTCAGATCAACATCTATATCAAGCCCTGCGAATAGAGATAACCTAAAGTATTTCATGGAATTGATATTAAAGTACTTTGATAAATTCGGTGTCGATACGGTGCATGAATTGTTGGGCCGTGATAAGAAACCAGCAAAAACTGTCAATGAGCAAGCTGAGGCAAACCTTGAAAGCGAAATAAATGGGCGGCTTTGGTTCGGGCTAGAAAGTTTATTGGCGCATTGGCACAAATTCGGAATAACAAAAGCTGACATTTTACATTATGCAGAGTTAGGTAAACTACAAATTTGCACTGATTGGGTTGCACAACTTCAACTCGATGAGCCTTATTGGTTCAAGTTTTGCGGTGGCCAAACTAAAACAATTTCGAGGTTTATCGAGTTTACTAAGCGACCAGTGAATGTTCGAAACGACCTAAATATAGATGTTGAAGCCAATGACCTAGATATTCACAAATACGATATAGATATTCCCTCAAAATCTGAATATGCCCGGTTAGCGTCAATCTCTGCTAATAACGTTAGAGAGCTTATAGCTAAAAATCAGATTCTCTCTCCTAACCTCAAAGTGAACGAATTTGAGCTAAAGTTTCCTCATTGTAATTTTCTAATATTGCATGAAAATCAGTTGATTGTTACTACCAGAGAAGTGAGATTATTCGAAAAAAAATATCTAAACCCAGCCCGCTCTTCTGCTCCGACAAAAACACTCAAAGAAGAAATGGCTAGTGATGAAAATCAACTAACGATTCCAATTGAAAATAGTACTGGTTGGCTTGAAATTTTAGTTGAAACCTTGAGAGTTCACTTCCCGGAAAATAGAACTAGAGATCCTAAAAAAGCGTCGGTTGTTGAATGGATAAAAGCAGAGGCTAAAAAGAAAGGGATAAATCCATCTGACAATATCGCAAATGCTATTTTCACAATCATCAAGCCCGATAATCACAACCCCAAGAAACCTAGGGGTTAACCCCTTCCCTCTTCTGCTTTAAAGGGTTACAAGGGATTTCTATAACTATTTCAACCTTGGGTTCTACCCTTTGAACCTACTGCTATATCTATATTAACCATAAAGTTTACCTCGAACACTAACAATCGACCGAGGTAAATCTCATGCAATACCAATCACTAAAAATAATCCGCAAACCAGAAATCAAACTGCTTACTGGTTTATCAACTACTTCACAGTTTGAGCAAATTAAAGCAGGGTTGCTCCCCAGATATATAAATCTTGGCGCACGCTCTGTAGGACTGTTTGAACATGAATGCCAAACCATACTCGCAGCAAGAGCCGCAGGAAAATCAGATGATGATATTAAGCTAATCGTTAAAGCGCTGATTAGACAACGTGAGCAATCCGCTAACGACTTACTTAAACATTTGGCGGCATAGGAGTAGCAAACATGAAAAACGCCACTCCCGACCAAAAGAGCAGCGCCTTACTTAATCAAAAAGATACTAGCGCCAATACACAGCGCCTACAGATTGTAGCACTGATTAATGAGCGTCAATCCGTCAACACCCCTGAATTTAGAAAGCTTGGCATTATGGCCCCCGCACCGCGCATCTTTGAACTAAGGCAACAGGGTTACAATATCCAAAAGGTTTTAGAAACCTATGTTGATGATACTGGCAAAGCCCATAGTGGTGTTGCACGTTACTATTTTGCGAATAATCCACCAGCAAACGACAATAACCAGGAGCAAGCAGCATGAAAAAATGTGACTTATTCCCAGTAATGGATAACCAACGTAAACGCCTTAAACAGCTTGCTGGTTTATCAAACTTATTGGTCAGTGCTGGTGGACAGACCAATCATTCACTAAACGACTTGAGCGCCTGCATAAGCATCGTTAGTGACTTAGCCAGTGACTCGTTAGTCAATCATGAAAGAATATCTGACAGCGTTACTCAGCTTTCAATAGTGAGTGATTGTGTCGCGGGCTTAGGGTGATTACTTATGGCTGGCAGCTTAACGAATGGCCTGTTAAAACGGGGAGATAGCCTAGCTGTCTCTCAAGGCCAACTCACCATTACACCTAAAAGCGGTGAGCCAGTCCCTTTGGATTGGCTTGCTGCAAATCGCCGTAAAATTATGTCAGAGATTGCCATGCAGTCGGGGCACTCAATTTATTCATACGCATATTATCAAACCGGTATTTATAACAACGGACGTTCACCGGGTGTCATGATCAGGTTCGTTGACTTACTCACGGGTGAAGATGCCTATGCCGTATTTAACGCAGATCTAAAACGACAAAGAACCACAAAAAATAAACGAGCGGGTGAGCCATTACCAGAGGGACAATTTAGAATTGGTGAGCGCTCAGCGCTTTACTTGCTTTGGATTAAAACACCGCTTGATATACCAAGACGTTTTGCTGAGTGGCATAAATCCATGAGTAAGCTTCAACAAGTTTATTTTGTTGCTCAAAGCAGTTCAGGAGGTAAGTTAGCCAATAAATCAATTCAACCCTTAGCACTTTCTACAACCAAGTTAATGCAGTTATTTGGTGACAACGTAGCGACAAGCCAGCGACAAGGGAGCGACAATTTAGGGACAAGCAATGGTGACAAGCTTCGGGGACAACGGTTGGTGACAAGCAGTGGAGACAAGCATATCGCTAGAACCCAAGCCAGTAATGCCTTAGAGCCTGATCCAAAGTGCGTGTCAAAACAAGTGCGTGTGTCTGAAAGTGCGGGGAATTTAAGTGCGTGCGCTACAAACCGCGTTTTAAGTAATCAAGTAATGACGTGTGAAGTAGTACCTATTAGTCATACTAAGAAGCTTCCTCAAGAACAATCAAATGAAGAGTGGCTTCAAGATTATGACTCAGCAAGTTAACGCTGATAAAAAGCAAATCAGCTTAAAGAAACGAGGCTTTATAAATTTGGCCTCACAGAAAAAGACTGAGAAACACTGAAATGATAACTAACCCAGTTTTGAGGGCTGAACAGGTAAAAGCGCTTAAAGCGTTCTATC